>NZ_JAKCNS010000057.1 GCF_021440345.1 Kluyvera intermedia
CTTTTTTGCGTCTGTACAGTGGTAAAAAATGGATGCTGGACGTAAGTTGGTTGTCAGATAAGGTGTTAATTTCGACCTGGTTGGCATGCGCCAGACAGCTAGATCGCCGTCTGGCATTGTTCAATCTATCTTTTACGTCCGTCAGTTATCCCGATGAGATAACCAACCCACAATAAACTCCACGATTTCATGCGGATCGTTCAGGTTCAGCACCGGTATATCAATATTTAATGCGGCATCGCTGGCCACCGCGATCGTATGCTCATCAATAGTCAGTTCACTCATGCTATGTCCCGCAGCCGCACGGAACAGTAAGATCTTAGCGACGGCATCGTGCTTGAATCCTTCAACCAACACCAAATCCAATTTTGAAGCATCCATTCGGCTGACCAACCAGGCGAGATCAAGCTCCTGTTCCTCCGGAGTTTCTGTCATCAATGCCCAGCGCTGCTTGCTGGCAACCAGCGTCTGCGCAGCTCCCGCTTTACGCAGTTCATAGCTATCTTTACCTGGTTTATCAACATCCATATTGTGATGGGTATGCTTAATCAATCCCGGGCGAATCCCGCGCGCGCAGAGTTCAGGTATCAACTTCTTCAGAAGCGTGGTCTTTCCGGTACCGCTCCAGGCCGCAATCGCTAAGAGCGGGATCATTTTGCCACCTGATTTTGCTGCAAATCTTCCAAAGTGTTCATATTGTGAAATGCCGCCTTCATGTCGCTAAAATCTACCGAATGGCCTCCAACCTCACGCATAAAGACCATAACGCGACGTTCGCCACGAGCCAGATAGGCTTTTATTTCGGTTGCTAGACTTCGGTGTATCAGGACGACGGCGGGATGATCGCGTTCTCCGTCATGAACCCAAACGACGGGTGCCTGCAGGCGTTTATCCTCTAAACGCTTAGCTAAATATTCGGGAATAAAAGGGGTGTCACAGGGACAAAACAGAAACCATTCGTCAGGGGTCTGCTGCATTACTGATAAAATACCGGCCAGCGGTCCTGGATAATCTGAGAGCGTGTCGGTAATGACCTGTAAACCGCTTGCCTGATAAATGGGTAGGTTACGATTCGCGCTAATCACAATCCTGCTGACCTGGGGAAGCAGACGGTCGGCCACGTGTTGCCATAACGGTTTACCGTTTAGCAGCATTAGCCCCTTATCCTGACCACCCATTCTGGAGGCTTTGCCGCCCGCCAGCACCACGCCGGTTATCTGGCTCTTCGCTTTCACTACTATCGCCTCTTTTATTGTGGGGTTTACCCTGCTACCGTATCTTTATCAAGCGTAAGGAGCACGACCATGAAATGTAAACGTCTGAATGAAGTTATTGAACTCCTCCAGCCAGCCTGGCAAAAAGAGCCTGAGCTGAATCTTATGCAATTTTTGCAGAAACTGGCGAAAGAGTCAGGCTATGACGGCGAATTGGCCGATTTAACGGACGATATTCTGATCTACCATCTGAAAATGCGCGACTCGGCAAAAGACGCGGTGATCCCGGGTATTCAGAAAGATTATGAAGAAGATTTCAAAACCGCGCTGCTACGCGCTCGTGGTGTGATTAAAGAGTAAAAGGTTGTAAGCAGAGCCGATCAACCCGCCGCGAAATGATATCCTGACTCATTCGTATCGTTAGTCGGATGTCAGGATGAACGACAAGGCTTTCAGTTTCCAGACTCTCCACCCGGATACAATTATTGATGCTCTGTTTGAACAGGGCATCCGGGTGGATTCTGGTCTCACCCCTCTTAACAGCTATGAGAACCGGGTTTACCAGTTTCAGGATGAAGACCGCCGCCGCATGGTGGTGAAATTCTATCGTCCGGAGCGCTGGTCTGCCGCGCAGATTCTCGAAGAGCATCAGTTTGCGCTGGAACTGGTACAGGATGATGTACCGGTTGTGGCCCCGCTCGCCTTTAATGATAAAACCCTGCTGACCCATGACGGCTTCTACTTTACCGTATTCCCAAGCGTGGGCGGCCGGCAGTTCGAGTCTGATAATCTGGACCAGATGGAGTGGGTTGGACGCTATCTTGGTCGCCTACACCAGACGGGACGCAAATCGCGTTTCACGGCTCGCCCGGATATCGGCGTCAAAGAATATCTTATTGAACCGCGTGCCGTATTTGAACACTCGGCGCTTATCCCCGCAGGGTTAAAAGACCGTTTCCTGAAAACAACCGATGACCTTATTGATGCGGTCATGGGGCTGTGGCACGGGCGTTTTGATGCGCTGCGTTTACACGGCGACTGTCATACGGGGAATATTCTCTGGCGTGATGGTCCAATGTTTGTCGATCTCGATGACGCGCGCAATGGTCCCGCGGTTCAGGATCTTTGGATGTTGCTTAACGGCTCTGTTGCTGAGAGACGTATGCAGCTTGAAATGATCGTAGAGGCTTACGAAGAGTTCAGCAGCTTTAATTCAGACGAATTGGCGCTGATTGAGCCTTTACGCGCAATGCGGTTGGTTTATTATCTTGCCTGGATTATCCGGCGCTGGGATGACCCTGCATTTCCGAAAAATTTTCCTTGGTTAACCGGGGAAGATTTCTGGCATCGGCAGATTGCTACTTTCGTTGAGCAGGTGAAGGTTCTGCAAGAACCCCCTCTACAGCTAACGCCAATGTATTAATTCGACACAGTCAGGAGAGAGTGAGTTATGAAAAAGGTTTGGCTTGCGCTGGCAGGTATGATTCTGGCATTCAGCGCATCTGCTGCTCAGATTACCGAAGGCAAACAATATATTACCATCGATAAACCGGTTGCAGGTGAGCCGCAGGTGCTGGAGTTCTTCTCCTTCTACTGCCCGCATTGCTATCAGTTCGAGGAAGTTCTGCACGTTTCTGATAACGTGAAGAAAAAGCTTCCTGAAGGCGTCAAAATGACCAAGTACCACGTTGAGTTCCTGGGCCCACTGGGCAAAGATCTGACTCAGGCATGGGCGGTTGCGATGGCGCTGGGTGTTGAAGACAAGGTGACTGTACCGATGTTTGAAGCCGTTCAGAAAACACAAACGGTTCAAACCGTTGCCGATATTCGTAATGTCTTTATCAACGCTGGCGTGAAAGGCGATGATTATGATGCGGCATGGAATAGCTTCGTGGTGAAATCGATGGTTGCTCAGCAAGAAAAAGCAGCCGCCGACCTTCAGCTGCAGGGTGTCCCAGCGATGTTTGTTAACGGTAAATACCAGCTGAACCCACAGGGTATGGACACCAGTAATATGGATGTCTTTGTGGCTCAGTATGCGGATGCCGTGAAACAGCTCGTTGAGATGAAATAAAATGAAAACGCCGGTCACTGACCGGCGTTTTTGTATTCTGCTTTTGTGGCAGCAATTTGCTGATCTTTCTCTTCCCATAATGCATTCAGCCACAGCTGGAAGCGCCGCTTGAAGTTCTTATCCGCAACATAATCGCCGTGCAATTCTGGATCGATGGAGCGTAAATTAACGCGGACCACAATACGCGTCAGCTTCCCACTCAGCATATCGTAAAACGGTGTCTTATCGTTTTCCGGGTAGCACAGCGTCACGTCGAGCAGCTTATCAAACTGAGATCCCAACACGTTTAATGCCATAGCGATGCCGGCAGCTTTAGGAGGCAGCAGGTTCTTATACGGCGAGCGGGTCTGTAGGCGTTTTTCTGGCGTGAAACGAGAGCCTTCCACAAAGTTAACGATAGTCGTTGGATGCGCGCGGAATTTTTCACACGAACGGCGGGTTGTTTCAACATCCTTGCCACGACGTTCAGGATGGCGAATCAGATAGCTGCGGGAATAGCGGCGCATAAAAGGCATATCCAACGCCCAGCACGCCAGCCCCATAAAAGGGACCCAGGCCAACTGCTGCTTGAGGAAATACTTATTCATCGGGATATGGTTACGGAAAATCACGCACAGCACCACGATGTCTGCCCAGCTGTGGTGGTTACAGATAAGCAGATACCAGTTCTTCTTATTTAAGGTATCCAGCCCCTCAATATCCCATTTAAGCCAGGGGTTAAAATGCAGCAGTGCGGCAAGCCCTGCACACCAGCAGAACATCATAAAATTACAAAATACCGAGACTGAACGCCAGATCACCGGAACAGGAAAGATAAGCTTTACGATCCCTGCGAGGATGATAGGAATGGAGCACAATATAGTCAGTAAAATGGTGAGCGCGATACTAATAGGTAGCGTTATCGCTGCGAGCAATCTCGACATAGTTTTTTTATTCAGATAGTTAGTTATTTAACGTGTGCAGATAAAAGAACACAAGGCGCTGATTTTACCAGAAAACGCGCCAAATGATGGGTCTTAGCAGAATAGAAAAGAGGCCACCATGTCTATCCACATTGTGTGAATTATGTTCAGATCACAATTTATCGTGACGATATACAATCAACTAGTTGAAAATTAATGATTATTTTTCATTTAACTCTGGGTTACATATTATTTGTTATAAGTAAAATAAAACTATTCACAAACTTATCCACAATTTGTTTTACGTGCGATCGCGAAGATCTCTAAATCTTTTCGCGTTATTTTGGCGAAAAATTCATGTTTTCATGCTGTCTGTGGCATCCTTTACCCATAATCTGATAAACAGGCACGGAAATTATGGTTCAGATCCCAGAAAACCCTCTTATCCTCGTTGATGGCTCCTCTTATCTCTATCGGGCATATCACGCATTCCCACCGCTAACTAACCGTGCAGGCGAGCCAACCGGCGCCATGTATGGCGTGTTGAATATGCTGCGCAGTCTGATCCTGCAGTATCAGCCGACTCATGCGGTTGTGGTTTTTGATGCGAAGGGAAAAACCTTCCGTGATGAACTGTTTGAAGACTACAAATCTCATCGTCCACCGATGCCGGACGATCTGCGTGCGCAGATTGAACCACTGCACACCATGGTGAAGGCAATGGGCTTACCGCTGTTGGCGGTCTCCGGAGTGGAAGCAGATGACGTTATCGGTACGCTGGCACGCGAAGCCGAAAAAATCGGCCGGCCGGTGCTGATCAGCACTGGTGATAAAGATATGGCACAGCTGGTGACGCCGGGCATTACGCTCATCAACACCATGACCAATACTATTCTTGGACCTGAGGAAGTGGTCGCGAAATACGGCGTACCTCCAGAGCTGATTATCGATTTCCTCGCGCTAATGGGCGACTCCTCAGATAACATCCCAGGTGTTCCTGGTGTGGGCGAGAAAACGGCGCAGGCGCTGCTGCAGGGCCTGGGTGGCCTCGATGCGCTGTATGGTGAACCGGAAAAAATCGCTGGCTTGACCTTCCGAGGCGCGAAGACCATGGCGGCGAAGCTGGAGCAGAATAAAGATCTGGCCTATCTCTCCTACAAGCTGGCAACGATTAAAACTGACGTTGAGCTGGAGCTGGGCTGTGAACAGCTGACTGTGGCGCCACCGGCGGCAGATGAACTGCTGGAACTGTTTAAAAAGTATGAATTTAAACGCTGGATAACCGACGTCGAGTCCGGTACCTGGATGCAGGCCAAAGGTGCTAAACCAGCCGCAAAACCTGCGCAAGCCGCAGCGACAGCCGCTGAGCCAGAAGAAGAGACAGCGACCACTCTGTCATCAGAAAATTATGTCACCATTCTTGATGAAGAAACGCTGCTGGCGTGGATTGAGAAACTGAAAAAAGCGCCGCTGTTCGCCTTCGATACCGAAACGGATAGCCTCGATAATATCTCCGCCAATATGGTTGGCCTGTCATTCGCTATCGAACCGGGCGTGGCCGCGTATGTCCCTGTTGCCCATGACTATCTTGATGCGCCGGATCAAATCTCCCGCGACCGCGTGATTGAGTTACTCAAACCCCTGCTGGAAGATGACAGCCTGCTGAAGGTTGGCCAGAATCTGAAGTTCGATCGCGGCATTCTGGCTAATTATGGCGTGGAGCTGCGCGGAATTGCCTTTGATACCATGCTGGAATCCTACACGCTGGATAGCGTCGCTGGGCGCCACGATATGGACAGTCTCTCCGACCGTTGGTTGAAGCATAAAACCATCACCTTTGAAGAGATTGCCGGTAAGGGTAAAAATCAGCTTACTTTCAACCAGATTGCGTTGGAAGAAGCGGGTCGCTATGCCGCGGAAGACGCTGATGTCACCCTGCAATTGCATCTGAAAATGTGGCCAAAACTCCAGAAGATAGAAGGGCCGCTGCGCATCTTCAATGAAATTGAAATACCGCTGGTGCCGGTACTGTCGCGTATTGAACGCAACGGTGTAAAAATTAATCCTACGGTCTTGCATGCGCACTCGCAGGAAATCGCCAAGCGTCTGGTTGAGCTGGAGCAGAAAGCCTATGAGATCGCGGGTGAAGAATTTAACCTCTCCTCGCCAAAACAGTTGCAGACCATCCTGTTTGAAAAACAGGGCATCAAGCCGCTGAAGAAAACGCCGGGCGGTGCGCCGTCTACCTCAGAAGAAGTGCTGGAAGAACTGGCGCTGGACTACCCGCTGCCAAAGGTGATTCTGGAGTATCGTGGGCTGGCGAAACTGAAGTCGACCTACACCGACAAACTGCCGCTGATGATTAACCCGAAAACCGGGCGCGTACATACCTCCTATCATCAGGCGGTGACGGCGACCGGCCGTCTCTCATCCACCGATCCAAACCTGCAAAACATTCCGGTGCGCAGCGAAGAAGGCCGCCGTATTCGTCAGGCGTTTATTGCCCCAGAAGACTACGTCATTGTGTCTGCGGACTACTCGCAAATTGAATTGCGTATCATGGCGCACCTGTCACGTGATGAAGGGCTGCTGAAGGCGTTTGCCGAAGGTAAGGATATCCACCGCGCTACGGCTGCCGAAGTGTTTGGGATGCCGCTGGAGAGTGTTACCGGTGAGCAGCGTCGCAGCGCGAAGGCGATCAACTTCGGTCTGATCTATGGCATGAGCGCCTTCGGTCTGGCGCGCCAGCTGAACATTCCGCGTAAAGAAGCCCAGAAGTATATGGATCTGTACTTCGAGCGTTATCCTGGCGTACTGGAGTATATGGAACGCACGCGTGCGCAGGCGAAAGAGCAAGGATACGTCGAAACCCTGGATGGTCGTCGCCTGTATCTGCCTGATATTGCTTCGAGCAATGGCGCGCGCCGTGCTGGTGCCGAGCGTGCGGCGATTAACGCCCCAATGCAAGGGACCGCCGCTGACGTGATTAAGCGGGCGATGATTGCCGTTGATAGCTGGTTAGAAGGTGAGAAACCGCGCGTACGTATGATCATGCAGGTGCACGATGAATTGGTCTTTGAGGTTCATAAAGATGACGTGGATGCGGTGTCGAAGAAGGTTCATGAGTTAATGGAAAACAGTACTCAGCTAGATGTCCCGCTGCTGGTGGAAGTCGGCTCTGGCGAAAACTGGGATCAAGCGCATTAAGTGTTCGATGATTAACGTCGTTTTATGTAAGTAAGCAACATAACTTATCTATTTTTGTGATGAACATTAGAATTCGTTATGTAACAAGTGAAAAAAAACTACAAAAAATGCTTTCTGTGAAACGTAAAAAAGAGTAGAGTTAATCTCGTAGGGTACAGAGGTAAGATGTTCTATCTTTCAGACCTTTTACTTCACGTAATCGGATTTGGCTGAATATTTTAGCCGCCCCAGTCAGTAATGACTGGGGCGTTTTTTATTGGGCGAAAGAAAACTTTTTCGCATCAGTCATTGTGATAAGCGATGAGGTTAAACGAAGGAATAGAACGGGCCCGGAACAGGGCGCGAGGCGCCGCTATCCGGGATTATGGCGGGGACTACTCTTCTGCTGCTTCTGATTCTTCCTGCGGTGGAATCTCGTTATACCAGCTATCCAGCTTCTGACGCAGTTTGTCGACGCCCAGTTTTTTCAGTGAAGAGAATGCTTCAACCTGCACGTCGCCGTTAAAGGCAATTACCGCTTCCCGTACCTGATTGAGCTGCGCTTTACGTGCGCCGCTAGCCAGCTTATCTGCCTTGGTCAGCAGTACAAGAACCTGAATCTCGCTCGCGACGGCCCACTCGATCATCTGCTGGTCGAGATCCTTCAGCGGATGGCGGATATCCATCAGAATGACTAATCCTTTCAGACACAGGCGTTTTTCCAGGTATTCACCCAACGCTTTCTGCCATTTGATCTTCATCTCTTCCGGAACCTGCGCATAGCCATAACCTGGCAGGTCGACAAGGCGTTTGCCCTCAACGACTTCAAACAAGTTAATCAGCTGCGTACGACCTGGTGTTTTTGAGGTACGGGCTAGGCTTTTTTGATTGGTCAGCGTATTCAGGGCGCTGGATTTGCCCGCGTTGGAACGGCCAGCAAAGGCCACTTCGATTCCGGTATCGGAAGGTAAGTGGCGGATATCAGGCGCACTTGTCACAAAGTGCGTCTGTTGATAGTTCAAGTTAGTCAAAACGGTTATCTCCGTTAAATAAGGCAATGGGGGCGATTATACCCGATCGGTAGAAAAAGGCTGGTTTTCCTCAGGCATCAACGGATGTAAGCCCATGCCCTTCCGTTTGTAAGATATTTGCCATCTGGACTATGCGAAATCTAAGAGAAGATGCAGACTATAGAATATTCAAATTCTTTAAAATCATATAATTACAATTGGGTAATAATCTGTATTGTTTATTTTTCGCCGTTTCGTCGCTTGTTAGTTTAACTCAACGCTGTAAAGTAGCACCCATCGGCAAGGGCGCCAGAAGGATTTAGACTCAGGATGAGGGGTCAGGAACGCCAGGAGGCGAAGACCAACGGAATCTGTCAGGATGACAAGCGTCTGGAGACGCTACGCAGGGATAGGGAACAATAACAGGGACTGTTATAAAGCTAATGGATAAACAGGGCGTGTTGTAAGCCAACATGGAATGTAGAACCCGTAATGGGTTGTGAGTCAGGAAAAAAGGCGACAGATTACTCTGTCGCCTTTTTTCTTTGTTTGCTTTCTGCTAGATTCCGGCTCAATTCTATACTGAATAAAACGGCTTAAAGACTGACATCATGAAAAAACCAACCTCTGCACCGCGCAGTAAAGCTCCGGGCAAACAGCGTCGTAAAACGCGTGAAGAATTGAACCTGGAAGCTCGCGATCGTAAAAACGACAAAAAGCACCGTGGCAACGCGGCAGGCAGCCGCGCGTCAGGCACTGACGGTGCATCCGGCTCCAATAAACAAAAGCAGCAAAAAGATCCTCGTATTGGTAGTAAAAAACCGATAGCGCTGGGCGTGACCGACGCACCTGTCGCTAAACAGCCCAAACCGAAGAGCGAGAAACCTATGCTTTCACCGCAGGCCGAGCTGGATATGCTGGAGAGTGATGAGCGCCTGGATGCGCTGCTGGAACGTCTGGAAAATGATGAGACCCTGTCTGCTGAAGATCAGAAATGGGTTGATGCCAAACTGGACAGAATTGATGAGCTGATGCAGCAACTCGGCCTCTCTTACGACGATGACGAAGAAGAAGAGGAAGAAGAGGGCAAGGAAGACATGATGCGCCTGCTGCGAGGTGGAAACTAACGTTTGCACCCGATTGGCCTGCCAGTCCTGCTTATAACCCTTTTGGTTGTATGTTATCTGGGGTGGTTATTCGTTAAACTACGACGGTTGTCGCGGCGTCAAAGTTGGCTGCGCAACCGGCTGGGGCGCAGTAGTGCGGCCATGCCGGCAAGCCGTCGTCGTTCTCGACACCATCGCAAGGAGTGAGCATGTCTGTGCAGTTAATCGACTGGGATCTGGCCCTGATCCAGAAATATAACTATTCCGGGCCGCGCTATACCTCATATCCCACCGCGCTGGAATTCTCTGATGCTTTCGGCGAAAGTGAGTTTCTTAACGCCGTTGCGCGTTATCCAGAGCGGCCGCTGTCGCTGTATGTGCACATACCGTTCTGCCATAAGCTCTGCTACTTCTGCGGCTGCAATAAAATTGTTACCCGCCAGCAGCACAAAGCCGATCAATACCTCGACGTCCTGGAGCAGGAAATTCGCCAGCGCGCGCCGCTGTTTTCCGGCCGGCATGTCAGCCAGCTACATTGGGGCGGCGGCACTCCTACCTATCTGAATAAGGCGCAAATCAGCCGCCTGATGACGCTGCTGCGTGAGAGTTTCCATTTCGATGCCGACGCCGAGATTTCGATTGAAGTCGATCCGCGTGAAATCGAACTGGATGTGATTGACCATCTGCGTAGCGAAGGCTTCAACCGCCTGAGCATGGGCGTACAGGACTTCAACAAAGAAGTGCAGCGACTGGTTAACCGCGAACAGGATGAAGATTTTATCTTTGCATTGCTTAACCGCGCTCGCGAAATCGGCTTCACTTCGACCAACATCGACCTGATTTACGGCTTGCCGAAGCAGACGCCGGAAAGCTTTGCCTTTACGCTTAAACGCGTTGCTGAGCTGAACCCCGACCGTCTGAGCGTGTTTAACTACGCGCACCTGCCGACGCTGTTCGCCGCACAGCGGAAAATCAAAGATGCCGATCTGCCGTCAGCGCAGCAGAAGCTGGATATCCTGCAGGAGACCATCGGTTCACTGACCGAAGCTGGCTACCAGTTCATCGGGATGGATCACTTTGCACGCCCGGATAACGAACTGGCGGTGGCGCAGCGTGAAGGCGTACTGCATCGCAATTTCCAGGGGTACACCACCCAAGGCGACACCGATTTACTGGGCATGGGCGTCTCTGCCATCAGCATGATTGGCGACAGCTACGCGCAGAACCAGAAAGAGCTGAAGCTTTACTATCAGCAGGTCGCTGAGCAGGGGAATGCCCTGTGGCGCGGTATTGCGTTAACCCGGGATGATTGTATTCGTCGTGATGTGATTAAAGCGTTGATTTGCAATTTCGGCCTCGATTTCACGGCGGTAGAAAAACAGTGGGAGCTGAACTTCAGTGAATATTTTGCTGAAGACCTGGCGCTATTGGCGCCGCTAGCGAAAGATGGGCTGGTGGATGTGGGTGAGCAGGGGATTCAGGTGACTGCCAAAGGCCGTCTGTTAATTCGTAATATCTGCATGTGCTTTGACGCTTACCTGCGTCAAAAGGCGCGAATGCAGCAATTCTCACGGGTTATCTAAGGAACAGCCCGGCGGCATTGTGCCTACCGGGCCTGCACTACATTTGGCGGGATGGGCGTTAGCGCCGTCCCGCACAAAGATCAGCTAAACAGCCCGACCAGCGCCGCGCAAAGTACCGCAGCCATTGCCGTTTGTGGCGAATGGCCGGCAGCGCCGCTCGACGCCAGGTTAATCAATGATTCAAGCATTTTCGTCCCCCCGTGGATTGCCGGGCAGCATGATACTTAACTCATCGGAACAGTAAAGTATAAAATTGCAGCAGTTTGCGCGAATCGAGCAATATTTACACTTCACCCTGGCCTTACTCCATCCCTAATTCTTTCAACTTGCGCGTCAGGGTATTGCGACCCCAGCCGAGCAGGCGGGCGGCTTCTTGTTTATGCCCCTGCGTATGACGCAGCGCGGTGGTTAGCAGCGTACGTTCCATCTCGGGCTGTGCTTCGGAAAGCAGGTTTTGATGACCGGAACGCAGCGCACGGTCGGCCCATTGCGCCAGCAACGTTGCCCAGCTATCAGGGAGCGAGGACGATGCGGTGCTGTCCGGCATGCTGGCTTCAAACAGCTCGCTGGGTAAATCCTGAATCAGCACTTCTTGTCCGGCGGCCATCACCGTTAGCCAACGGCAGGTGTTTTCCAGCTGGCGAACGTTACCCGGCCAGGCGAGGCGGGTGAGCGCCGCTTCTGTTTCGGGATGCAGCAGTTTGGCTTCAACACCTAGCTCACGTGCAGCAACCTGCAGGAAATGATGCGCCAGGCGCGGAATATCTTCCCGTCTCTCGCGCAGCGGCGGCAGATGAACACGGATGACGTTCAGGCGGTGGAATAAGTCTTCACGAAATTTGCCTTCCTGCACGCGCTGCTCAAGGTTCTGGTGGGTGGCGGCAATGATGCGCACATCCACCTTCACCGGCGCATAGCCGCCGACGCGGTAGAACTGGCCATCGGCCAGCACGCGCAGCAGACGGGTCTGCACGTCCATCGGCATATCGCCAATCTCATCAAGGAAAAGCGTGCCGCCATCAGCCTGTTCAAAACGTCCCTGACGTACGGTGTTGGCGCCGGTAAAAGCCCCTTTCTCGTGGCCAAACAGCTCGGATTCAATCAGGTCTTTCGGGATGGCCGCCATATTCAGCGCAATAAACGGTGCTTTGACGCGCGGGCTGTGGCGGTGCAGCGCGTGGGCGACGAGTTCTTTACCGGTACCGGATTCGCCGTTAATCAATACGCTGATTGAGGAACGAGAAAGGCGACCAATAATGCGGAACACGTCCTGCATCGCCGGCGCTTCACCAATAATATCGGTTGTCGGGTCGTTAACCTGAACATTGCGCGGCTGCTGCTGTTCCTGGTAGTGGCTAATGGCGCGTTCAACCAGCGCGACCGCTTCGTCAATATCGAACGGTTTTGGTAGGTAATCAAACGCCCCTTGCTGGTAGGCGCTAACGGCGGCATCCAGGTCGGAGTGCGCCGTCATTATGATGACCGGAAGCATCGGGTGGCGCTGTTTGATTTGGGTTAACAGCGCCAGGCCGTCCATACCGGGCATACGAATATCAGACATCAGCACGTCAGGTGTTTTGGTCGCCAGTGCGTCCAGAACCTCTTTCCCGCCTTCAAACGTGGTACAGGTCAGCCCCGCGCCGGTGAGTGCGCGTTCAAGCACCCAACGGATGGAGCTATCGTCATCTACGACCCAGACTATCCCTCGTTGCATAAACACACCTTATTTTTTAATTGGCAGGTAAACCGAGAACTCGGTATGGCCCGGCCAACTGGTAAATTCAATTTTGCCGGAGTGCTGATCGATAAGGCTGCGCGCAATCGACAGACCCAGCCCGGTGCCGCCTTCACGACCGCTCACCATCGGGTAGAACAGGGTGTCCTGTAAATGCGATGGAATGCCGGGGCCGTTATCTTCAACATCGATGCGGGCAGCCAGGCGATAGCGAACGCCGTGAAGCGTGAGCTGAAACGCAGTACGGGTGCGCAGGACGATTTCGCCGCCTTCCGGCCCTAAAGCCTGAAGGGCGTTACGCACAATATTCAGCAGAACTTGTTCTATTTGATCGGGATCGTGCGGAAGCTCCGGCAGGCTCGGGTCGTAATCACGGACCAGCTTGATGTTATCCGGGAGCTCCATTGAGACCAGCTTCACGACCCGCTCGGCCACTTTATGAATGCTCTCAGTTACATGTGTGCCGGGATGCTGTGGCCCAAGCAGACGGTCAACCAAATTACGCAGGCGGTCGGCCTGTTCGATAATGACGTTGGTGTATTCCGTTAATGCCGGATCAGGCAACGCTTTGCTCAGCAGCTGTGCCGCGCCGCGTAGGCCACCCAGCGGGTTTTTTATCTCATGCGCGAGGCCACGTACCAGATCGCGTGCCGCGATTTGCTGAGCGTGCTGGAGCTGCTCCTGGCTTAGGCGGCGTTGGTTATCCATCGGCGCCATTTCCAGCAGAATATAACCATCTGGCAGACGCTGGGCCGTGAGCGAGAGAATATGCGAACGGCTATCGATCACCAGCGTCACCTCGTTATCGGTAAACCCCTGACCGGTTTGCAGGCTCTCCCGCATCAAACCGATATTCAGCGAGAAATAGCTCAGGAGTTCGGGTAACGGTGTGCCAAAGAGCTTACGCGCGCTTTGGGCCAGCAGCTGCTGTGCTGCGGGATTCGCGTAGTGAACGGCCAGGTCGTCATCGACCAATAGGATGCTGTTAATTAACGAATTGAGGATCTGCCCAGCATCGGGCAGTGCGCCTGTTGCCATTTAGCAGTCTCCTGAAAAGGCTTGCACTGTTTTAGTGCAGTATAGCTTTTTATTGCTAAAAAGCGCGAAAGATCAGTTTGTTGGTGGAGAAAAAAGCCCATCCTGAGATGGGCTGAAAGTTTCCACGGCAACTCAATTCCAGGTGTTGCGCCAGAGCCTGTTGGCCATGGCGCGACGTCAACTGGACAGTACAACTCAAATTTCGATTAAACGCTGTAGTACAGTTCGAATTCAACCGGGTGCGGCGTCATGCGAACGCGGTCGTTTTCTTCAGTGCGCAGCGTGATGTAAGCGTCGATAGCTTCATCGGTGAATACGCCACCAGCCGTCAGGAACTCACGGTCTGCGTCCAGCGCATTCAGTGCTTCTTCCAGAGAGCCTGCAACCTGTGGGATCTCTTTCGCTTCTTCTGGCGGCAGGTCGTACAGGTTTTTGTCCATCGCTTCGCCTGGATGGATTTTGTTCTTGATACCGTCAAGACCAGCCATCAGCAGTGCTGCGAAGCACAGGTATGGGTTAGCCGCTGGATCCGGGAAGCGCACTTCAATACGGCGTGCTTTCGGAGAAGCAACCACTGGGATACGGATAGAAGCAGAACGGTTACGGGCAGAGTAAGCCAGCATAACAGGTGCTTCGTAGCCTGGGACCAGACGCTTGTAGGAGTTGGTGGTTGGGTTCGCCAGGGCGTTGATCGCTTTAGCGTGTTTGATAACACCACCGATGTAGAACAGCGCTTGCTCAGACAGGCCTGCGTATTTGTCGCCGGAGAACAGGTTTACGCCGTTCTTGGACAGAGACATGTGGCAGTGCATACCGGAACCGTTATCGCCAAACATTGGTTTTGGCATGAAGGTCGCGGTTTTACCGAAGCGGTGAGCCACGTTGTGCACAACGTATTTGTAGATCTGAATTTCGTCCGCTTTTTTGGTCATGGTGTTAAAGCGGGTTGCGATTTCGTTCTGGCCAGCCGTTGCCACTTCGTGGTGGTGTGCTTCAACAACCAGACCCATCTCTTCCATGATCAGACACATGGTAGAACGGATGTCCTGGGAAGAATCGACCGGAGGAACCGGGAAGTAGCCGCCTTTCACGCCAGGACGGTGACCTTTGTTACCACCTTCGTATTTGGTGGAGGAGTTCCATGCGCCTTCGATATCATCGATAGCCACGTGGGAACCGGAGATGGATGCGCCGAAACGAATGTCATCAAACAGGAAGAATTCTGGCTCTGGCCCGAACAGAACGGTGTCCGCGATGCCGGTAGCGCGCAGGTATTCTTCAGCACGTTTTGCGATGGAGCGCGGGTCGCGGTCGTAGCCCTGCAGCGTACCTGGTTCCAGGATGTCGCAACGAATGATCAGGGTAGACTCTTCAAAGAACGGGTCAATAAGCGCAGTAGAAGCATCTGGCATCAGAACCATGTCTGATTCGTTAATGCCTTTCCAGCCGCCGATTGAGGAGCCGTCAAACATTTTGCCTTCTTCAAAGAATTCGGCATTCACCTGATGAGCAGGAATAGTGACGTGCTGTTCTTTACCTTTGGTATCGGTGAAGCGCAAATCGACAAACTTCACTTCGTGCTCGTTCAGCATCGTCAAAACGTGTTCAGCGGACATACTTAACATCTCCCGGATTTATCATTGTCGTCGTGGTAACGAGGTCTTCAATCACTGCTTAAAGTGGCGTTGTTGCCCTAAAAAATATAAAGCGAAATCTGTGCCAACTTTTAAATTACCCCCAAAAGGCGTTATCATGCGCACCATAGTGCAAAAGGGCTGCACCACGATAGCTTGTTTGCACCATTATAGTGCTTATCTGTGATTGTTGAGCACCATATTGGTGCAAATTGCGATTAGGTGCCCTTTTTATGCTCCGTGAAAGCGATCACAAAGAAACTCTGCAATACTTGTTTGCGGAGGATCTCTGTGATCCTGTTTTGTAGTGCGATTAATCCGTGTACAATAACGCGCTATTTCTAATGCCCGAGGCAAAGTTGTGATCGAAAATTTGCGTAACATCGCCATCATCGCGCACGTTGACCATGGTAAGACTACCCTGGTTGATAAGCTGCTCCAGCAATCCGGTACGTTTGATGCGCGTGCTG
Source organism: Kluyvera intermedia (assembly GCF_021440345.1). GTDB lineage: Bacteria > Pseudomonadota > Gammaproteobacteria > Enterobacterales > Enterobacteriaceae > Kluyvera > Kluyvera intermedia_A. Next base: position 15,953 of record NZ_JAKCNS010000057.1, read on the forward strand.
AAACACAAGAGCGTGTGATGGACTCCAACGATTTGGAGAAAGAGCGTGGGATTACCATCCTCGCGAAAAACACCGCAATCAAATGGAATGATTACCGTATCAACATCGTTGATACCCCAGGGCACGCCGACTTCGGTGGTGAAGTTGAGCGCGTCATGTCCATGGTTGACTCCGTACTGCTGGTTGTTGATGCAATGGATGGCCCGATGCCGCAGACGCGCTTCGTGACCAAAAAAGCATTTGCCCACGGTCTGAAGCCTATTGTTGTTATCAACAAAGTTGACCGTCCAGGCGCACGTCCTGATTGGGTTGTTGACCAGGTATTCGACCTGTTCGTTAACCTCGACGCGACCGACGAACAGCTGGACTTCCCTATCATTTATGCTTCCGCGCTGAATGGTATTGCGGGTGTCGATCACGAAGATATGGCGGAAGACATGACCCCGCTGTATCAGGCGATCGTTGACCACGTACCGGCTCCAGACGTAGACCTGGATGGCCCGCTGCAGATGCAAATCTCCCAGCTGGACTACAACAACTACGTTGGTGTTATCGGTATCGGCCGTATCAAACGCGGTAAAGTGAAGCCAAACCAGCAGATCACTATCATTGATAGCGAAGGCAAAACCCGTAACGGTAAAGTCGGGAAAGTTCTGACCCACCTGGGTCTGGAACGTATCGATAGCGACCTGGCGGAAGCTGGCGATATCATCGCGATCACCGGTCTGGGCGAACTGAACATCTCCGACACCATCTGCGACCCGCAGAATGTTGAAGCGCTGCCAGCGCTGTCCGTAGATGAGCCAACCGTAACCATGTTCTTCAACGTAAACACCTCTCCATTCTGTGGTAAAGAAGGTAAATACGTTACTTCTCGTCAGATTCTTGACCGTCTGAAGAAAGAACTGGTACACAACGTGGCACTGCGCGTTGAAGAAACCGAAGACGCCGATGCGTTCCGCGTTTCTGGCCGTGGTGAACTGCACCTGTCCGTTCTGATTGAAAACATGCGTCGTGAAGGTTTCGAAATGGCGGTTTCCCGTCCGAAAGTAATCTTCCGCGAAATCGATGGCCGTAAACAAGAGCCATTCGAAAACGTAACGCTGGACGTCGAAGAGCAGCACCAGGGTTCTGTGATGCAGGCACTGGGTGAGCGTAAAGGCGACCTGAAAAACATGAATCCAGACGGAAAAGGCCGCGTACGTCTCGACTACGTGATTCCTAGCCGTGGTCTGATCGGCTTCCGTTCAGAATTCATGACCATGACCTCCGGTACCGGTCTGCTGTACTCCACCTTCAGCCACTACGACGACGTTCGTCCGGGTGAAGTGGGCCAGCGCCAGAACGGCGTTCTGATCTCCAATGGCCAGGGTAAAGCAGTTGCGTTCGCACTGTTCAGCCTGCAGGACCGCGGTAAGCTGTTCCTGGGTCACGGTGCAGAAGTTTATGAAGGCCAGATCATCGGTATTCACAGCCGTTCTAACGACCTGACGGTAAACTGCCTGACCGGTAAGAAACTGACCAACATGCGTGCTTCCGGTACTGACGAAGCAACCACGCTGGTCCCAGCTCAGAAAATGACTCTGGAGCAAGCTCTGGAATTCATCGATGACGACGAACTGGTAGAAGTTACACCAACTTCTATCCGTATCCGTAAACGTCACCTGACTGAAAACGATCGCAAACGTGCGAACCGTGGTCCTAAAGAAGATTAATTTCTCTCTTTAGCGGATACAAAAACCTGCCAGCGATGGCAGGTTTTTTTTTGCCAGTGGTAGCTGTTTGTGAATTCAGATGGTGGGCCTGATACTGACAAAAAGAGCGGGTTGTGGCTAATATCGGATTGTCGCTAACCAGCCCGGCACAAAATGTGCGACCCTCATACGCCCCCAGAAACTTATCCCTGCTGCCCCATAGTCAAACTCCACCTTTCCCGCTACAGTGAAATTTCCACGGCGTGAACGGAGGCAAAAATGCTCTATATCTTTGATTTAGGTAATGTGATTGTCGACATTGATTTCAACCGTGTTCTGGGAACGTGGAGCGATCTTGCTCGCGTACCGCTGGCCCGGTTAAAGCAGAGTTTTACCATGGGCGACGTGTTTCATCAGCATGAGCGTGGTGAGATATCTGACGAAGAATTTGCAAAAGCCATGTGCCATGACATGGACCTCCCGCTCAGCTACGAACAGTTTGCCCACGGCTGGCAGGCGATATTTGTCGCCCTGCGTCCCGAAGTTATCGACATCATGAACAATCTGCGCGAGCAGGGGCATCGTGTTGTTGTTCTCTCCAATACTAACGCGCTGCACACCACCTTCTGGCCGGGTGAATATCCGCAAATCTACGCTGCCGCCGATCGCGTTTACCTCTCTCAGGAGATGGGAATGCGTAAACCGGAAGCCAGGATTTACCAGCGTGTGCTTGAGTCTGAAGGTTTTTCTGCCGCCGATGCGGTCTTTTTTGACGATAACGCCGATAATATAGAAGGGGCTAACCAGTTGGGGATCACCAGTGTCCTGGTGACCGGGAGAGAAACCCTACCCGACTATTTTATGAAGTCGTTATGTTAAAAACCGTTCATCAAAAATGTATTCATCATACCCGGCCGCTGGTGGCGTGGAGTAAATTCCTCTGGCGGCGCATTGAAGAAGATAATATGACGACACTTGCCGGAAATCTGGCCTATGTGTCGTTGCTGTCCCTTGTGCCGCTGGTGGCGGTGATTTTCGCGTTATTTGCGGCATTCCCGATGTTTTCGGAAGTCAGCCTGCAAATCCGTCACTTCGTTTTTGCTAATTTTCTCCCGGCGACCGGGGATGTTATTCAGCGCTATATCGAGCAGTTTGTTGCCAACTCCAACAGAATGACCGCGTTTGGTGCCTGCGGTTTGATTATTACCGCACTGCTGCTGATGTACTCCATCGACAGTGCGTTAAACACCATCTGGCGGAGTAAACGTGCGCGGCCGAAGATTTACTCGTTCGCGGTTTATTGGATGATCCTGACCCTCGGACCACTGTTGGCCGGGGTTAGCCTGGCCATCAGTTCCTATTTGCTTTCATTACGCTGGGCCAGTGAGTTGCATGGCGTTATCGATAATGTATTGCGCGTCTTTCCGCTCCTGCTGTCGTGGCTGTCGTTCTGGCTGCTGTACAGCATTGTGCCGACCACGCAGGTGCCAAATCGCGATGCGGTGATTGGCGCATTGGTTGCCGCACTGCTGCACGAATTAGGCAAAAAGGTGTTCTCCCTCTATATCACCGCTTTTCCTTCCTACCAGCTGATTTATGGTGTGCTGGCAGTGATCCCCATTTTGTTTGTCTGGGTCTACTGGACGTGGTGTATCGTCTTGCTTGGCGCAGAAATAACTGTCACTCTCGGTGAATACCGAAAATTGAAAACAGAACAACAAGAAGCAGAGTAACCATGATTGCATTAATTCAGCGCGTAACCCGTGCCAGCGTCAGCGTGGCGGATGAGGTTACAGGGGAAATCGGCCTTGGGCTGCTGGTGCTGCTGGGCGTAGAGAGAGACGACGACGAACAAAAGGCCAACCGCCTCTGCGAGCGCGTGTTGGGATACCGAATCTTCAGCGATGCTGACGGCAAAATGAACCTCAACGTGAAGCAGGCGGGAGGCAGCGTGCTGGTGGTGTCGCAGTTTACGCTGGCAGCCGATACCGAACGCGGTATGCGCCCGGGTTTCTCGAAGGGTGCCGCGCCCGACCGCGCTGAAGCGCTATATGAATATTTTGTTGAGCGTTGCCGCCAACAGGAAATGAACACCCAAACAGGACGATTTGCTGCGGATATGCAGGTGTCGCTGGTCAACGATGGCCCGGTCACGTTCTGGTTGCAGGTATGAGCCCACTTCCCGGTAGAACGCGGGGGACAAAAGAGAGTGCCATTATGTACCATCTCCGAGTACCGCAAACGGCAGAAGAGTTAGATCAGTATTACCAGTTCCGCTGGGAAATGCTGCGTAAACCCTTACATCAACCCAAAGGTTCCGAGCGTGATGCCTGGGACGCGATGGCGCATCACCAGATGGTGGTGGACGAAGAAGGAAGGCTGGTGGCCGTCGGGCGGCTATACATTAACGCCGACAGCGAAGCCTCTATCCGCTTTATGGCGGTGCACCCTGATGTACAGGATAAAGGCCTGGGGACGCTGATTGCGATGACCCTGGAGTCTGTTGCCCGTCAGGAAGGGGTTAAGCGTGTGACCTGTAGCGCCCGTGAAGACGCGGTACCGTTTTTTGCCAAGCTCGGCTTTGTGAATCAGGGTGAAATTACCACCCCGCAAACAACACCGGTCCGCCACTTTCTGATGATTAAACCGGTCGCCTCGTTGGATGATATCCTGCATCGCGGGGACTGGTGCGCACAGCTACAGCAGGCCTGGTACGATCATATTCCGCTGAGCGAAAAGATGGGCGTGCGTATCCAGCAGTATACCGGGCAAAAATTTATTACCACCATGCCGGAAACCGGCAACCAGAATCCGCACCATACGCTGTTCGCCGGCAGCCTGTTTTCCCTGGCCACGCTGACCGGCTGGGGGCTGATTTGGCTAATGCTACGCGAGCGCCATCTTGGCGGTACCATTATTCTTGCCGATGCACATATTCGCTATAGCCGGCCAATCACCGGCAGGCCCACGGCCATTGCCGATCTGGGGTCGTTAAGCGGCGATCTGGATCGTCTGGCAAGAGGCCGTAAAGCGCGCGTCCAGATGCAGGTTGAGCTGTTTGGCGACGATTCACCGGGCGTGATATTCGAAGGCACTTATATTGTATTGCCCGCTAAACCCTTTGGCGCCTACGAAGAGGGCGGTAACGAGGAAGAGTAAAGCAAGACTCTACTCTTCCTGACGTTATCAGACACCGAGCCTGGCGCTTCGCCAGGCTGCGTCCCGCATCGCATCCCGAGCCGCCTGGCTTATACCCCCGAGCTGGAAAAATCCGTGGATCACCCCGAGGTATCGCTGGCTGGTGCAGGATACGCCTTGCTCCGTCAGCCGTTGATACAGCGCTTCACCTTCGTCACGCAGCGGGTCATATTCCGCGGTGATGATATGCACCGGCGGTAAACTGCTGAAATCATCCCGCCAGAGCGGGCTGGCTTCAGGATGCTGCGTGTCGGTGCCGGAAAGATACAGTTCATAACCAGAAAGCAGCGTATCTCGCGTAATGATGTAGTCTTCGCCGTTACTGACGTAGCTCGCGCAACGCGCAGTGGCATCGAGCATAGGGTAAATCAGCAGCAATTGTGCCGGAGACCATTGCCCTGCGGCTTTCAGTCGTAAAGCAGTAATGAGCGCCAGATGCCCGCCCGCGCTATCCCCAGCAAGGGTGATTTTGTCAGCCATAACGCCAAGCCGTTGGGCATATTGATGGATGAGATTGGCTCCTCGCTCCGCATCGTCATGAGCAGCAGGGAAAATATGTTCGGGGGCGAGACGATACTGTACGGCGATAACCCGACAGCCGCTGTAAAAGGCCAGCTGCCGCAGCTGATTATCGTGGGTGGCAAAGCCGCCGCTAATAAAGCAGCCGCCATGATAGTAAATCACGCAGGGGAGTGAGTGCGTCGAATTGAGCGGCGATATTACGCGAAACGTCATCCCTTCCAGTACGATATCCTCTGAACTCACCCGTATCTCTTTCTCACCGGCCAGCGAAGTACTGGCGATGTAGCCAGCTCGCCGGTCATCAATATTCTGCTGTCGAGAAGAGGGGCGGCCTGCCGCAATAAACTCAGCAACCAGCCCCGCAATGCCATTTTCCAGTGCCACCACCATCTCCTTTTGACTGTGTATTTATACAGTTTATATCCTGGATTTTCGGCGATGGAAATGAGGAGTTTGGGTTAATTGCAGATTTCGGAAAGCGGATCGCAAAAGGAAGCGAGAGTGGCTGAAAGGAGGGGCGGGCTTGTTTTATGGCGTGGTGATTAGCCGGGCGAGGTTCGCCCGGCTAATTATGCGATTTACTCGCCTTCACCCGGGAACAGGAACGGGTTGATAGAGCTGCGGGCGAACCCTTCCTGCTCCATTCGCGCGTCCAGTACCAGCGAGGCGAGATCGTCAGCCACCGCTTCGACTTTCGGGTCTTTTTCCTGATACAGAATCTTCAGGTAAGTCCCGCAGTCGCCGCAGCTTTCGGCTTTGACGGAGGCCTGCTCGTTGTCCAGCGACCAGTAGTGTAAATCACGACTCTGCTCGCAGTTGCTGCACTTCACGCGCACCACGTGCCATTCGGTTTCACACAGGTTGCAGTGCAGGTAGCGAAGCCCCTGTGTGGTGCCAATCTGCACCATGCTGGATACCGGCATAGAGCCGCAAACCGGGCAGAACTGACGCTGTTCGCCGTATTCCGCGCGGGCTTTGCCTGGAATGAGGCTCGCCATCTGCGCCCAGTAGAGCGACAGCGCAGCCCAGATAAACGGCGCTTTGTCACTGCTCACTGAGGCGAAGTCGGACTCAAACAGCGCGCTGGCCATATTCTCCAGCTCCTGTTCGGAGGCCTTTTCCAGGTTCTCAATGACTGCCAGCGCCGGGCCACTCATTTCGGGCTTCAGCTCGGCAATCATGGATTGCAGCAGTGTGTGCCAGTGCTTGTCGCGCGGCAGAACGTGAATATCCAACGGCGGTTTGCCCTGGTCATTCGCTTCTTTTAGACGCGCAGTCAGATCCATCCGCAGCGGATGGTCATACAGCACCACTTCCTGGGCATGGGCGATAAGCGCGGCAAAGCGCAGGTAATCGCCTAGCGGATTGTTCTCTGCCAGCTCGCGCAGACGTTCAGCGCGGCGGTTGTAGAGGTTCTTGAGTCTGGGGAATAGTAACGGCGGAATTACTTCCGCCGTGCGTTTCTCGCTCGAACCCAGCTCATCTTGCGGGATTATGCGGATACTCATTCAGATGACTTTTCCTGTTTCTGGCGGACTTCACGGTACCAGCGCGGGTGATGTTTCTTCGCCCATGAACTGGTTACCCATCCTTCCACCATCGCGGTAATGGTGCCTTTCACCCAAAGGGCGGCGTAAATATGCACCATGATAACCACAATTAACGCCACTGCGGCAAATGAATGCAGCATTAACGCAAATCGGATCACCGGGATTGAGAAAGCAGGCGCAAAGTACGGACGCCAGATAATCACACCGCTCACCAGCAGCAGCACCAGGAAGATAATCGCCGCCCAGAATACGCATTTCTGGCCGAAGTTATAACGCCCGGTATCACCTACTTCCTCGTTGACGACGATCTTACGAATATTCTTCGCCCAAAAGATATCATCCCGATTGATTAGATTGTGGTGCCAGTAACGGAAAAACATGATGATAAACGAAGCAAACATGATAACACCGACAAACGGGTGCAGAATTCGCGCCAGCTGTGGAGTGCCCATGATTTGCATTAACCAGTTGAAGGAAGGGAAGAAAAATCCCAACCCGCTCACCGCCGCCAGAATGAAGCAGAAGGCGGTGACCCAGTGGTTGATGCGTTCCGGCGCCGTGTAGCGCACGATGGTGTCACGTTTTTTCATTTGCGCACCTCATCGTTGTCTTCATGCAGATTGTCTTCTTCCTCTTCAGCACGGTTAGGACCGACACCGACGTAGTGGAAGATACTTGCTGCAAACGTTGCGGCAAAGCCGATAGCCGCCAGCGGTTTCCAGACGCCCTTCCAGAATTTCACGGTGGCGCTGATTTCCGGGTTCTCCGGCAGCCCGTGATACAGATTTGGCTTGTCGGCATGATGGAGCACGTACATGACGTGCGTACCGCCCACGCCAGCCGGGTCGTACAGACCGGCATTGTCATAGCCACGGGTTTTCAGTTCAGCGACGCGTTCGCCCGCCAACACCTTCATATCCTCTTTGGAACCAAAGTGGATAGCGCCGGTTGGGCAGGTTTTCACGCAGGCCGGTTCCTGGCCAACCGTTACGCGGTCGACGCACAGCGTACATTTGTAGACGCGGTTGTCTTCCGGGTTGAGGCGCGGCACGTTGAACGGGCAGCCGGCAATGCAATAGCCGCAGCCAATGCACTGCTCTGACTGGAAGTCGACGATGCCGTTGGCATACTGAATGATAGCGCCTTCCGACGGACACGCCTTCAGGCAGCCCGGGTCGGCACAGTGCATGCAGCCATCCTTACGGATAAGCCACTCCAGTTTGTCGTTCTGCTCCACTTCCGAGAACCGCATCACCGTCCAGGATTTGGCGGTTAAATCGGCGGGGTTATCGTACACCCCGACGTTGCTACCGATTTCATCACGGATGTCGTTCCACTCAGAACAGGCCACCTGACAGGCTTTACAGCCGATACAGGTGGTGACGTCGATGAGCTTCGCCACCTCTTCCTGGTGATCCCGCGCCTGAGGCGCGGGGGTGAAACCGTTAGTGGCGGAACGACGGATAATGTCTTGCGATTGATAAGCCATAGGTCGTCTCCGTTACACCTTTTCCACGTTCACGAGGAAGGACTTAAACTCCGGCGTTTGCGTGTTCGCATCGCCGACGAATGGCGTCAATGTGTTGGCAATAAAGCCTTTTTTCGCCACACCTTCATAGCCCCAGTGGATTGGAATACCGATGGTATCGATATCCTTACCGTCTACTTTCAGCGTGCGAATACGCTTGGTCACCACCGCCTTGGCCTTAATGTAGCCACGGTTGGAGGAGACTCTGACGGTATCGCCATGAGCGATGCCGAGCTTGTTCGCCAGCTTCTCACCGATCTCGACAAACTGTTCCGGCTGAGCGATAGCGTTCAGCAGCGCATGCTTGGTCCAGTAGTGGAAGTGCTCGGTTAAACGATAGGTGGTACCGACGTACGGGAACTTGTCCGCTGTACCCAACGCTTCCTTATCGCCTTTAAAGATACGGGCGGCAGGGTTAGAGATAACGTTCGGGTGCAGTGGGTTGGTGCCCAGCGGCGTTTCAAACGGCTCGTAGTGTTCCGGGAACGGACCTTCAGCCATCTTATCGAGGGCAAACAGGCGTCCCATACCTTCCGGCTGCATGATAAACGGCCCAACGTTGCTGCCTGGTGCGGCGGCACTGTAGTCCGGAATATCCACACCGCCCCACTTCGCGCCGTCCCATTTCAGGAGCTGACGCTTCGGATCCCACGGTTTACCCTGCGGGTCTGCGGAGGCACGGTTATACAGAATGCGGCGGTTCAGCGGCCATGCCCAGGCCCAGCCCAGCGTATTGCCAAGGCCGGATGGATCGGCGTTGTCGCGACGCGCCATCTGGTTGCCATCAGGCGTCCAGCTACCGGCGAAAATCCAGCAGCCGCTGGCGGTACTACCGTCATCGCGCAGTTGGGCAAACGAACTCAGTAGCTGACCTTTCTTCACGATAACCGCACCGGTGGCCGGGTCGATTACATCGGCCAGCGCCTTGCCGTTGCTTTCCATCGCCACTTCCTCGGACGCAGGTTCTTCCGGCGTCGAGTAGTTCCAGCTCATGTTCAGCACCTGCTCCGGAACCGGACCGCCCTCTTCGGCGTACATCTTACGCAGACGCAAGAAGATACCGGCCAGGATCTCGCCGTCGGTTCTGGCAATCCCCGGGGCATCCGCGCCTTTCCAGTGCCACTGCAACCAGCGGCCGGAGTTGACGATAGAACCGTTCTCTTCGGCGAAGCAGGTCGATGGCAGACGGAACACTTCGGTCTGAATTTTCGATGGGTCGACATCGTTCGACTCACCGTGGTTCTGCCAGAAGGTCGACGTCTCGGTGTTGAGCGGATCGATGGTCACCAGGAACTTCAGTTTTGACAGTGACGCGACAATCTTGTTCTTGTTCGGGAACGATGCGACCGGGTTAAAGCCCTGGCAGATATAGCCGTTGACCTTGCCCTGGTTCATCATTTCGAAGTACTGCAGGACGTCATACCCTTTATCCCACTTCGGCAGCCAGTCAAAGCCCCAGCTGTTTTCCGCCGTTGCCTTATCGCCGTAGAAGGTTTTCATCATTGAGACGAAGAATTTCGGGTAGTTGCCCCAGTAGTTAACCTGGCCATCCAGCAGCGGTTTCGGCGTGTTGGCGGCGAGATAGGTTTGCAGATCAGCCTGTTTCTCGCTTGGCAGCGTCATATAGCCCGGCAGGCTCTGTGACAGCAGACCAAGGTCAGTCAGACCCTGGATGTTGGAGTGACCGCGCAGGGCGTTCACACCGCCGCCTGCCATCCCCATGTTGCCAAGCAGCAGCTGGATCATCGCCATGGTGCGGATGTTCTGTGCGCCGATGGAGTGCTGAGTCCAGCCCAGTGCGTACAGGAACGACGCGGTTTTATCGTGGGCGCTGGTTTCTGCGATGTACTCACAGACCTTCAGGAAGTCCGCTTTTGGTGTACCGCAAATCTGCTCAACCACTTCCGGCGTATAGCGGGAAATGTGCTGCTTCAGCAGATTCCAGACGCAGCGTGGATGGCTGAGGGTGGTATCGCGTTTGGCGTGACCGTTCTCATCCAGCTCGTAGTTCCAGGAAGTCTTATCGTATTTACGGGCTTGTGGGTCATAACCGCTGAACAGACCGTCGTCGAAGCTAAAGTCTTCGCGCACGATAAGGCTGGCGTTGGTGTAGGCCTCGGTGTACTCGCGGTTGAATTTTTCGTTATTCAACAGGTACAGCATGACGCCTGACAGGAAGGTAATGTCAGTACCGGAGCGAATAGGGGCGTAGAAATCCGCCACCGACGCGGTACGCGTAAAGCGGGGATCGATAACAATCAGCTTCGCGCCATTATGGATCTTGGCTTCCATCGCCCAGCGGAATCCCACCGGATGCGCTTCTGCCGCGTTCCCACCCATCACGACGATGAGGTTGGCGTTCTTCATGTCGACCCAGTGGTTGGTCATCGCACCGCGACCAAATGTTGGAGCAAGACTTGCTACCGTTGGTCCGTGTCAGACACGCGCTTGGTTGTCGACCGCGAGCATACCCAGAGCGCGAGTGAATTTCTGTGTTAAAAAGCCGGTTTCGTTACTGGATGCAGACGCGCACAGCATACCGGTGGAGAGCCAGCGGTTGACGGTGGTACCGGCATCATTTTTTTCAATAAAGTTGGCGTCGCGGTCGGCTTTCATCAGTTTAGAGATGCGGTCAAAAGCCTCATCCCAACTGATTTGCTGCCATTTATCGGATCCTGGCGCGCGATATTCTGGATACTTCAGACGGCTTTCTGAGTGGATAAAGTCCACCAGACCTGCACCTTTCGGGCACAGTGCGCCACGGTTTACCGGGTGATCCGGGTCCCCTTCGATATGGAAAATCGAGGCTTTCGCGTTTTTTGCGCCGTCGCCGAGGCCATACATTAAAAGCCCACAACCGACAGAGCAGTAAGTGCAGGTGTTACGGGTTTCGCGGGTGCGCAGCAATTTGTACTGCCTTGTTTCCGCGAGTGCGATGCCTGGGGCAAAGCCCAGCGCCGCTGCCGTGGTTCCTGCCATACCGCCAGCGCAGATCTTAAAGAACTGCCTTCTGCTGACCTGCATGGTTAGCTCCTTGTTTCGACATTGTCATTGCTTGTAGTTTTTCTTCGCCGGGGTGTGGCAAAGGCACTGAATCCTGCTATGCCCTCAATTCCAGGAGGGCTTTGATTCAGAATACCACATTATCGGTAGGCTTGTTCCAATGGGGTTAATAGCAGGTGAACAGATTTTGCTCGTATTAACATTGAATTGCGATGTTGATCGCAATTTAGTCTGATTTTCAGCGCTTTTTGATACACCAGTAATGGCTTTAACCATAAAGAGTTACTTATGATTCGTCGGGTATTCATCACCGCACAGCATCAAAAAATCGCAATTGAGCGTTATTGCACCACAAACTTGATCCATAATAAGCCTCAATTCCCTCATGTTGTGATGGAATAGATGCCCCGTATTTCCCGACGTTGTTCAGAGTGTTTGCCGTGTTTAATGTTAAAGATGAAGTCGAACCCAAATCCACGTTCCAGCTGGTTGGAGCGGTCGAGCGTTCTGTCTTCAGAAGGCCACAAATTATGCAACCCACCCAGGATATTCTTGCCGAAGAAGTTCCCGTTGCGTTGGTCTACAACGGCATTTCCCACGTCGTGATGATGGCGACGCCGAAAGATCTGCAAGCTTTTGCCATCGGTTTCTCGTTGTCGGAAGGGATTATTGAACATCCGCGAGAAATTTTCGGCATGGAAGTGGTTCCGGCCTGTAATGGCATGGAAGTGCGTATTGAGCTGTCCAGCCGCCGCTTTATGGGGCTTAAAGAGCGCCGCCGCGCGCTAGCCGGACGGACGGGCTGTGGCGTATGCGGCGTTGAACAGCTCAACGATATTGGTAAACCTATCAAGCCGCTGCCGTTTAGCCAGACGTTTGACTTAGCCTACCTCGACCATGCGCTCCGCCATTTAAACGACGTTCAGCCGGTCGGCCGTGAAACCGGCTGTACCCACGCTGCGGCCTGGATCATGCCATCGGGCGAGCTGGTGGGCGGGCACGAAGACGTTGGCCGCCACGTAGCGCTTGATAAACTGCTGGGGCACCGGGTAAAAGAAGGTGATCTGTGGCAGGCGGGCGCGGCGCTGGTCTCCAGTCGCGCCAGCTACGAAATGGTGCAAAAATCGGCGATGTGCGGCGTGGAAATTCTGTTCGCCGTCTCTGCGGCGACCACGCTGGCGGTGGAAGTTGCCGAACGCTGTAACCTGACGCTGGTCGGGTTCTGTAAGCCAGGAAGAGCGACAATTTACACGCATCCACAGCGATTGATGGGCGCTTAATTATTGTTCAGTAATTTTGAAAGATAACAGCAAATCCTTCCGCTTTTAGTTGATGAAGATGTGGCCTAATATTTATCACATCAAGGCGAGACGCCTTATCCAAACAACTAAGTTAAAGGGTTTATATCATGAAAAGCATCAAAACTTTCGTTGCAGTTATCGCTCTGGCTACTTCTTTCGGTTCTTTCGCAGCACAAACCGTGACCGCAACCGCCTCTACCATCGATGGCGCAGAAGCGAAAATTGCCGCTCAGGCTGAACAGGCAGGTGCAAGCTCTTACAAAATTACTCAGGCCTATGCCGGTAACCGCGTGCACATGACCGCTGAACTGAACAAATAAGCCAAAAGCTACTGTCGAAAGAGCGCCTACGGGCGCTTTTTTTGTTTTTGTCCTTATCTGCTAAAAGTCAGCGTAAAGGACAAAACCAGTGATTATTATTAATCAAATTAATTGACTGATAAAGACAAATAACTCCGCTTTTAGTTGATGAAGATGTGGCCTAATATTTATCACATCAAGGCGAGACGCCTTATCCAAACAACTAAGTTAAAGGGTTTATATCATGAAAAGCATCAAAACTTTTGTCGCAGTTATCGCTCTGGCTACTTCTTTCGGTTCTTTCGCCGCACAAACCGTGACCGCAACCGCCTCGACCATTGATGGCGCAGAAGCGAAAATTGCCGCTCAGGCTGAACAGGCAGGCGCAAGCTCTTATAAAATTACCCAGGCCTATGCCGGTAATCGCGTGCACATGACCGCTGAACTGAACAAATAAGCTAAAAGCTACTGTCGAAAGAGCGCCTACGGGCGCTTTTTTCGTTTCCTGCACTTACTGCTTTAGCAGTGCAATAAATTCGTCATAGCTGGCCAGGGCTGAAATGGTTTCGCTGGGGTGGCGGCACAGAATGCTCGCTAAGTAGCTAAAGATTTTTAATTCATGGCGCGCATCAGCGGCGGTGCAGGCGATCAGCAGGTGGCTGACCGGCTCGTTATTGACCTGTATGGGACGCGCGAGGGTGATAAAAAAACCGCGAAAGCGGCGTTCCTGCTCGCTCCAGCAATGGGGGATCGCCAGACGATTCACAATCAGGTTTTCACCTTCATGCTCCCGGGCGCAAATACGCAGCGCTTCGTCTTCCGTGATATGGCCCTGTATCACCAGTTGCCCGCAGGTTTTCCCGATAATACTCTGCCAGGTTTCGCCCACCGTATTGGCGTAATGAAAGCTGCCCTGTTGTGAAAAGAAACGCTCTGGCTGTTGGCGGATAAACGCCGTAGCGAGAAAGTTTTTAATCTGTTCGGTTCCTGCTGCAGTGATAATGTTTTTGATGGTAATGACATTTTTCACCACATTATCAATCAGGTAGTGGCTATTGTTGATGATCAACAGTGGGGCGATTTCCTCACAGATAGCGGTCACTTCATTCAGGTTCCGCGCGATGATGACCCGGCAATTCAGCACGTCTCGCTCAATCGCCTGCTGGTTAATGGTGGCGATAGCGTTTTGGTCGGAGAGTAAAATAATCGGCTGGCGTTCATTTTGATGTCGCTCGAGCGCACAGGCAAAGTACAGCCCGATCAGGTCGCTGTCGAACAGCGGAATATCTAATTGCTCACGTAGCCTGGCGATAAAGCGCAGGCTCATGTCAAATGCGGCGGGCCACGTGGCCTTCAGGTTGTTCATGCTGCCTTGACGGTGTTCTGGGATCCACACCGGTGCGGCGATGCAGCGCATGAGATGACCAGTAATATTATCAACCAGCTGCGCGTCGATAATATTCAGTTGGGCGATTCCGGGCAGCGATTTTAGCAGCGACACGATGCCCTCCCTGGATACTCCGGCGGTATGTCGTTGCTGAATTTCCAGGAGACCCATTAGCGTCCAGAACGCCCGGTCCCCCAAATAAATCCCCGCCTGATCCACCGCATTTTTTAGCGCAACATGCTGGTACTCAGGCCAGGTGACGGTGAGTTGATTGCGCAGGGCGTAAATGGCAAGTACTACGCTGACGAGATACTCCCCGGCGACCAGCGCAAAAGCGTGCATATTTTCACAGGCCCGCTGAAGCTGCTCGATGTTCTCACGCGTAATGCCCGGCAGGGGAATCAGCAACGGGTCTCTTCTGAGCAGATTTGCCAGCAGGATAATGCGCTTTTCTTCAGGTACATCAACAAAATGCCCGACGCCTGGACGGCTGGTCACGCAGAATGCGCGCTCGTAGCGCTGCTTTAACCGCGACAATCTTTCAGCGACCCAGGTTTCAGGTAAATTCAGCGTTGAAGCGAGCTGCACGCGGGTCGTAAACGGGTTGAGCAACAATACTGCCAGCAGCCGGTCATCATTATCATGACGTTGTAAAAGCTGGAAGTAGCCACGCCTGTCAACAATCTCCAGTTGATAACCCATATTTATCGAAGGGGTAATGCGAGCCTTACCGCTGAAGGTAAAGTTGAGGTAATCAATATCGCGTAAAACGGTACGACTCGAAACGTCAGTTTGTCGCGCCAGCTCCCCCAGCATGCGGGGTTGCTGTTCGAGAATTTCCGCGATTGTTAACTGGCGTTCGTTCAACATTATCTCACCTGGCGAAAGTCGGTGAAGGTTTTGACTTTATCCGCTGTTAGTGAGGCCAGCAGCTCGCGGACCAGGGTGAACAGGGCGTTATAGTCCGTTGTCGAAATCATGCCGCTATTGGCATGCAGATAGCGAGTCGGCAGGCACAGTGCCACTACGGGACGACCGCCGCCCATCACATTGTAGCGTCCGCCGTCCGTTGCACCGGTTTTCATGGTGCAAAACTGTAGGGGTGCGTGGCTGCTTTTGGCGCTCTCTTTTAGCGCGGCGACCAGCTGCTGATTGGGAAAGTAGCGTTTATCAAACAGCATCAGTCCTGGCCCATTGCCCAGCTTCAGCGGGTATTTGATGTTGTCGATTCCGGGCACATCACCAGCGACGGCGGTATCCAGGACGATAACCACATCGGGTTTTATGTGCTCCGCCGAGGTTTGCGCGCCACGCAGCCCGACCTCTTCTTCCACGCTGCCGACACCGTACAGGGTGATTTCTGGGTTATCCACCGTCTGTAAAAGTTCTGCCATCAGGGCGCAGCCGACGCGGTTATCCAGCGCTTTGCCGACGATTTTATCTTCGCCCCAGCGGGCAAAGTTTGCTTCCGGACTAATAAAATCGCCTACCGCAATACCGCGTTTTTCTACTTCTTCGCGGCTATTCGCCCCAATATCAATGAACATCTCATCAAATGACAGCGGCTGTTGTTTCTGCTTTTCCGTCAGGGCATGCGGTGCAACAGACCCGATCACGCCGGGGATTTTTGCTCCTGCGCGGCTACGAATGGTCACTCGATGGTTGAGCATCGACTGGTTCCACCAACCGCCAATCGTGGTGAAGCGGATGAAACCGCAGTCGTCGATATGCGTCACCATAAAGCCCACTTCATCCATATGGCCGACGATGGCGACTTTCGGCCCGCGAGTGCCTTTGCGGGCAACGAAACTGCCGAGGCCATCGAAGGTGATTTCGTCCACGCACGGTTCCAGTGCGCCGATCAAAATTGAGCGAACTTCCTGTTCATCACCGCTGACGGCGCTGGCTTCGCATAACTGCTGTAGTAACTCAATGTTCATGGACAAGCTCCTTTTGCGCGGCTTTACGTCTGAGCCACAATCCTTTCAGGATGATGATGAGTGAAATGTTCAGCGCCAGGCCAATCGCCAGCACCAGATAGAATGGCCCTACTGGAGACATCAGGCCGATTAGCGGGTCAAAGATACCTAAACCCGGTGCCAGTCGTTTGATTCCGAAAGCGATAACCAGCATGCCGGTAATGCCGCCGGAGAGGGTATTGGCGGTTATCATCGGCAGCGGGGCGGCCAGCGCGTAGGGAATGGCTGGCTCGGTCGCTACGGTTGCGCCAACCACAATCGCGCTACTGGCGGCGGCTTTCTCTTGCTGAGTAAACAGTTTTGGCGCGATATAGGTGGCGATACCCGCGGCGACGGGCGGCATCAGCGCCACGACGCCGACGATGGCGTACCAGTCATAGATGTGTTTTTCCAGCAGTGAGAAGCAGAAGAACCACGCGGTTTTGTTGATTGGCCCGCCCATGTCGAACGCCAGCATCGCGCCGACGAGGAACGCCGCGCCCAATTTCATGGATGGCGGAATGGTGTTCAGGAAGTGCAGTAGGCCACCCATGATGTCTGACATTACCGGGCCGACGACGTAATAGGTCAGCACGCCAAAGACCAGTAAGGTGACGAATGGGATTAGCATTGAGCCAAGCAGCGGCTGAAGCGCTTTGCCGAGGCGTACTTTACGAAACCACAGCACGAAATAGCCGATCGCCAGTCCGAGAACGACTGCGCCGAGAAAACCGGCTCCGGACTGCGTCCCGAGCAGACCTTTATCGTTCGCCAGGTAGCAGACCAGAAACGCCGGAGCGAAGGCCGGTTTATCGGCAATCGACCATGCGATGTACGCCCCCATAATCGGGATCATAAAGGTGAAGCCAAGATAGCCGATGGACTCGACAATCCAGCTGAACGACGGCGCGCCTTTCGACATATCGGTATACGGTAGCCCGAACTGCACCAGCATATTGGCGATAGCCACCAGAATACCGCCACCGATAACAAACGGCAGTGCGGCGGAGACGCCTGCCATCAGATGGCTCATCACGCTGCCCTGCGGCACATCCTGCTTACCCAGCTTCACGCTACTATCCACGGCAAACAGCTGTGAATGTGAAGGTAGCTGCGTGAATATCTGGTCGATATTTTTTAGCGCCTGGGAAATCGCAATTTCATAGACTTTCTTCCCGGCAAAGCGTGCGCGGTCATCAGCGCTTAACCCTCGCCCGGTCGCCAGAATAACGTAATCAGCGGCGGCAATTTCTTCATGAGTCAGACGGTTTTCGACGCCGCTGGAACCTTGTGTTTCGACTTTAATCGTATGGCCGAGGGCGCGCGCTTTTTGTTCCAGCGCTTCTGCGACCATGTAGGTGTGAGCAATTCCCGCAGGACAATTGGTGATTGCCACTAAACGTAAGGATGACTCCATAGCCGTTTCCCTATGAGGTTAAGGTCTGATTTAACAGCGCAAGTACCTGGTCGGCATCGCCCTGTTTCAGCTGGTTGATAAAATCCTGATGGATAATTTTGCGGCACAGGGTGCCAATAATTTGGACCTGGGCGTCCTCGCCGGTTTGCGGTACACCGAGACAGATCCAGCAGTTGACGTCTTCGCCATCGCTGGCTTTCCAGTCCACGTATGTGGATTTACGTGCGAACAGAACGAAGGGCTGCTTTACGCAGGCGCTCTTGCCATGAGGAACGGAGATACCCGAACCAAAGCCGGTGGAGTGCAGTTTTTCCCGCTGGAGCAGGGTTTGCAAAAACTGATTACGATCGCTGACATAGCCGTTTTGAAAGGCCATATCTGCCAGTTGTTTGAGGATGGAGTAAACGCTATTACCCTGAATATTCAGGTCAATACAGTTTGCTGTAAGGGTTGCCATGGTGAGACTCCGTTAAAGCCGAATTGCTCTGATTTTAACGGGGTGGTGATGAAGAGATGAGCGGCAATATGTCAGTGGGCTGCGACATATCGCGTGGTAAGCGTGAGTAAGCTTTGTGCACAAGCACACACTTTAGGCTAGGTTTGCCGATAGAAAAATGAATACGGTATGAGCGCCCAAAGGCGCTCATTTAGTGTATACCCGCCAGACGCAGCAGTGCTGTAACGATAGCTGCGGCAAAAATCACCACGATTAACGGTGCTTTGCGCCAGGCCAGGAACACCGCAAAGCTTACTCCTAGCACGCGTGCCATTCCGGAAAAGTGCTCACCTTCATAAAAGGTGGTGGCCAGTGCGACGGAAAAAAGCAGTACCGTTGCGGCATCGGAGAGCAGCGCCTGCGAGCGTTCCGAAAAGGCTAAGCGATTCCCCAGCTTCGCGCCGCCAAGACGCATTAAATAGGTGCCAACCGACAAAATGGCGATACCGGCGATAAACAGCGTCATGTTTTCCATTATTTTTTCCTCGCCAGCAGACCAAACAGTGAAAGCAGCACCGGTAGTCCAACGGGTGCAAAAGGCACGCTAACCAGTGATAACGCGGCACCGCTACAGGCTCGAATCAGCGTCGTACGATTCTTAAATGCGGGAACCACGAGGGCGAGTAAAATCGCGGGGAAAACCGCATCCAGGCCGATGGTTTCCGGTGCGGGTAAGAGTTTGCCCACCGCGGCGCCAAAAAGTGTACCCAGCGGCCAGAAAAGCGCCACGCCAATCCCGCAGAGCCAGAATGCTGCTTTGCGTTGCTCAGGAGTCGGTTGCGACAGCCCAAAAACCACGCTCTCATCATTCATGATATGGCAGCCAATAAAGCTGGCGGCGCGGCGGCCAACGAGATCCCTTACCGTGACGCCAAACGGGATGTGTCGGGCATTGACCAACAGCCCTGCGGCGGCGGCGGCTAGCGGATTACCGCCGCTGGCGACGATACCGATAAACATAAATTCCGACGCGCCCGCGAGCACAGAGATTGAAAGCAGCAGCGGCACCCAAAGTGGAAATCCATATGCCATCGCCAGCGAACCGTAGGAGACGCCTACGACGCCTACCGCCAGACAGACGAGGAAAATGGCTTTAATCGTGCCGCCTTTCAGGCAGGAGAACATTTTCAGAGACATCTAACTTTACCATATCGAACGAAATCTCCATTATAATGAACGAATCAGTGTGGTAGTTCAAGGCGAACGAATTGTTCGATATATAAAACGATGGAGTTGCGTATGACACAGCCAATCAGCGTGATTGCAAAAAGTCTGGTTCGTGAACGCGCGAGGACGGGGTTGTCTCTGGCCGAAATTGCCCGCCGTGCCGGGATTGCGAAATCGACGCTTTCTCAACTTGAGGCCGGGAACGGCAACCCTAGCCTGGAAACCCTATGGGCGCTTTGTGTGGCATTGGATATTCCGTTCGCTCGCCTGCTTGAACCGCAGCCGAATAAAACACAGGTGATTCGCCGGGGTGAAGGTACGAAAGTGGTAGCTGAGCAAGCCAACTATCAGGCCACGCTGCTCGCCGCCTGTCCGCCAGGCGCGCGTCGTGATATCTATTTGCTGACCACGCAGCCGGGCGCCGACAGGATTTCTCATCCGCATCCCCCGGGGTCAGTTGAACATATCATTGTTACGCAGGGGCGAGCGCTGGTTGGCTTAACCAGCGGGCCGGAGGAGCTGAGCGCGGGAGATTACATTTGCTATCCTGCCGATGAAGAACATCTGTTTAAAGCGCTAGAGCCGGATACGATGGCGCTGCTGGTCGCGGAACAAAATTGAACATTAGCGGATACGGTAATATATATAATATCGTATCTGTTTATAATAAATATGTCGTTAAGATAATATTATAAATCTATTGGTTTGTTTCTGAAATATTCTTTATTAATATTTAACGTCGACATTCTTCTTTTCTTCACTTTCAATGTTATCTCGCTC
>NZ_JAKCNS010000058.1 GCF_021440345.1 Kluyvera intermedia
ATTGAAAAATATAATTCTATTTAATGTTGGAAAATAAATTTTTACGCATGTTGTATTAATGTCGAAATGCATTTTCTCTTACCCGGAAAATGCATCCGTTGCGAATTTAATTGCCTTTGCACCCTACAATAAAGGATATGCGATCATGTCTGCGAATAAATTACGTTCAATATTACTTCTTTCTGCACTGGGACTTGGCGTCGGGCAGAGCTACGCCGCCACGACCCTTAACGTCTGGATCCGCGCAAGTAACGACTCCAAAAACATCTACAAGCAAGAGGCGGAGAAGTTCGAAGAAAAAACCGGGATCAAAATTGAGTACTTCAACGCGACTACCGATTTTGAGCAGCGCCTGGCGCGTGCCACAGCCGGGAACGCGTTACCGGACCTGATCTTTAACGATGCGGCATCGCTGGGGCAATTCATCCAACTCGGTATTGCGCAAGAGATTGACCCTAAAACGATAAGCGGTGGTGATAATCTTTATCCGACCGCATGGAACAGTACCCGCTATATCGACGGAAAATATTACGGCGTGCCAACCTCCGCGCAGACCTTCGCACTTTTCGTGCGTAAAGACTGGCGTGAAAAGCTCGGCCTGCCGCTGCCGAAAAGCTGGGACGATATCCAGACGCTGGCCAAAGCGTTCACCACTCAGGATCCGGATGGTAACGGCAAAAATGATACCTACGGCTTTATCGTTCCAGCCTCTACCACCCGTGGCTACGCCAGCTGGTTTATGAGCAGCTTTATCTGGCAGGCGGGCGGCGATTTTGTCAAAGACAACAACGGTAAGTTCAGTGCCACGCTCGATACGCCGGAAGTGGCTCAGGCGATGACCTTTATGCGCACCATGATGTGCGAAAAAGTGACGCAACCTGGGGCTATTAATGCCACCACCGCTGACGTTATCCCATCCTTCCGCTCCGGCCAGAGCGGCATGTTCTTCAGCGGCCCATACCATATTGCACTGTTTGATAAAGACCCAGGCAAAGACAACTTTGACGTTGTGCCGGTTGTTGGACCAAAAGGTGAAGCGACTCTTGCCGAAGGGACCACGGTCTTCATGATGAAGAGCAGTAAGCAGAAAGAAGAAGCGCGTAAATTCATCGAATTCATGATTTCGCAGGAAGGCCAGGAAATTGGCATGGGCAAAGGCAGCCAGCATATTCCGGTGGTTCGTCTGCCGGTGAACAAGAATGTCGATGTTAAAGCCGTCTATCAGGATGCGCGCTGGGAAACCTTCGCCCGCCTGTATAACGAGCAGGGGCGCTATGTGCCGCAGATCCCCAACTGGACACCGGTACGCCAGGTAGCCGCCGATGGCTTTAACCGTATTTTTGCCGACTGCAACAGCGATATTCGCGCTGAGCTGAAGGTTATCGATGGCAAGGTGAACGCCGAGCTGGAAAAACAAAATGTGCTGGCTAAGTGAGGAATTGAGTTATGACGCTGCATGAGACGAAGTCCTCGCCGCTAAAGCAAGCCGCTTCGCCTGACGCTACCGGATGGCTGACGTCAAAACGTAAACGAGCGCTCATTCCGTGGCTGTTTTTAGCCCCTGCGCTGATTATCTTTAGCTGGTTTAAGTTCATCCCGATGATTCAGGGTCTGGTGATGAGCTTCTACAAGGTCAACTTTAATCAGCCGGATGAGTGGGTGGGGTTTGCCAACTTCACCCGCGCATTCGCCGATGTTGAGCTGCATTCGGCGGTGGTTAACACCCTGCTGTACGTGCTGGTTACCATGTTTGCCGCTGCCATCCTGGCGTTTTTCCTCGCCATGTTGCTGGAAGGCCCGGCGCGTCATCTGCGCTTTATCCGTACCGCCATCTTTTTACCGGCGGTAACCAGTGCGGCAATCGTCGCAGAAATGTGGCGCATTTTGTTCAACCCAACGCCGAACGGGGTGATGAACCATATTCTGAGCTGGTTTGGTGTGGCCGATCAGGGCTTTCTTGCCAGCTCGGATCAGGCGCTATGGGTCATCATGCTGCTGCATATCTGGAAGGCGGTGCCGTACAACATGGTGATATTCATCGCCGGTCTGGCGGGGATCAGCCGCGACCTGTACGACGCCTCAAACGTGGACGGCGCGAACTGGTGGAACCGCCTGCGCTACGTCACGCTGCCTGGGATGATCCCGGCGCTGTCGGTGGTGCTGATGCTCTCCTTTATTCGTGGGTTCCGCGTGTTTGCTGAAGTGTATGCCACCACCGGCGGCGGGCCGTCTAATTCCACGGAAATGGTCATGACCCACATCTATAAACTTGGTTTTGAGCAGTTTGATTATGGCTACGCATCGGCGGTGTCGTTCCTGCTGTTCACCTTCACGGTGATCTTAACCATCTGTCATCTGACGCTGAAAAAACGTATCGCACGTTACTAAGGAGCCGTGATGTTAAGTAAACGTTGGGATACCGCAGGACGCTGGTGCATCTACGCGCTGTTACTGATTGTCTTTGTGGGACCGTTCTGGGGCATTGTCGCCACCGCTTTTAGCGGCGCGCCGGTGAAACCGGGTGAACTGCTGGCCTGGCCAAATCAGTTCTCATTTGAGAACTTCATCTTTGCCTGGATGGATATCGGCGTCTGGCAGTATCTGCTGAACTCGATTCTGGTGGTGTTCTTCGGCACCGTGCTACAGGTGTCGGTGAGCGCGCTGGCGGCCTATGCGCTGGCACGTAAAAAGTTCCGCGGCGTGGCGCTGGTGAGCCTGGTGATCCTCTCCACCATGATGTTGCCGGAAGAGGTCATCGCCATTCCGCTGTACATGATTATCAACTGGCGACTGCCGTTTATCGATGCCTCGCTGTACAACAGCTACCTCGGGATGATTCTGCCGGTAGTGGGCTGGGCGTTCTCCATCTTCGTGCTGACCGAATTTATGTCGGCCATCCCGAAAGAGCTGGAAGAGGCGGCCCGTATTGATGGCGCTAACGAATGGCAGATTTTCTTCCACGTCATTCTGCCGCTGGTGAAACCGGCGCTGGGTACGGTGGTGACGTTTGGCTTCATTATGATTTGGGACCAGTACCTGCTGCCGCTGATTGTGGTCAACCAGGACAGCCTCAACACCATTCCGGTGATCCTCGGCACGCTGCGTACCGATGAGAGCATTACGCCGAACATTTTTATCGCCATTACATTACTGGCGATGCTGCCAAGCATCATTGTCTATCTGGGTCTGCAAAAACATTTCAATCGCGGGATTATGTCCGGCGCGGTCAAAGGATAAGGAGTTACCGATGGGATCTGTTGTACTGAATAGCGTGCGGAAGTCTTATGGTGATGCACACGTCATTAAAGATGTGTCGCTGACTATCCCGGACGGTGAGTTCTGCGTCCTTGTTGGCCCGAGCGGCTGTGGCAAATCGACGCTTCTGCGCATGATTGCCGGGCTGGAGGAAATTTCCGCTGGTGAAGTGCACATTAACGAACGCAACGTCACCGAAGTGGAACCGAAGCTGCGTGATATCGCGATGGTGTTCCAGAGCTATGCGCTCTATCCGCAGATGACGGTGCGCGAAAATATGGGCTTTGCGCTGAAGATGGCGCGTTTACCGAAGAGCGATATTAACCAGAAGGTCAACGAAGCGGCGGCGCTGCTGGGGCTGGAACCGTTGTTAGAGCGCCTGCCAAAAGATCTCTCCGGCGGTCAGCGTCAGCGCGTGGCGATGGGGCGCGCTATCGTGCGTAAACCGCAGGTGTTCTTGTTTGACGAACCGCTGTCGAACCTCGATGCCAAGCTGCGTACTCAGGTGCGCGGTGAAATTCGTGAACTGCACCGCCGGTTAAAAACCACGTCGGTATACGTGACTCACGATCAGATTGAAGCGATGACCATGGGACAGATGATCGTGGTGCTGCGCGACGGGCGCATCGAACAGGCGGGCACGCCGCTGGAGCTGTACGACCAGCCGGCAAACCTGTTTGTGGCAGGGTTCATCGGTTCGCCGGAAATCAATCAACTGCCGGGGGAAGTGGTGTTAAACGGCAGCGTCACCAGCCTGCGGCTGAAAGACGGTTCGCTGCTGGCGCTGCCTGCGGGATTACCGGTGAAAAATGGCCAGCAGGTGGTGTATGCCATTCGTCCTGAGCAGGTGAACGTGGTGCATGAAGCGCGCGACGATGCGTTAGCCGCGAAAGTCACGGCGGTGGAGAATACCGGCTCGGATATGCAGCTGTTCTGCGACACCGGCGGCGGGGCGTTTACTTCCGTGTTTAAGCAGCGCTTGCCGGTCAAAGAAGGTGACAACATCTGGCTGCAGCCGAAGCTCTCCGGCGTGCATCTTTTCGATGCGCAAAGCGGCGTACGTATTGCCTGTGGGGAGGAAAATTAAGGTGGCGATGAAGCTGTACACCCTTGATGAAAATTGTCTGGAAAATGCCCGCGCGGGCTTAAAGCAGCCGTTCTCGCCGCTGCAGCTTGCGCTGAGCAAACTGGTCTCGGAAGCCGATGTTTTAAGGCGTGAGCCGCCAGAAAGCGTGGTGCATAAAAAACTGCGTCCGGCGAGCGGTGACGCGCATGACTACTACAGTCTGGGCACCTACTGGTGGCCAAACCCGCGGCGGCCCAACGGGCTGCCGTATATTCGCCGCGACGGGCACATTAACCCGCAGTGTGAAAACAACGACACCGACACCTCGCGCATTATTCGCATGTGCGAGCGTTGCCTGACGCTGGGGCTGGCGTGGTACTTTACCGGTCAGCGTCAGTACGCGCAGGCTGCCGCGCAGCAAATTCGCTGCTGGTTCCTTGATGCGGATACGCGAATGAATCCGCATCTGAATTACGGTCAGGCGATCCCTGGGATCGTCTCCGGACGCGGCACCGGGCTTATCGACACGCGCCTGCTGTGGATGGTGGTCGACACTATCGGTCTGATTAACACCGCCAGCGTGCTGGATACCGACGATATCATCGGCCTGCATCAGTGGTTCCGCGACTTTAACCATTGGATGTACTACAGCGAAATCGGCCATTCGGAATACGTCTGGCACAATAACCACGGCACCTGGTACGACGCCCAGCGTACGGTGAATGCGCTGTTCTACGGCGATAAAGGGCTGGCGGCGCGGATTATCGAGCAGGGGATCACCCAGCGTATGGCGGCGCAAATTGACCAGGACGGTAAACAGACGATGGAGCTGGAACGTACCATTCCTTTCCACTATTCGCTGTTTAACCTCGAAGCGCATCTGTTGCTCAACCGCTATGCCGAGCACGTCGAGTTTGACCGCTGGAATACCATCCGCGATGGGCGTGGCGTGAAGCAGGGGATTGATTACCTGGTGCCGTTTGTCCGTGAACCGGATCTCTGGCCGTACAGCGATTTACAGGGGATTGTCTGGGACAGCGCGCTGCGCGTGTTGTTGCAGTCGGTTCGGGGCTATGCCAAACAGGCGGTCAGCTATCGCGATGTGTTGAAATGTCTGCCTCAGGAAACCCTACAGCTCAAAGAACAGCTGATGTGGTGCCCTGGCTGATATGAGCGGCTTCCTCGGCTTTGTCCGGGGAAGCCTTACGCTATCAGACGGCAGCGATAATCTTAATTTCGACTTTATAGCGCGGGTTCATCAGCTTTGCCTGCACGGTGCAGCGCACCGGCGCGTGGCCCGCAACCACCCACGCATCCCACGCTTTATTCATCGCGGCAAAATCATCGCCGTCAGGCAGGAAGATGGTGGCATCGAGAATACGTGACTTATTGCTGCCCTGTTTTTCCAGCACCGCATCAATTTGCGCCAGCGTATTTGCTGTCTGCTCAAAGGCATCGGCATCCAGGTTTTCGGGTACGCCAGTGTAGTACAGCGTCTGGTTATGGATAACGACGTCAGACCAACGCGCTTCAGCATCAATACGTACAATTGTCATTTCAATTTCCTTTTAACATCACGGGTACACTTATCTTTTAAGCGGCATCAAGGGCGCTAAATAAACGCTGCCCCGCGGATGCGGCTCAAAATATGAGGTATACAAACGCGCTAAGACTGCCACATTGTCGACGCTGCGTCACGACTTCGACTGGCATAAGCGGGGTTGGCCTGACATAATCACTGGGAATTTTTCCAGGGGGTAACGTGACGGACGATTTTGCAGCAGACGGCCAGCTTGCGCAGGCGATAACCGGCTTTAAACCGCGTGAACCGCAGCGCCAGATGGCACACGCCGTCATGAAGGCGATTGACGATGGTCAACCGCTGGTGGTGGAAGCCGGTACGGGTACCGGTAAAACCTATGCCTACCTGGCGCCCGCATTACGTGCCAACAAAAAGGTCATTATCTCGACAGGCTCGAAAGCGCTACAGGATCAGCTCTACAGTCGCGACCTGCCCACGGTGTCAAAAGCGCTTAGCTATAGCGGTAAACTGGCGCTGCTGAAAGGCCGCTCCAACTACCTGTGCCTTGAACGTCTTGAACAACAGGCGCTGGCGGGCGGCGATCTCCCGGTGCAGACACTCAGTGACGTGATTTTGCTGCGCAGCTGGTCCAATCAAACCATCGATGGCGATATCAGCACCTGCGTCAGCGTTGCCGAAGATTCCCAGGCGTGGCCGCTGGTCACCAGCACCAACGATAACTGTCTGGGCAGCGACTGCCCGCAGTATCAGGATTGTTTTGTGGTGAAGGCGCGTAAAAAGGCGATGGATGCCGACGTGGTGGTGGTGAACCATCACCTGTTCCTCGCCGATATGGTGGTCAAAGAGAGCGGCTTCGGCGAGCTTATCCCAGAAGCTGAAGTGATGATCTTCGATGAAGCCCATCAGCTCCCGGATATTGCCAGCCAGTATTTCGGCCAGTCGCTTTCCAGCCGCCAGCTGTTGGATCTGGCGAAAGACGTCACCATTGCCTACCGGACCGAACTCAAAGATACCCAGCAGCTGCAAAAGTGTGCCGACCGCCTGGCGCAGGCGACCCAGGATTTCCGTCTGCAGGTGGGCGATCCGGGCTATCGCGGGAATCTGCGCGAGCTGCTAACCGATAACAACGTCCAGCGCGCGCTGCTGTTGCTGGATGACGCGCTGGAGCTTTGCTACGACGTGGCCAAACTGTCGCTCGGCCGCTCGGCGCTGCTTGATGTGGCATTTGAACGGGCCACCCTGTATCGCGCGCGGCTGAAGCGTTTAAAAGAGATTAATACCCCAGGTTTTAGCTACTGGTACGAATGCAACTCGCGCCACTTCACGCTGGCGCTGACCCCGCTGACGGTGGCGGATAAATTCAAAGAGGTGATGGCGGCGAAACCGGGTAGCTGGATTTTCACCTCCGCGACGCTATCGGTGAACGACGATCTGCACCACTTTACCGAGCGGTTGGGGATTGAAAACGCCGAGTCAATGCTGCTGCCGAGTCCGTTCGATTACGCGACCCAGGCGCTGCTGTGCGTGCCGCGTAATTTGCCGCTGCCGAATCAGCCGGGGGCTGCGCGCCATCTGGCCGCCATGCTGCGCCCGCTGATTGAAGCCAACAACGGCCGCTGCTTTATGCTGTGCACCTCGCACGCCATGATGCGCGATCTGGCCGAACAGTTCCGCGCCACCATGACTTTACCGGTGTTGTTGCAAGGGGAAACCAGTAAAGGTCAACTGCTGCAACAGTTTGTCAGCGCTGGCAACGCCCTGCTGGTGGCAACCAGCAGCTTCTGGGAAGGGGTGGACGTGCGCGGTGACGCACTGTCACTGGTTATCATCGACAAGCTGCCGTTTACCTCTCCAGACGATCCACTGCTTAAGGCGCGGATGGAAGACTGCCGTCTGCGCGGCGGCGATCCTTTCGATGACGTGCAGCTTCCCGATGCGGTGATTACGCTTAAACAGGGCGTGGGACGTTTGATTCGTGATGTCACCGATCGCGGCGTGCTGGTTATCTGTGATAACCGCCTGGTGATGCGCCCGTACGGCGCCACGTTCCTCGCCAGTCTGCCGCCTGCGCCGCGTACCCGCGATATTCGCCGGGCGGTGCGCTTCCTGGCGCTGTCATCGACGCGGTAATGCGCGCTAAAGTGTGATAAGATGCGCGCCATTTTGTTGACCCCTACGCCAAATCGACCGGGCTATCTGAAAGATAAGGCGTATATAACTGCGAGAGCGCGACTAATCCATGCGAATTCTGGCTATCGATACCGCCACGGAAGCCTGTTCGGCTGCCCTGTGG
Organism: Kluyvera intermedia; assembly: GCF_021440345.1. GTDB lineage: Bacteria > Pseudomonadota > Gammaproteobacteria > Enterobacterales > Enterobacteriaceae > Kluyvera > Kluyvera intermedia_A. The sequence goes on from NZ_JAKCNS010000058.1 coordinate 8,158, forward strand.
AATGATGGTAATACCTGTGCCCACTTCGAGCTTTGTCCTCGGGAACACACCCAACGTATTCTGCCTATCGTGCAGGATATTCTCACCCAAGGCGGCGTAAGCCTGACCGACCTCGACGCGCTGGCGTTTGGTCGCGGTCCGGGCAGCTTCACCGGCGTGCGTATCGGTATTGGTATCGCACAAGGGCTGGCGCTGGGCGCCGAGCTGCCGATGATCGGCGTTTCGACGCTGGCGACCATGGCGCAGGGCGCATGGCGTAAGCAGGGCGCGTCCCGCGTGCTCGCCGCCATCGATGCGCGTATGGGAGAAGTGTATTGGGCTGAATATCAGCGTGATGCGCAGGGTGTCTGGCACGGTGAAGCCACCGAAGCGGTGCTCAAACCAGAAGCGGTACAGCAGCGCTTGGCCGAGCTGGAAGGCGAGTGGGCGACTGTCGGAACCGGCTGGGCCGCATGGCCTGATATGACCCAGGGCGCGAACGTGACGCTGAGCGATGGCGATGTGCTGCTGCCGGAAGCTGAAGATATGCTCCCTATTGCCTGCCAACTGCTGGAACAGGGCAAAACGGTCGCCGTCGACAAAGCGGAACCAGTTTATTTGCGTAATGAAGTTGCGTGGAAGAAACTTCCTGGCCGCGAATGAATCTCAATAGAGAGATATTGAGAATAGGAGCAGCATCATGGCAGTTAAAAAAAGGGTCATTCGGGGTGTTATCGCAGGGCTTATCGCGGTTGCGTTAAGCGGTTGTGTCACCGTGCCTGATGCCATTCAGGGCAGTAGCCCCACGCCGCAGCAGGACCTGGTACGCGTTATGTCCGCGCCGCAACTGTATGTGGGCCAGGAGTCGCGCTTTGGCGGCACGGTGGTCGGTATTGAAAACCAGCAGGGGCGCACCCGGCTGGAGATTGCCACTGTCCCTCTCGACAGCGGCGCGCGGCCAACGCTGGGTGAAGCCTCTCGCGGGCGTATCTATGCCGATATTAACGGTTTCCTTGACCCGGTGGACTTCCGTGGTCAACTGGTGACGGTTGTCGGCCCTATCGTCGGGACGCTGGAAGGGAAGGTGGGTACCACCAAATATACCTTCCTGCACATGCAGGCGACGGGCTATAAACGCTGGCGCGTTACCCAGCAGGTGGTGATGCCGCCACAGCCCATTGACCCGTGGGCCTTTGGTGCTCGCCCCTGGAACTACGGCTACGGTGGTTGGGGCTGGTATAACACGGGGCCCGCAGAAGTCCGGAACGTCGTAACTGAATAAGATCTGCAGTCTGAGAGACAAAAAAGAAACAGCGGCTAGCCCGCTGTTTCTTCGTTGTAATGGATATAAAAAAAATAAAGAGTGACGTGCTTCGCAACCTTAATTTCGAGTGATTCTTAAACTGGTACGCTGAGTTAATATTATGTTAACGAAAGTTTGCCAATTGGGGTTGTGATGACGACAAATACGTATTTTAGAGGTGATGCTTTGAATAAGGTTTGGCTCAACCGTTATCCTGCCGATGTCCCGGCAGAGATCAACCCTGACCGCTATCAATCCCTGGTGGAACTGTTTGAACAGGCAACAACCCGCTTCGCGGATCAGCCTGGCTTCGTCAACATGGGCGAAGTGATGACCTTCCGTAAACTTGAAGAGCGCAGCCGCGCCTTTGCCGCGTATCTCCAGCAGGGGCTGGGGCTCAAGCAGGGCGACCGCGTCGCGCTGATGATGCCTAACTTGTTACAGTATCCGGTCGCGCTGTTCGGTATCTTGCGTGCCGGGATGATCGTGGTTAACGTCAACCCGCTGTACACCCCGCGCGAGCTGGAGCACCAGCTTAACGATAGTGGTGCCCAGGCGATTGTTATCGTCTCGAACTTTGCCCACACCCTGGAAAAGGTGGTGGACAAGACTTCGGTGAAGCACGTGATTTTGACCCGTATGGGCGATCAGCTTTCTACCGCTAAGGGAACGCTGGTTAACTTTGTGGTGAAGTACATTAAACGACTGGTGCCGAAATACCATCTGCCGGACGCTATCTCTTTCCGTCGTGCGCTGCATTCCGGCTACCGTTTACAGTACGTAAAACCGGTAGTGAAAGCGGATGATATTGCCTTCCTGCAATACACCGGCGGTACCACTGGCGTAGCGAAAGGGGCGATGCTGTCCCACCGTAATATGCTGGCCAACCTCGAGCAGGTCAAAGCCACCTACGGGCCGCTGCTGCATGAAGGTAAAGAAGTCGTCATCACCGCGCTGCCGCTGTACCACATCTTTGCGTTGACGATGAACTGCCTGCTGTTTATTGAGTTAGGCGGTAAAAATATCCTGATAACCAACCCGCGTGATATTCCGGGGCTGGTCAAAGAGCTGGCGAAGTACCCATTCACCGCCATGACCGGGGTGAATACGCTGTTCAATGCGTTGCTGAATAACAAAGATTTCCAGCAGCTCGATTTTTCTACTCTGCACCTGTCTGCAGGCGGTGGGATGCCGGTTAACCACTCGGTTGCCGATCGCTGGGTGAAGCTGACCGGGCAATATCTGCTGGAAGGTTACGGCCTGACCGAATGTGCGCCGCTGGTGAGCGTGAACCCGCACGATATCGATTACCACAGCGGTAGCATCGGTCTGCCGGTGCCTTCTACCGACGTGAAGCTAGTCGATGATGACGATAATGAAGTCGCCACCGGCGAACCGGGTGAACTGTGCGTGAAAGGGCCACAGGTGATGGAAGGCTACTGGCAGCGTCCGGATGCGACCGATGAAATCATCAAAAATGGCTGGCTGCATACCGGCGATATCGCGGTGATGGATGACGAAGGCTTCCTGCGCATCGTTGACCGTAAGAAAGACATGATTCTGGTCTCCGGCTTCAACGTTTACCCGAATGAAATTGAAGACGTGGTCATGCAGCACTCCGGCGTGCTGGAAGTGGCGGCGGTTGGCGTTCCGTCCGGCAACAGCGGCGAAGCAGTGAAGATTTTCGTGGTGAAAAAAGAGGCCAGCCTGACCGAAGAGGCGTTGATCACCTTCTGTCGCCGCCAGCTCACCGGCTACAAAGTACCGAAACTGGTTGAATTCCGGGATGAACTGCCGAAGTCGAACGTCGGGAAAATTTTACGACGAGAATTACGTGACGAAGCCCGTGCCAAAGTGGACAATAAGGGATAAGCCACGAGTCATGATGCCTAACGCCAGCTCTGCTGGCGTTTTTTTTGGCAAAAAATAAGAGAGTACGATTTGAACTATCAGATGATCACCACCAACGACCAGCTCAGCACCTTGTGCGATGCGGTTCGTCAGACAACCGCTGTGGCGCTGGATACCGAGTTTGTCCGTACCCGCACCTACTACCCGCAGCTGGGGCTGATTCAGCTTTTTGACGGTGAGCGTACGGCGCTGATTGATCCTCTGGGTATTACTGACTGGTCGCCGCTGCAGGCGATTTTGCAGGACCGGGACATCACTAAATACCTGCATGCGGGTAGCGAAGACTTAGAAGTTTTCATGAATACCTTTGGCGCGATGCCGCAGCCGCTGATTGACACCCAGGTGCTGGCCGCTTTCTGTGGTCGCCCAATGTCCTGGGGCTTTGCGGCGATGGTTGCCGAGTATTCCGGCGTTGAGCTTGATAAGAGCGAATCGCGCACCGATTGGCTGGCGCGTCCGTTGACCACGCGTCAGTGTGAATATGCGGCCGCCGACGTCTGGTATCTGCTGCCGATTGCCCACAAGCTGATGGCTGAAACCGAACAGGCGGGTCGTCTGGCGTGGGCGCTGAACGAATGCCAGCTGATGCAGCAGCGTCGTCAGGAAGTGACCGACCCGAGCGATGCATGGCGTGACATTACCAACGCCTGGCAGCTGCGTACCCGTCAGCTGGCCTGCCTGCAATTGTTGGCTGACTGGCGCCTGCGTAAAGCCCGTGAGCGCGATCTGGCGGTTAACTTTGTGGTCCGCGAAGAGCACCTGTGGAGCGTGGCGCGCTATATGCCGGGTAGCCTCGGTGAACTCGATAGCCTGGGGCTGTCGGGGAGCGAAATTCGCTTCCACGGTAAAACGCTGCTGAGCCTCGTTGAGAAAGCGCAGGCGCTGCCGGAATCGTCGCTGCCGGAGCCATTGCTCAACCTGATGGATATGTCGGGCTACCGCAAAGCGTTTAAAGAGATTAAGGCGCTGGTGCAGGACGTGGGGCAGGAAAACGGCGTGAGCGCCGAGATGCTGGCATCGCGCCGCCAGATTAACCAACTGCTGAACTGGCACTGGCAGCTGAAGCCGCGCACCACCGCCCCGGAGATGATTTCCGGCTGGCGCGGTGAACTGCTGGCAGGGCGTCTGGACGCACTGTTAGCGCAATATCCGCGCTAACTTACTGCGCTCTGCGTGAGTGCAGCAAAAACAAAAAAGGCGCTATCTCTAGCGCCTTTTTCGTACACCACCGAAAGTCAGGATTTTGACTCTTCTGCTTCCGGCAGCGTGACGTTGAGTTCCAGAATCGAAATATCCCCGTCTTTTTGCTCCAGCTGCACCGTGACCATTTCCGGGTCGATCTGCACGTAGCGGCAAATCACTTCCAGAATGTCTTTGCGTAACTGCGGCAGATAGTGTGGTTCTGCATCGCTGCGGCGGCGTTCCGCGACGATGATTTGCAGACGTTCTTTAGCAATGTTAGCGGTATGCTTTTTCCGTGAGAGAAAAAAGTCGAGTAATGCCATGATTTATCCTCCGAACAGGCGTTTGAGGAAACCTTTCTTCTCTTCTTCAACGAAGCGGAAAGGACGTTCTTCTCCCAACAGACGATCTACGGTATCCGCGTAGGCTTTGCCCGCGTCAGACACTTCATCCAGAATAACCGGCTCGCCCTGGTTTGAGGCGCGCAGTACCGACTGATCTTCTGGAATAACACCGACCAGCTTAATGCGCAGGATTTCCAGCACATCTTCCATGCTCAGCATGTCGCCCTTGTTCACGCGGCCAGGGTTGTAGCGCGTTAACAGCAGGTGTTCTTTGATTGGGTCTTCACCATTTTCCGCACGGCGTGATTTTGACGCCAGGATACCCAGGATGCGGTCGGAGTCACGTACGGACGAGACTTCAGGGTTGGTGGTGATAATAGCTTCGTCGGCGAAGTACAGCGCCATCAGCGCGCCGGTTTCGATACCCGCAGGGGAATCGCAGACGACGAAGTCGAACTCCATCTTTTTCAGCTCGTCGAGCACTTTCTCGACGCCTTCACGGGTCAGCGCATCTTTATCACGCGTCTGGGAAGCGGGGAGAATAAAGAGATTTTCGGTGCGCTTATCTTTGATCAACGCCTGATTCAGCGTGGCATCGCCCTGGATAACGTTAACAAAATCATAAACTACACGACGTTCGCAGCCCATGATCAGGTCAAGATTACGCAGACCGATATCAAAATCGATAACGACCGTTTTCTTTCCCTTTTGCGCCAAACCAGTCGCGATGGCCGCGCTGGAGGTGGTTTTACCCACGCCCCCTTTACCTGAAGTCACAACAATAATGCGTGCCATAGAAATTCCTTGTTAAAAGGGATTAATTTAACGGTTGAATAGTCAAAGCGTTATCGTCTAAACGCAGACGCGCCGCTTTGCCATAAAATTCGGCTGGGATTTGATCGCTCAGCCAATATTCCCCTGCAATGGAGACCAGCTCCGCCGCAAGGTGGGTACAAAATACCTGTGCTTCCCGGTCTCCGCCGGCACCAGCCAGAACGCGACCGCGCATCATGCCATAGACATGAATATTGCCATCGGCGATAAGTTCCGCCCCTGCGCTCACGTGGCTTGTTACAATCAGATCACAGTTTGGTGCATAAATGCGCTGACCGGAACGTACCGGCGTATCAATCATTCGCGTTTTTGTGATCGAATTAACAATTGGTGGTGGTTCGACGGGTGCTGGTGGCTCAACGAGCTGCGGCCGGGTGACTTTTTCTTTCCCTTCAGTGAGTAAAGGGAGGCCCGATTGGTCGATTGCGGCTTTGAACTGCGGGTTCTTGCAGCCGCTGACGCCGACAATACGTAAGCCGACAGACATGATTGCCTGCTGGATTGCGCGCCATTGGGTAAACTCCTCAAGGCGGCTGACGTTAACCACGACCGGTGCATGACGGAAAAAAGCCGGAGCCTGGGCGACTTTGTCTTCTAACGCCTGACGAATAACCTCGGCATTTGCATCATGCAAATGAACCACGGATAAGGTGAAGCTACTGCCTTTAAGTTCGATTGGCGTGTTTGACATCCTGGCCTTACTCAATTTGCTATTTATCATCGCATAATACGCGATGATATTCCGAAGACTATCAGGCATGTTATAGTCACTAATATATTCAAGCAAGCAACCACAGTCCTAATTCAGAGTAAAAGTATGTTTTGTGTGATTTATCGTAGTACTAAACGCGATCAAACCTATTTATATGTCGAAAAAAAAGACGACTTCTCACGTGTGCCTGCGGAATTAATGCAGGGATTCGGTCAGCCGAAGCTGGCAATGGTCCTGCCGCTGGACGGACGTAAGAAACCGGTCAATGCCGATTGGGAAAAGGTAAAACAGGCATTAGTTGAGCAGGGGTATTATTTACAGCTCCCGCCGCCGCCTGAAAATCTGTTAAAACAGCATCTGGCCGACTCACAAAATAAGGGCGATTAATTCATTCGCTTCCGGCAGATGTATGTCCATGGTAACAACGAGTAAGGGAAACGCATGTATCAGCATCATAACTGGCAGGGTGCTCTGCTGGATTACCCGGTAAGCAAAGTTGTTTGTGTTGGCAGTAATTATGCAAAACATATCCAGGAAATGGGCAGCGCGACGCCGGAAGAACCCGTATTGTTTATTAAGCCGGAAACGGCGCTGTGCGATTTGCGCCAGCCGCTGATCCTGCCGCAGGGGTTGGGTTCTGTGCATCATGAAGTTGAGCTGGCGGTACTGATTGGCGGCACGCTGCGCCAGGCCACGCCGGACCACGTACAGCAGGCCATTGCCGGTTACGGCGTTGCGCTGGATCTCACCTTGCGCGATGTGCAGGGCAAAATGAAAAAAGCCGGCCAGCCGTGGGAGAAAGCGAAGGGGTTCGATAATTCCTGTCCGATCTCCGGTTTTATTCCCGTTTCTGCTTTTAGCGGCGACCCGCAAAATACCACGCTGGGCCTGACGGTAAACGGCGAAGTGCGCCAGCAGGGCACGACCGCCGACATGATCCACAAAATTGTGCCGCTGATCGCCTATATGAGCCGCTTCTTCACTCTGAAACCGGGTGACGTGGTGCTGACCGGGACACCGGAAGGCGTCGGCCCGCTGCACAGCGGCGACGAACTGGAAGTGCAGTTTAACGGCCAATCCCTGACGACCCGCGTGCTGTAATCCCTTCTTGCCGCCCCAATCGGGCGGCAAAACTTGCATCCCTGTGCCAGACTGGTTATAAGATGCAACCCGATTTTTGATGTGGACATCCTGATGAGCGAATTACCTTTCTGGCAGAGCAAAACCCTTGACGATATGACCGACGCCGAGTGGGAGTCGCTGTGCGATGGCTGCGGACAGTGCTGCCTGCACAAGCTGATGGATGAAGACACCGATGAAATCTATTTTACTAACGTTGCCTGTCGTCAGTTGAATATCAAAACCTGCCAGTGCCGTAACTACGAGCGTCGTTTCGAGTACGAGCCTGACTGCATCAAGCTGACGCGCGACAACCTACCGACCTTCGAGTGGCTGCCGCATACCTGCGCCTATCGCCTGCTGGCGGAAGGGCAGCCGCTGCCACAGTGGCACCCGCTGATCGCCGGCTCTAAAGCGGCGATGCACGGCGAGCGTATTTCCGTGCGCCATATCGCGGTGAAAGAGTCCGAAGTGATCGATTGGCAGGACCACATCATGAACAAACCCGAATGGGCTGACTAATTCGCAATTTCCGCGATATTGCTTTGTTTTTACTTTTTAGTAACAAAATCGCTGGGTAAACGTCGTACCGTGCCGATAGTGACTCTATTCGCATTGGTATGAGGTTCCTGATGAATAGTTCAATAAGACTCTTAATGCTGGCAGTAGTGATAAACCTGAGCGGTTGGGGACTGCTGTGTGCGGCGGGGTACGGTATTTGGGCGTTGATGAATTAGTCAGGAAGGAATGCCAGCCGCAATACTCTGCAGCTGGCAATGAAAACGATTAACGGCCGAACAGGTCGCGTCTTTTCGGTTTAAACGGTTGGGCAATCAGCACCAGCAGCGCCACAATCAGATAGGCGGCAAAAATACCCACCAGCCACTGCGGCATCTCCAGCGTTAAAAACTCCCACTGACGAACCGAGCAGTCGCCTGAAGCGACAAACACCTGCGGTAACCATTTGTCCAATGGCAGCCAGCTTGGGAAGCGCGCCATAAAATCACAGGTCATAAACGGTGACGGGTGAAGCTGGATCATGGTGTGTTCCCACGCCAGCTGCAGGCCACGAAATGCGCTGTAGATCCAAATAAAAATCGCAATGTAACGCAGCGGACTCTTCGGCGCGACGGCACCAACCAATCCTGCCCCCATGATGCCAAACAGCGCGCAGCGCTCGTAAATACACAGCACGCACGGTTTTAACAGCATCACGTGTTGGAACCATAATGCCACTAGCTCAAGCGCAAAAGCGGTTAACGCCATTAATAACCAGGCACTGCGGCCACGTGAGCTCTGGTTTAAATATCGCAACATAATCATTTCCCTGGAACGAGCTTTGAAAACGCAGTGTAAACGAAAACGTTAGCCGTGCCATCTGGCTATACGCAATAATTCGTAAATGGTCATGCAATGCCGGCGAGAAAACCGCCGGCATGGAGAAGCGCAGTGAATTTAGTGGCTTATTGCCGGGAGCCCTAATAAGCCCTGGCTCATCATCCAATCAACTGCTGGCTGGAGGGTAAACTCCACGCACAGCAGACCCACCAGCGTCAGCACGAGGGTGTAAGGCAATGCCATCCATACCATTCTCCCGTAGGACAACCGAATCAACGGCGCCAGCGCCGAGGTCAGCAGGAACAGGAACGCGGCCTGGCCATTTGGTGTCGCCACCGACGGCAGGTTGGTTCCGGTATTGATAGCGACCGCCAGCAGCTCGAACTGCGGCAGGGTGATGGCCCCATTATCCAGCGCGGTTTTGGCTTCGTTAATGTAGACAGTACCGACAAAAACGTTGTCCGATATCGATGACAGCACGCCGTTAAACAGATAGAACAGCGAACGCTGTGCATGCGGCGATGCCTGTAGCACGAAGTCGATAATCGGCGCAAATAGATGCTGGTCGATAATCACCGCCACCACGGCGAAGAAGACCGTCAGCAGGGCCGTAAACGGCAGCGCTTCGGTGAAGGCTTTGCCAATAGCGTGCTCATCGGTAATGCCGGTGAACGAGGTGGCGAAAATAATCACCGTCAGGCCGATCAGGCCCACCTCCGCGAGATGCAATGCCAGCGCCAGAACCAGCCAGACGCCGATAATGCCCTGCACGATGAGGCGCATAGTCTCTTGCTGCGTACGCTGTTTACGGCTGCGCTCGTCGAAGTCATAGAGAATTTTGCGAACTGCGTCGGGGAGTTCAGCACCGTAACCAAAGGCTTTACATTTCTCCAGCAGGAAGCAGGTCAGGATGCCGCAGAAAAAGACCGGAACGGTGACTGGCGACATGCGCAGGAAAAATTCACCAAAATGCCAGCCCGCGACCTTGGCAATAATCAGGTTCTGCGGTTCGCCAACCATAGTCATCACGCCGCCAAGCGCGGTGCCGACGCCTGCATGCATCATCAGGCTGCGTAAAAAGGCGCGGAACTGCTCCAGCACTTCACGGTTATGCTTGTCGATATGGCTATCATCAAGCAGATCGACATCGTCAGGGCGGGAGGAGACGACCTGGTGATAGATACTGTAGAAGCCCACGGCGACGCTGATAATGACCGCCACTACCGTCAGCGCATCGAGAAACGCCGAGAGAAAAGCGGCGGCGAGGCAGAAGGCGATAGAGAGCAGCCGTTTGCTACGGATATTGAGCAACAGGCGGGTGAAGATAAACAGCAGCAGCTGCTTCATAAAGTAAATGCCGGCGACCATAAAGATCAGCAGAAGCAATACTTCCAGGTTGGCTGCAATCTCATCGCGCACGTGTTCGGGCGAGGTCATGCCGATAAATACCGCTTCGATAGCCAACAGACCACCGGGGATGAGTGGATAACATTTCAGCGCCATTGCCAGCGTGAAGATAAATTCAACCACCAGCATCCATCCGGCGACAAATGGGTTGAGTAAAAAGGCTAATGGATTGATGACTAAGAAAATAATCAGTAGCAGCTTATACCAGTCCGGTGACTGGCCGAGAAAGTTACGCCACAGGGCGCGACCGTAAGAAATTTCCATGACAACCGTTTTCCTCCTGAAAAGATGACATTTTTTACCATTTATTCCGGTTCACTGCCAGAAATGGCCCGGGAAGGATGGTTTCCGTGCTAAAAAAGAAATGTGAAAAATGAAACGGCGATCCCTTTTTAATTCCATCGTTGCGCTATCTGCACTATGTTGGCTCTGGTATGATGAGTCCAATTGCAACGCTGTGTAATGGAATTTTTACTATGGTTATTAAGGCGCAAAGCCCGGCGGGTTTCGCGGAAGAGTATATTGTTGAAAGTATCTGGAATAACCGTTTTCCTCCAGGTTCAATTCTTCCTGCTGAACGTGAACTCTCTGAATTAATTGGTGTGACTCGCACCACCTTACGTGAAGTGTTGCAACGTCTGGCTCGCGACGGCTGGTTAACCATTCAGCACGGCAAGCCGACGAAGGTCAATAATTTCTGGGAAACGTCCGGGCTCAATATCCTCGAAACGCTGGCACGCCTCGATCACGATAGCGTACCGCAGCTGATTGATAATTTGCTCTCCGTGCGTACCAACATCGCGACCATCTATATTCGCACCGCATTCCGTCAACATCCGGAAAAAGCGCTGGAAGTGCTGGCCAATGCGCGTGAAGTCGAAGACTACGCCGACGCGTTTGCCGAGCTGGATTACGGCATTTTCCGCGGTCTGGCGTTTGCCTCCGGCAACCCGATTTACGGTTTGATCTTAAACGGCATGAAGGGGCTGTACACCCGCTTGGGTCGTCACTACTTCTCCAGCCCGGAAGCGCGCAGCCTGGCACTGGGCTTCTATCACCGGTTGGCTGAACTGTGCGAGCAGGGCGATCACGATAAAGTGTATGAAACGGTGCGCCGGTATGGTCACGACAGTGGCGAGATCTGGCATCGGATGCAGAAAAATCTGCCGGGCGATTTGGCTATTCACGGCCGTTAATCACCGCCAACGTAAAATAAAACACCCCGGTTATGCCGGGGTGTTTTGCATTTAGCCGCTACAGCGAGTTAGGACGCGGTGGGCAGCGCTCCAGAAGCTCAATACTACCGTCAGCGTTCTGCTGTTCCAGATGCACGTCAAAGCCCCACAGGCGCTGTACATGCTTGAGCACCTCGCGACGGCCTTTATCCAGCGGTGCGCGGTTATGCGGCACGTAGCGTAGCGTCAGCGAACGGTCGCCGCGCAGATCAACGTTCCACACCTGAATATTCGGCTCCAGATTACTGAGGTTATATTGGGAGGAGAGCTGCGAACGAATCTCCCGATAACCTTCCTCATTGTGAATGGCCGAAATTTCCAGATAGTTATGCTGATCGTCATCCAGCACGGTGAACAGGCGGAAATCACGCATGATTTTCGGCGACAGGAACTGGCTAATAAAACTCTCGTCTTTAAAATCCCGCATCGCAAAATGCAACGTCGTCAGCCAGTCGGAACCTGCGATGTCCGGGAACCAATATTTGTCTTCCTCGGTCGGATTCTGACAAATACGTTTAATGTCCTGGAACATGGCAAAGCCCAGCGCGTAAGGGTTTATTCCGCTGTACCACGGGCTGTTGTAAGGCGGCTGGAATACCACGTTGGTGTGGCTGTGTAAGAATTCCAGCATAAAACGCTCGGTCACTTTCCCTTCATCGTACAGATGGTTGAGGATGGTGTAGTGCCAGAAAGTCGCCCAGCCTTCGTTCATCACCTGGGTTTGTTTCTGCGGGTAAAAATACTGGCTGACTTTGCGCACAATACGCAGGATCTCGCGCTGCCACGGCTCCAGCAGCGGCGCGTTCTTCTCCATAAAGTACAGCAGGTTTTCCTGCGGCTCAGAAGGATAACGGCGTGCCGCCTCAGAAGCTTTCTCTTCATCGCGCTTCGGCAGGGTGCGCCACAGCATATTCACCTGACTTTGCAGATACTCCTCACGGCTTTTCTGGCGCGCTTTCTCCTCCTGCAGTGAGATTTTCTGCGGACGTTTATAGCGATCAACGCCGTAGTTCATCAGCGCATGACAGGAGTCGAGCAACCGTTCCACTTCGTCAACGCCGTAACGTTCTTCGCACTCGGTAATGTATTTACGCGCAAACAGCAGATAGTCGACGATGGAGCTGGCATCGGTCCAGCTACGGAACAAATAGTTATTTTTAAAGAAAGAGTTGTGGCCATAGCAGGCGTGCGCCATCACCAGCGCCTGCATGGTAATGGTGTTCTCTTCCATTAAGTAAGCGATACACGGGTTGGAGTTGATGACGATTTCATACGCCAGACCCTGCTGCCCGTGTTTGTACTGGCGCTCGGTCTCGATAAACTTTTTACCAAATGACCAGTGCGGGTAGTTAATCGGCATCCCTACGCTGGAATAGGCATCCATCATCTGCTCGGAGGTAATGACTTCGATTTGATGCGGATAGGTGTCCAGTCGATACAGCTTCGCTACCCGGTCGATCTCCGCCAGGTAGGTTTCAAGCAGCGGAAACGTCCAGTCGGGTCCATCGCTCAGACGAGTTGCGTCCTGATTCATCGAGTCAATCGTAGCCATTAGCGCGCCCTCATTGTTGGCGACTCTCTCTGTGTGGAGAGCCTCAAATAAAGAATAGAACACCGCAGAAAATCTGTAACAAGCAGCATTTTTTTTCTTCATGATTAATTCATTTTCTGGACGATTATTTGCCTCCTTTGCAGGATTTTATGCTGACAAAAAATAACGGGCAGCAGGAGATCGCAATTTCTCGCTATCCCCGCACCGTGGGCACTCTGTGAGGTAAGTCACCATAAAAAAAGCCTATGTTGAATAATATTTTCATCTAGGTTATCAATTTGTAATTAGATGATTGTTCTTTTACTGATTCTGGAGTGGCTATGCACGTTGTCATACTGGGAAGTGGAGTCGTGGGCGTCACCAGCGCCGGGTATTTNNCCAGCGCCGGGGATTTAAGTCAGGCAGGGCATCAGGTTACGGTGATTGACCGCGAAGCGGGGCCGGCGTTAGAAACCAGCGCCGCCAACGCCGGGCAGATCTCACCGGGCTACGCCGCGCCCTGGGCAGCACCAGGCGTGCCGTTAAAAGCGATTAAATGGATGTTCCAGCGCCACGCGCCGCTGGCGATACGCCTCGATGGCACCGGCTTCCAGTTAAAATGGATGTGGCAGATGCTGCGTAACTGCGACACGCGCCACTACATGGAAAACAAAGGGCGGATGGTCCGCCTCGCCGAATACAGCCGTGATTGCCTGAAAACTCTGCGCGACACCACCGGTATCAGCTATGAAGGCCGCCAGGGCGGCACCTTGCAGCTGTTCCGTACCGCTCAGCAATACGAGAGCGCCACCCGCGATATCGCGGTGCTGGAAGACGCGGGCGTTCCGTATCAACTGCTGGAGGCCTCCCGGCTTGCTGAAGTTGAACCGGCGCTGGCCGACGTGGCGCACAAGCTAACCGGCGGGCTACGTCTACCCAATGACGAAACCGGTGACTGCCAGCTCTTCACCCAGCGGCTGGCGAAAATGGCCGAACAGGCGGGCGTCCAGTTCCGCTTTAATACACCGGTAGACAGCCTGATTGAGGACGGTGGCCGTATCGTGGGCGTGAAGTGCGGCGATGAAGTCGTGACTGCCGATGCCTACGTGATGGCCTTTGGTTCCTATTCAACGGCGATGCTCAAAGGGCTGGTGGATATTCCGGTCTATCCGCTAAAAGGCTACTCGTTGACGATTCCGATTGTAGAAGAGAGCGGCGCACCGGTTTCGACTATCCTTGATGAAACCTACAAAATTGCCATCACCCGGTTTGATAACCGCATTCGCGTCGGCGGGATGGCGGAAATTGTCGGCTTCAATACTGAACTGCTGCAACCGCGCCGGGAAACGCTGGAGATGGTGGTGGGGGATCTGTTCCCACGCGGCGGTAAAATCGCCGAAGCGACCTTCTGGACCGGGCTGCGTCCGATGACGCCTGACGGTACGCCGGTCGTTGGTAAAACGGTGTTTAAAAACCTGTGGCTCAACACCGGACACGGCACGCTAGGCTGGACCATGTCCTGCGGCTCTGGCCAGTTGCTCAGCGATTTGATGTCTGGCCGCACCCCGGCCATTCCCTATGATGATCTGAGCGTGGCTCGTTATTCACCGGGATTCACGCCCGCCCGCGCGCAGCACCTGCATGGCGCACACCAATAAGGAGAACGCATGTCACGTCCCGTGCTTGCCAGCCTCGACCTACAGGCGTTACGTAATAACTTAGCCATTGTCCGCCGGGCGGCGGGCAATGCCCGTATCTGGTCGGTGGTGAAGGCCAACGCCTATGGACATGGATTAGAGCGGGTCTGGAATGCCCTGCGAGAAACCGACGGCTTTGCGATGCTCAATCTCGAAGAGGCCATCTTGCTGCGCGAGCGCGGCTGGAAAGGGCCAATTCTGCTGCTTGAAGGCTTTTTCCATGCCGATGAACTGGAATTGTTTGATAAGTATCGCCTGACTACCAGCGTCCACAGCAACTGGCAGCTTAAGGCGTTGCAAAACGCGCGACTGCATTCACCCATCGATATTTACCTGAAGGTGAACAGCGGCATGAACCGCCTGGGGTTTGCCCCGGAGCGGGTACACACCGTCTGGCAGCAGCTGCGTGGCATGAGCAACGTCGGCTCAATGACCCTGATGTCGCATTTCGCGCAGGCGGAAAATACCGATGGTGTAGCCGAACCGATGCAGCGGATTGAGCAGGCAGCAGAAGGGCTGGATTGCCCACGCTCGCTAGCCAACTCGGCGGCCACGCTATGGCATCCGGAAACGCATTTTGATTGGGTGCGCCCGGGGATTGTACTGTACGGCGCATCGCCGTCAGGTCAGTGGCAGGACATCGCCAACAGCGGCCTGAAGCCGGTGATGACGCTAAGCAGCGAGATAATCGGCGTTCAGACGCTAAAACCGGGGGGTGCGGTAGGCTACGGTAGCCGCTATCGGGCGACGCAAGAGCAGCGGATTGGTATCGTCGCCTGCGGTTACGCCGACGGCTACCCGCGTATTGCCGCCAACGGCACACCGGTGCTGGTTGATGGCATTCGCACCGGGACGGTGGGGGCGATTTCGATGGATATGCTGGCGGTGGATTTAACGCCGTGTCCGCAAGCTGGGATCGGCACCCCGGTTGAGTTGTGGGGTAAGGAAATTAAGATTGATGAAGTGGCGGCCAGCGCCAGAACGGTGGGCTACGAGTTGATGTGTGCGGTTGCGCCGCGCGTTCCTGTCGTGACAGTGTAACTTATTGCCCGGTGGCGCGATGCCAACCGGGCTTTTGGGCAGAACGTCATTGGTTGGCCGGATTGGCGTCACGCTATCCGGCCAACAGCAATCACTCGCTCTCTTCTTCTGCGACCCGGACGCCGACTTTCAGCACCTGGTTCTCTTCTTTCTCTGCGACCGTCCACACCATACCGGCAAACTCGACCTGGTCACCGACCACCGGCGCTGCACCGAGCAAATGCTCTACGAGATCGCCGAGCGACTGCTGGTTATCACGAAACTCCTCGCCGCCGTCCAGACCGTAAATCAGCGCCACGTCGGCAAACTTAGCCCCGGCTTCGAGAATAAAGTCACCGAAGAAACTTTGATCGAGTGCGACCGGCGGCGACTGGCTGAACATTTTGCCCAATGATGGCAGGTCACGTTCACGGCCGATGACGCACAGAATATCGTTTTCCCGCAGACGCGTGCTGCCGGTTGGATGCAGCAGCACATTGTCGCGGAACAGTGCGGCAATGCGCGTTTCCTGCGGCATATGCAGATCGCGAAGTGCTGCCCCCACGCACCATTTGTCGGCGCTGAGCTGGTAGACGAACTGTTCCCACGGATTATCCGGGTGAATATCCAGGCCAACTCGGGAGATAGGCCAGCCCACCGGGGGCACCACGACTTTGGCTTTTTTCGCCGCCCACGACAGCGAAGTTCCCTGCAACAGCAGCGACACCAGCACCACGAAGAAGGCGACGTTAAAGAACAGCCGCGCATTTTCAAGGCCAGCCATCATCGGGAATACGGCGAGAATGATAGGTACCGCACCGCGCAGCCCAACCCAACTGATAAAGGTGCGCTCGCGTAGATTAAAGCCGCGGAACGGCAGCAGCCCGGCGAAGACCGACAGCGGGCGAGCAATAAAAATCATCCAGATGGAGAGCAGCAGCGCCGGAATGGCTATCGGCAACAGATCCGATGGCGTCACCAGCAGGCCCAGCACCAGGAACATGGCGATTTGCGCCAGCCACGCCAGGCCATCAAAGTTCTGCAAAATGCCAAAGCGGTTGCGAATAGGCCGATTGCCCAGCAGGAAGCCGCACAGGTACACCGCCAGAATACCGCTACCGTCCAGCGTCGTGGTGACGGCGAAAATCATGATCCCACCGCTTAACGCCAGCAGCGGATACAGCCCGGCGGGCAGGGCGATACGGTTGATCATCTGCAGCAGCAGATAGCCGCCGCCAAGACCAATCACGATACCGAGGCCAAACTGTTGAATGATGTGCACGAGGAACATCCAGCTGAGGCCGGTTTCGTGCTGCTGGATCATCTCAATCAGGGTAATGGTGAGAAACACCGCCATCGGATCGTTACTGCCGGATTCAATCTCCAGCGTCGACCCCACGCGTTCGTTCAGCCCTTTACCGCCAAGCAGTGAGAATACCGCCGCGGCGTCGGTGGAGCCGACAATTGCGCCAATCAGCATTCCTTCCATCATATTCAAATTGAATAACCAGGCAGCCATCATCCCGGTGAGTCCCGACGTGATGAGAACCCCAACGGTGGCCAGCGATAATGCCGGGCCTAATGCGACGCGAAAGGAGCTGGCCTGAGTGCGCATCCCGCCGTCCAGCAGGATAACCGCCAGCGCCAGGTTACTCACCATATAGGCGAAAGGGTAGTTATCGAAGGGGATGCCGCCGATGCCGTCAACGCCCGCCAGCATGCCGATGGCTAAGAAGATAACCAGAATTGGAATACCAAGACGAGAAGAAAATGAGCTTAAGAGAATACTGCAGGTTACTAAGACCGAACCCAAAATAAAGAGACTAATGACTGCCGCGGCGTCCAATGTTCACGCACTCCCCGATAACGTACAAGCTAGTTACAAAACGTTACCATAATTAGTGCGCAAACATTGAATTAATAAGCGGTGATTATTGTTTTTTATTCGGCTAATACCGGATGGCCGGTGACCATCAGCGAGGAATGCCCCTGATTGTGCATAAGCTGCGCGTTGGCGCCCAGTGGCAGGGTCACGGTGCGCGGCTCGTGGCCAAAATCAAGCCCACTAATGACCGGAATCGACAGCCGTGAACGCAGGTAGTTGTACATGGTGGCTAAATCATAACCGTCGTCATAATCATTCGGGCTAGCCCCGGTAAAACTCCCCAGCACGATGGCGCGCTGGCGCGGCAAAATACCGGCATGCAGCAGCTGCAACAGCATGCGTTCAACGCGGAACGGATGCTCGTTAATATCTTCAAGCACCAGAATGCCATCGCGGATTTCCGGCATCCACTGCGTACCGATGAGCGAGACGATCATCGCCAGGTTTCCGCCCCACAGCGTTCCCTCGGCGGCGCACTGTGGCCCGTCGCCGTCCCATTCGATGGTTAAGGTAGGGCTGCGCAGCGCGCGCCAGAAGTGTTCTTCGGTAAAGTCGTCGAGGTTTTCTGCGCCGAAGTTGCCTGCCAGCATAGGACCGCTAAAGGTCACGACGTTGCCTTTGGCTAACAAACCGCACTGAATCGCGGTGAAGTCACTGTGGCCGCAGATTAACAGCGGCGAGCGCTGCTGGCGGGCTATCAGCGACGGCCAGTCAATGCTCTCCAGCAGACGACTGGCGCCGTAGCCGCCGCGCACCGCCAGCACAATCTGGTTTTCCCCACTAAGCGTGGCAAGGTCGTTAATATCCGCCAGCCGCTCGGCCTCGGTTCCGGCAAAACGCTGGCTGCGACGAGGAATCACCTGCTGGTTCGCCACCTGATGCCCGGACGCTTCCAGCCGCGTAACGCCACGCTGTGCGGCGGTCTGGTTGATGCAGTAGCCGGACGGGGCGATGAGATGAAACGAAGACATGGCATTTCCTTGCTGAGAATGAAACGGGTATCATGCCGCCTGAGCCAGTGGTTGTCATTAACGGCAGCAAAGTTCAGCTAAAAGGATAGATGCGTGAAATTAAGATGGTTTGCTTTTTTAATTGTATTACTTGCCGGGTGTAGTTCTAAATCGGATTACCGCAATCCACCGTGGAATCCTGAGGTTCCGGTGAAACGCGCAATGCAGTGGATGCCAATTACTGAAAAAGCCGGTGCCGCCTGGGGCGTCAGCCCGCGCCTTATCACCGCCATTATTGCCGTAGAATCCGGCGGTAATCCGACGCTGGTGAGTAAATCTAATGCGGTGGGGCTGATGCAGCTTAAAGCGTCAACGTCGGGTCTGGATGTTTATCGCCACATGGGCTGGAGCGGTCAGCCGTCGACCAGTGAGTTGAAAAACCCGGAGCGGAATATCTCAATGGGCGCGGCTTATTTGAGCATTCTGGAACACGGCTCGCTGGCGGGGATTACCGATCCTGAAGTTATGCAGTATGCGCTGGTCGTTTCCTATGCCAACGGCGCGGGCGCGCTGCTGCGCACCTTCTCGTCCGACAGGAAAAAGGCGATTTCTAAAATTAACGATCTGGACGCGGATGAATTCTTCGACCACGTAGTGAAGAACCATCCTGCGCCTCAGGCGCCACGCTATATCTGGAAAGTACAGAAAGCCATGGATGCCATGTAGTCAGCGAACGTTATTTGCCCGTTCGCGCGCTTCACGCTCCAGCGAAAAAATAATTCGCTGGAGCGAGCGCTCCAACACCGGATTCATATACAGAAAACGGAAGCTCAGGCGCGGCGTCACAATCGTCTCATTCTTACTGTCGACCACTTTGCGCTCGCTGATGGCCAGCAGCTGGACGTCAAAGCGAAAACGCCCCCATTGCCCCATATCCAGTTCAATCTCTCTAAGCTCCATTCCCGGAACCAGCATCTCCGGCGGCGGCGCGTCCAGCAAAGCGCCCATCCCACCTAGCGACAAATCAAACAGACGAAAACGCAGCGTACTTTTATCCGGCAGGGCGGCACAGCCGTAATAAGGCGGATACAGCGGGGCCGGAATACGGAAATACTCACGGCGCTGGATACACCATACCGCAGGTGGCGTCGGCATCACGAAGGCGGGCAGGCCCTGATAATTCTCCACCTGCATTCGTGGCACCGTGAATTCGATTTTGGCGCCATTTGTTTCTGCAACCATGGCGATATTATTCGCCGACAAGGCGGCATTGTTATCTTCTTCACGGCTGCCAAAGTCGATAATCAACTGCTGCTGGCTGACGTCGAGAATACGACTAATAAACTGGCGCGAAGACCAGCTCACGCGCAGCGCGGCGTTAGCCTGCTGAAGATCGCGCAGAACGTTTAATACCGCTAACGGGTTTTGCTTAAGAAACTGTGTGTTGTGCTCACTCACCGGGAATGGCTCCTGAATGGCAGACTCTCAATTATCTATCGGCGTTGAAAAACAGAACTTCAGCCTCCTCGTAAAATTTTTTAACATTTCTATCGGTTTCGGCTGCGTAAAGCACTTAAGGCAGTGCCTACGTCAATATTCGTATTTATCTGCATAAAATATCATCGGCGAACCAGGCTTTTTAAGAACAATTACCTATACTTGAAACATTAGCGGCGCAGAATGACGGCGCTTTTATTGGTGTTAATGGAACTGAAGAGGTGGGAAAAATGGGTATTATTGCCTGGATTATTTTTGGTCTGATTGCCGGTGTTATTGCCAAACTGATTATGCCGGGGCGTGATGGGGGTGGTTTCTTCCTCACCTGTATCCTGGGTATTGTCGGTGCCGTTGTCGGTGGCTGGTTAGCGACCACGTTTGGTCTTGGCGGCAGCGTCAGTGGCTTTAATCTGCACAGCTTCCTGGTAGCGGTAGTGGGCGCCATTGTTGTACTGGCGGTATTCCGCCTGATTCGCCGCGAATAATGTTTCCCGCGTTTTACCTTACAACGGCCCCGAAAGGGGCCGTTGTCGTTTCATCAAATCTGTTACCTGCATCACACTCCTAAAGCCCTGTTTATTTTGGCGTTGAATTACAAATATTAATGATAATAATTATCGTTCTTTATTTGATTTGAGCCACACATAATGAATAAGACAGGTCTTCGCGTTTGTACGCTTTCCGGGATGATTGCGCTAGCACTTTCAACACAGGGGTATGCTGCCCAGGAATCGACCATGGTGGTCACCGGTTCGGCAAACGGTGAGGGGAGTGAACTGCCCGGCTGGACCAACAGTGCCACCAAGTCGGCGGTACCGGAAAGTAAAACACCGCAGGTCATCAACACCATTAGTCAGCATGAAATCAGCGAGCGTCACGCCACCTCGGTGAACGAGATTCTGCGCTATGCACCGGGGGTGTCCACCGAATCACGCGGCAGCACCACCTACATGAGCGAGTATAAAATCCGCGGTTTTAGCGTCGATAACGAATACTACAACGGCCTACAGCTACCGTATAACGTCACCGGCAATACCAAAGCGCGGATCGATCCGCTGCTGATTGAGAGCGTCGATATTCTGAAAGGGCCGTCGTCGGTTCTCTACGGCAACGGTTCGCCGGGCGGGCTGGTGAACATTCAGGGTAAAAAGCCGCAGACCACCCCGCGGACAGAAATCGGTTTTAACACCGGTACCCGTAATCTGAAAGAGGGTTACATCGACTCCACCGGACAGCTCGCCGACAGCGACTGGAGCTACCGCCTGCTGGGCAAAGCCACCGAAGGCGACGATCAGCCGCATACCACTCGCTATGAAGATTATCTGCTGGCACCGAGCGTGACCTGGCAGCCGAGCGACAAAACGCGCCTGACCATTGACGCGCTGGCGCAAAACACCCCGAGCCTGACGCCGTCGAACCCGCTGCCGCTCTCCTATCTCCGCTCCCAATATGCGGATAAACGCGCCTTTGCCGGTGATGACTGGAGCGGCTTCAAGCAGCGCCAATGGATGATTGGCTATAGCTTCGAGCATGAGTTTGACAGCGGCTGGGGCATTGCACAGAAAGCGCGCTACTTTGATATCGACACCCATCAGCAGAGCGTTTACTCCACCGGCAATAGCGCGACGGCGGTCTATGACATCAGCCGTGCGGCCTATACCACCGATGAAGATCTGCACAGCTTTAACATTGATAACCAGCTCACGCGCACATTGGCGCTGGGCGATTGGCAGCACCATCTGCTGGCCGGGTTTGACTATCAGAAGCTGAACTCGCATTACCACTACCGCTATTCAAACTATTTAACTCCACCGCCAAATCTTGATATGCGCAATCCGGATTTTGGCCTAGTCCATGAAGATGCATTAGGTCTTTATACTGCACAGAAAAACCGACTTTCCTATAACCAGAAAGGCTATTACCTGCAGGATCAAATTGCCTACGGCGGCCTGAATATCCTCGCCAGCCTGCGCTACGACGAGTACCAGTCAGGCACCACCGACTACCTCAATAGCGACCAGAAAGAGTGGATCTCGCAAGACCGCGTGACCAAACGCCTGGGCGTTTTGTATGCCTTCGACAACGGTATTTCGCCGTTCATCAGCTACTCGGAAGGTTTCAAACCCATTTCACCGGCCCGTGGCTTGACGGCGGATCAGGTGAAACCGACCACCAGTAAACAACTGGAAGGCGGCGTGAAGTATCTGCTGGCTGACTACGCCACGACCTTTACCGCCTCGGTGTTTAATATTCGTCAGAAAAACGTGCTGAGCGCTGACCCAAGCTGGAACTACCACCAGACCGGGGAGATTGAGTCGAACGGTGCGGAACTGTCGGCGATTAGCCGTCCAACCGACAACATTAACCTGATAGCCAACTATGCCTATACCCACGCCATCAACACCGAAGACGAGACCTATCAGGGCAAACGCCCGACTCAGGTACCGGAAAATGCGTTTAATCTGTGGGGCGATTACACCTTCGACCAGAGCATCGTGCGCGGGCTGACCGTAGGCGGCGGGGTGCGCTATACCGGTCCGATGGAGATTTCACAGGCTAACGATGAAGGGAAGCTGGGGGGCACCACGCAGTACGATATGTCGCTCTCTTACGATATGTCGGCGGTGGACAGCAGCCTGAGCGGGCTGATGCTCAAAGCCAGCGCGCAGAACCTGACCAATAAAGAGACGTTTACCTGCTATGACAGCAGCAACTGCTGGATTGGCCGCGACCGTACGGTACAGGTCGGGGCGAGCTACACCTTCTAAGTGAAATGTCCGGGCGACTTTTATCGCCCGGACAATCCTTTACGCCGACTCTGGCGCGGTTCCGGCATTCATCACCGGTTTCGCCACGGTCTTCATCGGAATAAACGCCACGATGATAGCTCCCAGCACCAGGAAGCCGGCAACCATAAAGATCCCGGCGTTAAAGCTGCCGGTGACATCTTTCATCCAGCCCATCAGCAACGGCCCCAGCGCCGCACCGGTCATCCCGGTACCGTTTATCACCGCAATCCCCAGCGCGCGAGCGCGCAGCGACAGGGCTCTGTCCGGCGTGGTCCAGAAAATAACCATCGCCGCGAACGCCCCCATCGATGCCATCACAATACCGGTAAACTGCAGGTGCGGATTCGGGCTGGTGGCGGTGAGAATCCAACCGGCGGCGGCAAACAGATACGGCAGCAGGGTATGCAGCTTACGCTCGTTGTAGCGATCGGAACGTTTACTCCACCAAATCATCCCGACAATGGTACACACCTGCGGAATGGCGCTGAGTAATCCGATGGTGACGTTGCTGCTTTCGGCGTTAAAGCTGCGCAAAATCAGCGGCGTCCAGACGCTCAGGGCACTCAGGGTGTTGGTCAGACAGAAATAGGCGAGGGTGTAGAGAATAATTACCGGCGTGAACAGCTCGCGCATCACGCTTTTTTGCCCCACCGAGGCCGCCGCAATGGCGTTTTGAGTTTGCAGCGCCTGCTGTTTATCGGCTTCCAGCATCTCGTTGAGACAGGCTTTATCGTCGTCGGTCAGCCATTTTGCGGTCGATGGGCTGTCATCCAGCCAGTACCAGACCACCAGCCCCAGCAGTACCGACGGGAAACCTTCCAGCAGGAACAGCCACTGCCAGCCTTTCAAATTGAGCATGCCGTCCATATTGAGGATATAACCGGACGCCAGCGAACCCAGCGCCATGGTCACCGGCATGGCAATCATAAACAGGGCATTGGCGCGGGCGCGGTAGTGCGCCGGGAACCAGTAGGTCATGTAATACAGCAGGCCCGGCAGGAAGCCCGCTTCGGCAATCCCCACCAGCATGCGCAGCGCGTACAGGCTATTCGGCCCGGTAGCGAACAGCGTGGCGGTAGAAGCAATCCCCCAGACGATCATCAGGATAGCAATCCAGCGCCGCGCGCCCACGATAGTCAACATCACGTTGCTGGGGATCCCGCAGACCACGTACATCACGTAAAACAGCGTAGTCGCCAGCCCAAACATGGTGCTGGTTAGGCCGAGATCTTTGCCCATCGTCAGACCGGCAAAACCGATATTGATGCGGTCGAGGTAGGAGAAGACGAACAGCACGAACAAAAAAACGACCAGACGGCGAAAAAGTTTATTGATAACCGCCTGCTGGCGGGGATTCAGCGGTATTTGCGCTGAGGTTTGCGGCCCGGAGCGGGTCTGTTCCGTAGAAGGGCTATCGTTCATCAAAAGCTCCACATTGTGTTTATTAGTATGAGTGAGGTACAGGCTGCTAACGTATAGAAAATAGCCATGATGAGTGTCAATTTTGTGTGTAAAAAATGATACGTAATTGTTATGTGTGTGGCATTTATGAATCATAATGCGATCTGTGTCGCGTAAACATGCAAGAGGGAAGCGGAGTGGACGTAATGGTGTCAGGACGGGCGCACAGACACAGGGTATAATCGGCAAATCTGTTGCATTTGGGGTAAGGAAACGCATGAGTCCGACAAAGAAGAATCCTGCCGGTCTGTCTGATGAGACCGAGTTTCACCGGGAAGAGTTTCCGTTCTACTGGATTGTTAACGTCTATGCGCGCTACACCCAGACCGTAGAAATCGCCCTCAAAAAGATAGCGCTAGACGTATCGCGCTTTCGCGTGCTGATGATCACCCACCAGTATGGCGAAGCGAGCATTTCGCAAATCTCGGAATATGCGCTGGCGAAAATGCCTACCGTGACCAAAATCGTTGGCCGCCTGCGCGATGACGGCCTGGTGACCACCGCCAGCAGCGAGCGCGATGCCCGCGTAACGGTGGTGATGCTGACCGAAGCCGGGCAGCAGAAAGTGGCGGAAGCCATGCCGCTGGTGGGCAAGATTTTTGATAAAGGTTTTAAAGGAATGAGCGCCAGTCAGGTTGAAAAAATGAACCAGTCGCTGGCCAGAGTCCTCGATAATCTCAACGAACTCTGACCCTTCACCGCCACAATGACAAAATTGTGACTCGCGTAGAAAATATTTATAACCACCTGTAAATAAACACCTTTTAAACACGGCCTGCGAAATTCACTTCGCAGGCCATGCCCGCCTATATGCACTAATTTGCTTTATATTTCATCAAACTGCGAGATTAACCATGGTCTTTTAAAGGTTAATGAATTGTTGCGTGCGCGTAAAATTAGCGTGAAATATTACTTGAATATTCATCTAAATTTGCCAGTATTGATTTAACGCAACTCAGGACAAAAAAGCAGCATCGACTGCTCGCCTGAATATGATTCATTTTTTCTGGTTAAGGTGTTAATCATGCAGCCAGTTTACGAGAGCAATGGGTTTGTCGAACGCTTTACCCTCGGTGAGGGAGAGCTTAGTTTTGCCGTCAAAGATACCCTCAACGTGGCGGGATACCGCACTCAGGCGGGCTGTCCGGCGCTGGCGGAAACGACCGCCGCAGTACAGCACGCCGGCGTGGTCGAAACGCTTCTCGCCAGCGGCTGTCGGCTGGCGGGGAAAACCACGCTGCATGAACTGGCGTTTGGCGTCACCGGGATTAATGCCTGGGGCGGTACGCCGGTCAATCCTCTCTATCCAGCGCTGATCCCCGGCGGCTCCTCCAGCGGTTCGGCGGCGGTTGTCGCTGCCGGTGAAGTCGACTTTTCGCTGGGCACCGATACCGGCGGCTCGGTGCGGATGCCTGCCGCCTGCTGCGGTATTCTCGGGCTGAAGCCGGGCTACGGTGTGCTCAGCCGCGAAGGCGTATTGCCCGCCGAGAGCTCGCTGGACTGCGTCGGCCTGTTTGCCCGCGATGCCCATGTCCTGCGCCTGGCGCTGAATCACCTTAATCTGCCGGTTGCCGCCCCTCTTGCCGATCTTCCCGAGGTGGCTTTTATTGCCGCCGCGCTGCCGGAAATCGATGCGCTGCTGACGCAATTCCTTGCCCATGCGGGCGTGCAGCCGCATCGCGCAGAACTGCCCACGCTTGCCGATGCGCACCGCGCCGGCATCGCCATTATCAGCCATGAAAACTGGCAGGCCTTTAGCCCATTACTGACGTCTGGCGCGGTGTCTGCGGATGTTGCCACGCGTATTCGCGCCGGTGAAACGGTCAGCCAGCAGGCGCTGGAAGAAGCTGAACAGATCCGCCAGCGCTTTACCGCCGATGTCGATGCGCTGCTGGAGAAAAACCCTTTATTGGCGCTGGCTACGCTCCCGGAGCTGCCGCCGACGCTTGCCGAAGCGGCCGATCCTCTGAGCGTGGTCAACCTGACTCGCCTGGTACGCCCGTTCAACCTCAGCGGGCACCCGGCGCTGACGCTTCCGGCAGGCGAACTGCAAGGCAGGCCGATTGCCCTCCAGCTGGTGGCCCGTAAAGGGGCTGAAGGGCTGCTGGTGCAAGCCGCCGAGTGGCTGACCGCGCGACGACGTCGCTAACCGCACACTCTCTTTTTCTTTATTCCTGATGACTCAGTGAGTTCGACTCATTGCGGCCTCGTGCGCTCTGCGCCCGCCGCGACCACAACCGGAGAACGCTATGTCTGCCGTCCACGCCCGTGAAGCGCTAGAGCCGCTGTTAAGCGAAGTTGCGACTCGTAGCCAGGATTTTGAGCATCAACGTCATATTTCTGACGACATTATCAGCCGCTTTAAACAGGTCGGCGTCTACCGTGCGCTGGTGCCGAAAATTTACGGTGGCGACGAGTGTTCCCCGGCGCAGTTCTGTGAGCTGATTGAGCAGATTGCCACCGCCGACGGTTCAGCAGGCTGGGTGGCAAGCTTCGGCATGAGCCCGTTTTATCTCGGTGCGCTGCCGGTCGATACCTTGAAAGAACTCTATCGTGACGGCCCGGATGTGGTCTTCGCCGGCGGTATTTTCCCCACGCAAAAGGCGCGGCAGGCCGATGGTGGCTACCGGGTCAGCGGGCGCTGGAGCTTTGCCAGCGGCCGTATGGGCGCCTCGGTACTCGGCGTCGGCATTCTGCCAGACAGCGAACAGCCGCTGCCGCGCATGGCGGTGTTACCGCGTGCCAGCGTGCAGATCGATCCGGTGTGGAACACCGTCGGTCTGGCGGGTACCGGCAGCCACGATCTGCTGGTGGACGATGTGTTTGTACCGCAGGAGTGGACCTTTATTCGCGGCGGCGCGCTGAATCTCGACGGCCCGCTGTACCGCTATCCGGTGCTGTCGCTGGCTACCCAGGTGCTGTCAGTGGTGGCGCTTGGCGTGGCGCGTGCGGCGCTCAACGAAATCTACGCCATTGCCCATCGCCAGCAGTCGGTGACCGGCGCGCCGCGTCTGGCCGACCGCCCGCAGGCGCAGATGCAAATTGCCCGCTGCGAGGCGGACTTACGTTCCGCCCGCGCCTGGTTCTATGACGCTATCGACGATGTCTGGCAACAGCTGCTGTCCGGCGATGACGCCAGCTGCGAGCAGATTAACGCGCTGCGTCTTTCATCGACTCACGTGACGCGCGTGGCCGCCGACGTGGCGCGTCAGGCGCTGGCGTTAAACGGCATGGGCGGCGTCACCATGACCAGCCCGCTGCAGCGCTACGTGCGCGACACCATGGTCATTACCCAACACGCCTTTATGGGCGATCTCTCATATCTCAACGCAGGCACCGTCTTCTTCGGTGGCAAGCCGCAGCCCGGCTACCTGTGATTTTTAACTTAAGGAGCATCAGATGAGCCAGACCACAACCTTACGCGTGCTGTTTTGCATCGGCGTGAACCAGAACTTTTTCGATGCCAGCGCGGCGGAAGCCAAGCAGGTGTGGGCCGCTTTCGGCGTGATGATGAAAGGCATTGATGAAACGCCGGGGATCACCGTTATCGGCAACATGGACGATGACCAACTGATGGTTGGCCCGTCGACCACCGCCCCGTGGACTACCTACGTGCTGGCCGACGCTCAGGCGCTGGAGAACGTCGCCGCCGTCTGCAACCTGTTCCGCACCACGCCCGTTGGCGACGGCGGTAGCAAGCTGTGGAAGTACTGCAAAATCGAGGCCCGCGTTGGCCGCGAACTGATTATTCAGAGCTAACGGAGTCGATGATGACCTCTCAGGATGCGCAGCGCTTACAGCAGCTCGAAGATCAGCAGGCCGCCCGCGTGAGCATAAGCCAGTACATGCACCTGTGCGACCGGCTCGACGACAGCGACACCGTACGCGCCATCGGCGCACTGTTCACCGTCGATGCCTGCTGGGAAGGGGTGGGCGAACCGTATGCCACGCGCCTGGGGCGTCATGTCGGGCGCGCGGCGATTATCGCCATGATGGCCGGGTATGTGCGTAAACCGGCCCACTTCGCCATGAACGCGCATTTTCTGTGCTCCGAGGCGCTTAGCGCATCGGCCGACGGCGAGCTGCACGGCCGCTGGCTGATGTTGCAAACCTCGGCGTTTAGCGCCGGCGGCGCGCATCTCAACGCCGCTGAAATCAACGTCACCTTTCGGCGCGAAGCGGGGGAGATGGTGATGCACCATTTCACCACCCGCAACCTGTTTAGCCGACCCGTAAGCCACTGGCACGCCGAGGACACGCTCCCGGTGCCGGAAAACCATCAGACCGTCGAAGACGTGCAGGAGAATGGACATGCAGTGTGACCACCTCATTAATGTGAAAAATATCGATACTACGATGCCCAACGCGCCGAGCCGCGAAGAGATTGCATCGCTGGTGAAGCACGACCGTGTACACACCTCGCTGTACACCTCCGAAGAGCTGTTTGCGCTGGAGCTGGACCGAGTCTTCGGCAAAACCTGGGTTTGGGTAGCGCACGCCAGCGAAATCCCCGACACCGGCAGCTTTAAAACCACCGAGATCGGCACCCAGCCGGTTATCGTGGTGCGCGATCGTAAAGGCACCGTACACACGCTGCTGAACCGCTGTCGCCATCGCGCGGCCACCGTGTGCGAACACCGCAGCGGCAAAACCAACAGCTTTGTCTGCCCATACCACGGCTGGGGCTACGCGCTGGACGGCAGCCTGCGCGGCGTGCCGCATCCGGAAAGCTACGCCGACCAGCTGGAAAAAGGCGAGCTGGGGCTGGTATCACTGCGCACCGAACAGTACGCGGGAATGATTTTCGCCACCTTTAACGATCGTATTGAACCGCTGGAAGATTTCCTCGGCGCGGCGAAAAAGTGGATGGATCTGTTTATGAAGCAGGGCGCGGGCTACCCGATTAAAACCGGCCCGGCGCATCGATTCCGCTTCCCGGGCAACTGGAAAATCCAGCTCGAGAACACCACCGACGGCTACCACTTCCCGGTGGTGCACCGCTCGTTCTTAAGCTCGGTCGATAAGCAGACCGAAGAGATGCTCAACTTTGTCGACGGCAGCGGCTACGTCGAAGATCTCGGCAACGGCCACAGCGTGATGGTGATGATCCCGGAACTGGTGGATCTGGAAGCCAATCTCGATGCGCCGATCCCGGAGCGTTTTAATGAACTGGCCGAGGCCCTGCGCGCCGACCACGATGAAGACCAGGTGCGCCGTATCGTGCGTGCGGTCGGCGGCTCCGGCTTCAACCTCAATATCTTCCCCAACATCGCCTGCTCGATGGCGTTCTTCCGCGTCCTGCAACCGCTGTCGGTCAATGAAACCGAAATTCACCACGCGGTGATAACCATGGACGGCGGCCCGGAAATCGCCAATCAGGCGCGCCTGCGTCTGCACGAGCACTTCCAGGGGCCGATGGGCTTCGGCACGCCGGATGACTCGGAAGCGTGGGAACGCGTTCAGCGCGGCGCCACCGCCGGGGACGATCTGTGGATCATGCTCAACCGCGGCCTGGCGGGCGAATACCGCACCGATGACGGTCTGCGCAGCGATGTCAGCGCCGAGACCGGGATGCGCGCTGCCTATCAGCAGTGGAAAAAACTGATGACGGAGATGGAATAAATGACGACCGCTGAATCTGTACTGTTTAAGGCCATCGCGGTGATTAACCTCGAAGGCGATCTCCTCGATCAGGGCGAATTCAATGCCTGGCTGGATCTGTGGCAGCCCGACGGCCTGTACGTGGTGCCAATCGATCCGCAGGAGATCGATTTCAAAAACACCCTCAACTACGCCTGTGACGACCACGAAATGCGCGCTAAACGGGTGAAACGCCTGTACAGCGGCGAGTCTATCTCGACCACTCCGCGTGCCAGAACCCTGCGCACGCTGTCGCGTTTTCGCCTGCTGGAGGCCAGCGACAGCGAAGTGGTAGTGCGCGGCGCACAGTCATTGTGGGAACACCGCAAAGGCCATAGCCGCCACTATGCCGCCGATATCACCTGGCACCTGCAGCCGCAGGCCGACGGCTGGCGGATAAGCCAGAAAGTGATCCGCCTGGTCAACAGCGACGATGTGCTGCACAGCATCGGTTACATCCTGTAAGGAGCCGTTTATGACGCAAACCGTATTAGTCACCGGCGCGGCCAGCGGGTTGGGCAACGTTATCGCCCGCCATCTGCTGACGCAGGGGTATCAGGTGGTGTTGACCGACGTTGATGCCGCCCGCGCCGAAGCCGCCGCCGCTGAGTTGGACAGCCACAACGTGCTGGCGCTGGGGCTGGATATTCGCCAGCCGCGCGATTTTGACGCCGCGCTTAACGCCAGCGTGGCGCGTTTTGGCAGCCTGCACGTGCTGGTCAACAACGCCGCGCTGACGCTGGCGACGCCGGTGATGGACATTACCGTTGATGAGTTTGACCGGGTGATTTCCACCAATCTGCGCGGCACTTTTGTCGGCTGCCAGACGATGGGGCGCTATTTTGCCAGCCGCGGCTACGGCCGAATCATCAACCTGGCCTCGCTGGCGGGGCAAAATGGCGGCACCGCTTCCGGGGCGCACTATGCGGCGTCGAAAGGCGGGATCCTGACGCTGACCAAAGTCTTTGCCCGCGAGTTGGCGAAATCCGGCGTCACCGTTAACGCCATCGCACCGGGGCCGATGGACCTGCCGACCGTTCACGCGCTGGTGCCGGAAGAGAAAATGGCCGGGCTGCTACAGATGATCCCGGTAGGCGCGCTCGGCGAGGCGGAATTTGTCGCCCACGCCGTGGCGCTGCTGGCCTCTCAACACGCGTCGTTTGTCACCGGGGCAACCTGGGACATCAACGGCGGGCTGTTTATGCGCTAAAGGAGAGGTTGATGCTGACATTACAGGTAGTCCGCCGCGAACTGCGCGGCGAGGTGGTGCTGCTGACGCTGGCGCATGCCGACGGACGGGCGCTGCCCGAATTTACCGCCGGGGCGCATATCGACCTGCAGCTGAGCGACGATCTGCTGCGCCCGTATTCGCTGTGCAGCAGCCCGCAGGAGCGGCATTTCTATCAGCTCGGCGTGCTCAAAGACAGCCAATCGCAGGGCGGCTCACTGGCGGTGCATGCGCTGCGCGAAGGTGACGCCATTGCGGTGAGCGAACCGCGCAATCTGTTCGCGCTTGACGAGAAGGCGCGTCACAGCCTGCTGATTGGCGGGGGGATTGGCATTACGCCGATGCTGGCGATGGCGGCAGAGCTGCTGGCCGCCGGACGCACGTTTAGCCTGCATTACTGCGCAAAAACGCGGGATCAGGCGGCGTTTCTCCCGCAGCTGGAAGCCTCGGCCTATGCGCCGCAGGTGCATCTGCACTGTAGCGATGAACAACGTATCAACCTCGACGCGGTGCTGTGCGACGTGCCGGAAGGAACGCATGTTTACGTCTGCGGCCCGGCGCGGTTAATGGATGCCGTTCATGAACGCGCGCTCGCGCAGGGCTACGACCCGGATCGAATTCACCAGGAGTGCTTTAGCGCCGAGGTGGAAACCGGCGGCCAGCCGTTTGAAGTGGTGGCGGCGACCAGCGGCATTACCGTGCAGGTTGCCGCCAACCAAACCATCGTCGAAGCGCTGGCGCTGGCGGGGCTGAAGGTCTGCGTCTCCTGTAAGCAGGGGATCTGCGGCAGCTGTTTGACCGACGTGCTGGAAGGCGAACCGGATCACCGTGACCACTATCTGACCGACGATGAGAAGGCCGATGGCGATCAGATTCTGCTGTGTTGTTCCCGGGCGAAAAGCGCCCGTCTGATTATCGATCTTTGAGGATCTTCTAATGACTCTGCAAACCGAATTTCGTAACGCCATGGCGCAGTTGGGCAGCGCGGTGTCGGTTATCACCACCGATGGCCCTGCGGGTAAATTTGGCTTTACCGCCTCTGCCGTCTGTAGCGTGACCGACCAGCCGCCCACGCTGTTGGTGTGTATGAACCGTAATTCATTCGCCCACGCGCACTTTAAGCAAAACGGCACGCTGTGCGTCAACGTGCTCTCCAGCGATCACCAGGCGCTGTCCGGTGTATTTGCCAACGCTAACCTGCGTTCGGAAGAACGGTTTTGCCACGACAGCTGGCAGGTGATGGCCAGCGGCGCGCCGGTGCTCAGCTCGGCGGTGGCGAGCTTCGACTGCCTGATCGATGACTGCCACGAAGTGGGCAGCCATTCGGTCTTCTACTGCCGGGTGCAGGCGATTCGCATCAGCGAGCAGCCGCGCGGGCTGGTCTATTTCAACCGTCGCTATCACGCCGTCGGTCACGAAGCATAACCATGTAAAGAGGGATGCCGGATGAGTAATGTCGTTTCTGAAACCGTAGTCACGCCCGCCGAGACCCGCCACGATGCGCAACAGATGCGCAAGCTGGTGATGGCTTCGGTGCTGGGCAATGCGCTGGAGTGGTATGACTTTTTCCTCTACGGCACCGCGGCGGCGCTGGTGTTTGGCCCACTGTTCTTCCCGGTAGGCGGCGACCCGCTGCAGGGCACGCTGCTGGCGTTTTCCGGCTTTGCGGTCGGTTTCCTGGCGCGGCCGCTCGGCGGCATTGTTTTCGGCCATCTTGGCGATCGCTATAGCCGCAAAATGACGCTGATCATGACCTTGACGCTGATGGGGGCGACCACCTTTGTCATTGGTCTGCTGCCAACCTACGCGCAGATTGGTCTGTGGGCGCCGCTGGCGCTGATTATTCTGCGCTTTCTCCAGGGCGTGGCCTCCGGTGGCGAGTGGGGCGGCGGGGTGCTCATGCTCAGCGAAAATGCCCCTGAGCAAAAGCGCGGGTTCTACACCGCGTGGAGCCAGATGGGCGTCTCCGGTGGTTTTGTGCTGTCGGCGTTTGCCTTCTATCTGGTGCAGCAGCTGCCGGAAAGCGACTTTATGAGTTGGGGCTGGCGCGTACCGTTCGTGTTGAGCATCGTCATCTTCCTGGTGGGCGTCTATATCCGCAAAAACATTCGCGAGAGCAAAGCCTTTACCCAGGCCAAACCTGAAGACAAGCACGAGAAGATCCCGCTGCTGATCCTGGTTCGTGACCATCGGAAAGCGCTGCTGCAGGCCATTGCGCTGCGCCTGCCGGAAAACGGTGCGTCCTATATTTTCTTCACCTTCTCGGTGGTGTACGCCAAACATATCGGCATTGGCACCGGGGAGATAATCAGTGCCGTCACCCTCGCCATGCTGGTCGAGTTTTTCTCGATTCTGTTCTGGGGGGCGCTGTCCGATCGCATTGGCTTAAAACCGGTGTACTACATCGGCGTGATTGGCCTGCTGGTGATGGCGTTCCCATTCTTCTGGCTGCTGTCTACCGGCAGCTACGGCTACATTTTGCTGGCGATGTTCCTCGGCCTGCCGGTCTGTCACGGCGCGATGATTGGCACCCAGCCGTGCATCATGAGCGATCTGTTCCCGGTGCGCGTGCGCTATTCCGGCCTTGCGCTGGGGCATGAAGTTGGCTCGATTTTCTCCGGTGGACTTGGGCCAATGCTGGCAGTAGCGCTGCTGATGGCCTTCGACGCTTCGTGGCCGGTTTCGCTGCTGCTTATCGCCTACGCGCTGCTGGCGTGGATCGCACTACGCAGCCTGCCATCGGGCAAAACAACACCCTGATCCCTTTTTTCTTTGCAGGAGCAACCGATGTTAACGATTGAATCACTGGCCTGCTGGCTGGTGGATATTCCCACCGTTCGCCCGCACAAGCTGTCGATGGCGACGATGGGCTGCCAGACCCTGATGATTGTGCGCATGCAGTGTGCCGACGGCGTGGTCGGCTGGGGCGAGGGGACCACCATTGGCGGCCTGAGCTACGGCGCGGAAAGTCCGGAAGCGATGAAGCTGGCGATTGAAACCTATCTGTCGCCGCTGCTGTGCGGGCAGACCTTCAGCGGCGTGGCGGCGCTTGCCGAAACGATGAATGCCAGCGTGAAGGGCAACACCTTTGCTAAATCGGCGCTGGAAACCGCCTTCCTCGACGCGCAAGGCAAAGCGCTGGGCGTGCCGGTCAGCGCGCTGCTGGGCGGTGCGCTTAGCGATCGCCTGCCGGTGCTGTGGACGCTCGCGAGCGGTGACACCGCGAAAGATATCGACGAAGGAAAACGGCTACTGGCGGAAGGGCGGCACGACACTTTCAAACTGAAAATTGGTGCCCGCGATTTGGCGACCGATGTCCGCCACGCGCTGGCAATCAAAGCCGCGCTGGGAGATGAGGTCAGCATTCGCGTTGACGTCAACCAGGCGTGGGATTTCACCACCGCCGTGAAAGGTATGAGCCAGCTGCAGGCTGGCGGTATTGCTCTGGTTGAGCAGCCGATCCCGCTGTGGGACCGGCAGGGACTTATCGCGCTGAGCCAGCGTTTCACGCTGCCGATTCTGGCCGATGAAGCAGTGGCGACCAGCCACGATGGCTACGCGCTGGCCAACGGCGGCTTTACCGGCGCCTATGCGCTGAAGATTGCCAAAGCCGGTGGCCCGGCGCAGGCGCTGAAGCTGGCGCACGTGGCGCAGGCCGCGGGTGTTGCGCTGTACGGCGGCACCATGCTGGAAGGCTCGCTGGGAACGGTGGCCTCGCTGCACGCCTGGTCGACCCTGAAAATGCAGTGGGGCACCGAGATGTTCGGGCCGCTGCTGCTCAAAGACGACATCGTGGTGACGCCGCTCGCCTTCGGCCAGGGGCAGGTCACGCTGCCGCAGGGGCCGGGGCTGGGCGTGGAAATCGATGACGATAAATTGCGTTTCTACGCCCGAAAATAGAGGACATCCGCATGCTGTTTAAAGTTGAAATGACCGTCAATATTCCGGCGTCTATGCCCAAAGACCAGGCCGATGCTATCAAAGCCGAGGAGAAAGCCTACTCGCAGCGCCTGCAGCGCGAAGGCAAGTGGCTGCATATCTGGCGCGTCGCCGGGCTTTACGCCAACGTCAGCATCTTTGACGTCGCCGACAACCAGGAGCTGCACGATATTTTGACCGGGCTACCGCTGTATCCCTTTATGGCGATTTCGGTGCAGCCGCTGTGCCGACATCCCTCCGCCGTGAACTAACAACAACAAACCTTACCCTACAAAAAAGAGGAATATGCAATGTCAGTGAATCCTGCAAAACAGACCGAACTGGAATCGTTGCTGGCGATCAGCAGCGGCTTAAACTCCGAACAGGGCAACGAACGCTTCAAGGCCATTATGCATCAGGTACTGAGCGACCTGTGCCAGACCATCAAGAAGTTCGATATCAGCGATGAAGAGTTCTGGCTGGCGGTGAACTATTTAAACGAGCTGGGCGAACGCAAAGAGGCCGCGCTGCTGGCGGCGGGCCTGGGGCTTGAGCACTATCTGGATATGCGTGCCGATGAAAAAGAAGCCGCAACCGGTCAGGATGTCGGCACGCCGCGTACCATCGAAGGGCCGCTGTATGTGGCAGGCGCGCCGCTCAGCCAGCAGTACGCGCGAATGGATGACGGCAGCGAGCCGGGCGAGCCAATGTGGCTGCACGGCCAGGTGCGCGATTTAGAAGGCAACCCGGTAGCCGGGGCGATTGTCGATATCTGGCACGCCAACACCCTGGGCGGCTACTCGTTCTTCGATCAATCCCAGAGCGAATATCACCTGCGCCGCCGCGTGGAGACCGGTGCCGATGGCCGTTATGCGGTGCGCAGCATCGTGCCATGCGGCTACGGTTGCCCGCCGGATGGCCCAACCCAGAAGCTGCTGACCCAGTTAGGCCGTCACGGAAATCGTCCGGCGCACGTGCATTTCTTCGTCTCTGCACCGGGTTATAAGCACCTGACCACGCAGATTAACCTCAACGGCGATGCCTATCTGTGGGACGATTTTGCGTTTGCCACCCGCGAAGAGCTGATTGCCGATCCGGTGAAAATCACCGATGAGCAGTTATCGCAGGCGCGTAAAATTAACCAGCCGCATACTGAAGTCAGCTTCGATTTCACGCTGGTGGACTCCGCTCAAACGACTGAAGAGAGCCGGATTAAGCGCGCGCGCGTGATGGAGTAAAAGACGGCCCAGGGTGAGGTAATACCTCGCCCTGGGATTGTCCTTATGACAGTGTTCATATCTTGCCATTGCCGGATAATAGCGTTACAGGCGGGGATCTTTAGGCGGTGAAATATCAGGAATGTGACATTTCCCGGTGGTTTTTTAGCCAATTTAATCACCTCTTACGGTCCCACCAATATCAGCATTCAGGCCAATTATTCGCCATTGTCTTATGGATGAGTTCATCCTTAACCGCGAATAGTGATTGGTAATCATAAGCAATGTCGATGAATACGAAGAATGACGGATACCCGGGAAGGGCGCAGAGCGGTATAGTCAATTCAGCACTCGTTTGTTTTAGCGATAAATATGTAAATAGCGTTGATGTAAAAGGATCATTGGCGGTGTTGCCGATATTAACAATACTCACAGGATGTGGGGTCAGAATATGAAAACAGTACGTACCATTTTTCTCGCCGTAATGGGTCTGGCGTTTGCCACGGTGGCGCAGGCGCAAAACGGAGCTAGCTCCGGGAAAATTCGCTTTATCGGCCAGGTCGTGGAAGGGGGCTGCGGGGTTGCGCTCCAGCGCTCGCAGGCACAGATTTCCTGCTACTACAATGGCGTCAACCACATTCAGCATGTTGCCATTAAATCAATCGGCAACATCTCTGCGATGCCGGGCATCGCTACCGTCACTCAGCGTTCATTGAACGGTCATCCTGAGCTCCAGGAATTGACGATCACCTATCTGTGAGTTTTTTGCCTTCCTCATCCCCAGGGGAAGGCTGACTTTGGCGCACATTTTAGGTCTTTTCCTTTTCACCAAATAAGAACATTTACTTAATAAATCAGTAACGGCTAAAGGGATAAATATCGGGCCCAAAAGAAATATTCTGAAATACACACCACTCTTAATAATTTAAAATTTATGCGTTTTTCGGTCTCGATAAAATATATCTAAAGAGAATGATATAGGCATTTTACGCACTGATCAAATAACACCTTGGTGGTATTAAACCATAAAAATTAACATTTCCATTAACGAGATAATCCTTAAAAAACAATCACCTGTTATTTTTTGTTCTAAGGGTTACTTGTCAATTTAAAAGCGCACTGTCCAGTATCGGATAAAAACGGCGTTGTAAAAGATTAATCATATTGTAGATAATTAGCGGCGTCGGGTCAGGATGATCCGATGACAAAATATTATTTATAGCGAGTACTGTGGGCAACGCGGTTTAAATTCTAATGACTTCACATACTATTTATTTAATTAAATGGGAACGTTCCCTTTTTGTCTTGAAAATCAGGGAAATATTCGGTTTGACTATTCAAGGGCAATGAGCATGAAAAATTTTACGATTAAAGGACTGACGCTGGCATTAATGATGGTTGGCGGCTCTGCAATGGCTGCTGGCATCAGTGGTGGAACCGGGCCCGTCACGGTAACCGGTGGCTCCGTTCATTTTACCGGCGCTGTGGTTAACGCAGCCTGTGCCGTAGCGGAAGACTCCATCAACCAAACGGTCAATATGGGGCAGGTTCGTCTGGCGGCATTTGGCGATACCCCGACTGAGGGCAACGTGGCTAACCAGAAAACCCCGTTCAGCATCAAGCTGACCGACTGCGATACCAACGTTTCGACTCAGGCATCCGTGACCTTTAACGGCCCGGCCGCTGCCGGTAACGCGAGCGTACTGGATAACACGGCGGGTGCCGGTGGTGCGCAGGGTGTCGGCGTGCAGCTCTATGATACTGACGGTACTGCGTTGGATCTGGGGAAAGAGTCGAAAGCAGCCACCCTTATCGATGGCAACAACACCATGGCGTTTACTGCGGACTATATCGCGACATCCGGCACGCTGAGTGCTGGTGACGTAGACGCGACGGCGACTTTTAACGTCACCTACCAGTAACCCTTCAGGAAATAAGATGCCACGGATGGCGCTTTCGCTAACGGGAGTTGGGATGAATATTTCTCTGTCGGGTCAGGCGGTTGTGCTGTTTGCTTTTTTGCCTCTACTGGCGTGGGCTGGGAATCATCATGTTGTCACCGTACCCGGCGGCGATGTGCATTTCTCGGGTGCGGTTGTTGAAGCCGCCTGCGTGGTCGATACCGACAGCGAGGCGCAAACCTCGCTCCAGCACGTTTACCAGCGTCGGTTCCTGGGGCGATCCGCAGCCTTTCACTATCGTGCTGAAAGACTGTGATATCAACGTTAGCCAGCGGGTCGGTGTGGCTTTTAACGGCGTCACCGATGTGAAAGATCCGTCGGTATTAGCCGTCACCGGCGGAGCGGGCAGCGCCAAAAATATTGGGGTGGGCATTTTTGATAGCGTCGGCAATTTGCTGATTCCGAATACGTCACCGCAGCATTTTACCTCGTTAAATAACGACACCACGGTCTTGAGCTTTATCGCTAAATATCGGGCGACGGCGGCAAATATTTCGCCGGGTGAAGCGGATGCTCAGACCTGGTTCACGCTGACTTACCTATAATTTTTCGCCGCAGCAGGCGTTTTCTATTTAAAGGCTCATTATGTCCATTATTACTCGTACCTGTTCTGCGCTGTCGATAATCAGCCTGTCGCTAGCCTCAATGATGACTCATGCTGCGGATTACGGTGGCATTGCCTTAGGTGCCACGCGGATTGTTTATCCTCAGGGCAGTGAACAGATTTCGCTGTCGGTCAATAATACCGACAGTAAAGGGGTCTTTTTAGTTCAGTCGTGGGTCGAGAATTCGGACAGTAAAAAAAGCAGCAATTTTGTCGTCACCCCACCGCTGTTTGTGATTAAACCGGAAAAAGAAAATACGCTGCGGGTGATGTATATCGGGCCGCGCGAATCATTGCCAAAAGACCGGGAAAGTCTGTATTGGATGAATGTCAAAGCGATTCCGGCCGCGAATAAAGATGCCGCGACTAAGAACACCTTACAAATTGCGGTACTCAACCGCATTAAACTTTTTATTCGCCCGCAAGGTCTGGCGATGAGCGTGGCTGAGGCGCCGGAGAAGTTACGCTTTCACAAGGACGGGAAGCAGCTGATGATAAAAAACCCGTCACCATATTACATCACGCTGGTCCATTTCAACGACGGGACCACTGAATTGCCGGCGACGATGGTGCCGCCGCTGGGCCAAAGTACGATTGTGGTGCCGGAGAGTGCTCGGGGGCAAATTACCTTCCAGACGGTGAATGATTATGGCGCGAATACGCCGAAGCAAAATGCAGTAATCGAATAACCCGCGGAATTGGGTCGGCAAAATAATGACAATTCGTATTTGCTATATAGCCCGGGCGATTGCCCAGGTTTTACTGTGCCGTAAACGCGGCTACAGATATATTTTGCCGGCGGCGTTGGGCTTTATTTCGTTTACCGCCAGTGCGGATAATTACTTTAATCCCGCGTTTCTCTCCGGCGACAGCTCGGCGGTTGCCGATCTTTCGCAGTTTGAAAATAGCGATGGTCAGGCTCCGGGGAAATATCGGGTTGATGTTTATATCAACCAGCAATTTGTCGCCAGCGAGGATGTTGAATTTCAGGCTGACAAGAAAAGTCAGGACGATACCGGGTTAGCGCCGTGCTTTACGCTGACGCGGCTGGAGGCGATGGGGCTAAATGCCAACGCTTTCCCTGCGCTGAAGACGCTTGCGGCGGACCAATGCGTGCCGTTCGCGGCTATTCCCGATGCGAGTACGCGTTTTGACTTCGCCCATCTGAAACTGGATATCAGCATTCCGCAGGCCGGAATGATGCAGAGTGCGCGTGGCTATATTCCGCCGGAGCAATGGGATCAGGGGATTAATGCCATGACCCTGAACTACGATTTTTCCGGCAGCAACAGCGGCGGCGTCAGTAATGAAGACAGTTATTACCTCAATCTACAAAGTGGGCTGAATCTGGGCGCCTGGCGTCTGCGGGATTATTCCACCTGGAACTACAGCCAGGGTGAGGGCAGCTCGCAGAGTCAATGGGAGCACATCAGTACCTATGTCGAAAGAACGCTGATCCCATTGAAAGCGGAGATGACGCTGGGTGAGAGCTATACGCCAGCGGATGTTTTTGATTCCCTGAGCTTTCGCGGCGCCCAGATAGTCTCTGACGATAATATGCTGCCCGACAGCCTCAAGGGGTTTGCGCCCACGGTACGCGGGATAGCCCGCAGTAATGCCAGAGTGACGATTAAGCAAAACGGCTACGTCATTTATCAGACCTACGTCTCCCCTGGCGCATTTACTATTACTGACCTCTATCCAACCTCATCAAGCGGCGATCTGCTGGTGACGGTGAAGGAGACGGACGGCAGTGAAAATAGCTATTCGGTTCCGTACTCGGCGGTGCCTTTATTGCAGCGCGAGGGCCATCTTAAATATGCGCTGACCGCCGGGAAGTACCGCAGCAGTAACGATCAGCAAGAAGACGTCGATTTCGCGCAGGGCACCTTAATCTGGGGGCTGCCGAAAGGCGTTACCGCCTATGGCGGCAGCCAGGCATCGGCAGATTATCGGGCGTTCGCATTAGGGCTGGGGCTAAACATGGGCGATATCGGCGCGATATCGATGGATGTGACTCAGGCCAATAGCACCTTGATTGACGGCAGCCAGCATGAAGGTCAGTCCGTACGTTTTCTGTATGCCAAGGCGCTCAATACGTTGGGAACCAACTTTCAGCTGCTCGGTTATCGCTATTCGACGCAGGGCTTTTATACCCTCGATGAAACCACCTATCGGCATATGGAAGGCTATACCGGTGATGATGCCTGGCAGGATGACGATCATGACGGTAAGCAGGATGAGCCCGACTGGACCGACTTTTATAACCTCTACTACACCAAAAAAGGCAAAGTGCAGATCAACATCTCGCAGACGGTGGGTGAGAACGGGTCGCTTTTTGTCACCGGTTCCGAGCAAAGCTACTGGCATACCGATGAGACCGACAAACTTATCCAGGTTGGCTACAACGGCAACTGGCATGAAATCTCATACGGCGTGACGTGGAACTACGACCGCTCGCCGGGCGAAGATGAAGCCGACCAGGTGTTCGCTTTTAACGTCTCGCTGCCGCTGGGGGAATGGCTTTCCCGCCACGGTAACGCCGATATGTACCACACGGCTAATACGCTTAATGCGTCCTACAACATGAGAACAGACCGCCACGGGAAGGCCTCGCAGACGGCTGGCGTGAACGGCACGCTGCTGGATGAAAATAATCTCAGCTACAACGTGCAGGAAAGCGATGGTAACCACGGCGTTGGCAACAGCGGTAACGCCAGCCTGAATTATCAGGGCACTTACGGCAACCTCAAGGCCGGATACAACTACAGCGACGGCTATCACCAGCGCAATTACGGACTCAGCGGCGGTGCGGTATTGCACCGGGATGGTCTTACGCTGAGCCAACCGTTGGGCGACACCAATATCCTGGTGAAAGCACCGGGTGCGGCAGGCGTGGCGCTGGAAAATACCACCGGGATAAAAACCGACTGGCGCGGATATGCGGTGGTTCCCTATGCCACGACCTATCGACAAAACCGGGTGGCGTTGGACACCAACTCCCTGGGGCAGAACGTTGACATCGATGATGCGGTGGTGAACGTCGTGCCGACCCAGGGGGCGATGGCGCGGGCGGAGTTTGCTGCCCATGTGGGTGCTCGTGTGTTGATGACGCTGCTTAACCATAAAAAACCGCTGCCGTTCGGCGCGACGGTGACGCTGAGCGACGGCCAACAGAGCAGTCTGGTGGGCGATGACGGTCAGGTTTATCTCTCCGGACTGTCGCAGTCCGGCGCACTGACGGCGCAATGGGGACAGGGCGCTGATAAGCGATGTTCGGCAAGCTATCAGCTCAGCGCCGACCAGATGACTGACTTTAGCCGGGTGACGGCGACCTGTAATTGATCCTTTGGGGATGACCA
This sequence comes from Kluyvera intermedia, assembly GCF_021440345.1. Taxonomy (GTDB): domain Bacteria; phylum Pseudomonadota; class Gammaproteobacteria; order Enterobacterales; family Enterobacteriaceae; genus Kluyvera; species Kluyvera intermedia_A. The sequence goes on from NZ_JAKCNS010000058.1 coordinate 50,282, forward strand.
TGAAGAAGATAATACCGATGTTGTTTTGCAGCGTGCTGCTGCTGGCGGCCAATACCGCTTTGGCCGATTCCTTAAATAGCTGCTCCAATGCAACTGGGTCGACGCAAAACGAAAACTTTGATGTCACCACCTCATTAACGGCGGATACCAACGTGGCGGGGAAAACCACCCAGGTGGTGCGCTCCGGCGATATTCATATGAATGCGGTTTGCCCACAAGAGGCGGGCAACAGTAACACCTATACCTATCGTTCCTACGTCTCTAATTATCCGGTGGTGGAGACCTCGGGAAACTGGAAATACCTGCAGCTCAATGGCTATCTGGAAGGGGCGCTGAAGGTCACTGATAGCGTGGCGGGGGATATTTATGCTCCGGCGAATTACGCCAAAATGGGGGGCGATAGCTGCGTACCGAAAGGCTGTAATTTCCCGGTATCGGATTCGAACATTACGCTGCAAATAAAAATAGCCAAACCGTTTGTCGGTAATGTGACCATCCCGCAGACCAACTTGTTCAATGTGTATATCAACCGGACTAATACGTCATCGTTTGGCACCCCGGTCTACACCATCTCATTCAGCGGTTCGATTACCGTGCCGCAGAGCTGTGAGGTAAACAGTAACCAGGTCATTACCATTGATTTTGGCACTCTCTCGTCGGGCAATTTTAAAACGAAAGGTCAAAAGCCTGCGGGATTTATGCCGGTGACAGAACAGGTGCCGGTGAAATGTTCGGGCGGGGTGACGGAAATGGCCAGCCTTAGCTTCCGTTTTCAGGGGACAGCGGACAGCAACGAACCTACCGCTATTGCCACCGACAACAAAGATATCGCCGTACAGTTTACCGACAACAGCGGCAACGTGATTATCCCGAATACCGGCACCATTCCTTTCCAGCTACAAAATTACATCGCCACGGTGCCGTTTAGCGTCGCCCCGATAAGTGCAACGGGCAATAAGCCGTTGCAGGGGGTGTTCCATGCCCAGGCCTATATCGTGGTCGATTTTGATTAGGGGGCGACATGATGAATAAAACGATTACCTGGCTGGTCGCCATCATTGGCAGCGTGATGGTCTTTACCGCGCATGCCGCCAGCAACGGCGTGGCGATTGACATGAGCGGTACGGTGGTGGCGGCAACCTGTGATGTGAATACGGCGGACACCAACCAAACCGTGTTTATCGGCAGTTTTGGCAGCAATACCTTCCATAGCGTGGGAGATGTGTCGGCGTCGGCCGATTTGCAGATTCGGTTGACCGACTGTAGCAGCGGTATCGCGGGGGCGACGGTCACGTTTAGCGGCATTCCGGACAGTCACAACAGCAAACTGCTGGCGCTTTCAGATACGTCCGGGGCAGGAGCAATGGCTTCCGGCGTAGGGGTGGAGATCCTTGACCGCAACCGGAAAAGCCTGGCGATTAATACCGCCAGCGATAGCCAGCCTTTAGCCGAAGGCGATAACAATACCCTGACCTTTTACCTACGTTACCAGGCAACAAAAATGCCGGTCACAGCGGGTAATGCATCATCAGTCATGTACTTTGACCTGAGCTACCAGTGATGAAAACTCTCTCTCCGCTGTTATTCGTTATTTGGGCCGTTAGCCCGCTGGCACAGGCGCATGACGGGACGGTAAACGTGCAGGGCACCATCCTCGACAATACCTGTGTCGTCTCCGCGTCTACCCAGGAACAGACCGTGCCATTAGGTGATATTTCGGCAAAACAGTTTTCAGCCAGCGGCAGCGCTTCATCGCCGGTCGCCTTCGTGATTGACCTGCAGGATTGCGGCGCGGCGGCTTCCGGCGTGGACTTCACTTTTGGCGGCGTCCCCAGTTCTGCCGATAAGACGCTGCTGGCGCTGGCAAGCGGCAGCGGTTCGGCCGCTGATATTGCGATTGAACTTCAGGATGCAAACCACGTACGTTTGCCGATAAACCAGGCGTCCACGACTTACAAGATAGACCCTGCGCGTACCGACAACCCGTTCACTTTTTATGCCCGCTATGTTGCCACTGCGAACAGCGTGACCAGCGGTGAGGCTAACGCGACCGCGACCTTCACGCTGACCTGGCAGTGATTAAGGACTCCCCGGATGAAATTTTTAGCCCTTATGCTGGTGGCCCTGGTGTGTAGCACCGCTGCGCGCGCCGGTGTGGTTATCGACGGTACGCGCTTTATTTTCGCTGCCGATAAACCGAGCATCAGCTTTACGCTGAACAATACCGCCGCGCAGCGCTACCTTGTGCTGACCAAAGTGCTTAACGATCAGGGGAAATCCGCGTCGCAGGTTCCGTTTACTACCACGCCGCCGCTGTTTTCTCTGCCGCCGGGGCACAGCAATATTGTGCGTATTATGCGTACCGGCGGCGACCTGCCCGCCGATCGCGAAAGCCTGTTCTGGCTGAGCGTTGCCAGCATTCCGGAAATCGAGGGTAAACCGTCGACGAATTCCCTACAGGTGGCTATCCGTAGCCGGATGAAAGTCTTTTTTCGCCCGACTGGACTGAAAGGACGGGCAGAGGATGCCTATACCCAATTGCGCTGGGAAAAGGCCGGGACAGGGCTGCAGGTGAGCAACCCGACGCCCTATTACGTCACTCTGTTTCAGCTAAGAATTAACGGCAATGCGCTTAGCAACGCCGGGATGGTCGCACCGTTTGCGACCCGGACTGTAAGCGGCTGCCCGGCGGCACAGGCCTGCGCTCTCGAGTGGCAAACGATCAACGATTATGGCCGGGTGATGCCGGTGATCAAACGAACGCTATAGATGGCTATTAATACAATGCAACGCGATGATTCACGAAGCGCCGTTTGGCTGATTGTCGGCCTGCTGGCCGCGGTTTATCTGTGCGTTATGCACCTGGTTATCCCGAATATGGGCGGCAGCGGCAGCGATATGCCGACGTCATTGTGCGTATGGCTGGTACTGCTGCTGACATTAAGCGTGGGGACGCTGCTCCTGCTGCGTACGGCCATTACGCTTATCCCCGGTATTTACGCGGTGCTGTCAGGCGTGGTGCTGATGACGTTGCCCCTCGCCTGGTGTCCGCGTCAGGAGTGGCTGCTGGATGCACTCCCGCGCTTTGTCGCACTGTGGGCTGGGGTGCTACTTCTGTTGGTGCTGATTCGTTGCCGGTTCAACGCCCGTCAGCGGGAAATTCTACTGTACAGCATCGGTTTTGCGGCATTGATTCAGGCCATTTATAGCCTGCTTGGTCTGTATCATCCAACTGTATTGTCTGGGTTTGAGCAACAGGTGCTGCGGGCCAATCCGGGGAATATTGGCGTATTTCAACAACGTAATGTCACCGCTTCTTTTCTGGCAACCGGCGCTGCGGTATGGCTGTTTCTCATGGGCGCCCCCATTTTCAGGTTTGCGAATCGCCATGGCGAGACGGTTCGCGCAGGGCTTGTCAGCGCGATAATTATGCTGCTGTTCACCACGTTGACGCTTATCTGTTCGCGAATTGGCTGGTTAAGCGCGCTGTGTATTTACCCGGCGATGAGCGGGCTTTACTGGCGGCGGGCGTCTCGCTGGCGGCGAAGTTTACTGGTTCTTACGCCACTGCTGGGGATGATTGCTGGCGTATTGTTGATGCAGGTTTCGCTCCATCAGGCTCTTTCCCAGCATCATAGTTCTAACGTGCAGCGGCTGATGATACTGCGTGAAACATGGCACATGATTTGTCGTTTTCCCCTTACGGGTTGGGGATACGGCAGCTTCGAATGGCAGTTTAGCCATTTTATTGCCGACCGAGCGAAACCGATTGAGAACGGCCTGCTGGTACTGACGCATCCGCATAATGAAATTCTCTATTGGTGGGTTGAAGGTGGGGGCGTGGCGCTGGGCGGACTACTGTTATTGGCCTATGCCGGAGTCGTTATCTTTTTACGCTCGGCCACGCGGCAGAAACTGGCCTGCTTGTGCTGCATACTGCCGCTGCTTTTACATACTCAGGTTGAATATCCTTTTTACCAGTCCGGTGCCCATTGGCTGACGTTTATTGTGTTGGTGAGTCTGGCGGCCGGGCAACAACGCCAGCCACTTGAAGCCTGCCACCGCGGCCTCAAGTGGCTGGCGCCGCCGCTGGCATTGGTTTGTCTGGCCATGGCGGCCGTCGTGTTGGTCACTCTGCGTCAGCAAAGCAACCTCACCCAGTTTGAGCGACGACCCGACGACCATTACGCCAGCGTGCTGGCGCTGCATGAAACCGGGCTGGCGACGGCGCGTTTAAGAAAGGATCGTGCGGCGGCACTGATTGTGGAATATCAGCATTCGGGCGATATTAATGCGCTGCGCTGTTTTATCCCGCAAGCCACACGCTGGTTAAATTTATGGGTCGATGCCGATATGTACGATAATCTGATCAACGTGAATATCTTTATGGGGAATCCAATGACGGGTAAATTGTTACAATTAGAAGCAGGAAAAATATTTACCGAAGATAAACGTTTTCAATTACGTTAAAAAGCGGAAGGCAATTTTTCCATCGAAACCAGCACGCCTGATTTCATTTCAATATAATGACCTTTTTTAAGTTCAGCCAATACATCCATAATACGGCTTCGAGAGATCCGGGTGCGTCGTTGGATAAATGAAGAGACTTTTATTTGCCGACGAATTTCTTCTGGATAAAGCCACAGTTCCATCAACAGCGAGCGAATTTTGCTGTAGGCGTCGTTACCAACCAGTTCGCTATCCCGGGCGCTCATCATCATTACCCGCTGTGCCAGAATGCGCGCGATGTCGTGCCATAAGCTTAATTCGTCACATTTTTCCACAAACAGATTCAGTGGAACAACCCAGCCGCTGCAGTCCGTTTCGGCCCGGATATAGTGCTGCGGTCTGGACTGGACGTCGTAATATAGGCTATAGCCATCAATAAGCCCCACAACGGTTGGGGAGAATGCCGTAGCAATATGTAAATCATCTTGCTTATGGCTGATGGAAAAGCAGCCGGTAGAAATCAATAAAATGAATGCGGTTTCCTGGTCGTCACTGAGTAACATTTTGGTTGATGCTTTTAAGGTAAATGCGGTACCGAAAGGCGCCAGTGCCTGATGGAGATCCATTATTGCCTGTAGCGGTTTTGTCTGCTGACCGAACTCGAAGGCATGCAGTGGACGAGGCGAATCGTCTGATTGCGACATTTATATTTCCCTACTAATAATATTGAATTAAGTATAGCACGGCGATAGCGGATTCTATAGCTGATGTTAATGATTGATTTGGATTTATCTTAAGGCATAGGACTAATCTCTCAACTTACCAAAAAATATATTTAACTATATAAAAATGCTGTCCAATTATGGACGCAGTCAGTTGTTGAAAGAATATAGATGATTGATTAATGTTTTATCGTAGGTTGAGATGGAGTAAAACAAATGGAACTTGTAAGTTATAGTGATAACTTCTTCCTTAATTATGGTGTTGCTGAATTGCTCCGGTTTAAAGAGGGTAGCGAGCGGATATATACCCTGGGAAATGTGGTACTCGATAGCATTCTGATCTTTAACGATCTGGATATCTCGCAGACAATTGAGCGGGTGCTCAGTGATGCTGCGCGCTTTGCCGGACAAAACGTTATGGTGCTGACCGAGTCGGTCTCGCCGTTGATTGTTGGCTATCTGTTACGCAAGGCTCGCGGGCTGGTTGTCTACAACACCAGGAAGAATCATTGCGAGGTATTGATCGACGTACATTGCAGCGAGACAGATGCCGGTAAAGAGCAAGAGCATGATTTCCCGTTCTCTGATAACCAGCTATTTATTATTTTGTCATTAAGCCTGGGAGTCCGTCCGGAAACGGTGGCAAAGATAACCGGGCGTTCGGAAAAAAGAATTAGTGCGATTAAGCGCGATGTGATGAATAGACTTAACATCAACAACAGCAAGATTTTCTATAAGGTGGTCAGCGCAATTTTTCTCCATAAAAATAATGCTGAAATAGCCCATCCTATGGCTTTGACCCGCAGTCCGTAGACGGCGCAACGTCGACAGACTGCGGGTAATTTTTTTTACACCGACAGCCAATGTTGACCCGCCGCTTTCATGTCGGCTTCGAGTTTGCTGCCGCGAGTGGCAAATTCCCGCCCAAGCGGGAAACCGCTTTTTTCCAGCAGATATGCCAGTGCAGCGTATTCACGCGGATATTTGGCCACCGTCGCTGGGTCTATCTCGACTATCCCTTGCGGGAAAGTGAAGGTCCCCATGTCATAAATACTTTGTCGATGAAATAGCTTCCAGTCGCCATCTCTTTTTTCCGCCAGGTCGTAGAAGCGGTTATGACTTTCGCAGCCTAAGTTAAGTTTGACATTTTCAGCGATGATAATGGCGTTGGTTTCCAGCAGGGCTTTATTGCCAGCGGCGTTAAAAGTGACTCGCGGTGAGGCAATCAGGTGCTTGGTGCGTAAATCGGATGCTCCCATCCGCATTGAACCGTCGACAAAATCACTGGCTAGTCCCTCAAACCAGGTTATTTCAATGGTGCCGTCGGGGTGGAACAAATTGCGTAGCTGTGCCCATTCGCCTAAATCACGATGGATCCAACCATTCATCAAGTCATTAAGCTGCTGGCGATCGGTGTCGGTAGTTTGCATTGTAGGATCCCCTGTAAGTGAACTGAGATTCAGTTTGGTCGCAAATTAGCGTAAGCTCAAATATATTGATTTGACTGAACAATCATTATTAATGATTGATTGAGGGGCTATGGAACTCCGTCACCTGCGATACTTCCTCGCTGTCGCTGAGGAAGGGCACTTTGGACGCGCCGCGAAACGGCTGAATATTGTGCAGCCCGCGCTCAGTATGCAGATAAAGGCCTTAGAGGAAGAGCTGGGCGGGGCGTTATTTATCCGCACCAGTCGGCACGTTGAACTGACCGGGGCCGGGCGGCTGCTGCAAACGGAAGCCCAGCGGACGCTGGCGCAGGTTGAGCACACGCGGCTTGCCGTTGAGCGCTCACTGCGCGGTGAAACGGGGCGCGTTCGGGTCGGCTTTGCCGGTAACGCTATTTTTAGCGGCAAGATGATTGCGGACTTGCGCCAGTTTCATCAGACCTATCCGGATGCTGAATTGGTGATTCAGGAGGTCGCGCCTCAGCAACAGGTAGAGGCTATTCTGGCAGGGCAGCTGGATGTGGGTTACACCCCGGATAACAGCAGGACCGCGACAGCGGAGATTATCGCACTGCCGCTTGGCCATTGGGATTTTCTGGTGGCATTGCCTGAAGACCATTGTATGGCAAAAAATTCCGCGATTACGATGGATATGCTGGCGAATGAGCCGCTGATTTTGTATGAGGCCCATGATGCGCACGAGCGCCTCTCTTTACTGCTGAACCAGAAGCTTGGCGATAAGCTACGGATTGCACATCGCTCAGGTAGCACCTTGAGCGTGCTGGCCATCGCGGCAACCGGATTAGGCCTTGCCTTAATTCCATCGCCATTACAGCAGGTGACGATTCCCGGTCTGGTCTACCGTCGGTTGGATGAGCCCGAGTTGACCGCCAATCTGGTATTGGTTCGCCGTGCCGAAGAACCTAATCGCGCCGTCGAGGCGTATCTGTCCTTGGCTTGCCCAAAACCGTAACCCCCGTCATCTGCTACCGCTGATATTATAGGTTTTGTGCTGTCTGAGTGGTTTCGCGCAGCGCTCCCGGCGGACGCCCGACCACGCGTTTAAATGCCCGGCTAAATGCCGCCACCGAACCGTAGCCTAATCGCAGTGCCACGGTTTCAATTGCCTGTTGCTCCTGGCCGATATACTGGACGGCCAGCCGCATGCGCAGTTCACCGAGATACCTGGCCGGCGTGGTACCGGTCGCAGAGAGAAAACGCTCGGCAAAGACGGAGCGGGATGTTCCTGCTTCTTTTGCCAGGGCGGCGACGCTCCAGTTAACTCCAGGCTGTTGGTGCATGGCGTAAATTGCGCGGCTAAGGCGAGGATCGCGTAAAACCTGAATCCAACCGGTAGCTTTACCGCAGCCGCTTTCCACCCAGCCTCGTACAATCAGTGCCGCCACCACATCAGCGAGCCGGGCGAGGATACCGGCAAAACCCACCTGACGGCTTAGCGATTCCCGCTCCATGGCGGCGAGCAGCGGATGAATCTCCGGTCGCGTTGACATCAGGCTGCTGACCATCATCACTTCGGGCATTGCATTAATGAGCGGCTGCATGCCTCCCAGTTCAAAATCCATACACCCGGTAAAAATCACCACGTTATCGCCATCAGGACAAATCTTACAGTGAACGTCCTGTACCTGATTACAGATAGGTTCGCTGGGCAACTCGGCAATTGGCGTCACTTTGGCATCATCGCTGGAGAGCAGGGCATGCGCATCGCCATTGGGAATAAAAACGGCGTCACCGCTGTTAAGAGTAAAGCGCGCGCCGCTCTGCATTCGTAATACCGCAGGCCCGCGGCTGACAAAATGAAACTGCGCCTTGCCCGCAACGTTGCCAAACGCCAGACCAAATGGCGCGCTGGCTTCGATTCGCCGATAGTTGACGCCGGAAAGGCGCATTCCGCGCAGCAGTTCGCTTATCAAATCAGGGGCATGCAGGGGCATGGCGTTAACTCCGGACGAATTATCAATAATAAAAGATTTTACATCATAGATCGTCCGACTGTGGTTTTCTATTCTTTGTGACCGTTATCTCATTTTTTTAACCGGAGAGTTACAAATGGATTCATGCGCCACTGCAAGCGCGTCATTGGCACCGGCCAAACCTGCCTGGCGAGCCGTCTGGTCGCTCGGGTTGGGGGTGTTCGGTCTGATTACCGCTGAGTTTCTACCTGCCAGTCTGCTCACGCCGATGGCATCAAGTCTGGGCGTAACCGAAGGTGTTGCAGGGCAGACGGTGACGGCGACCGCACTGGTGGCACTTGTGACCGGGCTGCTCATTACCTCTGCGACCAAAAGCATCGACCGTCGCTGGGTATTAATGTTCTTCACCTTGCTGCAAATTGTCTCCAGTCTGCTGGTGGCGTTTGCGCCATCGCTGCACGTTTTATTGATGGGCCGATTGCTGCTAGGCGTGGCGATTGGCGGCTTCTGGGCAATGTCGACCGCCACGGCGATGCGATTGGTTCCGGCGAAAGATGTACCGAAAGCGTTGTCGATTATCTTCGCCGGGGTGTCGATTGCCACCGTGGTGGCAGCGCCGCTAGGCAGCTATCTGGGGAGTCTGATTGGCTGGCGTAACGTGTTTATTCTTTGCGTTATTCCCGGCGTATTGGCGCTGTTCTGGCAGCTGTGGGTGTTGCCGTCAATGCGTCCGGAAAATAGCGGCAGCCTCGGGACGTTGTTCAGAGTGCTGCGCCGCCCGGGTATGGTGGGCGGCCTGCTGGCCACTATCTTCATCTTTAGCGGTCATTTCGCCTTCTTTACCTATCTGCGCCCATTCCTGGAGACGGTGGGGCGGGCGAACGTCGAGACGATATCGCTTATTTTGCTGGGCTTTGGCGTCGCTAACTTTATCGGTACCTCTATCGCAGGATATCTGTTAGCTCGCAATCTGCGTCTGACGCTGGCGCTGGTGCCGTTTGCTATGGGGATCCTGGCGCTGACCATGGTGGCCTACGGTCATCTGGCGCTGGTGGATGGTTTGCTGGTGACGCTGTGGGGATTTGCCTTCGGGCTGGTGCCGGTCGGTTGGTCAACCTGGCTTGCTACCACGGTGGCTGATGAAGCGGAAAGCGCCGGTGGCTTGATGGTGGCATCTATCCAGCTGGCGATTAGCGCGGGGGCTGCAGGTGGTGGACTGGTATTTGATATGAATGGTGCCAATGGCGTGTTTACCGTCAGCGGCGTGCTGCTGGTGGCGGCAATGGTGCTGGTATTTGCTGGCGTGCGGGTTAAAACGACGGCCGCAGAGTAGGCGATGGGCCCGGAGAGTTCCGGGCCTTTTATTTTTCAGGCGAGTAGGTAGCTTAGCCCGGTAAAAGCCACCATCCCGGCTATCACCGTGGCGAACAGACTCCGGCTCATGATCCCCACCAGCGTGGCGACGGCGGCGGCCAGCAGCGAGACGCTGATTCCGCTGCTGGTCAAAGCCGGTTTACCCAGCAGTTCGGCAGTAATAATCGCTGCCATAATGGCGGCAGGAATAAAACTCAGCCACTGTTGCAGGGCTGGCGGCATGCGAAATCGTGAGAGCAAAAGAACCGGGACTACGCGCATTAATGCGGTTACTGCCGCCGACGCGAGAATGGCCAACAGGATATTACGCTCCATGCTTTGGCTCCTTATTAAACACATAGCGTAACCCGAGGGTCGCCAGGGTTGCGGCAACCGAAGCGGCCACAATCACGATAACGCTGGTATCGGCGTGCCCGGACATCATCAGAGTAATAATGACGGCTGCCGCAATACTCAATGATTCCAGCAGTTTGCGGCGGCTGGCAAACCACAGCATCAACACCAGGCCGATAAACATCGATACCAGACTGAAGCTGAGCCCTTCCATTAACGCGGTCGGCAACGCAGAAGCAAGCCCCGCGCCAATCACGCAGGCAATAATCCAGTTCAGCCATGCAGCAACGTTTAAGCCAAACATCCAGGCGAAGGATACCCTGTTTTGCGGGCCGCCGTGCTGCACCGCCACCCCAAAGGTTTCATCGGTGAGCAATAGGCCGCTGACAATTTTCTGCAGGGTGGTTTGCTCACGAAAATAGACGCTCATCGCCGAGCTCATCAGCAGGTAGCGCAGGTTGACCAACAGCACGCTCAGCACGACGGAAAGGGCTTCGGCCCCCGCAGCCCACAGAGAATAAAACAGGAATTGCGCAGAACCGGCATAAAGAAGAGTCGCCAATAGCGCCGTTTGTAGGGTAGTAAAACCGGCCAGAGTACCAATGGCGCCGGCGGCAAAACCAATACTCCAGTAACCGGGGATGGTCGGTAAGCAGGCCATAATCCCGGCGCGAAACTCCGTTTTGGCCTCACTGCGCGGTGAGGCCGTTGTGTCTGTTAACATCAGGTGATCCTGTTATTTATTTTACCTAATGATAACTTTTGCCGCTCAGCGCTGGAATCAAAAAATCCATATCAATGAATTAATGTCATGGCTATGTATATAGATGAGGGGAATGGCTAGCCAATGTGGGTTGGCCATCATCTGTGTGTAACAACGCCGATTAGGGGGCACGGCGGTAAGGATTAACACCGCGGTATATCACATGTGCTGGTTTATTGTGAAAAAATAGTGTTTTATGCCTTATTGTTGTGTGCTTTAATGTTTTTATTAATGCTTTTTTGTTTGTGATTGGATTTATTAACGTTTTACAGTGGTGTGGTATTGCCCTGGATAAACGGTTGGGGAGATCAATTTCGGCGCTATATTGGTAAATTAGCAAAAACGACTGCGCTAGATATTACTTGTTGTTAATAATTAAGTTACATAATATTCACAATATAATGGCGTAATGTATAAATAAACAGCGTTTGTTTTTTATTTTGCGTGACTATCGGCTATGTAAACTATCGTCAACCTGGCATTACCCTTCGAAATATCCTGTTTGTCCCGTTTTTGGCTCATTTATGGCTTCCAGCGAGGATATATTGATCTCA
>NZ_JAKCNS010000006.1 GCF_021440345.1 Kluyvera intermedia
CAGAATGTTATAAATATATTTGTGGAATGTACTGCTGGTTTGATGTATTAGTTATTACAGAAATAATACAAAAACCAATTTAGCCGCGTGAAAACGTGTCGCTACGGGAAGGGGTAAACATGACAGTCGCAGTGCTTAATGTAAAAATTGATGAGACAGTAAAAGAAGGACTTCGCCACTATGCCGAGGCTCACAGCCTGACGTTAAGTGCGGCGACTGAGAAGCTGCTGCAACTGGCATTTGCAACAGAAGAAGAGGCGGGTGTATGTGAAGACGACATTGACAGCCAGCATACGGAAGAAGATGTTGCTCCATTTACGCCTAAAGAAATCAAAGCATTACGAAAAATCCTGAAGAAGAGAAAATGAAACAGCAACCATCAATAGCCTGTAACTACGGTGAAGCCTGTGATTTGTTACGCTCGGGCTACGTAAAGCATGTTCTTCTGGACTGGAATGTGGGCAGCGATGAATTCTTTCGTATTGCCTCAGACTGGTGCGATACCGGTGCTAAGATTAAAAAAGAGGGAGAATCTTTCGTTATTTCCCTTAAAGGCTTTCCAATCCCTCCTCAGCACTAATATATAATTTCGCGTAGCTAAACTACGCAAAGTTATATATGACTCAGGCCAGCTATGTTATTGGGAACGTTGTTTTCCCTTCATATGGTTAAATAATTTTGCGCATCTTATTGGCGCCATGCTGGCCTGCTAACGTCGCCCATACCGGCTGTAATGTAGTAAATGCGCGTCGTAGCGTATCGTCATCCAGGGTGAAAGGAATACGCAGATTCCGTTCCCCGCCGCCAGCCAGACTAAAACGCGTACCGACACCAAGATGAATCCCGTAGCCTTCTGCGCGGGCGGCAAAACGCGTGGCCATCATTTCCGGTAGCTCAACCCAGAATGACAATCCGCCTTCCGGCAGAACAAATCGCCATTGGGGAAAATATTCCCGCATTAAATCGGCGCACATATCGCGCCGCGTTTTAAGCTGACGACGCCGTTCGGGCAATAGCGACTCCTCATTTTCCAGCAGCCAGCAGGTTGCCAACTGCTCCAACAGCGGTGAGCCGAGATCGATAGTGTCACGGGTCTGAATCAATGCCGCAATGGTACGCGATGATGCGCGGATCCATCCCAGCCGCAGTCCACCCCAAAAACTTTTCCCCGTCGACCCGACGGTAATGATCGGCGCGTCGCGGTTAAATGCGGCCAGCGGCGGCGGCGGTGGGGCGTTGTACCATAAATCGACCATGGTTTCGTCGACGACCAGCGTGGTACAGGTGCGGGCGGCCAAATCGGCGACAACTTGCCGCGTCGCGCTATCCATGCATTGCCCGCTCGGATTTTGAAAGTCGGGCATCAGATAAGCCAGACGTGGTGCGGTCTGGGCAATAATCGCCGCCAGACCATCGGTATCCCAGCCTTTATCGGGCAGCGGTAGAGCTACCGGGCGGCAGGATGCGCCCTCAATGGCGGCAATTGCCAGCGGGTAAGTGGGTGTTTCCACCACCACGCGATCGCCCGGCCCGGTGAGATAGCGCAGGATTAGCGCCAGCCCACTGACGGCACCGTTAACCAGCATAATTTCATCGGCGGTGGTTGGCAGGCCTCTCGCGCTATAGCGCCGGGCGATAGCCTCTCGCAGGACCGGCAGCCCATGCTGATCGTAACCAGTGTGATTGAGGTAGCCGGGTAACATACCCAGCGCATGGCTATAGGCCTGGTGGATTTCGGCTCCAGCCGCCAGTGCTGCGGTGGACAGATCCAGCGTAGGTGACGTGGACATGCGTGGTGCACGCGGGTTGAATTCAGCGGACAAACTAACCGTTGAACCGCTGCCCTGACGGCTTTGCACATAGCCTTCATCGCGTAACTGCGCTAGCGCGCTGGCGATAGTCGTCCGGCTGACCCCCAGTGCACTGGCGAATTCGCGTTCGCCCGGTAAACGGGTATCGAGCGGTAAGCGTCCATCCAGAATCAACAGCCGCAGCGCGTCCGTCAGCTGTCGCCACAGGGGCGTGGACGAAGGCTTTTCCTGCCAATGGCCCAGCAGGCGAACTAACGATTGGGTGGCGGAGCGTCGTAGCATTTGTGCAGTCCACTTTTTAAAAACTGGTCATTAATCATAATGCCATTTTTGTCGATGATGAAGCTATCAACCGACAGGCAGAGGTGCCAATGTTACGCCGACTGATTCAGCTTTACTTTGGGTTAACGCTTTATGGGGTGTCGACCGCCGTTTATGTCCGCGCCAATCTCGGGGCTGACCCGTGGAACGTATTCCATCTTGGCGTCGCCGGGCTAACGTCGCTCAATCTTGGGCTGGTGATGATCCTCACCGGTGTTGCCGTGCTGCTGCTGTGGATCCCTCTGCGTCAGCGTCCCGGTCTTGGCACCATCAGTAATGTGATTGTCCTTGGGCTGGCAGCCGATGCAACGCTGGCGCTGATGCCGCCGCTGGAATCGCTATGGCTGCGTGCCGTGATGCTGGGTGTGGCGGTGATCCTCAACGCGCTGGCGACCGGGATGTACATTGGCGCTGGTTTTGGCGCTGGACCACGTGATGGCCTGATGACCGGTATTCATGCCCGTACCGGTTGGCCAGTGCGCTGGATTCGCATGGCCATTGAGGTGTCGGTCCTGATTATTGGTACGCTGTTGGGCGGCACTTTTGGCGTGGGCACCGTACTGTATGCGCTGGCGATTGGCCCGCTGATTCAAATCTGCCTGCCGTGGTTCCAGCTGCCGCGCGTTGCACAGCGTCGGTCGGTAAAAGTGTAACAACCTTCCTGATTTTACGAAGCGCTCACAGCCTGTTTGTACTTTTCAGGTTACACTTCTGCTATTACGCCAGGTAAGCTGAAGAAGTATGAAAACGATAACGCTTTATGATGTGGCCCGCGTCGCCGGGGTTTCTTATCAGACCGTGTCGCGGGTGATTAACCAGGCCGCGCACGTTTCGCCGCGCACGCGGGATAAAGTGCAGGCTGCGATGCGCGAGCTGAACTACGTACCTAATCGGGGGGCGCAGCTGCTGGCGGGTAAAGCGACTCGTACGCTGGGGCTGCTGACCACTGATTTGGCGCTGCATGCGCCCTCACAAATCGCCTCTGCCGTGAAGCGACGGGCCGGTGAAGTGGGGTTCTCCGTGCTGATCTCGATGATCGAGAGCCATGATTGGCCAGCTTGTTTTTCTGCTTTACAGGAGCTGCAGGCCCAGCGCGTTGAGGGACTCGTAGTTAACGTGCCGCTGGAGCGTGACGTGGCCGAAGCGCTGGCCGCTGCGTCGCCAGTGCCGGTTCTGTTTCTGGATGTCGGCAATGACGCGCAGGTCAATCGCCTGGTGTTCGATGCCGACCAGGGCGCTCGGCTGGGAGTAGAGCACTTATTGGCGCTTGGGCATCGACAGTTGGTATTACTGGCGGGACCACAAACGTCTGTCTCGGCGCGAGCGCGACTTTCCGGCTGGCAGTTGGCGCTGCAAGAGGCGGGCCTTGAGCCCCGCGCGGTGGCCTATGGTGACTGGAGCGCGGCATCGGGTTATGAAAAAGCGCACCTGCTGCTGGCCGAAAAACCGGATGCGGTGCTGGTGGCGAACGATCAAATGGCGCTGGGTGTGCTTCGCGCCTGCGCCGAAAAAGGGATTCGCGTGCCGGGGCAATTGTCGGTTATCGGCTATGACGATACCACCGACAGCGCCTGGTTTACGCCGCCGCTCACCACCGTGCGCCAACAGTTTAAAGAAGCGGGCCGACGTAGCGTTGATTGGCTGGTAGCCCAGCCTGCGTCTACCGATGTCGCCGAACAGATGAGCATGGATGTTGAACTGATCGTACGCGGCTCAACGGCTCCACTTCACCCTCAGGCTTTACAGGATGACGATCTCGCCCAGTGTCTGCAGGAACTGGCCGCGCGAGTCGTGAGACGATCGACCGATTTGTGATCTGACTCGCTTACTGTCGATCCGATCCTTTACCTCGTAACCCGATCGGCGCACTCTCAATGAAAATTGTGAGCGCTTCGCAACTGAGGTTACTATGCCGAATAATCTGTCTTTGACGCTATCTGCTTTACTGACCCGCCGTGACTGGGAAAACCCGTCGTTAACCCAGTGGCATCGTTTAGCCGCCCATGCGCCGTTTAATAGCTGGCGAACGCCGCAACAGGCGCTTTGCGATGACGCGAGCCCATCACGGCAGACGCTTAATGGCAGCTGGCGTTTCAGTTTTTTCAGCGCTCCGGAAGCGGTGCCGGAAAGTTGGGTAGAGCACTGTCTTGCCGATGCGGTCGCTATGCCGGTGCCATCCAATTGGCAGATGCAGGGTTTTGATACCCCCATTTATACCAACGTCACCTATCCCATCCCGGTGACACCGCCGCAGGTTCCTGCACAAAACCCGACCGGGTGTTATTCGCGGACATTTAGCGTTGACGCAGCATGGTTGGCGCAGGGGCAAACGCGGATTATTTTTGACGGTGTGAACTCGGCATTTCATCTGTGGTGCAATGGACAATGGGTGGGCTACTCGCAGGACAGTCGTCTGCCCGCAGAATTTGACCTGAGCGAGGTGCTGCATGCCGGGGAAAACCGGCTGGCGGTGATGGTACTGCGTTGGTGCGACGGCAGCTATCTGGAAGACCAGGACATGTGGCGGATGAGCGGTATTTTCCGCGATGTGACGCTGCTGCATAAACCCGTAACCCGGATTGCGGATTATCAGGTGACGCCAATCCTCAAAGACCGTTTTACGCACGGCGAACTGGAGATCCAGGTAACGCTGGAAGGCGCTGACTTAGCGGCAACAACGGTTGAGGCCACGCTGTGGTGCGGCGAGCAGCCGGTGGCGAATGGGCGTCAGATTCCGGGTTGTGGTGTCGTTGACGAGCGCGGCGGCTGGGCGGAGCGGGCAAATCTCACGCTGGCGCTGGCGCAACCGGCACTGTGGAGTGCCGAGACGCCGAATCTCTATCGTCTGGTGCTGACTCTGTTAGATGCCACCGGACAGGTGCTGGAATCGGAAGCCTGCGACGTCGGCTTTCGGCAGATAGAAATCAGCCATGGCTTGCTTAAGTTGAACGGCAAGCCGTTATTGATTCGAGGCGTCAACCGCCATGAGCATCATCCGGAGCATGGACAGGCAATAGATGAAGCCACTATGCGTCGTGATATCGAGCTGATGAAGCAGCACAATTTCAACGCCGTGCGCTGTTCTCACTATCCCAACCATCCGCTGTGGTACCGCTTATGCGACCGTTACGGCTTGTATGTGGTAGATGAAGCTAATATTGAAACCCACGGTATGGTACCGATGAGCCGCCTGGCGGACGACCCGCGTTGGCTGCCCGCCATGAGCGAGCGTGTGACCCGTATGGTGGCGCGTGACCGGAACCATCCTTCAATCATAATCTGGTCGCTTGGCAACGAATCCGGCCATGGCGCCAACCATGACGCATTGTATCGCTGGCTGAAAACCGCCGATCCGTCGCGCCCGGTGCAGTATGAAGGCGGGGGCGCAAATACTGCCGCCACCGATATTGTTTGCCCGATGTATGCCCGCGTGGACTCCGACCAACCGCATCCAACGGTGACGAAATGGAGTATTAAAAAATGGATTGGTTTGCCGGATGAATCGCGCCCGCTGATTCTGTGCGAATACGCTCACGCGATGGGCAACAGCTTCGGCGGTTTTGCTCAATACTGGCAGGCTTTTCGCGATAACCCGCGGTTGCAGGGCGGTTTTGTCTGGGACTGGGTGGATCAGGCGCTGTGTAAAACCGATGAAAATGGCACCACGTTTTGGGCCTACGGCGGTGATTTTGGCGATACGCCAAATGACCGTCAGTTCTGCATGAACGGCCTCGTTTTCCCGGACCGCACCCCGCACCCGGCGCTGTACGAAGCGCAGCGGGCACAGCAGTTCTTTACCTTTACGTTAGTTGAACACGCGCCGCTAACGGTGGAGATCGCCAGCGACTACCTGTTCCGCCATACCGATAACGAACGGCTGCGCTGGGCAATCAGCGTTGACGGCAACCGGCTTGCCGAGGGTGAAATTACGTTAGATATCGCCCCGCAGAGAACCCAGCGCGTGACGCTGCCATTTAGCGATTATACGGCGCTACAAGCTGTCAGCTTGTTGGATGTGGAGGTTTATCAGCCGCAGGCGACCGACTGGTCGGCGGCTAACCATCTCTGTGCCTGGGATCAGTGGGCATTGCCGACGGCGCTGTCTTTACCTGTTCCTGTGCCAGAAGGAGAGGCTCCACGGCTCTACGTGGAGGCGCAGGCGTTTGATGTTGTTCACGGCAATCAGCGCTGGCAGTTCAACCGCGAAACGGGCGAGCTGACTCAGTGGTGGCGTGACGGACAGCCAACCTTGCTGTCACCAGTGCAGGATAACTTCACACGCGCGCCGCTGGATAACGATATCGGCGTTAGCGAAGTGACGCGCATTGACCCGAATGCGTGGGTCGAGCGCTGGAAGGCGGCGGGGATGTACGCCATGACGCCGCGCCTGCTGTTGTGCCGTGAGCAAACGCGGGAACACAGCGTGGAAATAGAGACTCAACATAGCTGGGAGTATCAGGGGAAGGTGCTGTTTATCAGCCATAAATACTGGCTTATCGACAACCACGGTGTGCTGCATGGCGATGTGGATGTGCAGGTGGCGGAAGATATTCCGCACCCGGCACGCATCGGCCTCGATTGCCAACTGGCGGCGGTTGAAGAACAGGTGAGCTGGCAGGGTTTAGGGCCACATGAAAACTACCCGGATCGCCGTCTGGCTGCGCGGCAAGGGCGCTGGACATTACCGCTGGCGGCACTGCATACGCCGTATATTTTCCCGACGGAAAACGGTCTGCGCGGTGAGACTCGCCAGCTCGACTATGGTACTCATCGCTGGCAGGGGAATTTCCATTTCGGTCTCAGCCGCTATAGCCAACAGCAACTCCATGAGGTGACGCATCACCATTTATTGCGCGAAGAACCAGGCTGCTGGCTGAATCTCGATGCTTTCCACATGGGTGTTGGTGGGGATGACTCCTGGAGCCCAAGCGTATTACCAGAGTTTTTACTGCCGCGGCGCCGACTGCGCTACCGTTTTAGCTGGCAGCAGCAGTAAGCCTTACCCACGGCATCAGACTAATGCGTTGATGCCGTGCCCCATCATGTAGATCCCCACCAGAATAATCAGCGCGCCGGAGAACCACGGCGCTTTTCGCGACAGCTCACCGAACCCGCTCCAGCGTTTGCTGGCATGCTTGAGGCCAATTGCCGCAATTGCCCCGGAGGCGACCAGCGTCAGCGCGAGCCCGACGCTAAAGCTCAGAACCAGCGTAGCGCCCAGCGCCACATGTTTAAGCTGCAGGCAGATCAGCAGAATGGTGATGGATGCCGGGCAGGGGATCAGCCCGCCAGTCAGACCGAACAGCATAATTTGCCCGGTGGTGACATTCTGACCGGTGAAGCGACGGTTGATCTCTTCGGCGTGGGCGCGCTGATGGGCGTCCTGCCAGTCAGCGTCAACCAGCGTACCGTGATGGTCATGATGGTCATGATGGTCATGATGTTTATGTTTATGTTCATGATGGTGATCGTGCTGATCATGCGCGCGCGATCCTTGCCAGGTGCGCCATAACATCCACAGGGCGATGGCAATAATGATCCCGCCAGAGAGCAGTTGAAACCATGGCTCGGCGGTTTGCGCGTCCCAGCCCCGGCCAAACCACATTCCCGCCATGGCGATAACCCACACCACGACGGTATGCGACAGCGTGGCCGCCAGTCCCAGTAAAATAGCCTGTTTAAGCGTGCCGTGAATGGCGACGATAAACGCGGCCATCATGGTCTTAGAGTGTCCTGGCTCCAGGCCATGCAGCGCGCCAAGCAAAATCGCACCGGGAATAAAGAACCAGGCATTGCCCTGTTGTAAGAGTGTCGTGAAGTCGGTCATGAGAGACGATCCTTGCTAAAAGTGAATTTACTATACTCCCTCCCAGTACATAACTACTACCCCCCAGTATAAAAATGTGCGGCAATAGCTGCGCGTGATATGCTTGCGCAGGAGTTAAGAACAGGATCCTGCTATGTCACATACCGTACGACACAAGAAGATGTTATTGACGCGCCTGAAGAAAATTCAGGGGCAGGGCGTGGCGCTGGAAAAAATGCTCAACCGTGAGCATGAATGCGCTGAGGTGTTACAGCAGCTGGCGGCGATTCGCGGCGCGGTAAATGGCATGATGTTGCAGGTGATTCAGGGACATCTCACCGATCACGTGGTGAAAGAGCCCGAAGAAATCCAGCGTGAAGCCGATCTCGAGGTGGTGATGCAGGTGATTAAATCCTATCTCAAGTAGTGTGCGTCCGCAGGTTGTTCTCCGCCCAGATGATGAAGGCTTCCTTCGGCAGGGCTTTGCTGTAAAGCCAACCCTGGCCGAACTGCACGCCGTGCTCGCGTAACCAGGTCTCCTGGCAGAGTGTTTCGATACCTTCCGCCACCACGTTAAGCTGCAATTTTTTCGCCATTTCAATGATATACGGTGTCACCTGCGCGTACTCCAGCGCATCAACGAACGATTTATCGAGCTTTAAGGTATCCACTTCCAGATCTTGCAGGTAGCGCAGGCTGGAATAGCCGGTGCCAAAATCATCAATGTAAACGGCATGGCCAGCGTTGCGATAGGCTGCGATAGCGGGCAGGGTGGTTTTCGGATCGGCAAAACCGCGTTCGGTCAGCTCCAGCGCAATTTGTTGCGGCTGAACCTGCCAGATTCTGAGCTGCTGATGCAGGAGGGTTTGCAGCATCACCGAGTGAAAATCGGCCACCGACAGGTTAATGTAAACGTGTATCTCCGGATGCAGGTGCAGCCACTTGCCGAGATCGCGGAAGACCATTTTCACCACGTTTTCCGTCAGATGTGTGATGAGCCCGGTTTGTTCGGCCAGCGGGATAAAAATATCCGGCGACAGATAGCTGCCGTCGGTCTGTTTCCAGCGTGCCAGCGCTTCACAACCCACCACTTTGCCGTCGGCCAGTGAGACGATGGGCTGATAGTTTACGCTAATCTCAGCATTATTCAGCGCATCCAGCATCCGCTGACGCGGGGATTGCAGACGACGCAGCACACGCCAGATAAGCCAGCTTGCCAACAGACTCAACAGGATGCCTATCGGCATCCAGATAATCAGTTGATGGCGCAGGCGTTCAGATAACGGCAGAGTGGAAGACCAGGTGAGGATGGCGACCTGCAGTTCAGGATAATGGCGCACCGTATAAACGATATTGTTTTCGGTTAGCGTTTCCAGACGCTCATTTTTGATGCTTAACCAGGCGTGTTCATCGAGGGGGGCGCTGCTGGCGAGAACCCGATTGGTGAAGGTACTGATCAACGCCACCTGAGTCGGGGAGTTGGTAAATGGAATCACATCAATTAGCGACATAGGGTCGATAATTACCATGTGATGATCGGAGGCAAAGGCGGCCATAAAGCGGTTGATGCCGAGATCGTTTTTTTCGGTGTACCAGGCGCGATAGCCGGAGGGCAGAATGCGATCGGGTTTAGGGAAGGTAAAATAACCGCCGTTGCTTTCAAGGGAAGAACATTGCGCCGTCAGCCCATCGATGTAGAGCACTTCCTGAATATAGCGCCAGGCGTAGGAGAGGCGACGCATTTCCTGAAGATGGGCCGGGCTACAGCCACTGACCTTCATGGCATCCATCTGCGTTAATGCCTTTTTCACCTGAGCCACCACCTGCTCGCTGCGGATAAGCACGCGGGAGGCATAGGTTGCTTGCTCATCCATAAATTGCCGATGGGCTTCACGCTGAGCAAGCCAAATACTCAAGAGCGTTGGAACGAGTATCGCCAGAATAAGCACGCCGGTTATCAGGCTGACCTGATGTCGAGTTGTCACTGCCAGTCCTTATTCTGGGAGATGTATGACAAGTATACCTGACAATGCATGTGCTTATTATGGGAAATCATTTTGAGGTGCTCTGGCAGCCCACTCAGCGTCTGTGTGCCAGCGCTCTGACCAGCCGGTCGCCGCCCATCTGCACGCCTTGCACCATAAGCACGAGGATTAACACCGTGCCGACCATAATTTGATCGTTGAAGCGCTGATAACCGTAGCGAATTGCCAGATCGCCCAGCCCGCCGCCGCCGATAACCCCGGCCATCGAGGAGAAACCGATCAGCATTACCACCGTTAGCGTGGTTGCTGCCAGTAATGCGGGAAGCGCTTCAGGCAGTAACGCTTTGGTGATGATATGCCAGACATTCCCGCCCATTGAGAGCACGGCTTCGATACGCCCGTAGTCCACTTCATCCAGTGCGCTTTCCGTCAGACGGGCGAAAAATGGAAACGCGCCGATGGTGATTGGCACAATTGCCGCCGTGCTGCCGAGCGTCGTGCCGACCAGCAGGCGGGTAAAGGGGATGAGGGCAATCAGCAGTACGATAAACGGCAGCGAGCGGCCGGTGTTGATAATGGTCCCCAGCACTGTGTTGAGCCGCGGCATCGGCATTAGGCCGTGGCGGCGGGAAAGAAACAGCAGTACGCCAAGCGGCAGACCAATCAGCACGGTGAACAGGGCCGCCAGTCCCACCATGTAAAGCGTATCCAGCGTACCGTCGAGCAGCAACGGCCATAAATCTTCCCAGCTCATGCGACTATGCATAGGTGTCTCCTGTCCAGACCGTGGCGGGCAAGGAAGCGACGTTCTTCATCACCATCGCCGAGTAAAATATCCCGCAGACGTGACCAGGGCGCGGCCAACAGGTCGGCGATTTTACCGCTTTCCTGCAATTCGCCACCTTCCAGTAGCGCCGCGTGATCGCAGAGATTTTTGACCACCTCAAGCTGGTGGGTGATAAGCACAATCGTCAATCCCAACTGGCGGTTAATGGTCTCCAGCAGCGCCAGCACGCTGGCGGTGGTTTCGGCATCCAATGCGCTGGTGGCCTCATCGCACAGCAGCACGTCCGGGTCTGCGGCCAGCGCGCGGGCAATCCCCACGCGCTGTTTTTGCCCGCCGGAAAGCTGGGAAGGGAAGGCATGTGCCTTGTCAGCCAGCCCTACCAGCGCGAGCAGCTCCGCCACCCGTTGTTGCCGCTTCGCCTTTGGTACGCCGGCGATTTCCAACGGTACCGCCACGTTGTCGGCAACGTTACGGGCGTGCAGCAGATTGAAGTGCTGAAAAATCATGCCGGTGCGCAGGCGATGGGCGCGTAGACGCGCCTTATCGAACTGCACGATATCTTCACCGTTGAACAGAATGCGGCCCGCACTGGGCCGCTCCAGTAAGTTCAGGCAACGAATCAGGGTACTTTTTCCCGCACCGCTGCGCCCCAGTATTCCGTAAATCGCTCCTTTCGGAACGGTAAACGAGACGTCGTTGAGTGCCGGTTGGCCGTTCCCGGCATACTGCTTCGTCAGCCCTTCAATAACTATCATGATTTCGGCGCGCTAACCGGAATGACCGAGCCGTTATAGTGTTGGCGAATAAACTCAGCCACCTGCGGCGAAGTCAGATCTTTAGCCAGCTCTTTAATTCGCGGGTCGTTGGCCAACTGTGGATTCGTCACCAGAATATTGGCGTACGGGTTGTTGGTGGCGCTCTCCAGCCCCAGCGCATCCTTAGACGGAGTCAGCCCTGCTTCCAGTGCGTAGTTGCCGTTGATAACCCCCAGATCAACATCATCCAGGGAACGCGGGATCTGCGGTGATTCCACTTCGAGGATTTTCAACTTATGCGGGTTCTCGACGATATCTTTCGGCGTGGTGAGGGTCGTTGCCGGGTCGGTAAATTTCGCATCCAGCTTAATCAGCCCTTTGCTCTGAAGCAGGAACAGCGCGCGGCTTAAGTTGGTGGTGTTATTGGGCACCGCGACGGTGGCACCTTCTGGCAGCGATTGCAGATCTTTATGTTTACGCGAGTAGATCCCCAGTGGCTCAATGTGCACGGTGGCGGCGACGGCAAAGGTTTTACCCAGCGCTTTTTCCTGATCTTTTAAATACGGCACGTGCTGGAAATAGTTGGCATCAACGTCGCCATTGGCCAGCAGTTCGTTGGCATTGACGCCGCTGGTCAGCTCGACGATTTTCAGATCGAGCTTCGGATCCTGTTTTTTAATAAAGTTGAGGATCTCGGCGTGCGGCACCGGATCGGCGGCGATGCGCAGCGGTTCGGCAGACACGTTCCAGGCCAGAGAAAGAGACAATGCAATTCCTGCCAGTTTAAATGCAGCATGTTTCATGTGGTGTTTCCTTATTAGAATGGGGTCAGGCAATCAGTTGTTCACTGCGTGCGCGCAGTACGTCACGGTAATAGCGTTCAGCCACGTCGGGATGCGAACGCAGGCGGCCTTTCAGGTAGTTCCAGCCAACGTCCCGCAGCAGCGGATTTTGTGGGTCGCTTTGCGGCCCGTTGGCTTCCCGTGCCAGGGATTCCGGCAGCGAGTACACCGGCACCACGGCATCAAGCTGCGCGCCAAGGAAGAAGGCAATGGAGAGCCGCTGTTGGTTGGCCGGTGGCGAAACCACGCGGTGAACGGTCGCCCGCAGATAGCCGTTGGTCGCCAGTTCCAGCAGTTCGCCAATATTGACCACAAAGCTGCCCGGCAGCGGTTTGGCGTCAATCCACTGGCCATCGCTGACCTCCACCTGCAATCCTTTTTGTTCGTCTTGCAGCAGGAAGCTCAGAAAACCGGAATCTTTATGCGCGCCCACCCCCTGGGTGCTGCTTTGCGTCTCTTGCTGCCCCGGATAGCGGATCAGCTTGATATGTTCATTGGGTTTTTCGCCGTACAGCGTGTCAAAGGCCTCTGGTGCGAGCTGTAACGCCTCGGCGAAGGCGCGCAGTAGCGTCATCGCCATTTCAGTCATCGCGCGCTGCCACTGCAGCAACACTGGACGCAGCGTGGGCAATGATTCCGGCCACAGATTAGGCCCCTGTAATTGAAGCCAGCGCGGGTCGTGTTCGCGTAAAGAAACGGCCTGGCGTTCAGCGCCGATATCAAACTGTTCCCGCCAATCCGGCTGGCCGCGCGTCAATTCTGCCGCGCTGCGGTTGTAGCCGCGAAAATGTGGGGAGTGAATCATCGCCACCTGCTGTTTTTGTTCGTCGGACAGGGCGAAAAAACGGCGAGATTCGGATTGCAGCGACTGCTGCAGGGCATCGTTGATACCGTGATCGGTCAGATAGAAGAAGCCAACATCGCGAGCCGCGTGACGAAGCTGCGCTAAAAACGCGTCACGCTCAGACGGTTGGTGGTACTGCGCAAGGCTCAGAATAGGCAGAGTGGTAAGGCTCATCATGTTCTCCGTTTTGCAGATTTATGCTTGGTAATTCAGGCGGTGCGAATGCGGGATGACAACAACAGCGCTGCATGGGATATCTCCATTGGGTTGATAAACACAGCCTGCCTGATTGCAAAAATCGGCTCCAATAACGTTAATTTCTAATTTATGTTCGTGAGGGGGTCTGAGCTTTT
Source organism: Kluyvera intermedia (assembly GCF_021440345.1). Taxonomy (GTDB): domain Bacteria; phylum Pseudomonadota; class Gammaproteobacteria; order Enterobacterales; family Enterobacteriaceae; genus Kluyvera; species Kluyvera intermedia_A. The sequence goes on from NZ_JAKCNS010000006.1 coordinate 13,505, forward strand.
GCGAAAAATGGCAATAGAGAAACCCTGCAAAACGAAGGGTTGTAATGTGGCATTCGACGGCGTATCGTAATTGTTATGTTATAACATATTAATTGAGGGTCAAATGAAAGCGAATATCCATCCCCATTACCGTCCTGTCGTGTTTCATGACACCAGTGCTAATGAGTATTTTACCGTGGGCTCAACGATCAAAACCGACCGGGAAATCGAGCTGGAAGGGGTGACATATCCGTATGTCACGATTGATGTGTCGTCCAAATCGCACCCGTATTACACCGGTAAACAGCGTACCGCGTCGACAGAAGGCAGCGTGGCGCGTTTCACCCAGCGTTTTGGTCGCTTTGTTGACGTAAAAAGAGGTTCATGATGCAGGTATTAAACTCACTGCGCAGCGCAAAACAGCGTCATCCGGACTGCCAGATAGTCAAACGCAAGGGGCGTCTGTACGTTATCTGCAAATCTAACCCCCGCTTTAAGGCCGTGCAGGGGCGTAAGAAACGCCGCTAAGCGCTGGCTTTACGTAATGTTTCCAGGGACTGGCGCTGCTTGCCGTCGGCGGTAAAGTTGTCGACGGCAAGCCATTTCTCAAATACCTGATTAAGTGCAGGCCACTCGCTATCAATGATAGAAAACCAGTCGGTGTCGCGATTATGGCCTTTAATCACCAGCGCCTGGCGAAAACGACCTTCAAACTGAAAACCTAAGCGCAGCGCTGCCTTGCGTGACGGTTCGTTAAAGCTATTACACTTCCACTCGTAGCGACGATAGCCCAGCGTTTCAAAGGCATAGCGCATCAACAGCCATTGGGCTTCCGTGGATGCCGGTGTGCGGCTCAACAGTGGGGAAAAGTGCACGTGGCCCACTTCCATTACGCCGTTATTCGGGTCAATACGCATCAGCGCGAGGGAGCCAACCGGCAGCTGCGTGCGCGTATCAATCACCGCAAACTGGATGGGATCCTGCAATGTTTCGACGCTGGCAACCCACTGGCGATACTCTTCCACTGAACTTTCCGGCTCGCGCAGCAACCACGTCCAGCCGCGGGTGTCTTCTGCCTGCTGGTGGGCGGCAAACAGCGCATCGGCATGCTTGAGGCTTAGCGGCTCCAGGCGGCAATAGCGGCCTTCCAGCGTCACGCGCTGCGGATGTGGGCGCGGCTGCCAATCTTGCAGGGCATCGCCAATTGACTGACCAAATTGATTAAGCTGACTCATAACCTCTCCTTGGGGAAATAAATAATACGCTGAGCGTAGATGCTTACTGGTTCCATAAAAAGTGCCATCAGAGTATCTTTTTATGGTGCCACAAGGAGACAAGATGAATATTCCCGACGATCCCTTTTTCGCTATGCTCGCGCGTTCGCTACAGGCACGTGCCGGTGAAACGCTGCAACGTAGCCTGTACAGCACGCTGAAAGAGGCGATTATGCAGGGGCAACTGCAGGCGCAAAGTTGGCTCCCCGGCTCGCGGGTGATGGCGCAGCGGTTGTCTGTTTCACGAAATACGGTAAATGCGGCGCTGGAACAACTGGCGATGGAAGGGTATTTGCGCCGGGATCGCCGTGGCTCCCGTGTGACCATGCTGCCGCAGCCGCAGGGGCGGGATTGCCCAGAGATGAGCACCGCCTCATTATCATCGCGCTTGCAGGCTCTGCCGCCGGTACTGCCACGTGATACGCCGCCGCTGCTGTTTGCTCCCGGCACGCCGGCCATCAACTATTTTCCTCTCCCGCTGTGGCGGAGGTTGCTTGACGGCGTTCTGCGCGAAGAGGGGAGTCGTTTATTGGGCTACGGGGATTCGGCAGGGGAATGGCCGCTGCGAGTTGCCATCGCCCGCCATCTGGCACTTTCGCGCGGAATCGACTGCGATGCCCGGCAGATTGTTATTACCGAAGGGGCGCTGGAAGGGGTGAATCTGTGTACCCAACTGCTCAGCGAACCAAGGCAAACCGCCTGGGTGGAGGAGCCAGGCTATTTCGGTGCGAAAAGCGCATTTATCTCCGCTGGGCTGCGGCTTGAGGGGGTATTGGTCGACGAGGAGGGGATGCAAATCGACCGAGATTTACCGACGCCTACGCTTATCTTTACCTCGCCGTCGCACCAGTACCCTACCGGTAGCGTGTTAAGCGCCGCGCGAAGGCTGGCTCTTCTGGAATATGCCCGTCAGCATAACGCCTGGATTGTCGAGGATGACTACGACAGTGAGTTTCGCTTCAGCGGTGAGCCTATTCCGGCGATGCGCGGCATGGCGAGCAATGCGCCAGTCGTCTATCTGGGGACCTTCAGCAAGACGCTATTTCCGTCGCTGCGCATTGGATTTATGGTGTTACCACCCGCGCTGGTCGAATCGGCACAGCCAGCAATCCGCGCGTTGCTGCGCGGCGGGCATCGTGCTGAACAGTGCGCGTTGGCCCGTTTTATTGAAGAGGGGCACTACACTCGTCATCTTGCCGCCATGCGGCGTCTATATCGAAAACGACAGTCGCAGCTACATGACGCTCTGGCGCAGGAGCTCACCATACCGCATCGCGTGATGGCGGGAGAAGGTGGACTGCACCTGACGGTGGTGATTGAGGGGATTGATGATGTGGCGCTGGTTCGTCAGGCGCACCACCATCAACTGGCACCCAGTGCGCTGAGCACATTTTATCTCAACCGCCAGCACGCCCGATCGGGGCTGGTGCTGGGGTATGGTAATACGTCGGCGTCACAGTTTGCGACGGGCATCCGCACGCTGCAGCGTCTTATTGCGCAGCTTCAGAACGGGTCAGGCTGAAAACGTCGTAGAACGACAGTTCACCTTTGGTGGAGACCATTTTTTGCAGCTGCGTTTTGGACTGACCGTCCACGCGGCTGGAGTTTAGAATACGCTCAATGAGCTGCGGTGGAACAAACCGGGTGTTGTACCATTCGCCGTTGTAGCAGACGCGGAAATCGAGCACGTCGATATCTTCATAGCGGTAGCGTGGGTAAACGTCGAAAAAGAAGAAGCCGTTAAGCAGAATAAACATCAGCCAAAGCAGCCAGACGGAATCTGCTAGCGTATCGGAACGCATCATCACTACCAGGGTCGCAAAGAAGGCGAGATACATGGCGATGAACAGGCCGGGATGATTGCGGATAAAACTGATACTAAAGCGCGGGCGGTTGTCGCGCTTTTCAGTGGTATTCAATTCATCAATGGTTTGCGTGAGTAATCGCTGGATCTCTGACATCTTAAGCTCGGCAACGGAAGGCGGAATAGCCTATTCTATGTTGCATTAATCCACACGGAAAGTAACAGATCAGTTGCAAAAAAGCATAACAGTCCGTAACACGATCAGCTCACCATTTTGATGATTTTCGCCGGATTACCGCCGACGACGGCATTGGCCGGGACATCTTTAACGACCACCGCACCGGATGCAATCACCGCATTATCACCAATTGTCACGCCGGGATTAATAATCGCCCGCCCGCCAATCCATACGTTATTACCGATAGTGATGGGTTTACCATATTCCACGCCGCTATTGCGCTCATCGGCATTGAGTGGATGCGTCGCGGTATAAATATGTACGCCCGGCGCCAGCATGCAGTTATCGCCGATATGAATCGGACAAACGTCCAGCATAACGCAATCGAAGTTGGCGTAGAAATTGGTGCCAAGGTAGATGTTATAACCGTAGTCGCAGCGAAATGTCGGCTCAATATAGGCGTCATCGCCTTTACCTAAGAGTTCGCTGAGCAGCTGCGCGCGTACGGCTTTTTCATCCGGAGCCGTGTGGTTATAGCGGTGGATGAGATGCCTGGCGCGTACCCGGTCCATTTTTAGCGTATCGTCAGCCGGGCGATAGAGTTCGCCGGCAATCATTTTGCGTTTTTCTGTGCTCATGGGAGCCTCCGTATACAGGAAGCCACTACCATAAAAGGCTATTAACGTTTTGGGAACGTTCCCGAATTGTTGTTGTGATAATAATCACAGTTATAGGTCAAGCGGGAGAGATGAACCATACACTCACAGCGGAATAAAGACTAGCGAATGAACTTCCATACGGTTGGCGGGATTTTGTCGTATAGCTTATTCATGGTCAATTCAGCCAGACGATGATCGGCTGCTGAGTAAAATACCGCCAATTCATTATCGGAAAGTTCATATTTATTTTTTTCAATTACACGTTCTAATGTATCAATTGACTGACAGCGTCGTAGACGCATCAAATAATCAGTTTTAGTTAATGGTTTATCAGACATAATTCACCCATTGATTGTAATAGTTTTAACAAGAAAGGCTAACCGGGTTAGCACGGCTCACGTTGACAAAACAGCGAAAGAGTTTGTTCCCTGACTTTCGCCATTTTTGAAGATCATCGCTATTAATGCCGTAGTTGCCGAACAGCATGAAAGTATCATCCAGATATTCGTCAATCTGTGCAATCAGTTTATTATCTTCATCATACTTAATTTTATAATTAAGTGCGAACGTTGCGATATGTTCTATCAGCTCATTAAGCTGCAGGTTGACTGCCGAGGTCGGGTCATTTACCCAGCCATGGTTGCTCTCTTCCAGCGTGGCAAGACTGTCATGATACAGGGTTTCACAAAGAAACTTAAGCTGTGCGATATCATGTCTTTTTGGTGAGTATTCGTCCATAACGCATCCCCCTGATCGTAGTACAAATAGCAAATAACAAATACCGGTGCGGGATGGGTACTACTGGTTAACCGGAAACATGCACATGTTCCCGATCTGCTGTAACTATAATCTACTCTGGAACAGATTTCACCGAGCTATTACGAAAAATTACAATTTAGCTATGGGCGGTTAATTTTAACTTTCTTTGCAGATAGTGTAGTGCGTTAAAAGCTAACGTATTGTTTCCAAATAAAAAGAATCTATCGGAAATACCGAGGCATTACCGCTTAGACAGCGGATGCCCTACAAAGGTCCAACACTATCGCATAAGAATATTCTTAATTTCTTAAAGGAATGACAAGTAGCCAAGCTTATTCAAAATAAACTGAAGATAAATCTCAATTTCCGATTTTATCAGGTTCCGTTATTTTTAATATTAATCACCAAAACAATATCACACTTTTTTATGATTGATTAAAAAATGCGCTTAATGTTTATCCATCGTTTAATCGGTTGACGGGATAAAAAAAGGGCCGCTTGCGCGGCCCTTTGGGATTAAAAATTTTTAGTGATGCTCAACTTTATGGTTGTGCTCAATGTCTTCGCTCTTACGGCTAAAGCGGCGACGTACGACCACAAAGAACACCGGTACAAAGAAGATTGCCAGAACCGTTGCTGTCACCATCCCGCCCATTACGCCAGTACCTACGGCGTTCTGTGCACCGGAGCCTGCACCGGTACTGATAACCAGCGGCATAACGCCGAGGATAAATGCCAGTGAGGTCATCAGGATTGGACGCAGACGCATACGAACTGCTTCCAGCGTTGCCTCAATCAGGCCTTTACCTTCTTTATCCATCAGGTCTTTGGCGAATTCAACAATCAAGATGGCGTTCTTCGCCGAGAGCCCGATGGTGGTCAACAGACCCACCTGGAAGTACACGTCGTTGGTCAGGCCACGGAAGGTGGCGGCTAACAGCGCACCAACAACCCCCAGTGGAACCACCAGCATAACGGAGAACGGAATCGACCAGCTCTCGTACAGCGCTGCCAGACACAAGAACACCACAATCAGTGAAATCGCGTACAGGGCAGGGGCCTGGTTACCGGAGAGACGTTCCTGATAGGACATCCCCGTCCAGTCATAGCCCACGCCGGTCGGCAGTTTACCCGCCAGCTCTTCCATCAGGTTCATCGCTTCACCGGTACTCTTACCCGGTGCAGCCTGACCAAGGATTTCCATCGATGGCAGACCGTTGTAACGTTCCAGACGTGGTGAACCGTATTCCCAGCGCGAGGTCGAGAAGGCTGAGAATGGCACCATCTGACCGTTGCTGCCGCGAACGTACCAGTTACCGATATCTTCCGGCAGCATACGGTATTTCGCTTCGGACATCAGGTACACCTTCTTCACACGACCGCGGTCGATGAAGTCGTTGACGTAGCTACCGCCCCAGGCCGTGCCCAGCGTGGTATTGATGTCGCTGATGGAAACGCCCAGCGCCTGTGCTTTTTCCTGATCGATATCGACTTTGAACTGCGGCGTATCTTCCAGACCGTTAGGACGAACGCCGGTCAGCACGTCAGGGTGCTGGGCAATCATACCGAACAGCTGGTTACGCGCCTGCGTCAGCTTCTCATGGCCCAAACCGGCCTGGTCAATCAGCTGGAAGTCGAAGCCGGTTGCGGTACCCAGTTCAACGATAGCTGGCAGGTTAAAGGCGAACACCATCGCATCTTTAATCTGCGAGAAGTAACCCATCGCGCGGCCGGTAATCGCTTCAACTTTGTTTTCGTCGCCTGGACGCTGGCTCCAGTCTTTCAGAGAAACGAAGGCGATACCGGTGTTCTGGCCACGACCCGCGAAGCCAAAGCCGTTAACGGCGAAGACGGACTCAACGTTGTCTTTCTCTTTGGTGAGATAGTAGTTAGTCATCTCATCCAGCACTTTCTGCGTACGCTCCTGGGTCGCACCGGCAGGCAACTGCGCCATGCTGAGGAATACGCCCTGGTCTTCGTCCGGCAGGAACGAGCTTGGCAGACGCACAAACAGGAACGCCATGCCGACCACGATGATTAAATAAAGCAGCAGATAACGACCGGTGCTGCGCAGGATGTTACCTACGCTGTCGGTGTAGTGGTGCGTGCTCTTATCAAACATGCGGTTAAACCAACCAAAGAAGCCGGTGGTTGCACCGTGGCTGCCTTTCTGAATTGGCTTGAGCATGGTGGCGCACAGCGCCGGCGTCAGAATCAACGCTACCAGTACGGACAGCGCCATCGCGGAAACGATAGTGATGGAGAACTGGCGGTAGATTGCCCCGGTGGAGCCACCGAAGAAGGCCATCGGGATAAATACCGCTGACAGAACCATCGCGATACCGACCAGGGCGCCCTGAATCTGGCCCATGGACTTACGCGTCGCTTCTTTTGGTGGCAGACCCTCTTCGGCCATCACACGCTCAACGTTCTCGACCACCACGATGGCGTCATCCACCAACAGGCCGATGGCGAGCACCATCCCGAACATCGTTAGGGTGTTTATCGAGAACCCGAAGGCGGCAAGTACCGCAAAGGTCCCCAGCAATACTACCGGCACGGCGATAGTTGGAATCAACGTCGCACGGAAGTTTTGCAGGAACAGGTACATGACCAGGAACACCAGGATAATCGCTTCAACCAGCGTTTTCACCACTTCGTGAATCGAGATCTTAACGAATGGCGTGGTGTCGTACGGGTAAACAATTTTCAGGCCTGATGGGAAGAACGGCTCCATCTTGGCCAGTTCAGCACGGATCGCGTTAGCGGTATCCAGGGCGTTAGCGCCGGTTGCCAGTTTAATCCCCAGACCGGAAGCCGGCTGGCCGTTAAACTTAGCGATAACGTCATAGTTTTCACCGCCCAGCTCAACCTTCGCGACATCGCGCAGGCGAACCTGGGAACCATCCTGATTCACTTTCAGCAGGATGTTGCTGAACTCATCAACGTTGGTCAGACGCGTCTGCGCCACGATAGAAGCGTTCAGCTGTTGGCCTTTAACCGGCGGAGTACCGCCTAACTGACCTGCTGCAACCTGGGCGTTCTGTGCTTTCAGCGCGCTGATAACATCGACCGGCGTGAGCTGGAAGTTGTTCAGTTTGTTCGGGTCCATCCAGATACGCATCGCGTACTGGGAACCAAACAGCTGAACGTCACCGACGCCGCTGGTACGGCTAATCGCATCCTTCATGTTGGCGGCGACGTAGTCAGAAATGTCATCCTGGTTCATGGTGCCGTTGGTGTTGATAACACCGACAACCATCAGGAAGCTGCTGGAAGCCTTCTCAACGCTGATACCCTGCTGCTGAACTTCCTGCGGCAGAAGCGGCGTTGCCAGTGCGAGTTTGTTCTGCACCTGAACCTGAGCGATATCCGGATCGGTACCGGATTCGAAGGTCAGGGTAATGGTTGCAGTACCGGTGGAGTCGCCGTTGGAGGACATGTACATCAGGTGATCGATACCGTTCATGTTCTGTTCGATAACCTGAGTTACTGTGTTCTGCACCGTTTCGGCGTCAGCACCGGGGTACATGGCTGTTATCGAAATTGCAGGCGGCGCAATCGTCGGATATTGCGCTACCGGCAACTTGAGGATCGATAGCCCCCCAGCCAGCATGATAATAATGGCGATCACCCACGCAAATATGGGGCGATCGATAAAGAAATTAGGCATGTCTTAACGGCTCCTGTTTAAGTTAAGACTTGGTTTGTTCTGACGGAGCTGCACCAGCTGCGGCCGGCTGTTTAGCGTCAGAAGTGACTTCCTGGGCTTTAACCTGCGCGCCCGGCTTCACTTTTTGCAGACCGGTGATAATCACGCGATCGCCATCTTTCAAACCATCAGTCACCAGCCACTTATCGCCAATGGCCTGTGTTGCAACGATCTGGCGGGTTTCGACTTTATCGCCTTCACCTACCACCAGCGCAGTCGCATCGCCACGTGGCGTACGAGTTACACCCTGTTGTGGCACCAGCAATGCGTTCGGGTTAGTCCCTTCTTCCAGACGTGCGCGGACAAACATCCCCGGCAGCAATGTGTGATCTGGGTTCGGGAAGACCGCGCGCAGCGTGATAGAACCGGTGGTCTGATCAACGGTGACGTCAGAGAATTCTAAGGTGCCGCTCTGCGGATATTTGATGCCGTCGTTGGTCACCAGATCCACTTTCGCTTTGCCGTTTTCCTGCTTCAGCTTGCCGTCCATCAGCTCTTGCTTCAGACGTAAAAAGTCGTTGCTGGATTGGGTCACGTCAACGTAGATAGGATCTAACTGCTGAACGGTTGCCAGTGCGGTAGCCTGGCCGTTTTGCACCAGCGCACCTTCGGTTACGTTGGATTTACCAATGCGTCCGCTGATAGGCGAAGTCACTTTGGTATACGCCAGGTTAATGCGAGCGGTTTCAACGGCGGCTTTCGCGGCCAGCACGGCTGCGTTAGCCTGCTGGGCGTCGGCGACAGCGGTATCATAATCCTGACGGCTGATGTACTGGGTGCCGAGCAGTTTTGAATAGCGGTTAACGGTCAATTTCGCGATATTGGCGGCGGCCTGGGCTTTCGCTAAATCGCCTTTCGCGCTTTCATAAGACGCCTGATAGGTGGCTGGATCAATCTGATAGAGCGACTCGCCCGCGGTGATGTCGCCACCTTCGGTAAAGTTACGCTTCAGAATAATACCGCTGACCTGCGGACGAACTTCCGCTACGCGGAATGCGTTTGTGCGGCCGGGTAATTCCGTCGTGATTACAAGAGGTTCAGATTTGAGCGTCACTACGCCGACTTCTGGCGCGTGTTGGGCTCCTTGCTGAGCTGGTTTGTCGTCACATCCTGTTAGCGCTAAGCTGCCTGAGAGCATCAGAACGACCGCCAGAGGCGTTAACCCTCTGTTTTTGTTCATATGTAAACCTCGAGTGTCCGATTTCAAATTGATCAATGGAGCAAACGTCCACAAACCCATTGTTGCGTTTGTATTATCGTCATACTATGGTACATACATTCATAAATGTATGTAAATCTAACCTCTGTAAATTCACCGACCTATGGCACGAAAAACCAAAGAACAAGCGCGAGAAACGCGTCAACACATCCTGGATGTTGCCCTACGGTTGTTCTCACAGCAGGGGGTATCATCCACTTCACTGGCCGAGATTGCAAAAGCGGCCGGGGTGACGCGCGGTGCCATTTACTGGCACTTTAAGGATAAGTCGGATCTCTTTAACGAAATCTGGGCGTTATCAGAATCCAGCATCAGCGATCTTGAAATTGAGTATCGGGTAAAATTCCCGGACGATCCACTCTCAGTTTTAAGGGAAATCCTTGTTTACATCCTGGAAGCAACCGTGGTTGAAGAACGCCGACGCTTGATGATGGAGATTATCTTTCACAAGTGTGAGTTTGTCGGTGAAATGGCGGTAGTGCAACAGGCACAGCATAATTTATGTATAGAAAGTTACGATAGAATTGAACAGGCGTTAAATGACTGTGTGATGGCAAAAGCATTACCGGCCAATTTATTAAGTCGTCGGGCGGCCATTCTGACTCGCAGCTATATTTCCGGGCTGATGGAAAACTGGCTGTCGACGCCGACTCTGTTTGACCTGCGGGCTGAAGCGCGGGCCTATGTGGCGATTTTAATCGAAATGTACCAATTTTGCCCAACGCTACGCGGGGAAATGGATACATAACGCCTGAGAAATTACCTGGAAGAATCCTGGGCTCTCTGGCTATTCGACCGTTGTCTTAAGTGCTATTCTGCGCCGGTAATTCTCTCCGGCTCGCTACCGGCTTTAACCACTACTCGTGTTCACATTATGCTGCATAACATCCGCCCACGGGCTACGATCTCTGCATTTTTCATTGTCGCTGTTTGCTTTCTCTTTTCTATTGCCGCGGTGCAAGCTCGCGCGCTAAGTAATACTGATATTCCTGACCGCGCTGATGTTCAGGATCAGCTTAATGCCCTTAATAATAAGAAAGACCTGACGCCGCAGGATAAGCTGGTGGTGCAGGATCTCAGCGAAACCCTCCAGCTGCTGGATAAAATCGACCGCGTGAAGGATGAATCCACACAGCTGCAAAAGCAGATGGATCAAGCGCCAGCTAAGCTGCGTCAGGCGACCGAGAATCTGAATGCGCTGAGCGATGTTGATAATGATGACGAAACGCGCAAGACGCTGAGTACGCTGTCGCTCCGTCAATTGGAAGCGCGCGTGTCGCAGGCAGTTGATGACCTACAAAATGCGCAAAACGATCTGGCCACCTACAACAGTCAACTGGTGTCGCTGCAAACGCAGCCGGAACGCGTGCAGAACGCCATGAATTCGGCCTCGCAGCAGCTGTTGCAGGTGCGTAATAGCCTGAACGGTACCACCGTCGGCGATACGCTGCGGCCAACTCAGCAGACGATGATGCAGGTGCAAAAAACGCTGCTTGATGCCGAAATCGACTTCCAGCGTAAAAGCCTTGCCGGCAACACGGTGCTACAGGATACCCTGCAGAAACAGCGTGATTACGTGACCGCATACAGCACCCGCCTCGAACACCAACTTCAGCTGCTGCAAGAAGCGGTTAACAGCAAGCGTCTGCTGCTGTCGGAAAAAACCGCCGCGGAAACCGCTTCGCCGGAAGAAACCGCGCGTATCCAGGGGAACCCGCTGGTTAAACAGGAGCTGGAAATTAACCACCAGCTGAGCCAGAAGCTGATTACCGCCACCGAAAGCGGCAACCAGCTGGTGCAGCAAAATATCCGGGTCAAAACCTGGCTTGATCGTGCGCTGCAGTCAGAGAGTAATATCAAAGAGCAAATTGCGGTCCTCAAAGGCAGTTTGCTGCTTTCGCGTATTCTCTACCAGCAGCAGCAGACGCTGCCGTCGGCTGACGAGCTGGAAGATATGACCACGCGCATTGCCGACCTGCGGCTGGAACAGTTTGAAATTAACCAGCAGCGCGATGCCCTGTTCCAGAGCGATGAGTTTGTCGCCAAACTGGAAGAGGGGCACAGCAGCGAAGTGGATAGCGAAGTTCACGATGCGCTGCTGCAGGTTGTCGATGCACGGCGTGAAATGCTCGACCTCATCAACAAACAGCTCGGCAACCAGCTGATGATGGCCATCAATCTGCAGATTAATCAGCAGCAGTTGATGAGCGTGTCGAAAAGCCTCAAATCTATTCTGACCCAGCAAATTTTCTGGGTGAACAGCAACAGACCGATGGACTGGGACTGGATTAAATCCTTCCCGGGCGCGCTGAAAGACCAGTTTAAGGCGATGAAAATCACCGTGAACTGGGAAAAAGCGTGGCCTGCGGTGTTTATTGCTTTTCTCGCCGGTCTACCGCTGCTGTTGATTGCTGGTTTGATTCGCTGGCGGCTGCAGTGGCTGCGTGATTATCAGAATAAATTGGGCGATCAGGTCGGCAACTTGCGTAATGACAGCCAGCTGCATACCCCGAAAGCGATTTTAATCGACCTTATCCGCGCTCTGCCGGTGGTGCTGCTGATTCTGGCCATTGGCCTTATTCTGCTGACGATGCAGCTGAATATCAGCGGTCTGCTGTGGGCATTTTGTAAAAAGCTGGCCATTTTCTGGCTGGTCTTTGGCCTGTGCTGGAAGGTGCTGGAAAAAAATGGCGTGGCCGTGCGCCACTTCAATATGCCGGAACAGCTGACCAGCCACTGGCGGCGTCAGATTGTTCGTATCAGCCTCGCGCTGCTGCCGCTGCACTTCTGGTCCGTGGTGTCTGAGCTTTCGCCGCTGAACCTGATGGATGACGTGCTGGGTCAGTTCGTGATTCTGCTGAACCTGCTGGTTATCGCCATTCTGGCGTGGCCGATGTGTCGTGAAAGCTGGCGGGACAAAGAGTCGCACAGCCTGCGCCTGCTGACCGTCACGGTGCTGTCGCTGGTTCCGGTAGGGCTGATGGTGCTGACTGCAACGGGCTACTTCTATACTACGCTGCGTCTTTCCGGCCGCTGGATTGAAACCGTTTATCTGGTTATTTTCTGGAACCTGCTGTATCAAACCGTGCTGCGTGGCCTGAGCGTTGCTGCCCGCCGCATCGCCTATCGCCGTGCGGTGGCCCGCCGGCAAAATATGGTGAAGGAGGGCGCCGAAGGGGCCGAGCCGCAGGAAGAGCCAACTATCGCACTGGAGCAAATCAACCAGCAGACGCTGCGTATCACCATGCTGGTGATGGTGGCGCTGTTTGGCGTGGTGTTCTGGGCTATTTGGTCCGATTTGATCACCGTGTTTAGCTACCTCGACAGCATCACGCTATGGCATTACAGCGTTACCGAGGCTGGCGCCAGCGTAGTGAAAAACGTCACCATGGGCAGCCTGCTGTTTGCGATTATCGCGTCGATGGTGGCCTGGGCGCTGATTCGCAACTTACCGGGTCTGCTGGAAGTGCTGGTGCTCTCGCGGCTGAATATGCGCCAGGGGGCCTCCTACGCGATTACGCAGATCCTCAACTACGTCATTCTGGCTGTCGGGGCGATGACCGTCTTTGGCTCGCTTGGCGTGTCGTGGGATAAGCTGCAGTGGCTGGCCGCCGCGCTGTCCGTTGGTCTTGGTTTTGGCTTGCAGGAAATTTTCGGTAACTTCGTGTCCGGCCTGATTATTCTGTTTGAGCGTCCGGTGCGTATTGGTGATACCGTGACCATCGGCACCTTCTCAGGGACGGTCAGTAAGATCCGTATTCGTGCGACCACCATTACCGATTTTGACCGTAAAGAGGTCATTATCCCGAACAAGGCCTTCGTCACCGAGCGCCTGATCAACTGGTCGCTCAGCGATACCATTACCCGCGTGGTTATCCGCCTCGGCGTGGCCTATGGTTCGGATCTGGATAAAGTGAAAGCGGTTCTACTGCAGGCGGCGACCAGCCATCCAAAAGTGATGCACGATCCGGAGCCGTCGGTCTTCTTCACCACCTTCGGCGCCAGCACGCTGGATCACGAATTGCGTCTGTACGTCCGCGAGCTGCGCGATCGTAGCTACACCGTAGATGAACTGAACCGCACCATCGATCGTCTGTGTCGTGAAAACGACATCAACATTGCCTTTAACCAGCTGGAAGTCCATCTGCATAATGAGAAGGGTGATGAAGTGACGGAAGTGAAGCGGGACAATAAAAATGACGGCACGCCGCTCATTGCGGATTAACGGAAAAAGGGCGACATTATGTCGCCCTTTTTTATTCGGCCTGAATGGCGAGATCATCGGCGGTTAAGCCGGTCAACTGGGTTATCAGAGTGACTGAGAGCCCGGCGTTTAACATGTTACGCGCAATCTTAACGGCCTCTTCCCGGCGACCAAGCGCTTCGCCTTGCTCAATCCCTTGTTTTCGCCCTTTTTCGGCGAGCCATTCTGCAATTGTCATTAGCTGCTCCCTATGCTGTGGTGAATATTCCGCGAGTTTGGCGATGAGTTGTTCCGGCTGCTGCGTGCCGCCCGCCTGCAGCATATAGTGAATCAGCGCCGCTAACTGTGGCGCAGTTAACCAATTTTCTATCAGCAGCGCCCCCAGGCGGTCGAGTAACGTCGCGAGATCGCGCTGACGTATATGTTTAAACAATAGCTCCAGCATCGCCATGCGTCGGTGGGTCATGATCTCATCGTCGGCAATCACGGTGATATCCACCAGCGGAAAATCGTGCGTATACAGTTGAGCGGCAAGAGCCGGGTCGGCAAACAGGGTGGTCCAGTTCAGGCGATAGGGCCAGGGGCTGGCGCAACCGTGATAAAAAAGCAGCGGGATCACCAGCGGCAATGTCTCGTGGCCGGCATCGAGATGGCGCTGCATGGCGGCGATGGCATAGCGCATCAGGCGAAAGGCCATCAATTTATCCGTGGAGCTTTGGTGTTCAATTAATACGTAGATATAGCCTGGTCCATCACGGGTTTGCAGTGCGTAGAGAATATCGGAGTAGCTGGCACGTAGATCCTCTTCAACAAAACTGCCTGAAGTCAGTTGCAGCGTTTCCAGATCGCAAAGTGCTAAGAGGTCAGCGGGAAGGTGGGCTTCCAGAAAATCGCGGGCGATCGCCGTATGGTGTAAAAACTGCTTAAAAATGGCGTCGTGCGGGGTCGCCGAGAAAATTTTCATGATAATCCGTCATCGCCTTTTCCATACGGTGACGGAAAATTTGCCATAGACGATGACGGCGAGGTAGCTGGCAATTGCGTATTTTACGAGGCATTTCCCGCATTTTTTAGCTTGTTCACATAATCTTGCCGCACCATTTCCAGCGCGCTTAGCACAATTTCCGGGGCGATCTGATTGCTCTCCAGCAGCTCGATAAGGTCGACCGCCAGTTTGACGTCATCCGGGGCGTTTTCCAGCGACATAGCTTCTCCTTGTTAGCGCGTCATCCGCGCGAGCACTCGTTCAATTTCCTGTAGCGCCTGCTGGCAGCGCGCAATACGGCCGTCAAAAGCGGTAATTTCGCGTGCCAGGCGCTGCTGATCATCTAGCGTGGTGGCCTGCTGATACTGCTGCTGGCGCTGTTGCTTCATTTCCAGCAGACGACGTTCAAAATCCTGTGTTTCCAGTCGTTTACGCTGCCAGCGGCGTAGTCCGGGTGACGCGCTGTCCCATACTCGCAGTGACCAGGACTCACTTTCGCGACTGATTGCTTCAATCTGCGCCGCCAGATGTTCAGCAAGCCAGGCAACCTGCGGCAGCTGCTGCTGTTCAGCGGCGTGTTTGAGCTCCTGAAAATTCGCCTGTGCTTCGTCAAGATAGGCCTGCATTTGCGTGCTGCGGGTGCGAAAAAGCTGGCGGTCGAAACGGGCACTCAGAGTGGCGTGCGTGGCCTGCGGTGCGATACGCGTCTGCAACCGGGCGAGCTGTTGTTCCAGCGTTTGTAAAAGCAGGGCCGTTTTCACCAGGTTCTCCGTGTTAATCTTATCGACTATGCTACATTAGCAAACTCATTTGATAACGATTCGCATTATGCAGCGTACTATTCTAATCATTATTGGCTGGCTGGCGGTAGCCCTTGGCACCCTTGGCGTGGTTTTACCGCTGCTGCCGACGACGCCGTTTATTCTGCTGGCCGCGTGGTGCTTTGCTCGATCGTCGCCGAGATTCCATGACTGGCTGCTCTACCGTTCGTGGTTTGGCAGCTATTTGCGCCACTGGCAGCGCTATAAAGCGATGCCGCCGGGGGCGAAACCGCGGGCGATTGCGCTGATTTTACTGACGTTTGGCATCTCGCTTTGGCTGGTTGATATGCTTTGGGTTCGCCTGCTTTTGCTGGTGATTCTCTGCGCACTGCTGATTTTCATGTGGCGAATCCCGGTGATTGATGCAGAACAACAAAAGTCGTGAACCGCATTAATGGTGTTGCAATTCTACGGGCTAGCCAGTAAATTCTGGCGTTTTCGAGCACAGGCGCGCCCGGTTAAAATTTAAGCATTCGACATTTTTAACCCGTTTTGCTCGCCTTGAGTAACACTGTTTTAATTAGGCACAAACCTATGACCGCTACTGCACAGCAGCTTGAATATCTGAAGAACAGCATCCAGAGCATCCAGGATTATCCAAAACCTGGCATTCTTTTCCGTGATGTCACCAGCTTACTGGAAGACCCGAAAGCCTATGCGCTCAGCATTGAATTGCTGGTTGAGAAGTACAAAGATGCCGGCATCACCAAAGTGGTGGGTACCGAAGCACGTGGCTTCCTGTTCGGTGCGCCGGTGGCGCTGGCGATGGGCGTAGGTTTTATCCCGGTACGTAAGCCGCGCAAACTGCCGCGTGAAACCATCGCCGAAAGCTACGAGCTGGAATATGGCACCGATCAGCTGGAAATCCATGTTGATGCGATTAAAGCCGGCGATAAAGTGCTGGTAGTTGACGACCTGCTGGCAACCGGCGGGACTATCGAAGCGACGGTGAAGCTGATTCGTCGTCTGGGTGGTGAAGTGCACGATGCGGCATTCATCATCAACCTGTTCGATCTCGGTGGCGAACAGCGCCTGGAAAAACAGGGCATCACCAGCTATAGCCTGGTGAATTTCCCGGGTCACTAAGCATTTCCCGATACATAGCCTCGCCGATCTGGCGGGGCTGTGATAGCATTACCCCTTCCAGAATCCACCTTCCAGCGTTTCAGAGCCAGCCAATGAGTTATCAGGTCTTAGCCCGAAAATGGCGCCCACAAACCTTTGCTGACGTCGTCGGCCAGGAACATGTGCTGACCGCACTGGCGAACGGCTTATCGTTAGGGCGCATTCATCACGCATATCTTTTTTCCGGCACCCGCGGTGTGGGGAAAACGTCTATCGCCCGTTTACTGGCGAAAGGACTCAATTGCGAAACCGGCATTACCGCGACGCCGTGCGGCGTGTGCGATAACTGCCGTGAAATCGAACAGGGCCGCTTTGTCGATCTGATTGAGATCGATGCCGCCTCGCGTACCAAAGTTGAAGATACCCGCGATCTGCTGGACAACGTCCAGTATGCGCCGGCGCGCGGCCGCTTTAAGGTCTATCTGATCGATGAAGTGCACATGCTTTCCCGTCACAGCTTTAATGCTTTGCTAAAGACGCTGGAAGAGCCGCCTGCGCACGTTAAATTCCTGCTGGCAACCACCGATCCGCAAAAGCTGCCGGTGACGATTTTGTCGCGCTGCCTGCAGTTCCACCTGAAGGCGCTGGACGTTGAACAGATCCGCCATCAACTGGAGCATATTCTTGACGAAGAGCATATCAGCCACGAACCACGGGCCCTGCAATTGCTGGCCCGTGCGGCGGACGGCAGCCTCCGTGATGCGCTGAGCCTGACCGATCAGGCGATTGCTAGCGGTGAAGGCCAGCTCACCACAACATCAGTAAGCGAAATGCTCGGCACGCTTGACGACGATCAGGCGCTGTCGCTGATTGAAGCGCTGGTCGCGGCCAACGGTGAGCGCGTCATGGAACTGGTCAACGATGCCGCGCTGCGCGGCGTTGACTGGGAAGCGCTGTTAGTCGAAATGCAAAGCCTGCTGCACCGTATTGCGATGGTTCAGCTATCGCCTGCGGCATTGGGCAGCGATATGGCGGCGATTGAACAACGCATGCGTAATCTGGCGCGGACGGTACCGCCGACCGACGTTCAGCTTTACTACCAGACGCTGCTGATTGGCCGTAAAGAATTGCCGTATGCTCCGGATCGCCGCATGGGCATTGAGATGACGCTGCTGCGCGCGCTGGCATTCCACCCGAATGCGCCGCTACCCGAGCCGCAAGCGCCGCCGCAGACCTTTGCGCCGGTCAGCGCCCCGGTGACGCAACAGCCGCCATCGATGCCAACTTCTGCCCCCGTGACGCCGCCACCGTCGGCTTCACTCCCTGATTCGACCAATCAGGTGTTGGCCGCACGTCGCCAGCTACAGCAGGGCAGTCAGGGAGCAACCCAACCAAAAAAGAGTGAACCGGCAGCCGCTTCCCGCGCGCGGCCGGTGAATAACGCTGCGCTGGAAAGACTGGCATCGGTATCCGAGCGCGTTCAGGCGCGTCCGGCTTCATCGGCGCAAACTCAGCCTGCGGCGAAGAAAGAGGCCTATCGCTGGAAAGCGACGACGCCTGCCGCAGAGGTGAAAAAAGAGGAAGTCGCCACGCCGAAGGCGCTAAAGAAAGCGCTGGAGCACGAAAAGACGCCTGAATTGGCGCAGAAGCTGATGGCAGAAGCCATTGAGCGCGACGAGTGGGCAGCGCAGGTCAGCCAGATGGCGCTGCCGAAGCTGGTTGAGCAGGTCGCGCTGAACGCGTGGAAAGAACAAGATGGTCAAACGGTGTGCCTGCATCTGCGTCCGACGCAGCGGCATCTGAATTCGCCCGGTGCGCTACAGAAGTTGACCGAAGCGATGAGCACTTTATACGGTGCGCCTGTTGAATTGACCATCGTGGAAGATGATAATCCGGCGGTGCGTACGCCGCTGGAGTGGCGACAGGCCATTTACGAAGAGAAGCTTGCGCAGGCGCGCGAGTCGATTATCGCGGATAATAACATTCAGACCCTGCGTCGATTCTTCGATGCGGATTTGGATGAAGAGAGTATTCGCCCCATTTGATTGTGAGCCCGGCTCACGATTGTCATCCTTTAACGTGACTTATTGAGAGAGAAGCCTATGTTTGGTGGTAAAGGCGGTCTGGGTAACCTGATGAAACAGGCCCAGCAGATGCAAGACAAAATGCAGAAAATGCAGGAAGAAATCGCTCAGCTGGAAGTGACCGGCGAGTCTGGCGCAGGTCTGGTTAAAGTGACCATCAACGGCGCGCATAACTGCCGTCGCGTTGAAATCGACCCAAGCCTGCTGGAAGACGACAAAGACATGCTGGAAGATCTGGTGGCTGCGGCCTTCAACGATGCAGCACGTCGTATCGACGAAACGCAGAAAGAGAAAATGGCTTCCGTTTCCTCCGGTATGCAGCTGCCGCCAGGCTTTAAGATGCCATTCTGATGCAAACCAGTCCGCTGTTAACTCAGCTGATGGAAGCACTGCGCTGTCTGCCGGGTGTTGGCCCGAAGTCAGCGCAGCGCATGGCGTTTACCCTGCTGCAGCGTGACCGCAGCGGCGGAATGCGTCTGGCGCAGGCATTAACCCGTGCGATGTCGGAAATCGGCCACTGCGCCGATTGCCGCACCTTCACCGAGCAGGAGGTGTGCAACATCTGCTCGAACCCGCGTCGCCAGGAGAACGGCCAGATTTGCGTGGTGGAGAGTCCTGCGGACATCTACGCCATTGAGCAAACCGGGCAATTCTCTGGCCGCTACTTCGTGCTGATGGGGCACCTCTCGCCGCTGGACGGCATTGGCCCGGACGATATCGGACTTGACCGACTTGAGCAGCGTCTGGAAACGGAGCAGCTTACCGAGGTTATCCTCGCCACCAACCCGACGGTGGAAGGGGAGGCGACCGCTAACTATATCGCCGAACTGTGCGCGCAGGCAGGCGTCGAAGCCAGCCGTATCGCCCACGGCGTGCCGGTTGGCGGTGAGCTGGAGATGGTCGATGGCACCACGCTGTCGCACTCGCTGGCCGGGCGTCATAAGATTCGTTTTTAATCAATCGAGAGCAGGATTTACTGCTCTCGCTTGAAATCCTTCCTACCCATCCCCATTTTCCTCTCATCGCTTTTTTTTACCTTGTAATCAGCATTGAGGTATTTTGCAATGAAAGGACAAGAAACCCGTGGCTTTCAGTCAGAAGTAAAACAACTTCTGCATCTGATGATCCATTCTCTGTATTCCAATAAAGAAATCTTCCTGCGTGAGCTTATCTCTAACGCATCGGATGCGGCGGACAAACTGCGTTTTCGCGCGCTGTCGACGCCGGATCTGTATGAAGGTGACGGCGAACTGCGCGTCCGCGTCTCCTTCGATAAAGATAAGCGTACGTTGACCATTGCCGATAACGGCATTGGTATGAACCGCGACGAAGTTATCGATCACCTCGGGACGATCGCTAAGTCCGGTACCAAGGCGTTCCTCGAGTCCATGGGCTCCGACCAGGCTAAAGATAGCCAGCTTATCGGCCAGTTCGGCGTGGGCTTCTACTCGGCGTTTATCGTGGCGGATAAAGTCACCGTGCGCACCCGTGCGGCGGGCGACAAGCCAGAAAACGGCGTGTTCTGGGAATCCGAAGGCGAGGGTGAATACACCGTTGCCGATATCACCAAAGCGGATCGCGGTACCGAAATTACCCTGCACCTGCGCGAAGGCGAGGACGATTTCCTCGACGACTGGCGCGTGCGCTCCGTTATCAGCAAATATTCCGACCATATCGCACTGCCGGTAGAGATTGAAAAACAGGAAGAGAAAGACGGTGAAACCATCGTTTCCTGGGAGAAAATCAACAAGGCGCAGGCGCTGTGGACGCGTAATAAAGCTGAGCTTAACGACGACGAATACAAAGAGTTCTACAAGCACATCGCCCATGACTTTACCGATCCGCTGACCTGGAGCCACAACCGTGTGGAAGGTAAGCAGGAGTACACCAGCCTGCTGTACATTCCATCGCAGGCGCCGTGGGACATGTGGAACCGCGATCACAAGCACGGCCTGAAGCTGTACGTGCAGCGCGTGTTCATCATGGATGACGCTGAACAGTTCATGCCGAACTACCTGCGTTTCGTTCGTGGCCTGATAGATTCCAACGATCTGCCGCTGAACGTGTCCCGTGAAATTCTGCAGGACAGCACCGTCACCCGTAACCTGCGTAATGCGCTGACCAAGCGTGTACTGCAGATGCTGGACAAACTGGCCAAAGACGATGCCGAGAAATATCTGACCTTCTGGAAACAGTTCGGTCTGGTACTGAAAGAAGGCCCGGCGGAAGACAACGGCAACCAGGAAGCAATTGCTAAATTGCTGCGCTTTGCGTCGACGCATACCGACTCTTCTGAGCAGACCGTGTCGCTTGCCGACTACGTTTCGCGCATGAAGGAAGGGCAGGAGAAAATTTACTACATCACCGCCGACAGCTATGCCGCGGCGAAGAGCAGCCCGCACCTCGAGCTGCTGCGTAAGAAAGGCATCGAAGTACTGCTGCTTTCTGACCGCATCGATGAGTGGATGATGAACTACCTGACCGAGTTCGACGGCAAGGTGTTCCAGTCCGTAGCCAAAGCCGATGAATCTATCGACAAGCTGGCGGACGACGTTGACGAAAGCGCGAAAGAAGCTGAAAAAGCGCTGACGCCGTTCGTTGAGCGCGTGAAAACGCTGCTGGGCGATCGCGTGAAAGAGGTGCGTCTGACTCACCGTCTGACCGACACCCCGGCTATCGTGACCACCGATGCGGACGACATGAGCACCCAGATGGCAAAACTGTTTGCCGCTGCGGGCCAGGCTGCGCCGGAAGTGAAGTACATCTTTGAACTGAACCCGGATCACGTGCTGGTAAAACGCACCGCCGATACTCAGGACGAAGGGCAGTTTAAAGAGTGGGTTGAGCTGTTGCTCGATCAGGCGCTGTTCGCCGAGCGCGGTACGCTGGAAGATCCTAACCAGTTTATTCGCCGCATGAACCAGCTGCTGGTGTCGTAAGTCTTATCCTCACCCTCTCCCTGGCAGGGGGAGGAAACTGGCCTCGCGCGGGTTTCCTTCCTCTGCCAGTGGAAGAGGGTATCAAACCCCCTTCTCGCTAAAATATCGTACCGTTAACCGTTTCAGCCGACCCTCCTTCCTTGAGCCATCGCCGTTCTGGTGGTATCGTTTAGCGCTTTTTTTATAATATTGACAACCTTTGAGGGGATTTTCGCAATGCGTATCATTCTGCTTGGCGCTCCGGGCGCGGGGAAAGGAACTCAGGCACAGTTCATCATGGAGAAATATGGCATTCCGCAAATTTCCACCGGTGACATGCTGCGTGCCGCGGTGAAATCCGGCAGCGAGCTGGGCAAACAAGCTAAAGACATCATGGACGCGGGCAAACTGGTTACTGATGAACTGGTTATCGCGCTGGTGAAAGAGCGTATCTCCCAGGAAGACTGCCGTAACGGTTTCCTGCTGGACGGCTTCCCGCGTACTATTCCGCAGGCTGACGCCATGAAAGAAGCGGGTATCAACGTTGACTACGTTCTGGAATTCGATGTTCCTGATGAACTGATCGTTGACCGCATCATCGGTCGTCGCGTTCACGCGGCATCCGGCCGTGTTTACCACATCAAATTCAACCCGCCTAAGGTTGAAGGCAAAGATGATGTGACCGGCGAAGAGCTGAGCACCCGTAAAGACGATCAGGAAGAAACCGTGCGTAAACGTCTGGTTGAATACCATCAGATGACTGCACCGCTTATCGGTTACTACTCCAAAGAAGCGCAGGCGGGTAACACCAAGTACGCGAAAGTTGACGGCACCAAAGCCGTAGCCGACGTACGCGCTGAACTGGCGAAAATCCTCGGTTAATGTTTCTCGCCATTCTGCATGTTCCGTGCCGAATGGCGGCGTAAACGCCTTATCAGGCCTACCGATTATCCGGTAGGCCTGATAAATGCAGTACCATCAGACACATTCTCACCTTACCTCTCACAGCAATTAGTTTTTCTTCCCCCTTTTCCGCTACAATTATCAACAATTTGAATCGATAAGAGGCGGTAATGCATCATAAGAAACCCGGTATTCTGCTGGTTAACCTCGGCACCCCTGACGCGCCGACACCGGGCGCAATAAAACGTTACCTGCTGCAATTTCTTAGCGACCGACGCGTTGTCGATACCCCGCGACTGCTGTGGTGGCCGCTGCTGCGCGGCGTGATCCTGCCCATTCGCGCCCCACGCGTGGCGAAACTGTATCAATCCGTGTGGATGGAAGAAGGTTCACCGCTGATGGTATACAGCCGTCGACAGCAGCGCGCGCTGGCGGCACGCCTGCCTGATGTTCCGGTGGTGCTAGGCATGAGCTATGGCACGCCGTCGCTGCAAAGCGCGGTGGATGAGCTGTTAGCGCAGGGCGTTGACCAACTGATCGTTCTGCCGCTCTATCCTCAGTACTCTTGTTCTACCGTTGCGGCGGTATGGGATGAGCTGGCACGTATCCTGGCGACCAAGCGCGCGATCCCCAGCGTGTCGTTTATTCGTGACTATGCGACCAACCACGACTACATTCAGGCGCTGGCCGCCAGCGCACGCGCCTCGTTTGAACGCCACGGCGAACCGGAAGTGCTGCTGCTTTCCTATCACGGCATTCCCCAGCGCTACGCCAATGAAGGCGATGACTACCCGCAGCGCTGCCGCGACACCACCCGCGAACTGGTTTCTGCGTTAGGCATCTCACCCGATAGAGTGATGATGACCTATCAATCGCGCTTTGGCCGCGAGCCGTGGCTGACGCCCTACACCGACGAGACGCTGAAAATGCTCGGTGAAAAAGGGGGGAAACATATTCAGGTAATGTGCCCTGGCTTCTCCGCGGATTGTCTGGAAACGCTGGAGGAAATTGCGGTACAGAACCGCGAAGTGTTCCTCGAGGCGGGCGGGCTGAAATATGAGTACATTCCGGCGCTCAACGACGATGACGCGCATATTACGATGATGGCCAACCTGACCGCATCGTATCGCTAATCGCAAGCAGGCGGGGGAGTGTGCTACTATTCTCCGCCTGTTAACGGCCACTCAAAAATCACCATGAAATTTCCCGGTAAACGCAAATCCAAACACTATTTCCCGGTGGACGCTCGCGATCCGCTGTTAAAACAGATCCAGCCTGAGAGCGAAACCAGCGTCTCGTGGGTGGTCGGTATTGACCATACGCTGGTGGATATCGAAGCCAAAGTCGATGATGCGTTTATCGCACGCTATGGCCTGAGCGCCGGGCACTCACTGGTGATTGAAGATGACGTGGCGGAAGCGCTGTATCAGGAGCTGGTGCGTGAAAATCTGATTACCCACCAGTTTGCCGGCGGGACGATTGGCAACACGATGCACAATTACTCGGTGCTGGCGGATGACCGCTCGGTGCTGCTCGGCGTGATGTGCAGCAATATCGAAATTGGCGGCTACGCCTATCGTTACCTGTGTAACACCTCCAGCCGTACGGACCTCAACTATCTGCAGGGCGTTGATGGGCCGATTGGCCGCTGCTTCACCCTGATTGGCGATGCCGGAGAGCGCACCTTTGCCATCAGCCCTGGTCACATGAATAAGCTGCGTCCGGAGAGTATCCCTGAATCCGTTATCGCCGGGGCTTCTGCGCTGGTGCTGACGTCTTATCTGGTGCGCTGCAAACCGGGCGAACCGATGCCGGATGCCACCATGCAGGCGATTGCCTACGCCAAAAAATACGACGTGCCGGTGGTGCTGACGCTGGGGACTAAGTTCGTTATCGCCGACAGCCCGGAGTGGTGGCAGAGCTTTATCAAAGAGCACGTGTCGATTCTGGCGATGAATGAAGAAGAGGCTGAAGCGCTCACCGGATTGAGCGACCCGCTGCAGGCTGGAGATAAAGCGCTGGATTGGGTCGATCTGGTGCTGTGCACCGCCGGACCAACCGGGCTGTATATGGCGGGCTTCACCGAAAATGATGCCAAACGGAAAACGCAGCATCCGCTGCTGCCGGGCGCCATTGCCGAATTTAACCAGTACGAATTCAGCCGCGCGGTACGGTATAAAGATTGTCAGGATCCGCTGCGCATCTATTCTCACATTGCGCCGTTTATGGGCGGGCCTGAGAAGATTATGAACACCAACGGCGCCGGTGACGGCGCGCTGGCGGCGCTGCTGCACGATATTACCGCCAACGCCTACCACCGTTCGAATGTGCCCAACTCCAGCAAACATCAGCACAGCTGGTTGACCTATTCGTCGCTGGCGCAGGTCTGTAAGTATGCGAACCGGGTGAGCTATCAGGTATTGAACCAGCATTCACCGCGCCTGACGCGTGGGCTGCCGGAGAAAGAAGATAGCCTCGAAGAGGCGTACTGGGAGCGCTAATCAGATAGCCGATATAACAGCGGGGGCCAATGGCCCCCGCTTTTTTTAACTACCCGCTCACCGCCTCTTTCAGCGGCGGCTCACTCAGCAGTCCCAGCATGGTTTTGGCAATCTCGCGCTCGCCCATTACCACTTCATTCGCGCCACGCTCGCTGATATAGGCGACTTCGTCGTCGTAATGCGCACGGGCGATAATCTCGAGGTGCGGACACTTCTCGCGGGCGCTGGCCACAATTTCCCCGGCTTCGTAGCCGTTAGGAATGGTCAGCAGCAGCCAGCGGGCGCAGTCGAGGTGCGCGAGATTCATAATCTCTTCATTGGCGGCATTGCCCAGCACGGCGCGAATGCCGCGCTCGCGCAGCTCGTCCACGCGGGTACGCGAGGTTTCAATCACCACCAGCGGGATACCCTGAGCCATTAATTTCTCGCCCAGCAGGCTTCCTACGCGGCCATAACCGACCAACAGCGCATGGTTGCAGATATCCACCGGGATCTGTTTTTCGTCTTCCATCGCCTCTTCCAGCGTTTGCTCTTCCAGCGTTTCGGTCTTCTCGAGGTATTTTTCGAGCACAGAGAACAGCACCGGATTCAGCATAATGGAGAGGATCGCGCCTGCCAGCACCAGATTTTGCCCAGACTGTGGCAGCAGGCCCAGCGCCATTCCAAGGCCGGCGAGGATAAAGGCAAATTCACCAATCTGCGCGAGGCTGGTAGCGATGGTTAGCGCGGTGCGCTGCGAGTGGCCAAACAGACGCACCAGCCCGAATGCCGCCAAAGACTTACCGAAGATAATGATGGCCAGCGTCGCCAGTACGGCCAGCGGCTGTTCAATCAGGACCAGCGGGTCAAACAGCATGCCGACGGAGACAAAGAACAGCACCGCAAATGCATCACGCAGCGGTAGCGTATCGTGAGCGGCGCGATAGCTTAGTTCGGACTCGTTTAGCACCATCCCAGCGAAGAAGGCTCCGAGCGCGAAGGAGACGTCGAACAGTTCAACGGCGCCAAAGGCGATGCCCAGCGCCAGCGCCAGGACCGAGAGGGTAAACAGTTCGCGAGAGCCGGTCGCGGCGCTGCGTGAGAGGATCCACGGCACCAGACGGCGACCGACCAGCATCATGATGGCAATAAACGCCACAACTTTACCAATCGTAATGGCCATATCCATTGCCAGCGAGGCAAGGCCAACATTCTCTTTTTCCATCATTCCGGCAACGGCTGGCAGCAGAACCAGCGTTAGCACCATCACCAGATCTTCGACAATAAGCCAGCCGATGGCGATTTGCCCCCGCTGGCTATCAATAAGCTGACGTTCTTCCAGGGCACGCAGCAGCACCACGGTACTGGCGGTAGAAAGACATAAACCAAAGACGATACCGGTCATTATTGACCAGCCTAAGAAGGTGGAGAGCAGCATCCCCAGTAGGGTGGCGACGGCGATTTGGGCTATCGCTCCGGGGATGGCTATCGACTTTACCGCCATCAGATCCTTGAGCGAGAAATGGAGACCCACGCCAAACATCAGCAGAATAACGCCCAGTTCTGCCAGTTCCGGCGCAAGCTTAGTGTCAGCGACAAATCCTGGAGTAAATGGTCCGGCCAGCACGCCCGCTAATAAATAACCCACCAGTGGTGAAATTCTTAACTTATTGGCAATCATGCCAAGGAAAAAAGCGAGCACAAGGCCACCAACAATGGTGGTGATAAGCGGTGTGGCGTGATGCATTCCGTCTCCTTTCGTCGTGATGCGTGGTTCCATTTTTGGTGCAGAGTGTCAAAACAACCTGAAAACCAAAAAGCCTGGTAATAGTTTATGACAATTTCCATCATTATGTTTGTGAATAATTCTTGAATTTAGCTAAAAAATTGAATTTTTAGAGGTAAATGGCACAAAAGTGAAAAATAGATAAGTGAGGCTAGGTGGGGAGCGAGATTACAGGGAGATGGCGGCAGCCAAAATGATACTTTGGCTGCCTATAACTTAGTGTTTTTGGCGGTTATCAGGTAAGAATATGGTCAACATCCCAATAAGTGGTAGGAAAGCACATATTTTATAAACCAATTCAATACTGGTGTGGTCGGCAATCAGCCCTAACACCGCAGCACCTAAGCCGCCCATGCCAAATGCGAAACCGAAGAATAGCCCGGAAACCATGCCGATACGGCCGGGTAACAGCTCCTGCGCGTACACCAGGATGGCCGAAAAGGCTGAAGCGAGAATAAATCCAATGATTACCGTTAAAATACCGGTCCACCACAGAGTTGCATAAGGTAAAAGGAGGGTAAACGGCGCAACGCCGAGGATAGAGCCCCAAATCACGTATTTACGCCCAATTTTATCTCCGACAGGGCCGCCAATCACCGTACCTGCCGCCACCGCGAACAGGAAGGCAAATAAATGAATCTGCGCATTCTGTACGGATAATCCGAATTTTTGCATCAGATAAAAGGTGTAATAGCTGCTAATGCTCGCCATATAGAAGTATTTCGAGAAAATCAGCATTAACAGGATGGAAACGGCGAGAATCACTTTATTTTTTGGCAGCGGATTAATAATCGGTGCTTTAGGTTTCCCTTTGTTCATTCGATGCTGCGCGGCGTACCAGCGGCTCACCTGTGCCAGCACCACAATCGCCAGCAGTGCGGCCAGCACAAACCAGGCGACGTTGCCTTTACCGTACGGTGCAATGATGACCGCCGCCAGCAATGGCCCGAGCGAGCTGCCAAAGTTACCGCCCACCTGGAAGATAGATTGCGCCAGCCCGTGACGGCCACCGGAGGCCATTCGCGCCACGCGGGAGGATTCCGGGTGGAAGACCGAAGAACCGGTCCCGACCAGGGCTGCGGCCAGCAGAACCATACCGAAACTTCCGGCCAGCGCCAGTAACACCAGGCCCGTCAGGGTAAAGCACATGCCCACCGGCAGCGACCATGGCATTGAGCGCTTATCGGTGATGTAACCGATAACCGGCTGGAATAGCGACGAGGTGAGCTGGAAGGTGAGAGTAATCATCCCGATCTGCACAAACGTCAGCGAAAACTCCGACTGCAGGAGCGGGTAAATCGCGAGGATCAGCGATTGAATCATATCGTTTAGCAGATGGGAGAGGCTGATTGCTCCCAGGATACCAAATGAGGTGCGGCCCTTTTGCGACGACGTCGAAGGACCTGGCCGGGTAGGGCTAGTTTCAGAGATTGCCATAGATTCCACTTGTATTGTATCGAGCGATGTTGGGGATAAACGCTTTAATAATAATTATCAGACTAAGATACCTGCCTAAGACGTTTGAAGGAAGTCTCATTTCTGAAAACAAATTAGACTAATATTTCATAGCGTTGTAATTTCTGCGGTTGTTATTCACTCAGGGAGAGATTTATGCGATTCGTCAAACGGGGCGTGGCGTTGGCGATGCTGGCGGCTTTATCGTTAACCAGCATTTCTGCACAGGCTTACCAGCAAGATAAAACTTACAAAATAACCATTCTTCATACCAACGATCATCACGGGCACTTCTGGCGTAGCGAATACGGTGAATACGGCCTGGCGGCGCAAAAAACGCTGGTGGATGGCATTCGCAAAGAAGTGGCAGCAGAGGGCGGGAGCGTGCTGCTGCTTTCCGGCGGCGATATCAACACCGGGGTGCCGGAGTCTGACCTCCAGGACGCTGAGCCTGACTTCCGCGGGATGAATTTGGTGGGCTACGATGCAATGGCCGTTGGTAACCACGAATTCGATAATCCGATGAGCGTGCTGCGTCAGCAAGAAAAGTGGGCTAAATTCCCGTTCCTCTCCGCCAATATCTACCAAAAAAGCACCGGCGAACGTCTGTTTAAACCTTGGGCGCTGTTCAAACGCCAGGATCTGAAAATTGCCGTCATTGGTTTAACCACCGACGACACGGCGAAAATCGGTAACCCGGAATACTTCACCGACATCGAATTCCGCAAACCGGCGGAAGAGGCGAAGCTGGTTATTCAGGAGCTGCAGCAAAACGAGAAGCCGGATCTCATTCTGGCGACCACCCATATGGGGCACTACGACAACGGCGAGCACGGGTCCAATGCACCGGGCGACGTCGAGATGGTGCGCAGCCTGCCTGCTGGCTCGCTGGCGATGATTGTGGGTGGTCACTCACAAGATCCGGTGTGCATGGCGTCAGAGAATAAAAAACAGGTCGATTATGTGCCGGGCACCCCGTGCGCCCCAGATAAACAAAACGGTATCTGGATTGTTCAGGCGCACGAGTGG
Source organism: Kluyvera intermedia (assembly GCF_021440345.1). Classification (GTDB taxonomy): domain Bacteria; phylum Pseudomonadota; class Gammaproteobacteria; order Enterobacterales; family Enterobacteriaceae; genus Kluyvera; species Kluyvera intermedia_A. The sequence continues at coordinate 42,819 of NZ_JAKCNS010000006.1, forward strand.
GGCAAATACGTCGGCCGCGCTGACTTTGAGTTCCGCAACGGTGAGCTGAAGCTGGTGCACTACCAGCTGATCCCGGTCAACCTGAAGAAAAAAGTGACCTATGACAACGGGCAAAGTGAGCGCGTACTTTACACGCCACAAATCCCTGAAAACCCACAAATGCTGTCGTTACTGACGCCGTTCCAGAGCAAAGGCAAGGCGCAGCTGGATGTCAAAGTGGGCAGCGTCAACGGGCATCTGGAAGGTGACCGCAGCAAAGTGCGCTTTGTGCAGACCAATATGGGACGTCTGATTCTGGCGGCGCAAATGGCGCGCACCGGCGCTGATTTTGGCGTGATGAGCGGCGGCGGTATTCGTGATTCCATCGAGGGCGGGAATATCACCTACAAGAGCGTGCTCAAAGTGCAGCCGTTCGGTAACGTGGTGGTCTACGCCGATATGACCGGTAAAGAGGTGACTGAATACCTCACCGCCGTGGCGCAGATGAAGCCGGATTCCGGTGCCTATCCGCAGTTTGCCAACGTCAGCTTTGTGGCAAAAGGCGGGCAGCTTCAGGATCTGAAAATCAAAGGCGAGGCGATTGATCCGGCAAAAACCTACCGTTTAGCCACCCTGAGCTTTAATGCTACCGGCGGTGACGGCTATCCGAAGATTGATAGCAAACCGGGGTATGTAAATACCGGCTTTATCGATGCTGAAGTATTGAAGCAGTATATCGAACAGAATTCACCGCTCGACGTGAACGCTTACGAACCGAAAGGGGAAGTGAGCTGGCAGTAAGGTTTTGAGTCGTTCCCGGCGGCGCTGTGCTTGGCCGGGATACGTTCTATTCCCTCTCCCCTTTGGGGAGAGGGAACAACCCGCACCGATCAATCCCGGCGCGCGATATCCGCAAAGGTCGCGCCGAGGATTTTCGCTAAATCACCCGCCGCCAGTTCAATATCCAACCCGCGTTTGCCGCCGGAGACAAAAATAGAAGCAAACTCCTGCGATGGTGCGTCAATCACCGTCGGCAGACGCTTTTTCTGGCCGAGGGGGCTGATGCCGCCCACCAGATACCCGGTGACGCGCTGCGCCACCATCGGGTCGGCCATATCGACCTTTTTCGCGCCAAGAGCTTTGGCCACTTTTTTGAGATCCAACTGCCCGGCGACCGGCGTGACTGCCACGGCGAGCTGTTTCATATCGCCATTCATTGCAACCAGCAGCGTTTTGTAAACCTGGTCGGCATTGAGACCTAATTTACGCACCACTTCGTCACCGAAGTTAGTTTCATTCGGATCGTGATCGTAGGTGTGGATGCTAAATGGGATTTTGTTCTTTTCAAGTAACTTAACGGCGGGAGTCATAACGTTCCTTCTTACCACAAACGGGATATGCACTCAGCATACGCCCGTAAACAGACTAAAAAATAGTATAATCTTGCGCATTAGGTCTTGGCAGTTGCGGCAACTTTGAGCGACAATCGAAGGATCCGGAGTGAAAACTTCGGGATAATAATAATGATGAAATTCCTCTTTGACGGGCCAATAGAAATATTGGCCATTTTTTTATTTCAACATCTGCGGCAGATTGCCTTCCCCGTATAAATGCAGCGCCCCCACCGCAACCACGTAGCGTCCCGGCGGCAGCGCTAGCAGCGTATCGCGCCAGGCTTCGTTGCGTTTCACCATCAAGACGTCATACAGCGACTGGCTGAAAGTATTTGGCAGCGAGGCCGTACCGCTTGACGGCGGCTGCTGTAGCCACCAGCCGATCATCACCTGTAACAATCTCGCGTTGGTATGCCAGTGGGTCAGAGTATCTTCCAGCAGCGCCATTCCGCCATCGGGCAGCTGGCACAGCAGATCAATCTGGCTGTCCGCGCCTTCCAGCTCCTGTACCGGCAGTTCCGCGGCACGCGCGGCCGTGAGCAACTGGTAGTCGATACCGTAATCCGGGCGTAGCCCCAGCCGTTGTGCCTGGGTGGCCTGCAACACCATGGCAATCTGCCACAGCGGCTGGCTGTCAAAGCGAAACAGCGATAACCCCTGTTCGTTGACCCGGTTTTCCAGCTCGCTCAGCTGCGCTTCGCTAAGTCTTTCCGCCAGCGGGGGACAGACGGGGAGATTGCTGAACGGGGTCTCGCTGCCGGAAATGTCGGCCTCGACGATCAGCGCATCGGCCTGGCGTAGTTTTTTAATCAGCCGGGCGGGAAGCGGGGCCATATCGCGGGTCCCCATATGAATACTGCCGACCAGATGTAAATGGCGACCGCCGGGCAGCGAAACGTCCAGCGCAGGCCAGCTATAGGTTGAACCGCGCAGGGCATGCCACAGGCGTTGTAGTTGATTTAACAGGCTCATCCGCGCTCCCTGGAAGGAAAGTCTCATGCTAGCGCGATGGGGGAAAAGGTGCAAACGCGTCCCTCCCGAAGGCGGGAGGGACGGTGGGATTACTGTTTTGGTTTAAAGCGCAGCAGGCGGTTAGCGTTGCTCACCACGGTAATGGAGGAGAGCGCCATCGCCGCTCCGGCCACTACCGGGTTGAGCAATGTACCGGTCAGCGGCCACAAAATCCCGGCGGCAATCGGAATACCCAGCGAGTTGTAAACAAAGGCACCCAGCAGGTTCTGTTTCATGTTGCGCAGCGTGGCGCGGGAGATAGCCAGCGCATCGGCAACACCCACCAGGCTATGACGCATCAGGGTGATAGCCGCAGTTTCGATGGCCACATCGCTGCCGCCGCCCATGGCGATACCGACCTCAGCCTGCGCCAGCGCCGGGGCATCGTTAATGCCATCACCGACCATCGCCACTTTCTGGCCCTGCGCCTGCAAATCTTTAATCGCCTGCGCTTTGCCATCCGGCAGGACGCCGGCAATGACTTCATCAATCCCTGCTTCTTTGGCAATCGCGTTAGCGGTGACCGGGTTATCGCCGGTCAGCATCACCAGGCGGTAGCCTTCGCGGTGCAGGCGCTGCAGCGCCGCCACGCTGTCGCTGCGCAGCGGATCGCGGATGGCGAACAGCGCGGCGGCATGACCATCAACGGCCAGCAGCACCGGCGTTGCACCTTTGGCGGCCTGCTGCGTCATTTCATCATCGAGTTCACGCGTCACGACCTGCTGCTCATGCATTAATGCCTGATTGCCCAGCAGTACCTGGTGTCCATCGACTTCACCGCTCACGCCCAGACCGCGCAGGGTACGGAAGGCATTGACCTGCGGGAGCGACTTCTCGGCCGCTTTTTCTAAAATGGCGCGTGCCAGCGGGTGGTTCGAACCCTGTTCCAACGCGGCGGCTAAACGCAGCGCGGTGGCCTCGCTAAAGGTGCCCAGCGTTTTCACCGCCACCACCTGCGGTTTCCCTTCGGTCAGAGTACCGGTTTTATCAAATACCAGCGTGGTCAGTTCGCTGGCGCGCTGCAATGCATCAGCATCACGTACCAGGACGCCGTATTCAGCGGCGCGACCAACCCCGGAGATAATCGACATCGGGGTTGCCAGGCCAAGTGCACATGGGCAGGCAATGATCAGCACCGTGGTGGCAATCACCAGGGTGTAGACAATCTGCGGTGCTGGGCCGAAGAAGTACCAGATGGCGGCGCTGAAAATAGCGATAGCGACCACCACCGGCACAAACACCGCCGAGATTTTGTCGGCTAACTGACCAATTTCAGGCTTGCTGCTCTGCGCCTGGCGCACCATTTTAATGATGCGTGACAAGGTGGTGTGGCTGCCGACCGCGCTGGCGCGGAACAACACGGAGCCGTCCTGCACCACGGTGCCGGCGTGAATGCTGTCGCCGTCGCCCTTTTGCTGTGGAATAGGCTCGCCGGTCAGCATCGCTTCATCAAACCAGGCTTCACCCTGGCTAATTTCCCCGTCGACCGGCACGCGATCGCCGGTGGCAAGACGCAGGGTCATACCCGGCTGCACGTCGGCCAGCGGCACGGTTTTTTCGCCGTCATCGGTGACCACTCGCGCGGTCGGCGGCGTGAGGTCGAGTAATTTTTCCAGCGCCCGGGACGAACGCTGACGCGCCCGTGCTTCCAGCATATGGCCGAGGTTTATCAAACCGATAATCATGGCGCTGGCTTCGTAATAGAGGTGGCGAGCTTCCATCGGGAACCACTGTGGCCACAGGTTAACGCTCATGGAATAGAGCCACGCCACGCCGGTACCGAGGGCGACCAGCGTATCCATGGTGGCGGTGCGATTCTTAAGGCTTTTCCAGGCGCTGCTGTAGAAGTGGCCGCCGGCAAAAACCATCACCGCGAGGGTTGCCAGGCCAATCACCAGCCACAGGGAGCGGTTATCGTCGGAGACCATCATGTTGTCGCCGATCATCCCCCAAACCATCACCGGAATACCGACCAGCAGGGCGACAATCGCCTGCCAGCGAAAACGTTTCATGGTTGCCAGCGCGGTTTCCTGCTGACGTTCGCGGCGCTTGAGATCGTCCTCAATCGCTTCTGCGCCGTAGCCTGCTTTCTCTACGGCCTGTACTAAATCACCGGCGGAAGCGTTGCCCATCACTAAGGCCGTGCGCTCCGCCAGGTTTACCCGTGCCTGCACGACGCCGGGGACAGCCTGTAACGCTTTCTGTACCCGGGAAACGCAGCTGGCGCAGCTCATACCGTTGATCAGCAGCTGTTGGCTGTCATCCAGATCCTGTGCTGCCGGAAGCTCAGGGGTGGCCGCTGTCAGTGCTTCCGACGGGGATGATGACTCTGCCAGCGGTTTAGCCTTTGGGTGGCTTAACTCCGCACCGTATCCAGCTTGTTTAATGGTGTCGATAAGCGCTTCGGCGCTGGCGCTACCGGTGACGTGCGCGGTTTCGATGGTGACTTCTGCCTGTTCAACGTCGGGGCGTTGCTCCAGGCTCTCTTTGACGCGTTTTACGCAGTGACCGCAGGACAGGCCGTCCAGAGTCAGGTCGATGGTATGAGACATGATGCTCTCCTTAATTGCAGGGTGACCAAATTCACCTTTTCGTCTACAGTGATGAAGGTTAAACCTTCCAGCAAGGGGAAGGTCAAGGGGGAAAAGTGAATATCAGTGATGTTGCCAAAAAAACCGGCTTAACCAGCAAAGCCATTCGCTTTTATGAAGAGAAGGGGCTGGTGACGCCGCCGCTGCGCAGCGAAAACGGCTACCGTAGCTATACGCAAAAGCATCTCGATGAATTTACGCTACTGCGCCAGGCGCGACAGGTGGGGTTCAATCTGGAAGAGTGCGGCGAGCTGGTGAATCTGTTTAACGATCCCCAGCGCCACAGCGCGGATGTGAAAGCGTATACGCTGCAAAAAGTGGCGGATATTGAACGCCATATTAGCGATTTGCAGGCGATGCGCGACCAGCTGATGTCGCTGGCCGCTTCCTGCCCGGGCGATGACAGCGCCGACTGCCCGATTATTGATAATCTGTCCGGCTGCTGCCATCGTAAAGCCCAGGCTTGATGCTTAGCGAGGAGGGGAGATCCTGATGCGCAGGACAATCCCTTCCACCGCCACCACTTCCACTTTACTGCCTGCGGGCAGATCGTCATCGGCGATAACCGGCCACGAACTGTCGCCCACGCGCATATGACCGCGGCCGTTGACCAGCTCGTTGTCGAGCGTAAAACGCTGCCCCAACAGCTGTTGACCGCGCTGGTTAAGCTGGCTTTCCGCCGGGCGCTGACCGCTAGCCCGCCGGTTTAGCCACTTCCACCACAGCCAGGCGGCCAGCAGCGTGAGCACCGCAAACAGCGTGCCCTGCCATTCCCAGCCAATCGGCAGTACCCACGTTAACAGCCCGGTGACCGCCGCCGCGACGCCGCTCCACAGCAGATAGCCGCTGCCGCCGAGCATTTCTGCCGCCAGCAGCAGGCCGCCGAGGCTCAGCCAAAAAATATGCGGGTGCGCGAGCACCAGGGCAATCATGATGATTTCCGTTCGCTGGCGCTGTCTTTAATCAGCTCGGCGATCCCGGCAATTGAGCCCATCAGGCTGCTGGCATCCAGCGGCATCATCACCACTTTGCTGTTGCTGGACGAACCAATTTGCTGCAGCGCATCGGTATATTTCTGCGCCACGAAGTAGTTCACCGCCTGAATATCACCGGCGGCAATTGCCTCAGAAACCATTTTGGTGGCTCGGGCTTCTGCTTCCGCGGAACGTTCGCGCGCTTCCGCCTGCAGGAACGCTGACTGACGTTCACCTTCAGCGGTGAGGATCTGCGCCTGTTTTTCACCTTCGGCTTTGACTATCTGCGCCTGGCGGATACCTTCGGCCTCCAGAATGTAGGCACGTTTGGTTCGTTCGGCCTTCATCTGAGCGTTCATCGCATCAATCAGCTCCGCCGGTGGGCGAACGTCGCGAATCTCAATACGGGTAATTTTGATGCCCCACGGATTGGTGGCTTCATCGACGATATGCAGTAGGCGGGTGTTGATGTTATCGCGCTGGGAGAGCATTTCATCGAGCTCCATCGAACCCAGCACGGTACGGATGTTGGTCATCGTCAGGTTGATGATGGCCAGCTCAAGGTTGCTGACTTCATACGCCGCTTTCGGCGCATCAATCACCTGGATAAAACAGACGGCATCGATAGAAACGTTGGCGTTGTCTTTCGAGATAACTTCCTGGGAAGGAATATCAAGAACCTGTTCCATCATGTTGATCTTACGGCCAATACGGTCCATGAACGGCACGACCAGGCTTAAGCCGGGATGCAGCGTTTTGGTATAGCGGCCAAAGCGCTCAACCGTCCATTGATAGCCTTGCGGTACAACTTTGACGCCTGCGGCAACAATCACCAGCGCGACGAAGATAAGAATAGGGATAAATACCAGCATAAAACCTCCTGTTTAACTGTCCGTAACTTCATCAAGTATATCGGCTATGGCGCTGAAATTCGCCCCCTGAAATTAATTGGCGTTACACTGTAGGGACAAAAGAAAAAATCAGGATATGGAATGGCAACAATGGAAAATAGCGCTATTTTACAGCTGCAAAATGTGGGCTTTGATATTGGTGGGCAGACGATTCTTAACGCGGTTAATCTCGGCATTGCCCCCGGAGAATTTAAACTCATTACCGGACCTTCAGGATGTGGGAAAAGCACCTTATTAAAAATAATCGCTTCCCTGCTTTCGCCGAGCCGCGGTGAGATGCTCTTTGAAGGTAAAGAGATAACCACGCTTTCACCCGAGGCCTATCGTCAGCAGGTTTCATACTGCGCGCAAACCCCGGCGCTGTTTGGCGATACGGTGTATGACAACCTGATATTTCCCTGGCAAATTCGCGGTAAGCAGCCGGAGCCGGATCGTTTTCTGTCGCAGTTGGTTCAATTTGGTTTGCCGGAAGAGACGCTGTCAAAATCGATAAACGAACTCTCGGGTGGGGAAAAGCAGCGGGTGTCATTAATTCGCAATCTGCAATTTCTGCCGAAGGTGCTGCTGCTGGATGAAATTACCAGCGCGCTGGATGAGAGCAATAAAAAGAACGTGAATGACATTATTCATCAGTACGTTCGCGATAAGCAGGTGGCGGTGCTGTGGGTGACGCACGATAAAGATGAAATTAGCCATGCGGATGAGGTGATAACGCTGCCATCTCATCGCGAAAGCGTGCGGGAGGCACATCATGAATGATCATATTATTACCAACGAATCGTTAGCGCTGTCGATGGTGCTGGTGCTGGTTGCGGTACTGGTGAGCTACCGGGAAAAACTGGCGCTGGAAAAAGACATTATCTGGAGCATCTGCCGGGCGGTGGTACAGCTGGTGATCGTCGGCTACGTGCTGAAGTACATCTTCAACGTCAACCACGCGATACTGACGCTGTGTATGGTGCTGTTTATCTGCTTTAACGCCGCCTATAACGCGCAAAAGCGCAGTAAATACATTGATAAAGCATTTATCTCCTCGTTTATCGCCATTACCACCGGCGCGGGGCTGACGCTGGCGGTACTGGTGTTTTCCGGGTCAATCGCCTTTGTGCCGATGCAGGTGATCCCGATCTCCGGGATGATTGCCGGTAACGCGATGATTGCGGTGGGGTTGTGCTACAACAATCTGGGGCAGCGCTTCAGCGCCGAGCAGCAGCAAATTCAGGAAAAGTTAAGCCTGGGCGCGACGCCGAAAATGGCCTCGGCACGGCTGATTCGCGAAAGCATCCGCGCGTCGCTTATCCCAACGGTGGACTCAGCGAAAACTGTGGGTCTGGTGAGCCTGCCAGGGATGATGTCAGGGCTGATTTTTGCCGGTATCGACCCGGTAAAAGCGATTAAATACCAGATTATGGTGACGTTTATGCTGCTTTCTACCGCGAGCCTGTCGACGATTATCGCCTGCTACCTGACCTACCGGAAGTTTTACAATTCCCGCCACCAGCTGGTGGTGACGCAGTTGAAGAAGAGTGCGTGAGGGATTTCGCCCGGAGCCAGCGCGCTGCGCTCCGGGCGATGAACAGAAACGGAAATCAGTACAGCAGTGAGTACAGCTGACGACGGTACTTGGAGGCCAGCGCATCGCCGGTTCCCAGTGCCGCCAGAATTTCCTGCAGCATTTTGCGCGCCTGGCCATCCGCCGCGCCTAAATCTTTACGCAGGTGGCTGAACAGCAGCTCCAGCGCTTCTTCATTACGCCCTACCTGATGCAACTGCAGCGCCAGCTTAGAGGCCAGCTCGGCATCGTCCGGGTTCTGCTCAACCTGCTGCTGCAACTGCTGAATCTCCGGGGTATCGGCCGCTTTTTTCAGTAGCTCAATTTGTGCCAGAAGCCCCTGATAATGGGTATCCTGATCCTGCAATGGAATGGTTTTCAGCACCGCTTCGGCGTCTTCGGAACGGTTAAGCGCAATCTGCGTTTCCGCCAGCAGCAGGCCAATCTGGCTATCCTGGCCGGAAAGCTGCCATGCGTCTTTCAGCAGCGGCAGGGCGTCGGCGTGGTTGCCTTCCTGAATCAGCGCCAGCGCCTGCTGCGCTTTCAGCTCTTCTTCACGCGGAAGCACTTTATCCAGCAGCGCGCGGATGGCTTCTTCCGGCTGTGGGCCCTGGAAACCGTCTACCGGCTGACCGTTCTGGAACAGATAAACGGTAGGAATGGCGCGCAGACCAAATTGGGAAGCGACCATCTGCTCGGCATCACAGTCAACCTTCGCCAGAATAAACTGACCGTTGTACTGCGCGGCCAGGCCTTCCAGCACCGGCGTCAGTTCCAGACAGTGCTGGCTGCGCTCGGACCAGAAATAGAACAGCACCGGAATGGAGGCGGATTGCTCCAGGGTCTGGTGCAGGTTAGCTTCGGTAATGTTTACGATACTCTGTACGGACATAAGTCATTCCCTATAATCGGTTTGTATTCGAGATGGGGGCAAAAGCGTGCGCTTCAACTTAGCCCTGCAGAATTTTGTCCATCAGTCGAGCCGGTAGCAGGCGTTTTAACCAGCCTACCGCATGGGTCACCAGCGTGACTGGATAGCGCAGCTTGGGTTTATCGCTGATAAACGCGTGGCGCACTTTCTCCACCACGGCGTCCGGGCCCAGCGTAAATCGCGCAGCGATCCCTGGGTTTTCCACGGCGGTGTCGCTGGTCTGATTGACGTTGTCGGTAAAGCGGGTGCGAATAGGGCCGGGTTCAATCAGGCTGACTTTGACGCCGCTATGGCGTAACTCCATGCGCAGCGCGTCGGACCACGCTTCCAGCGCATATTTACTCGCGGCATAGGCGCCACGGCCCGGGGTAGAAATCAGCCCCATAACTGATGAGGTCATCACAATACGGCCTTCACCGTGCGGCACCATCGCGGGCAGCAGGCGCATGGTCAGCTGATGAACGCCAAAAAAGTTGGCGGAAAATTGCTGCACCATTTGCGCGCGGCTAATGCTCTCCAGCGGCCCATACACGCCGTATCCGGCGTTATTAAACAGACCAAACAGGCGATTATTAGTCAGGGTAATCACCTGGTCTGCGGCGTTATCGACGCTTTCCGGGCTATCGAGATCGAGGAGAATCCCCGTCAGCCCCATGCCGTCCATGCGTTTGACATCTTCGGGTTTGCGGCAGGCGGCCAGTACGCGAAACCCCTGACGCTTTAGTTCAAGTGCGCTTTCAAGACCAATCCCACTGGAACATCCTGTAATTAAGACCGATTTTTGCATAACTTTACCTGAAGACACCGCTTTACTTTCCGGCGTCGTGATTAACTAATGGAGCCAGACGTGTCGCCATCCAGTCGGCAATAAACGGCTGGGCGTCACGGTTGGGATGGATGCCATCATCCTGCATCCACTGCGGTTTGAGATAAACCTCTTCCATAAAGAAGGGCAGCAGTGGAACGGTGAACTCGCTGGCAAGCTTCGGATACACGGCGCTAAAGGCCTCATTATAGCGGCGTCCATAGTTTGCGGGCAGACGAATTTGCATTAATAACGGTTGGACATTGGCTGCTTTGAGCTGCTGCAAAATGGTGCGCAGAGTTTGTTCAATCTGCTGCGGCGGAAAACCGCGCAGCCCATCGTTACCGCCAAGCTCCACGAGTACCCAGCGCGGCTGATGTTGTTTGAGCAGCGCGGGCAGGCGAGCCAGCCCCTGCTGCGCGGTGTCGCCGCTGATGCTGGCGTTGACGACCGTGGTTTTTGGCTGCCATTTATCGTTTAACAGGGCAGGCCAGGCGGTATTGCCCGCCATGCGATAGCCCGCGCTCAGGCTGTCACCCAGAACTAACAGCGTGTCCGCCGCCGCGGCGCGAAAGCTTAACAGAATCAAAAACAGGACAGGCAAATGCCAGCGGAAAACGTACTTGAAGTTCATCATCTTAAGAAATCCGTCGGTCAGGGGGAGCATGAGCTTTCCATCCTTACCGGAGTTAACCTGATTGTCAAACCGGCGCAAACCCTTGCTTTAATTGGCGAGTCTGGCTCCGGTAAGTCGACGCTGTTGGCTATCTTAGCCGGGCTGGATGACGGCAGTAGCGGCGAGGTTAAGCTGCTGGGCCATCCGCTGGACAAAATGGATGAAGAGGCGCGGGCACGTTTACGCGCTCAGCATATCGGTTTTGTCTTTCAATCGTTTATGTTGATTCCGACGCTGAACGCGCTGGAAAACGTTGAGCTGCCTGCGCTGCTGCGCGGCGAAAGCGATAAGCAGAGCCGACAGGGCGCAAACGCACTGCTTGAGCAACTGGGGCTGGGCAAGCGTCTGCACCATCTTCCGGCGCAGCTTTCCGGCGGTGAGCAGCAGCGCGTGGCGCTGGCGCGCGCCTTTAACGGCAGGCCCGATCTGCTGTTTGCCGATGAACCTACCGGCAACCTTGACCGCCATACCGGCGATAAAATTGCCGATCTGCTGTTTTCCCTAAACCGTGAACACGGCACCACGCTGATTCTGGTGACTCATGATGCCCAGCTGGCGGCGCGCTGCGATCGTCGCCTGCGCCTGGTCGATGGGCAACTGCGGGAGGAAGCATGATCCTACGCTGGTTCTGGCGCGAATGGCGTTCGCCGTCGCTGTTGATTGTCTGGCTGGCGCTCAGCCTGGCGGTGGCCTGCGTGCTGGCGCTGGGCAGCATCAGCGATCGCATGAATAAAGGGCTCAACCAGCAAAGCCGCGACTATATGGCCGGCGACCGGGCGCTGCGCAGTTCGCGTGAAGTGCTGCCCGCATGGCTGGAAAAAGCGCGTTCTCTGGGGCTGACGGTCGGTGAGCAGATTAACTTTTCCACCATGACCTGGGCGGGTGACACGCCGCAGCTGGCGGACGTAAAAGCGGTGGATGATAGCTATCCGCTGTACGGCGAGCTGCAAACGCTGCCGGCGAACGTCAAACCGCAGGCCGGTACGGTGCTGATGGCGCCGCGTCTGATGGCGCTGCTCAATCTGAAGACCGGCGACAATATCGACGTCGGTGACGCCACCCTGCGGATCGCTGGGGAAGTGTTGCAGGAGCCGGACAGCGGTTTTAATCCCTTCCAGATGGCCCCGCGGCTGATGATGAATCTGGCGGACGTCGCGAAAACCGGTGCGGTACAGCCCGGCAGCCGGGTGAGCTGGAACTACAAATTTGCCGGCACGCCAACGCAGCTGGCGAGCTACGAAAGCTGGCTGCTGCCGCAGCTTAAGCCGGAACACCGCTGGATTGGTCCGAATCAGGACGACGGAGCGTTAGGCAAATCGCTGCAGCGTTCACAGCAGTTTTTACTGCTGTCGGCGCTGTTAACGCTGCTGCTGGCGGTGGCCGCCGTGGCCGTGGCGATGGGCCATTACTGCCGCAGCCGCTACGATCTGGTGGCTATCCTCAAAACGCTGGGCGCTGGACGGGCGCAGCTGCGCAAGCTGATTATCGGCCAATGGGTGCTGCTGCTGGCGCTGTCGGCGCTGGCGGGCGGCGCAATGGGGCTGGTGTTTGAATCTATTTTGCTAACCCTGTTAAAACCGGTGCTGCCAGCGGCGTTACCGGCCGCCAGTGCCTGGCCGTGGCTTTGGGCCGTCGGCTCGATGACGGTGATTTCCCTGCTGGTAGGACTGCGCCCCTATCGTTTACTGCTGGCGACCCAGCCGCTGCGCGTACTGCGTCAGGATATGGTGGCCAGCGTCTGGCCGCTGAAAGTGTATCTGCCGGTGGTTTGCCTTATTACCGTGGCGCTGCTGGCGTGGTTGATGGGCGCTAGCCCGCTGCTGTGGTCGGTTCTGGCCGGGGCCGTGGTGCTGGCGGCGCTGTGTGGGCTGGTGGGCTGGCTGCTGCTGAAAGTGCTGAAACGCCTGACGCTGCGCGCGCTGCCGCTGCGGCTGGCGGTCAACCGCCTGCTGCGCCAGCCGTGGTCAACGTTGAGCCAACTGGCGGCTTTCTCGCTGTCGTTTATGCTGCTGGCCCTGCTGCTGGTGCTGCGTGGCGATCTGCTGGACCGCTGGCAGCAGCAGCTGCCGCCGGAAAGTCCGAACTACTTCCTGATTAACATTGCCCCGGAGCAGGTGAGTGAGGTGAAAACCTTCCTCGCCGAACATCAGGTGATCCCTGCGGCGTTCTACCCAATTGTGCGCGCCCGACTGACGCAGATTGATGGCCACAGCACGGAAGGCAATAAAGATGAGTCGCTGAACCGCGAGCTGAACTTAACCTGGCAAAACCAGCGGCCGGAACATAACCCGCTGGTGGCGGGCGTGTGGCCGCCGAAGGCCGGGGAGGTGTCGATTGAAGAGGGGCTGGCGCAGCGGCTGAATATTGGCCTCGGCGATAGCGTGACCTTTACCGGCGATACTCAGGACTTTACCGCTAAGGTCAGCAGCATTCGGAAAGTGGACTGGGAGAGCCTGCGGCCAAACTTCTTCTTTATCTTCCCTGACGGCGCGCTGGACGGCCAGCCGCAAAGCTGGCTGACCAGCTTCCGCTGGGATCGCGATACGTCACTGTTGACCCAGCTTAACCGCGAGTTCCCGACGGTGAGCCTGTTGGATATCGGTGCCATTCTGAAGCAGGTCGGCCAGGTACTGGCGCAGGTCAGCCGGGCGCTGGAAGTGATGGTGGTGCTGGTGACCGCGTGCGGCGTGCTGCTGCTGTTGGCGCAGGTTCAGGTGAAGATGCGCCAGCGTCATCAGGAGCTGGTGGTCTATCGTACGCTGAGTGCTGGCAAATCGCTGCTGCGTGCCACGCTGTGGGCTGAGTTTGCGCTACTCGGCGCGATTTCCGGTCTGGTGGCAGCCATCGGGGCGGAAACCGCGCTGGCTCTGCTGCAAAGCAAGGTGTTTGATTTCCCGTGGACGCCGGACTGGCGGTTGTGGGTAGCGCTGCCGGTGTGCGGGGCGCTATTGCTGTCGCTGTGCGGCGGCGGGCTGGGGCTGCGGTTGCTGAAAGGGCGGGCGCTGTTCCGCCAGTTCGCCAGCTAACTCAGGTTTGTCCTGTTATGACGCTTATCCGGGCCGGATAAGCGTCTCTCTCCATCCGTCTTCACAGGATGACCGCAGGGGAAACCGCTCATCTGGCCGACAAACTCTCCACGCGCGTTCGCCCGAACGGCATAAAATTGCCCATCCTTTCATCAATTTGTCTTTTTTACGGCACCATTCGGTAAATCTGGAAACCTAAAGCGCACGTTTCATTAAAAATCAGCGAGGTGCAATTTATTAATAAACGATAATATTTGTTAGCCAGATAGTTGGCTCGAAATCTATCAAGGAACAATAATGACTATAAAAATGAAAGCACTGGCGTTATCGATCGGTGCTGCAGTGGCATTGACGTCTTTCGCATCCCAGGCTGAAATTACCCTGCTTAAGCAGGATCCTCAGGCTGGTAATCCGCTGAGCCGTCTGAACTTCACCGTCGGCGGGAGTATCCGTCCACAGTTCAACATGATGACCGGTGACGGCGACAAAGGCTCTTACAAACGTAATGGCTTTGATGGCGGCACTCGTTTCCGTTTCGCAGCAGATTACTACCTGTTCGACGATATTAGCTGGGTCAGCTACTACGAACTGGGTGTGAATATTCCTGCGGTCTTCGACTGGGATAACCACTACGCCGAAGGCGCAAACGACACCACCCGTCGTATGCTTTACACCGGCCTGAAGAGCGATACCTGGGGTACGCTGACCTTCGGTCAACAAAACAGCATCTACTACGATGTGGTCGGTGCGAAAACCGATATCTGGGACTATGACATGATTGGTCAGGCATCAGGTAACGGTATCAACGGTGACTACGATGGTTCTTATCGTACCCGTAAATCTCTGAAGTATAAGAAAACCGTAGGCGATGTTGATCTCTACGCTTCTTACCTGTTCAGCGATGATCTGAACCTGAACAACGGCCTGATGTACAAACGTAAAGGCGGCGGTTCACTGGGTGTCGATTACCACATCACTGACGATCTCTCCTGGGGTACTGCATGGAACTATACCCGTGCGGACATGAGCAACATCAACAACAGCGACGGCAAAACCTACGATCAGAACATCGTTGGTACCGCACTGAGCTGGACGCCTGACAACTGGACCTTCTCCGTTGGCGGCGGCTGGTATCAGAACTTCATGACCACCAAGAAATCGTCCGTTCACGATTACTTCGCCGGTGATGCATGGGGTGTGGAATACTTCGCGGGTTACAAAATCCCGGTTGGCCAGTACGCGCTTAAATCCGTTCAGCCATACTTCATGGGTGACCGTATTGAATACGTGAATGGTCGCAACTACCAGCGCATCGATAACGGC
Organism: Kluyvera intermedia; assembly: GCF_021440345.1. Classification (GTDB taxonomy): domain Bacteria; phylum Pseudomonadota; class Gammaproteobacteria; order Enterobacterales; family Enterobacteriaceae; genus Kluyvera; species Kluyvera intermedia_A. Next base: position 57,992 of record NZ_JAKCNS010000006.1, read on the forward strand.
GTGGGTATCAGCTTCCAGCTGGATTATGGTTTCCGTGTTGATTACGAACACGTGTTTACCTCCAGCACCGATGACCTGGGTGATATGAACCTGGTGCGTCTGCGTTACGATTTCTAATCGTAAGCACATAACCCTTCTCGCGGCTTCAGCATTGGCGGTGTGACGGGTTTTGTGAATGAAAGGGCGGCGTTGGCCGCCCTTTGCATAGTTTATTTTCAACTTTCCTTAGCTAAAAAACGTCTAGCTTCTGCCGCCATTCCCGCTTTTTTGTTACACATCAGCTGGTTATAATTTCGCTCCTCAACTACCCCTGTTTTTCATTTCATGTTGTCGACAGCAGAGCTTTATCTGTCTGTAAATTCTGACTTTTCTATTCTGTATGGAATTGTGAAGCGGTTAACAAGGTGAAGGGGATTCAATTGCGTGCCTATTGTTAAGGCGCTTATATACCGAGTTAACTATAAAACCGGGTATTCAACTCGCGCCACGCTGTTGAAAGAAATGTGGGTCACCGGTCCGTCGGTTTATTTCTTTGCAGGAATAATAATTTTAAAGGGTAAGGAGTTAATGACGTATGCGTAAATTATTCATCCCCGCGGCATTTATTTCACTGGCGTTGGGACTCACCGGGTGTGACGACGCAAAAAATAAAGACACCGCGAATACCCCGGCAGCCAGCAGCAGTGCGGCAAAAGACGGTGGTTCGCTGATTATTGGTATTACCTCCGGCGACCCGCTGGCGGTGAATCCGATTTACGCCAGCGACCGCACCACGCTGACCATCATGCAGGCGCTGTACGCACCGCTGTATAGCTATAACGACGGAAAAATTGAGTGGGGCCTGGCGGAAAGTCTTGAGCCATCCGCCGATAACCTGAGCTATATCCTCAAGCTCAAACCGAATCTGAAATGGCAGGACGGCCAGCCGATCACCGCCGCTGACGTAGTCTTCACCTTCGATAAACTACTGGACGAAAAACAGCACAGTTTCTTCCGCAGCATGTTTATGTTTGGCGGCAAACCGGTGCAGGTGAGTAAAGTTGATGACCTCACCGTGAAATTTACTCTGCCGCAGGTGAGCGCGGCGTTTGTCGGCACGCTGGTACAGATCTACCCGATCCCGCAGCATGTGTTTGCCAATGAAGGCGATCTGGAAAAAAGCAGCAAAAACGATGTGCCGGTGGGCTCCGGCCCGTTCAAATTTAAAGAGTATCGCGCGGGCCAGTACTATGCCCTGACGCGTTTCGATGATTACTGGAACGGCAAAGCCAAGCTGGATTCCGTGACCTATCGTTTTGCCAAAGACAGCAACTCGGCAAACCTGGCGCTGCAAAACGGCGAAATCAACCTCAAGATGGTCGACCCACAGGACGTTTCCCGTCTGACTAAGACCGATAAATTCAACTTTGTGGTCTACCCGGAAGGGCGTCTGGCGTACATGACCTTTAACCAGAACGTACCGGCGCTGAAAAGCAAAGAACTGCGCCAGGCGATTGCCTATGCGATTAATAAAAACGATCTGGTGACCACTGCCTTTACCTCAACGGACTACGCGAAGCCGGCAACCTCCTTCCTGACGCCGGATACGCTGTACCATTCTGACGATGTCGATCAGTACGCCTACGATCTGCAAAAAGCCAAAGATCTGCTGAAAGCCTCCGGCGCACCGAGCGATCTGAAGCTGCGTCTGGCCTATATCAACACCAATAAAACGCAGGAAAGCATGGGGCTGTATATCCAGCAGCAGCTGAAAGCGCTGGGGCTCAACGTCGAGCTGATGCCGCTGGATGCCAACGCCATGTCGCAACGAAGCCTGGATATGAACAACACCTCGTATGAGCTGAGCCTCGGCGGGTACATCATGGGCGCTGAGCCGGACGGCTATAAATCGCTGTTTATGAGCAACGAAGCCTACAACTATGCGCACTACAAAAATCCGCAGTTCGATGCGCTGTGGGATAAAGGCTCGGTCGAAACGGACAGCGTTAAACGCGGTGAAATCTATAAGCAAATCCAGCAGGTTGTTGCCACCGACATGACCTACTACCCAATTGCCTACACCAACGCGGTGGTGGCGGTTGATAAACGCTTCGGCGGCACCAAAGAAGCCGAGCCGAAACCGGTCTATATGTTCCAGGATTTATCGAAGATCTATCAAAAATAAAAATGATGTACGCTTTGTTCCCTCTCCCCTTTGGGGAGAGGGTTAGGGTGAGGGGATTCTGGCACTGAGTCGCTGGAGAGCCTCACCCCGGCCCACTCCCTGGAAGGGAGAGGGGAAAAGGCGTTAAGGGAATGTCGTGAACACAATGCTGACACGTCGGCTGCTGCAGCTGCTGCCGATGCTTTTCTTTATCTCGCTGGTGGCGTTTTTGCTGGTCAAACTCGCCCCCGGAGACCCCATCCAGGCGTACATCACGCCGCGTATGTCGCCGGAAGATATTGAGCGTATTCGCCATAGCCTTGGGCTGGATAAACCGCTGGTGACTCAGTATCTGCTGTGGCTGAAAAATATTCTGCACGGCGATCTGGGCTATTCGCTGATTTACCACCGCCCGGTGTTGGAGATGATCCTCGAACGCATTCCCGCCACCCTCGGTCTGATGGGCGCTTCATTGCTGCTGGCGATTGTGCTGGCGATACCGCTAGGCCTGCTGGCCGGTGCGTTTAAGCATCGTTGGCTGGACTACGTGCTGAATCTGTTCGCCTATATCGGTATTTCAGTGCCGATCTTCTGGTTCGGTATTTTGCTAATTACCGTTTTCGCCGTGCAGCTCAACTGGTTTCCCAGCATGGGGATGCGCACCATTGGCGTTGAAGATAGTTGGCTTGATGTTATGCGCCACGGTGTGCTGCCGTGTATCGCGCTGACGTTTTATAACCTCTCAACCTACGTGCGCTACGTGCGTTCTAACACCATTACCCAGCTGTCGGCTGACTATGTGCAGACGCAGCTGGCCTATGGCGCGACCTATCGCACGATTTTGTTCCGCCACGTGTTGAAAAACGTCCTGCTGCCGGTGATTACCCTGTTCGGCCTGTCGTTTGGTGAGCTGGTGGTCGGCGCGTACGTGACCGAAAGCGTCTTCTCCTGGCCGGGGATGGGACTTTTGGGGATCCAGGCGATCACTTCGCTGGACTATCCGCTGATCATGGCGATTATCCTGCTGTCATCGCTGATGCTGATCGTCGGCAATCTGCTGGCCGATCTGCTGTATCGCTTTGCCGATCCCCGCATTCGTACAATGAGGTAACCGACGATGAATCGACGCTGGCAAAACGTTCGCCACCAGCTCCGCCGCAATCGTCCGGCGCAGTTTTCCCTGCTGGTTTTGTTTATCTTTGTGGTCGCGGCGTTTGCCGCGGGCTTCAGTCCTTACGATCCGGATCAAATGTCGCTGGCCGCCCGCATGCTGCCGCCCGATGGCGCACACTGGTTTGGCACCGATGAATATGGTCGCGACTATTTCACCCGCGCGCTTTCCGGTGGCCGCATCTCGCTGATGGTTGGCTTTCTGGCGATGTTGTTTTCCACGCTGATTGGCACGGTCGTCGGCACCATTAGCGGCTATTTTGGCGGCTGGCTGGATAACCTGATGATGCGCGCGGTGGATATTCTGATGGCGATCCCGGCTTTCTTCCTGCTGCTGGTGCTGAACGCCTATCTGAAGCCCGGTGTGGACAACATCATTATGATTATCAGCCTGTTGACGTGGATGAACATGTCGCGGCTGGTGCGCGCGGAAACCCTGTCTATCAAGGAACGCGAGTACGTTCTCTACGCCCGCGCCTCCGGGGAAAACCCGCTGCGCATTATTGTCCGGCATATTATTCCCGGCGTAATGCCGACGATTATCGTAGCCGCGACGCTCAATATTGCTTCGGCAATTCTCATGGAGTCGACGCTGAGCTTCCTCGGCCTTGGCGTCCAGCAGCCCGCCGCATCGTGGGGCAGTATGCTCAATAACGCCCAGTCGTATATCGGCGAGGCCTCCTGGCTTGCCATGTTCCCGGGCATTTTGATTCTGCTGACCGTTTTTAGCTTTAACGTACTTGGCGACGTGTTCCGCACCGCCTTCGAACCGGGGGCCAACCGCGATGCCTGACTTACTTGAGCTTGATAACCTGAAAACCTCGTTTTTCACCCGCGATGGGGAAGTTCACGCGGTGCGTGGCGTCAGTTTTGCGCTTAACGCCGGAGAACTGGTCGGCATCGTCGGAGAATCCGGGTGCGGCAAAAGCGTAACCTGTAAATCGATTCTTCAACTGCTGGGCAATAACGGCAAAATCACCGGCGGTAGCGTGCGTTTTCGCGGTGACGATTTGGCGCAGAAAACGCCGCAGCAGATGCGACAAATCCGTGGTAACGACATCGCGATGATTTTCCAGGATCCGATGACCGCGCTGAATCCGGTGTTGACGATTGGCCGGCAGATGACGGAAATCCTGATGCGCAATAAAGGACTAAGCCGCAAAGCCGCCAACGAAAAGGCGCTGGCGATGCTGGAAAGCGTGGGTATTGCCGATGCGCCGCGGCGCTTTAAGCAATATCCGCATGAATTCAGCGGCGGGATGCGCCAGCGGGTGATGATTGCCATCGCGCTCTCCTGTGACCCGCAGCTGCTGATTGCCGACGAGCCGACCACCGCGCTGGACGTCACCATTCAGGCGCAAATTCTGCGGCTGTTGAAATCGCTGCAGCAGCAAACCCAGGCGGCAATTTTGCTGATTACCCACGACCTTGGCGTGGTGGCGCAGATGTGCAGCCGCGTGGTGGTGATGTACGGCGGGCTGGTGATGGAAGAGGGCAGCGCCGAAGACATTTTCCTGCGCCCAGCGCACCCGTATACCCAGGGGCTGCTGGCCTCGTTACCCCGCGCCGATGACCCAGAGCACCGGCTGTCGCCGATTGAAGGCTCCCCGCCGGGGTTACTGAACCCGCCGCCGGGCTGCCCGTTTGCTGAACGCTGCTCGCAGCGTATGCCGCAGTGCGCGGCGCAGCCTGCGTTTCGTCAATGTGGTGCAGGCCATCGGGTCGCGTGTTGGTTATCGGCAGAACAGGAGGTATCGGCATGAGCGAGGCACCGTTAATTCGTCTGCGCGAGGTGCGGAAACATTATGCCCTTAATGGCGGCATCTTCAGCCAAAAACGGGTGGTAAAAGCCGTTGATGGCGTCAGCTTTGATATTCAGCCGGGCGAAACCTTCGGCCTGGTGGGGGAGTCCGGCTGCGGTAAATCAACGGTCGGGCGGTCGATTCTGCGGCTGTTTGATATCACCTCGGGTGACATCGAATTCGCCGGGCAGGATATTGCGCAGGCATCGGAGAAAACGCTCAAGCCGTTACGCCGCCGGATGCAGGCTATTTTCCAGGACCCGTGGTCGTCGCTTAACCCCGGTATGACGGTACAGCAGCTGGTGGCGGAGCCGATGAAAATTCACGGCTATGACGCGCATACCCAGCGCGAGCGCGCCGAGGAAATGCTCTACAAAGTGGGGCTTAAGCCCGAGCATCTGACCCGTTTCCCGCATGAGTTCAGCGGCGGACAGCGCCAACGCATCAGCATTGCCCGTGCGCTGTCGGTGCGCCCGGAGTTTGTGCTGTGCGATGAGCCACTGTCGGCGCTGGATGTGTCGGTGCAGGCGCAGGTAGTAAACATTTTGCAGGACCTGCAGCAGGAGCTGGGGCTGACCTATCTGTTTATCGCCCATGACCTGTCGATGGTGCGGCATATCTCCAGCCGCATTGGGGTGATGTATCTCGGTAAGCTGGTGGAGGTGGCGCCGGCAGGCGAGCTGTACCAGCGTCCGGCGCATCCGTATACGCAGGCGCTGCTGGCCTCAGTGCCGGTGGCCGATCCGCGTATTCAGCAACTGGACGACGGCGGGTTAAAAGGCGAAATCCCCAGCCCTACGGCGGAACTGCGCGGCTGCCGTTTTTGCAGCCGCTGCCCGCACGTCATGCCGCAGTGCCAGCAGCAGGAGCCGCCGATGCGCGAAATCGCTCCGCGCCACTTTGCGGCCTGCTGGCTATTTAAAGCTTAAGGGTGCGAAGAGAGCCAACTCACGACGTCTTCTGATGTCCCCCGGAAGACAATTTTGTCGGCTTTCTTCTCCAGCTGATAGCGGTACATCGGGTCGTAATACTCGTTAAGCAGCGGTACCAGCCAGGCGAAATGCGCTTCGGTGGAGCCGCTGCGCCGCTGCTCGGCCAGAGATTCGTCGAGGGTGGCGGTCAGTTCGGCAAAACGCTGCAGCCCCAGACGGCGGCGGATGGCGAACAGGCCGTGATGCAGATAGGCGCTGTACTCTTGCCAGACCTGTTCCTCACCGTAGGCGGCGAAAAAATCGTGGTGCATGCGGGTGAAATACTCTTCCCGCAGGCGCTCGATGCGCAGCTCAAACGGATCTTCCACCACCGCGATAGGCGACTGCGCCATACGGTCGCGCAGGCATTCCGGTAGGTGGTTCGCGCCAATCATCCGGCCCTCATCTTCCAGCACCCAACGCACGCGCTCCTGCTCATGCGCGCCTTGCAGCAGCGCCGTTGCCAGATGGTTCTCAAAGGTGGCCTGCGAGAACTGGGCGTTGAGCGTGCGGCCAAACGAGGAGCCGCGATGATGCGCCAGCCCTTCAAGGTCGATTCCCTGCGGCTGCTGGCGAACCAGCGGCGTTTTACCATTGCCGGTACAGCCGCCGATAAGGATTATCGGATGGCGGACCAGCTCCTCGGTGGCCTTAATCGCCGCCTGGCGCAGGGCCTTATAACCGCCGGTGATGAGCGGATAATCGATGCCGTACTCTTTTATCCAGCTTTGCGTAATATGCGAACGCTGCCCGCCGCGGGCGCAGCACAGGTAGCCGTTCGGGGCGTCACGGCAGGCGTCCAGCCAGGCCGCAATGCGCTGCTGGCGCGTTTCACCGGCAACCAGCTTATGCCCCAGCGCCAGCGCGGCGTCTGCACCTTCGCGTTTATAGCAGGTGCCGACGGCGGCGCGCTCTTCGTCGGTCATCAACGGCAGGTTAACGGCGGCGGGCATTGCGCCCTGAGCGAACTCAACCGGTGCGCGAACGTCAATGATGGGCGTTTCCGCGCGCAGAATGGCGCAGTAATCCGTCCCATTATTCATGGGGAAATCCTTCTGTGAACAAAGTGGGGGTATTGCGGTTACGGCGGGATTTTACGCTTCAAGGAGGGGGCCGGGGAAGCGTAAGTTGCTTTCCCCGGCACTAAAGGCCTATTTCAGCCGGGTTTGCGCCCAGGCGATGCCGCTGGCGTACTCGACCGGCAGCAGGGGAACCAGCGCTTCCAGCGTGGCGGCGAGACGGCCGGTATCGCTGTCATTGAGATTCAGGTGACCCACTTTACGGCCCTCGCGAACGTCTTTGTCGTACCAGTGCAGGTGCACCAGCGGCAGCTTCAGCCAGTCATAGTTCAGATCGGTACCAATCAGGTTGACCATCACCGACGGGCTGTTGACCACCGGCGGTGGCAGCGGCAGATCGGTAATCGCCCGCAAATGCAGTTCGAACTGGCTGATGGAAGCACCGTTCTGCGTCCAGTGGCCGCTGTTGTGCACGCGCGGGGCCAGCTCGTTTATCAGCAGACCGGCAGGCGTTACGAAGCACTCCATCGCCATCACGCCCACATAGTTCAGCTCTTGCATAATGGCGGAAAGCATTGTTTCTGCCTGCGCCTGCTGCTGAGCATCTGCCTGCGGGAAGGCGACGCTCATGCGCAGAATGCCGTCCTGATGCAGGTTGTGGGTCAGGGGATAGAACACGGTGCTACCGTCGTGCGCACGCGCGCCGACCAGTGACACTTCGCCAGAGAAGTTAATGCCTTGCTCAACGATGCACTCGCCGTAGCAATCGTCCGGCAGCTGAGCGGTTTCGTTAGCGCGCAGACGCCACTGGCCGCGGCCATCGTAGCCGCCGGTGCGGCGTTTCACGATCGCCAGCTCGCCCAGACGGTCAAAGACCGCTGGCCATTCACCGGCGTTCGCCAGCAGCTGCCACGGCGCGGTAGCAAGACCGAGCTTATCGAAAAGCTGCTTTTGCGTCAGACGGTCGGCAATAATCGGGAACACGTCGCGGTTAACAAATGCTTTATGTTCCGCCAGTTCGCGGGTTAACGCGGTTTCTGGCCAGCGCTCAATCTCAGCGGTAATGACGCTTTGCTGAAACGGCACGGCGGCCGGGTCGGCTTCTAAACCCACGGGCCAGACGGCAATGCCCAGTGGCTCACCGGCCTGGCGTAACATCCGGCCTAGCTGACCGTTGCCGAGTACGCAAACCTGTTTCATGCCGCACCTCGCGGATCGGGATTATCCAGCACTTCGTCGGTTTGCGCTTTACGCCAGTCCTGCAAACGTTGATGCAGCGCTTCGTCGTGCTGGGCAAGGATCTGTGCGGCGAGCAGGGCGGCATTGGCGGCGCCTGCTTTGCCAATCGCCAGCGTGCCAACCGGGATCCCGCGCGGCATTTGCACAATAGAGTAGAGGCTATCAACGCCGCTTAACGCCGCGCTCTGTACCGGAACACCCAGCACCGGAACCAGGGTTTTAGCCGCAATCATACCGGGTAAATGCGCAGCGCCACCGGCACCGGCAATAATCACCTGATAACCGTTGCTTTCGGCTTCTTCAGCGAAGCTGAACAGTTTATCGGGGGTGCGGTGGGCGGAAACCACTTCAACGTGGTGAGGAACATTCAGAATATCGAGGATTTCTGCGGTGAACTGCATGGTTGCCCAGTCACTTTTGGACCCCATCACGATGGCGATACGTACCGGATTATTGCGGGAAGACATACGTCTTAAAACTCCTGTGGGTGTGCTGCACACGACGTTAGAGGCCACAGAGAATAACACGGAAAATGGGCAAGGAAAACGGTTGCGTAGCCTTCGTTAGGCGGAATCAGGTGGAAAAATTAAAACGGGAAGGGGATAAGTTCGACGTCGTCCGGGCTGACTTTGACCATCGAGCCGTGGCTATGCCAGGCGCCGAGTACCACGCGATGCGCCGTTTCGCCGTTGGCGTTGAGCGTATGGATATCCGGACGATGAGTATGCCCGTGAATCAGCCACTGCACGTGATGTTTTTCCATCACCGCCGCAACCGCCTGTGGGTTCACATCCATAATCTCCATCGACTTGCTGCTGTTAGCCGCTTTGCTGTCGTTACGCATTTTCTGCGCGATGCGGCGACGGATAAACAGCGGCAGGGCAAGGAACAGGGTTTGGATCCACGGGGTGTGGACTTTGGCGCGAAACGCCAGATAGCCGGGATCGTCGGTGCACAGGGTGTCACCGTGCATAATCAGCACGTCACGGCCGTAGAGATTCAGGACTTTTTCTTCAGGGAGCAGCTGCATGCCGCTCTCGCGAGCGAAACGCTTGCCGATCAGAAAATCACGGTTGCCGTGAATGAAATAGCAGGGAACGCCGGAATCGACTAATGATTTGATTGCCGTCGCGATTTCCCGGTGTAGCGGGTTGGGATCGTCGTCGCCAATCCAGGCTTCAAACAGGTCGCCCAGAATGTACAGCGCATCGGCGCTGCGTGCTTCACCGGCTAAAAAACGCAGAAAACCGGCGGTGATCGCCGGTTCTTCTGTTTGCAGATGCAAATCTGCAATAAAGAGTGTCGCCACCAATTACTCGCTGACGGTCACGCTTTCGATGATAACGTCTTCTTTAGGAACGTCCTGATGCATGCCGCTACGACCGGTAGAGACCGCTTTGATTTTATCAACAACGTCCATGCCTTCTGCGACTTCAGCGAAGACACAGTAGCCCCAACCCTGCAGGCTTTCGCCGGAGAAGTTCAGGAAGTCGTTGTCTGCCACGTTGATGAAGAACTGGGCGGTCGCAGAGTGCGGAGCCTGAGTACGGGCCATCGCCAGCGTACCACGGGTGTTTTTCAGACCGTTGTTAGCTTCGTTTTTGATCGCTTCTTTGGTGGCTTTCTGGTTCATGCCCGGCTCGAAGCCGCCGCCCTGAATCATAAAGCCATTGATAACACGGTGGAAAATCGTGTTGTTGTAGAAACCTTCGCGGCAGTAGTCCAGGAAGTTTTTAACTGTTTCCGGCGCTTTGTCGTCGAACGTTTTGATGACGATATCGCCGTGATTAGTGTGGAAAGTAACCATTTCTGCATCCTGTTCCGTATTAGAGTGGTGCTTTAGCCCGCAGTTTAGCGGCATATAGGTGCCTGTTATAGCATAACCGACGACATCGATCACCTTGCATTGTGTGCTGCTTCCGGGTTGAATTACGGGTAGAATATGCCGTTTCAGGCGAAAGCCCGGTTCACACACGTAAACATGGAATTCTCGATGCTAAAAATCTTCAACACAATGACGCGCCAAAAAGAGGAATTTAAGCCTATTCACGCCGGTGAAGTCGGCATGTACGTGTGTGGTATCACCGTTTACGATCTCTGTCATATTGGCCATGGCCGTACTTTTGTCTCTTTTGACGTGGTGGCACGCTACCTGCGTTTTCTCGGCTATAAGCTGAAGTACGTGCGCAATATCACCGATATCGACGACAAAATCATCAAACGCGCTAACGAAAACGGCGAAAGTTTTGTCGCCCTGGTTGACCGCATGATCGTTGAGATGCACAAAGATTTCGACGCGCTGAATATTCTGCGTCCGGACAGCGAGCCGCGTGCAACCCACCACATCGCTGAAATCATCGAAATCACCGAGCGGCTGATTGCCAAAGGCCACGCCTATGTCGCAGACAACGGCGACGTGATGTTCGATGTCCCAACCGATGCGGATTACGGCAAGCTGTCGCGCCAGGATCTGGACCAGCTGCAGGCCGGGGCCCGCGTTGATGTGGTTGACGTTAAACGTAACCCAATGGACTTCGTGCTGTGGAAAATGTCGAAAGAGGGCGAACCAAGCTGGCCGTCCCCGTGGGGCGCAGGCCGTCCGGGCTGGCACATCGAATGTTCGGCGATGAACTGCAAACAGTTGGGCAACCATTTTGATATTCACGGCGGCGGATCTGATCTGATGTTCCCGCACCATGAAAACGAAATCGCCCAGTCCACCTGTGCGCACGATGGCGAATACGTTAATTACTGGATGCACTCCGGAATGGTGATGGTTGACCGCGAGAAGATGTCAAAATCGCTGGGTAACTTCTTTACCGTGCGCGACGTGCTGAAATATTACGACGCTGAAACCGTGCGTTACTTCCTGATGTCCGGCCACTACCGCAGCCAGCTGAACTACAGCGAAGACAACCTGAAACAGGCCCGTTCCGCGCTGGAGCGTCTGTATACTGCACTGCGCGGCACGGCACACTCAGACGTTGAATTTGCGCGTAGCGCGCAGTACGTCGAGCGCTTTAAAGAAGCGATGGATGACGATTTCAACACGCCGGTGGCCTACGCGGTGCTATTTGATTTAGCCAAAGAAGTGAATAACGCCAAACAGGCGGGTAATAGCGAAGAAGCAAACTCCGCAGCGACCTGTCTGCGTACGCTCGCCGCCGTGCTGGGACTGCTGGAGCAGGATGCCGAAGCGTTCCTGCAAAGCGGTGCTCAGGCTGACGACGGTGAAGTGGCGGAAATTGAAGCTTTGATCCAGCAACGCCTGGATGCGCGTAAAGCCAAAGATTGGGCCGCAGCCGACGCCGCGCGTGACCGTCTCAACGAGATGGGTATCGTGCTGGAAGATGGCCCGCAGGGCACCACCTGGCGCCGTAAGTAAGTTTTTCCCCTCTCTCCATCGGGGAGAGGGGCTTTCCCTCCAGCACTAACGCCCCTGAAGTCCTGCAATAAACTCCGTGAGAAGATCTGACAGCGGTTCGTCATACCACAACGCATAAAGATCGGCCGGAACGGCCTCTTCCAGCGCCAGAAAACGTACCCCCGGCCAGTGGATCAGCCCGCAGGTTTCCGGGAGCAGCGATAATCCCATTCCCGCGCTGACCAGCGCTAACGCCGTTTGCGGCTCATTCACCTGATGGGCGATCAGCGGATAAAAGCCGGCTTCCACGCAGTGGTCCTGGAGCTGGCGGGCAAAGTCACTTTGATGAAAGGCGAGTGAGATAAGCGGCCTGCCGGAGAGGGCGGTTAAGGGCACTTTACCGAACTGGCACAGCGGATCGTTTTCCGGCACGGCCAGCGCGACCGATTCATGCGCGATGAGCTGATTACGAATATGGTCTTCGGCATAGGGCAGTACGTTACGGTTAATCGCGATATCAATCGTACGGGCTCGCAGGGCGGCAATTTGCTTATGCTGCGACAGCTCATGCAGGCTCCACTCCACATCAGGATAGCGCGCCTTAAAACTTTTGAGCCGCGTCAGTAACGTCCCCCACAGTGCGCTGCCGATAATGCCAATACTGATGTGTTGATTTGCGCTACGACCAATTTGCCGAACATAGTTGAGTGAATGCTCTGTGGCATTGAGGATGCGGTCCACCTCGGTTTTTAAAACCTGGCCTGCGCGAGTTAAGGTCACGCGACGGCTGGTTCGCTCAAAAAGTTTGGTTTCCAGCGTCTCTTCCAGCTCTTTAATTTGTATGCTCAACGGCGGCTGAGAAATGTTCAGCCGGGCCGCCGCACGTCCGAAATGCAGCTCTTCGGCCAGCACCTGAAAATAGCGCAGCGCGCGGATATTAATACGATTATTCGTCAGGGCATCGGTCATGTTTTGTTTGGGAAAAAGAGGAGGGAAGCCCATCATGCCGCCCTCCTTTTTTGTTGTCAAACCGCCGCCTGTGCGGGGGAATGCAGGCGTTCCGCCCGGTTACAAACAATGGCGACCACCAGAACCAGCAGCAGGACAGCGTAAGAGAATGTGGCGGTATTCAGCGCGCCGTGCAGGCCATAGCGCGAGTTCACCAATGAAGATACGCTGGCGAACAGCAGCGTGCCCACCGTGCCGCAGGTCAGCAACGCGGAGATGAGCGTCGGGGAGCTTTGGCTAACCTGCAGCGAGCCGTAGCTCATCAGACCGGAAAACAGCCCGGAATTGAAGAAACCGAAGATAGCGCAGGCCAGCAGAATCAAAGTGGTATTGCCGCTGTTAGCAATGACAACAATGGCTATCAGCCCTATGCCGGTGCAGCCGAGCAGGAAGGTGCGCAGCTTCATCCACTTCACGGTAAATTGATTGAGGAACAGACCTATAGCTTTCGCCACCCAGTACACGGTGGTGTACAGCGCTGCGTCCTGCGGCAGGATATTGAAACGAGATTGCAGATAGCCCGGCGTCCACATGGTGAAAATCGGCTCGGCCAGCAGGAAGGCGAACAGAGCAAAACAGATTAAGTAAATTGACGTGCCCCACGGCTCGCGAGCGGCGGTCGTGCTGTGTTGTTGCGCCGCCGCGGCTTCGGTTGCCGGGAAGCGGCAGCGAAGGGTCAGCGCCAGCATCAACGCGCCCAAGCCGCCCATAATCCTGTACATCGCTACCCAACTGGCACCCATGCGGAACAGCCAGGCCAGCAGGAAAGAGAGCGTCGCCCCGGCCAGGCTAAAAAAGAAGTCGGTAAAAATAAGGCTGGAGGAGCGGCTCTTTTCATCCGGATTAATACGCACCACCAGATAGCTGCCAATGGTCATGAAAATCCCGCCACAGGCACCGATACCGGCAACGGCGAAGCTGAACATGGTGAGCGTCGGGGCGACGAAGAGAATCGCACTGATAAGCACCGTCAGCGCGGCGGCAATCACCAGCGGCTTTTGTAGCCCCCATTTGCGCATCAGAATGCCGCCCAGCATGATAGGGATAAACATGCCGATGTTCATTAGCGTAAAGACCTGGCCGATAAAACTCGGATCTTTATGGAATGCGGCGCACAGCGGGCCGAGGACGATGCCGAGAGTGGAGACCAGCGCGCCGACGAAGTAATAGCTCAGATACGAGACGGCATTTAAATTATGACGAGAATATGAAGCGTCTGACATAAACATCTCTCCGGGCAGGCAGCGAGCTGCCCGCCGATGAATCAGGGGTTAGGCATACTGTTTGATGAATTGGCCAATCAGGCGAATAAAGTCGCCGGTCACCATCGCCGCGCATTTCAGCGTCTGTTCGTGCGAGAGTTCTACGTCGCTCAGTCCTTCCGCCATGTTGGTAATGGCGGAAACCGCCAGCACTTTCAGCCCGCAGTGGCGCGCGGCGATCACTTCCGGCACCACAGACATACCCACCACGTCGCCGCCCATGCGCTGCATCATGCGGATCTCCGCCGCCGTTTCGAAGTTTGGTCCCGGATAGGAGACAAAGACCCCTTCGTGCAGGGCGATCTCAAGACCTTGCGCCGTTTGATGTAGCTGCGCGCGCAGCGCGTTATCGTAGGCATTCGCCAGGCTAAAGAAACGCGGGCCAAAACGGTCGTCATTCGGGCCGACCATCGGCGTGGACGGCATGGTATTGATGTGGTCGTTTAATGCCACCAGGCTGCCGGCGGGAATCGCTGGATTCAGGGAGCCCGCGGCGTTAGTGCAGAACATAAATTCGCAGCCAAGCAGCTTAAAGGTGCGGACGGCCTGGGTCATGATGCCCATACCGACACCCTCGTAGAAATGGCCACGTCCTTTCATACAGATAAGCGGTACGCCGTGCAGCGTCCCCATCACGATTTCACCTGCGTGCCCAATGACGGTGCTCACCGGAAAGCCGGGGAGATCCTCATAAGAGAGCGTGGTTTTGTCATCCATATCATCGGCCAGCGCGCCGAGACCTGAACCGAGGATGAGCGCAATGCGCGGGCTAAAGCCCGGCTTTGCAGCGCGAAGGATTTCGACCGCTTCATAGGGGGCATTGTTAAGAATTGACGGTGACATACGGGCTCCAGAATCAGGGATGTTTTGCGTTATTCTGGGGAGCCGTTGATTGCCAATCCAATTCGATAACTGGCGGTATTGATATTTAAATCGAATTAATCGCGATGGGGTGAATATTTAATGACGGTAATTCAAAGCATTACAAATAAGATGCTGCTATAGACGCCCGGAAACAGTCTCTCCGGGCGTTGTGAATTGTGATGTGCTTCACTTTGGTCGCCCGGTGTTTTTTTGCGATGTCTGGTTCTCTGCGCGTGCTATCGACGCCGCCACCACAGTAATCCCATCACCATCACTCCCGGCAACCACACCCACATTAACTCTGACATGATCACCTGATGCCCGTACGGCGTGGTGTAGCGTGAGAGCGCAAACGGCGCGACCTTAATCACCTGCCACGGTGCGAAGAATCGTTCATCTGACCACGGCCACAGCCAGCCGACGCCTTTACCGCCGGTAGTGATGGAATCCAGCAGGCTGTGCGACAGCAGCGAAACCGTTAAAAATAGCCAACAGCGTAATAGCCCCGCGCGGAACCATCGTCGGCCGACGATTACGCAGATCAGCGGTATCACAAAGGCAAACAGCAGCGAGTGGGTAAAACCGCGATGGCCGAAAATATTGCCGTAGGCAATGCCAAACTTAAAAGCGAGAACGTCGGCATCGGGCAGCATCGCCAGGGCGACGCCTGCGAAGAGTAGGCGCGGGGGAATCACGCGCGTGCCCAGTCCTAAACCAAGGCACAGCGGTACGGCAGCATGAGTGATAATCGTTGGCATCGGGTGTCCGTCAACAGAAAGGAAAAACAAAGTATTAACGGAAAACGCAGGGAATGCAGCAGAGGGATATTCTGAAATTTTGCCAATAAAAACCCGGCGTTGCAGGGCTTCGCCGGGTAATAAGACGCTCTACCGTACGGATTAGGCGGTAACGGTTACGCTCTGGCCTTCAAAATTCACGGTTTGACCAGCGACAATTTTGCAGCGCTTGCGGGTTTCCACCGCACCGTCAACTTTCACCAGACCGTCGGCAATGGCGATTTTCGCCTGTGCGCCGCTTTCGCTCCAGCCTTCCAGTTTCAGTAAGTCACAGAGTTCCACATGCGGATGCTTACCCAAAGAAAATGTTGCCATCTTATGCCTTCTCCACGTCGTGA
The DNA here is from genome assembly GCF_021440345.1 of Kluyvera intermedia. Taxonomy (GTDB): domain Bacteria; phylum Pseudomonadota; class Gammaproteobacteria; order Enterobacterales; family Enterobacteriaceae; genus Kluyvera; species Kluyvera intermedia_A. The sequence continues at coordinate 73,969 of NZ_JAKCNS010000006.1, forward strand.
TACTCTTCACACGCCTGTAAGGTGTTTTCAATCAGGGTGGCGACGGTCATTGGCCCGACGCCGCCCGGTACCGGGGTGATGTAAGATGCGCGCGCAGCGGCTTCTTCAAACACCACATCGCCGACTACTTTACCGCTTTCGAGGCGATTAATCCCGACATCAATCACGATGGCACCTTCTTTAATCCACTCACCGGGGATAAAACCAGGTTTACCGACTGCCACAATCAGCAGATCCGCGTTTTCCACGTGGTGGCGCAGATTCTTGGTGAAGCGGTGGGTGACAGTGGTGGTGCAGCCGGCCAGCAGCAGCTCCATGCTCATCGGGCGACCCACGATGTTGGATGCGCCAATCACCACGGCGTTCAGGCCATAGGTGTCGATGTTGTAGCGCTCAAGCAGAGTGACGATGCCACGCGGCGTGCACGGACGCAGGCGCGGCGCGCGCTGGCACAGGCGACCCACGTTATACGGGTGGAAACCGTCTACGTCTTTATCCGGGTCGATACGTTCCAGAACCTTCACATTATCGATGCCGGCCGGCAGCGGAAGCTGGACCAGAATACCGTCGATAGTGGTATCGGCGTTCAGGGTATCAATCAGCGTCAGCAGTTCCGCTTCGCTGGTGGTTTCCGGCAGATCGTAAGAGCGGGAGATGAAGCCCACCTCTTCGCAGGCTTTGCGCTTGCTGCCGACATAAATTTGCGATGCGGGGTTGCTGCCAACCAACACAACGGCGAGCCCAGGAGCGCGTTTTCCGGCCGCAACGCGAGCCTTCACTTTTTCCGCAACTTCAGAGCGCACCTGCTGCGCAATCGTTTTACCGTCAATAATCTTTGCTGCCATCAGGATAAATATTCCATCTGTCATTCACGAAGGGGGGATGTACATATTTTGTCAGATGCGAGGCTCGCTGTCAGTTATCGTTTGCGAGTTTTCAACGGAAAGTGATTTTGCTGAACTGTTGAGCAATTGTTGACGCGACTTTATTCACTGCCGCATTCAACGCAGGTTTCACGAGGAAATGGATTGACTCATCGGTCAGTGACCGTATAATTCCACGCGCTTCACCCCATCAGGAAGTGCAAACTTCTCCAGAATGCGCCCTTAGCTCAGTTGGATAGAGCAACGACCTTCTAAGTCGTGGGCCGCAGGTTCGAATCCTGCAGGGCGCACCATTTTCTTGTTTTCTCCCCAATGCAATCACCTCGTTATACGCTCCCTGGCAAGAGTGCGAATCTGCTCACATAATGTTCACTGTTCGTTTGTCGAAACGCGAAAACTCAAATTATACTGTATGAAATTACAGTATGGTAACGGAGGCAGTATGGACTACGAGATTAAGCAGGTCGAATCACGCAAAATCGCAGGTTTTCATATGGTTGGGCCGTGGGAACAAACGGTCAAACAAGGGTTTGAGCAGTTGATGAAGTGGGTCGACGGTCAACAGATTCCCGCCCAGGAGTGGCTCGCCGTTTATTATGATAATCCGGACGAAGTGCCGGCAGAAAAGCTGCGCTGCGATACGGTGGTCTCGGTAGCCGACGATTTTGTCCTACCGGCCAATAGTGAAGGCGTGATGACGGCGAACGTTGCGGGGGGATTATACGCGGCGGCACGTGCGCGGGTTATCGATCATGACTTTTCCACGCCGTGGTACCAGTTCTTCAATAGCCTTATGAAAGACGAAAAGCACCGGATGGTGGCTAAACCTTGTTTTGAGATCTACCACAACAACGGGGCGGAAGACGGCTACTGGGATATTGAAATGTTCGTCGCGGTGGAACCGAAGGCGTAACGAAAAGCGCCAGAGCGCGTTGGCGGCTCTGGCGCAGTGGTTTTCGGATTTCTGTGGCGGCTTAGCGTAGCGTTTTGGCGATGGCGCTAAACATCAGCGAGGCCTCAAGCGGCTGTGCGCTGAATGACGGCTCCGCCTGCGGCCAGGTGGACCACTGAACGATCACCAGATTTTCTGCGCGGTTGACCATGATCATCTGGCCAAAGATCCCCAGCGCCCACATCGAACCTTTCAGCGAATCCCTGGCCGTTGGCACCACGTTTTTTGCATTGGCAGGAACTTCATTGTTCCACCACTGGTAGCCATAAATCCCCTGAGGATGTGCCGCCGATACCGATTTTTGCGCCGTGTTCCAGTTGGCTGATTGTGCGACCCAGTTTTCCGGCAGCACCTGCTTACCGTTTGGTAGACGACCGTTATGCAGGACGAATTCACCAAAGCGGCCCCAGTCTTCCAGCGTAGCGTTAAAGCCGTGTGCGCCGACGTCGTGCTGGCCCTTGGTATAGGAATGCCATACGCCGTCGTTGGCCATACCGTACGGTTGCCAGATGGTATGTTCCAGATAGCTAGCGAGCGTCATGCCGGTTGCGCGTTCCAGCACATCGCCCAGCAGCCAGGCGCCGCCGGAAGAGTAAGACCAGGCTTCGCCCGCCGGATGTGCGCGTTTCAGGCCGGAAACCAGTGCACGTACACACTCGTAGGCACCTGGATGCGCCTCACATTGCGTTAGCTTAGCGAAATCGGACTGTGGATTAGTGTAGTTCTCGTCCCACGCCACGCCGGAAGTGTGCTGAATCAGCTGCTTGAGGGTGACGCCGTCCCAGGCGGTGCCTTTCAGATCCGGTTCATACTGCGTCACCAGGTCATCCATTGAGTGAATTTTTCCCTCTTTCAGCGCTGCGCCAAACAGGATTGAGACCACCGCTTTGCCCACTGAACGGGAGGTCCACAGCGTTGTATCGGTGTTACCCTCCGCCAGATATTTGAAGGCGACCTTACCGTCTTTCAGTACCAGCATTCCGCTGACGTTCTGCCGCTGCAGATAGTCCTGTAAATTCCACTGCTTGCCGTTTACCTCATAGCTCGCCTGCGTCAGCGGTTTATCGGCGGCTACCAGCGGCATTGCTTTACCATGGCGGAAGACATCACCTTTGTAGTTGCGGTAGTCATTACGAAAACCGACAACGCGCTCGGCCTGGCTCCAGGTCAGCATTTTTTGCGTATCCGGCAGTTTGGCATCAAATGGCGCGGGGCATTCGGTCAACGCTGTTCCCTCACAGGCCGCCATGGCGGGCGCGGAGATAAAGGTTGCGGCCATCAGACTCGCTAACAGACAGGACTTTGCAGGGAAGGATTTATGTTTATTATTCATAGTGTTCTCGATTTTAGTTATACCCGTAGACTCGCCGCTACCGCGTAGAGGTAGGACGGATTGAGTATAAAAATCGGCGCACTATAATAAAAAACGCGTTATGGGGGGAAAACCCCCACAACAACAGCCAAAGGAGACCGGTGTGGCATCATTGTCCTACTCATTTTCTCAGCTTGAAGCGTTCACCACCGTCGCCGAGTGCGGCAGCCTGGTGAAGGCCGCCGGTAAATTGGATAAAGACCGTACCACGCTGCGCGATCTTATCGATCTTCTTGAGGACGGTCTCGGCTATGCGCTTTTTGTTCGCCAGGGGCGAGCGCTACAGTTGACGCCGCAGGGCGAACAGCTTCATCGTCAGGCGCATCTGCTAATGCGCCAGGCGCGAGCGTTTGAGCAGTTTGCCCGTCAGGTCCCGGCCACTGAGGCCCAGGAGCTGAGCATCGCCTACGATCCTTTTACCCCGCGACGTTTTTTACAGGCTTTAATCGCCCTGATGGCGAACCGTCATATTCGTCTGAGCCTGCGATGCGCATCGCGTGAGGAAGGGGAACGGGCGCTGGCGAGTGGACATGCGGACTTAGGCTTCTTCCAGGCCAATAATCACAGCGTGGGCAGTGAAATGGAGTGGCGTGCGCTGGGGACCATCGACATGGACTTTTTCGCCGCCGATAGCCTGTTCGTCGATGCCGAACGCCCGTGTTCGCTGCTCGATCTTTCCCTGAGGCCGCAGGTGGTGATGCATTCGGCGAGCGATATCCCGATGGCGCGTCGGCTGCAAATTTCCGGCAATGTCATTATGGCCAATGAACTGGAGATGCTGCGCAGCTTGATTGAGGCCGGGTGCGGTTGGGGATTTTTACCCACCCATTTTCAGGCATCGCGCTGGGAGAATGTGTCGGCGATTCCAACGGTGGTGGGCAATGAAGGCATCAGCCAGACGATGGTGACCCTCTGGCGCCCGGGTAGCGAAAAGCGCGCATTGATTGATGACACGCTGCTCCGGCTCTCGTCGTTGTGGCGGGACGCAAACTCGCCCTGCGGTGAAAAGCGATAGCGTGTGCTATTGACGCCGGTCAGCGGCAATCACCAGCCCAATCCCGGATAGCGTGATAACAATCGCCAGCAGCATCCGCCCATCGAGGGCTTCACCCATAAAGACCAAACCACCGAGCGCCGCAAGGCAGGGAACGCTCAGCTGGAGCGTGCTGGCGGTGGTGGGGCTGAGTTTCGGCAGTAGCGAATACCAGAGCAGATATGCGCCACCGGACATCAATGCGCCGGAGGTTACCGCCAGCAGCACACCATAGATATCGGCCTCAATCGACATGCCGTGCAAGGCGAAAATCAGCAGGGCCATCGGCACCGCCAGCATAAAATTACCGGCGGTCGCCGCCGCGGCATCGCGCACCTTTTTCCCGGTAATGCAGTACACCGCCCAGGCCGCGCCGGAAACCATCATCAAGAGCGACGCACCGATGGACGGATGGCCGGCGCCCGGTAATAGCAAAAGCGCCAATCCGCCCATAGCGGCCAGCATGCCAATGCTTTTCAACCCGGTGAGGCGCTCGCCTCGCGCTAGGCCCCAGCCGCTCATCACTATCTGAACGGTGCCGAATAACAGCAGCGCGCCCGCCGCGGTGGTTAACGACACATAGGCCAGTGAGAAGGCGAAAATGTACACGGCGAGCAGCGCGGCGTTCAACAAATTAAATTCGGCTTTTCTTCGCATCCCCGGCAGCTGTAACAGCAAAAATAGCGCTACCGCGCCGCTCAGCAAACGCAGGCTGCTGAACGACACCGCATCCATATGCAGCCCTTTGAGCGCCAGTCGGCATAACAGTGAATTGGCGGCAAAGGCGACCATCGCGAGAACAATTTTGAGCAGCACGAGGGCTCCTTTTCAAAGCGGTAGTCGAGATTATGCGGCAGGTTGCGGCTTGCCGCACGCGCGTTTTGTGCACTGAAGAGAACATGTAATTGTCTGCGCCATCATGGCAATCGCGGCGGTTACATCTCATTACGCTTGATCATAAAACGATAATGAGTATAGTTCTCAGTCTCTTTTTTATTCACCGCATTGATACCACTGGGCCAGTCATCAGTAAGGAATGTTTCACAGGGGAATTCTGGGGCGAGATGCTGCAAAGAACCTGCTGGTACCGACGGTGAATTTTTATTGCATACCAAGGACTCCTCCCATGACGATGAAACTCTCGACGCTGGCATTGGCAATCAGCGCCGTCATACCTGCCGCCTATGCTGCCACCGCTGACGATACAACCACAAAGAAAAACCAGACCGAAACCATGGTCGTGCAGGGCGTGACAAGCGGTGATTTTACCCCCGGCGGTGAACAGCTGGTTCCGGCTTACCTTGATGGGCAAATTGCCCACGGTGGCCGCATCGGGATGCTGGGCGAGCAAAAAGCGATGGACGTACCGTTTAACGTCATCGGTTACACCTCTAAATTGGTTCAGGATCAGCAGGCGAAAACCATTGCCGATGTGGTCAAAAACGATGCCGGCGTCCAGGCCGTGCAGGGTTACGGCAACTTTGCTGAAACCTACCGGATTCGCGGCTTTAAGCTCGACGGCGACGATATGACCATGGGCGGCCTGTCCGGCGTGGTGCCGCGTCAGGTGATGGATACCCAGATGCTTGAGCGCATCGAAGTCTTTAAAGGGGCAAACGCGCTGGTGAACGGGGCGGCCAGCTCCGGCGTCGGCGGCATGATTAACCTTGAGCCTAAGCGCGCCGAAGATATTCCAACCACGCGTATTGGTGTGGATTACACCGGTGACTCACAGGTCGGCGGCTCGCTGGATCTGGGCCGTCGCTTCGGTGACGACAACCAGTTTGGCGCGCGCGTAAACCTGCTGCACCGCGAAGGGGAAGGGCGCGTCGATAACGATAATCGCCGTACCACGCTGGCCTCGGTGGGGCTGGACTACCGCGGCGATCGCTTCCGTTCCTCTTTTGATTTTGGCTACCAGAAAAAAACCTTCCACGGCGGAGAGATGGGGATTGGCTATGCCGCCATCAGCGAGGTGCCGAAGGTGCCAAGCAACACCAAAAATACCGGGCAGAAATGGGGCTACAGCGATATCGAAAATGAATTCGGGATGGCCAAAGCGGAATACGATCTGACCGATAGCTGGACCACCTACGCGGCCTTAGGCGCACAGCATGCGCATGAGGAAGGGACCTACGGCGCTCCGAAGCTGACCAATATCAACGGCGATGCCACCATCAGTAGTATGGATACTAACCGTATCATCGACAGCGTCAGCGGGATGGGCGGTATTCGCGGCAACTTTGACACTGGCGCGGTGTCTCACAAAGTCAACATTGGCTACTCGGCGCAGATGCGTAGCGATGCCACCGCCTGGCGTATGTCAGACAAGACGACCAATAAGAACGTCAATATTTACAACAACCACGACGTGAGCATGCCGGCCTACAAGATAGTTGGCGGCAACTATCATGATCCGCTGACCACCGCACGCAACCGCACGCAGGGCTGGCTGTTCAGCGATACGCTGGGCTTCTTCGACGACAGCCTGCTGTTTACCGCTGCCGCACGTCATCAGAAGGTGGTGATTCGTAACTACAGCAACACGACGGGTCTGGAAACGACCACCGCCACCTTCACCGAAAGCCGCTGGATGCCAACCTTCGGCGTGGTCTACAAACCGTGGGAAACGGTGTCGCTGTATGCCAACCACACCGAGGCTCTGCAACCGGGCGGCAACGCACCTGTTAAAACAAATAACTACGGTCAGAGCATTGGTATTGCCCATTCTAAACAGGATGAAGTGGGCGTGAAGGTTGACTACCAGCGCGTGGGCGGCTCGCTGTCCCTGTTCCAGATTAAGAAACCGTCCGGCGTGCTGGATAGCGACAACTATTATCGTATGGACGGCGAACAGCGCAACCGTGGCCTTGAGCTAAGCGTCTTCGGCGAGCCGATGTTTGGCCTGCGCCTGAACGGTAGTACCCTGTGGATTGACCCGGAGATGACCAAAACTAAAGGCGGCCTCAACGATGGTAACGATGCTATCGGCGTCTCCCGCTTCTACGCCGTGCTGGGCGCAGAATACGATATCAAACCGGTGGACGGCCTGACGGCAACCGCGCGCGTGAACCATACCGGTTCGCAGTATGCGGATTCCGCCAACACCAAGAAGCTGGATAGCTACACGACCCTGGATTTAGGCATGCGCTACCGTATGCACCTGAATCAGGAGCAAAACGACCTGGTGTGGCGCGTGGGTGTGACCAACGTGACCAACGAGAAGTACTGGTCTGGCGTGGATGATACCGGCGTCTATCTGTTCCAGGGCGAGCCGCGTACCCTGAAACTCTCGGTTAGCTACGACTTCTAAGTCATTGCAAATATAGGGTTATTGCCCCGGAGGCTGATGCTTTCCGGGGCTTTTTACTACTGGGGCACGGGTACTGATTGCCTTGCGACAAGCCGCGCTAAGTGTTAAAAGGTGCCCCTTCATATTAATGCTACAGGGGTTAGACGTGAGAAACGCGTCATCAGCATCCAGCCAGAATCAACCGGATGCCTCGTCGGAAGCTATCCCGACGCTTCACCGCGGATTACAAAACCGCCATATCCAATTAATCGCCCTCGGCGGCGCCATCGGTACCGGCCTGTTTCTCGGTATTGGCCCGGCCATTCAAATGGCAGGCCCGGCGGTCGTCCTCGGTTATGCCATCGCCGGCATCATCGCCTTTATGATCATGCGCCTGCTGGGTGAGATGGTCGTTGAAGAGCCGGTATCAGGGTCGTTTGCCCATTTTGCTTATAAATACTGGGGGCCGTTCGCCGGATTTTTATCTGGCTGGAACTACTGGGTGATGTTCGTGCTGGTAGGCATGGCCGAACTGACCGCCGCCGGGATCTATATGCAATATTGGCTGCCGGACATCCCTACCTGGGTATGGGCCGCAGGCTTCTTTGTCTTGATAAACGCCGTCAATCTCGTGAACGTGCGCCTGTACGGCGAAACGGAATTCTGGTTTGCGCTGATTAAAGTGCTGGCGATTATCGGCATGATTGGCTTTGGTATCTGGATGCTGGCATCCGGCAAAGGTGGCGATCACGCGGGTATCGATAACCTGTGGCGCTTTGATGGCTTCCTCGCCACCGGCTGGCAGGGTCTTATTCTGTCGCTGGCGGTGATTATGTTCTCCTTCGGCGGGCTTGAGCTTATCGGCATCACGGCGGCAGAAGCGCGCGATCCGGAAACCTCTATTCCGAAAGCCGTAAACCAGGTGGTTTATCGTATTCTGCTGTTTTACATCGGTTCGCTGATTGTCCTGCTGGCGCTGTATCCGTGGGTCGAGATCAAATCCGATAGCAGCCCGTTTGTGATGATTTTCCACAATCTGGACAGCAACCTGGTGGCTTCGGCGCTGAACTTCGTCATTCTGGTGGCATCGCTGTCGGTGTATAACAGCGGCGTCTATTCCAACAGCCGTATGCTGTTTGGCCTCTCCGTGCAGGGCAACGCACCGCGCTTTTTAACCAAAGTCAGCCGTCGCGGTGTGCCGGTGAATTCGCTGATCCTCTCCGGAACCATCACCTCGCTGGTGGTACTGGTGAACTATCTGCTGCCGCAAAAAGCGTTCGGCCTGCTGATGGCGCTGGTGGTGGCCACGCTGCTGCTGAACTGGATTATGATCTGCATGGCGCACCTCAAATTCCGCGCCGCAATGCGCCGTAAAGGCCGCGAGCCGAAATTCAAAGCGCTGTGGGCTCCTGCCAGCAACTACATCTGCATCGCCTTCCTGCTGATGGTCTTTGTACTGATGTGTACTATGGACGGCATGCGCCTGTCGGCGATTCTGCTGCCGGTGTGGGTGCTGTTCCTGTTTGTCGCGTTTAAGACGCTGCGCCGCAAAGCGTAATCCTCGGAAAATACGGTACGGCCAGTTGCGCCGTACCGTTTCTCGCCTTCCTGAACAGCCTGTACCTGACCTCTCACGCGTGGCGGGATCCGAACTGTCCTTATTCATTACCCCGATCGGCGGACGATTTTTAATCGTGACCGTTCTCGCAAATCTACACTGTGCCGCGCGATCTTATTTTTGTAATCGATTACTTTTTGTTTGAGCTGTTTTTGTAATCGATTACTTTGAGGGTGAAAACATGGTCTCTACAACGCAAGGTTCAGAAAATAGCGGCGTACAGCACCGGCTGTTGGTGCCGCGTCTGTCGCTGATGATGTTTATGCAGTTCTTTATCTGGGGCAGCTGGTCGGTAACGCTGGGGCTGGTGATGAGTCAGCACAACATGTCTTTGCTGATTGGCGATGCCTTCTCGGCGGGGCCGATTGCCTCCATTCTCTCGCCGTTCGTGCTGGGGATGCTGGTTGACCGTTTCTTCCCATCGCAAAAGGTGATGGCGGTGATGCATCTGTTGGGGGCGGTGATCCTGTGGTTTGTCCCGCAGGCGCTGGTGGCCCAAAACGGCGCGCTGCTGATTGGCCTGCTGTTTGGCTACACTCTTTGCTATATGCCCACGCTGGCGCTGACCAACAACATTGCCTTCCACAGCCTGAACAACATCGACAAGACTTTCCCGGTCGTGCGCGTGTTCGGCACCATTGGCTGGATTATTGCCGGGATTTTTATCGGGGTGACCGGCATTTCTGACACCACCGGCATCTTTACTTTGGCCGCTCTGTGCTCGGTGGTGCTGGCGGTTTACAGCCTGACTCTGCCGCACACGCCGGCCCCGGCAAAAGGCCAGCCGCTGAAGCTGCGCGATCTGTTCTGCGCCGACGCGTTTGCATTACTGAAAACTCGTCACTTCCTGGTCTTTGCCCTCTGCGCGACGCTGATTTCGGTCCCGTTGGGCACCTACTACGCCTATACCGCGTCGTATCTCGCGGACGCGGGCGTGGCGGATGTCAGCACCGCGATGTCGTTTGGCCAGATGTCAGAAATCGTCTTTATGCTGATTATCCCGCTGCTGTTCCGCCGCTTGGGCGTCAAGTACATGCTGCTTATCGGCATGCTGGCGTGGTTCGTGCGCTACATGTTCTTTGCGCTGGGCATCAATGAAGAGACGCGCTTCCTGCTGTACCTCGGCATTTTGCTGCACGGCGTGTGCTACGACTTCTTCTTTGTGGTGGGCTTTATCTATACCGACCGCGTGGCGGGCGAAAAGGTGAAAGGGCAGGCGCAAAGCATGGTGGTGATGTTCACTTACGGGATCGGCATGCTGCTGGGTTCGCAGATTTCCGGCGCGCTGTATAACCAGCTGGTGGCCGGGCAGACCGTGCCGCAGGCGTGGGTGAACTTCTGGTGGATCCCGGCGGTTGCCGCAGTGGTCATTGCATTTATTTTCCTGCTCTCGTTTAAATACGACGAAAAAGAGCAGGCGTAATTTTTTAAGGAGGGGGTATGAAAACCATTAAGGGCCCGGGCATTTTTCTCGCCCAGTTTATCGGCAGCGAGGCGCCGTTTAACACGCTTGATGGGCTGGCTGAGTGGGCGGCGGGACTGGGGTTTAAAGCGCTACAGTTGCCGTGTAACCATCCGGGGATATTTAATCTCGAGCAGGCGGCGGCCAGCCAGACCTACTGTGATGATATCGCCGGGCGTCTGGCGGAACATGGGCTGGTGATTAGCGAACTCTCGACTCATCTGGAGGGGCAGCTGGTTGCCGTGAATCCCGTCTATGACAATGCGTTTGATGCTTTTGCACCGGCGGCCGTAAGAGGCAATCCGGCGGCCCGCCAGCGCTGGGCGGTAGAAAGCGTGAAGCAGGCGGCGCAGGCCTCGGCGCGACTGGGGCTAAAGGCACACGCGACATTTTCCGGCGCGCTAGCCTGGCCGTTTTTCTATCCGTGGCCGCCGCACAACGCGGCGCTGCTCGACGAGGCATTTGACGAGCTGGCGCAGCGCTGGCAGCCGATCCTTGACTGCTTTGACGAGCTCGGCGTGGATCTGTGCTACGAAATTCACCCTGGTGAAGATCTGCACGACGGCGTGACCTTCGAGCGTTTCTTGCAGAAGGTCGGTAACCACCCGCGCTGCCATATGCTGTATGACCCAAGCCACCTGCATTTGCAGAACATCGACTATCTGGCGTGGCTTGATATCTACCACTCGCGTATTCGGGCGTTCCACGTCAAGGACGCCGAGTTTGAGCGCAACGGCCGTACTGGCGTCTACGGTGGCTATCAAAACTGGCAGAACCGCGCCGGGCGTTTCCGTTCACTGGGCGATGGCGATATCGATTTCAAAAAGATCTTCAGCAAGCTCACCCAGTACGATTTTGACGGCTGGGCGGTCATGGAGTGGGAGTGCTGTCTGAAGGACTCGCAGACCGGCGCGCGCGAAGGCAGTGAATTTATCCAGCGGCATATCATCCCCGTTTCCGCGCGGGCGTTTGATGACTTTGCCGCCGGCAGCGAGGTGCGCGGATGATTCAGGTTGGTATCGTGGGTTCTGGCTTCATTGGCCCGGCCCACATTGAGGCGTTGCGACGTCTTGGGTTTGTCGAAGTGGTGGCGCTGTGCGATGTGTCGCTAGAAGTGGCGCAGGAAAAGGCGCGCCAGCTGAATATTCCCCATGCTTACGGCGATGTCGATGCGCTGCTGGCCCATCCGGGGCTACAGGTGGTGCATAACTGCACGCCGAATTTCCTTCATGCGCAGGTTAACCGGCAGATCTTGCGCGCGGGTAAGCATGTCTTTTCTGAAAAACCGCTGTGTATGACCGTGGAAGAGGCGCGCGAGCTAGAGCAGCTGGCGCAGGCGGCTGGCGTGGTGCACGGCGTCAGCTTTGTTTATCGCCAGTTTGCCATGGTGCAGCAGGCGGCGAGTATGGTCCGTAACGGCAGCACCGGGCGGCTGTTCTCGGCCTACGGCGGCTACCATCAGGACTGGATGTTGCGGGAAACCGACTTTAACTGGCGCGTTGATGCACAGCAGGGCGGTGTTTCCCGCGCGGTGGCGGATATCGGTTCCCACTGGTGCGATACCGTCCAGTTTGTCACCGGGCGGCGCATCGTTGAGGTGATGGCGGATCTCGCCATTGTCTGGCCGACACGCAAAGCCAGCGTGGCCGCTGAGGCGACGTTTAGCGAGCATCGCCCAGATGCGCAGTATCAGGATGTGCCGGTGACCACCGAGGATGCCGGTTCGGTCCTGTTCCGTTTTGACGATGGTAGCAAAGGTTGTTTTAGCGTATCGCAGGTCTCTGCCGGGCGGAAAAACCGGCTGCATTTTGATATCAATGCCAGCGACTGTTCGCTCGCCTGGGATCAGGAAACGCCGCAGCAGCTGTGGATCGGCCAACGTCATCAGGCCAACCAGTTGCTTAGTGATGACCCAGGTTTGTTAAACCGCGACGTCGCAGGGCAGGCGCATTTTCCCGGCGGCCACAGCGAAGGCTGGCCGGATGCGTTTAAGAATATGATGCTGAACTTTTATCAGGCCGTTCGCGCGGGTGAAATGCCTGCTGAAAACGCGCGGCGCTTTGCCTCATTTAGCGAAGGGGCAAACGTCATGTATATCATTGACGCCATCGTTAAAAGCCATCAACAGCGACGCTGGGTCAGCGTGGAACAATAACCCTGTGCCCGGTACGCCGGGCACGATTTTTATGATAGCCTGCACGCAAAGCGTTAATTGCAGGGAATAGCGTAGCTATGTCAATTCAGAAAATCGCCCAGCTGGCGGGGGTTTCGGTAGCCACCGTATCGCGCGTATTAAACAACAGCGACACGGTGAAAGCGAAAAACCGCGAGCGGGTTTTGCAGGCGATAAAAGAGAGTAACTATCAGCCAAACCTGCTGGCGCGCCAGCTGCGTACAGCGCGTAGCTCAATGATCCTGGTGATGGTGTCCAACATCGCCAACCCGTTTTGCGCCGAGGTGGTGAAAGGAATCGAAGAGGCTGCCGAGAAAAACGGCTACCGTATTCTGCTGTGCAATTCCGGCTCTGATATTGAACGTTCTAAATCGGGCCTACGTCTGCTCACCGGTAAAATGGTGGATGGCATCATCACCATGGACGCCTTTAGCAAGCTGCCTGAACTGACCACCGTGATTGGCGATGCGCCGTGGGTGCAGTGCGCGGAGTACGCCGATGCGGGTGCGGTCTCCTGCGTGGGGATCAACGATGTTGCTGCCGCTGAGCATGCGGTCGGCTATCTGGCGGCGCAGGGGCATCAATGTATCGCCCTGATTAACCACGATCTGAGCTATAAATATGCCCGCCTGCGTGAACAGGGGTATCACGCGGTGCTGAAACAGCAGGGGTTCGAGTTTGACGCCGTGGAATACGCTAACGATCTTAGCGCGGCGGCGGGGAAGGCGGCGATGAAAAATCTGCTGGCGATGAGCCCGCGCCCGGATGCGGTCTTTGCCGTCTCGGATTCGCTGGCGGCAGGCGCCATGCGCGCCATTGAGCAGGCCGGATTGCAGGTGCCGCAGGATATTGCGGTGATTGGTTTTGATGGCACCGAGCTTGCGGAAATGGTCTCGCCGCAGCTTACCACCGTTGAACAACCGTCAAGAGAGATCGGCGCCAAAGCGGTAGAGCTGCTGCTGAACAAAATCGAAAACCCGGACGTACCCACCGAAAGAGTGATGCTCGACTGGCGCTTTATTTCACGCGCCAGCGCCTGATTACGACTGCCCGAACGCGCCTGAGAGGGCGCGAATATCATTGCCGGTTGGCGATTGATGAATCCGTAAGCCAAACTCTTCCACCACCGCGAAAATATGGTCGAAAATATCGGCCTGAATACTTTCATATTCCGCCCATACCACGGTGTTGGTGAAGGCATATATCTCAATCGGCAGGCCGTTATTATCCGGTGCCAGCTGACGCACCATCAGCGTCATATCTTTGCGAATCCGCGGGTGATTACGTAAATATTCATTGAGATAGGCGCGGAAAGTACCAATATTGGTCATCTTGCGCAGGTTAAGCACAGACTCATTACTGCCGTGCTGCTGGTTCCACAGCGTAATTTCTTCATGACGAGAATCCATATACGGTTTTAACAGACGAGCCTGAATGAGGCGCTGCTGTTCCTGTTCGTCGAGGAAATGAACGCTGGTGGTATCGATATTAATGCTGCGCTTAATTCGGCGGCCGCCGGAGGCTGACATTCCGCTCCAGTTTTTAAACGAATCCGAGACCAGCGACCAGGTTGGAATGGTGGTGATGGTGTTATCCCAGTTGCGCACTTTGACGGTGGTTAAACCGATGTCGGTGACCGCGCCGTCAGCGCCGTATTTTGGCATTTCCAGCCAGTCGCCAAGCTTGAGCATGTCGTTGGCGGAGAGCTGAATGCCCGCCACCAGGCCAAGAATCGGGTCTTTAAACACCAGCATTAACACCGCGGCCATCGCTCCAAGACCGCTTATCAGAATCGCCGGTGATTGTCCCAACAGCAGGGAGATAATCAGGATGCCGACCAGAATCGCGCTGACCAGCTTAACGCCCTGGAATATACCTTTGAGCGGTAACTGAGAAGCGACCGACAATTTCTGCGACAGATTAAAAATAACGTCAAGCAGCGAGAAAAATGACAGCAGGGCATACAGCATCACCCACAATTGGGCGACGGTGGTTAATATTTGCGCCGCATCGCTGCCTTTTTGCAGCCATAGTACGGCCTGTACGTTGACAATAATCCCCTGCAGGGTAAAGGCCAGCCGGTGAAACAGTTTGTTTTGCGTGATGATCTGCAGCCATAAATGGCTGCTGGCCTGTGCGCGTTTTTCAAAGGTGCGAAGTACCAGCCGATGAAGTATCAGGTGGACAATGATGGCAGTGAGAAAAATAATACCAAAGATAATTACAAGCGAATTGGTATGGTTTATTTCAATGCCCATTTCTTCGATTTGGGTGATCAATTCCTGCATAACGTCTCCTATATAACCAGCCATCTATAATGGACAGGCTGGCTATATTATGCAAACGGCGACGCACGTTATCCCTAAAGCGGCTTCCGCCTCACCGCTTCGGGACGCAAGAAAGTACAGGCTCTTAAGATGACGAGGCGGCAAACTGCGGGCTATGGTTCAAATGATGGCGCAGACTAATGGCGATAATTGCCAGCAGAATCATCATCCCCGCTTCCACCCCGAGAAAACCGATCATTGCCTGCGGGTAGCTGCCGTGGTGATTGCGCATCAGGGCCAGCAGCAGTGAGCCAAACACCGCCGGGCCCAGGCCCAGCGTCGCCTGCTGCAGCGTGCTGAGTAGGGCGCTGCCCGCGCCGGCGTCATTGGCGGTAATATCGCGCATCCCGACCCGATAGAAACAGTTCACAATCAGCGCCTGGCCGTAGCCGATGAGCGCCGTCGACGGCACCAGCGCCAGCGTAGTGGTGGCCTGAGCAAAATGATGGAACGTCTCCATCAACAGCAGCAGACCGCTTATCTGTACCGCCAGACCGACTAACAGAATTTTCCCCATGCTGTGGCGAGCTATCAGCTTCGGCGCGTACAGTGCCGACAGAAAATAGGCGACGCCGAGGGCGACAAAGCTGTTGCCTGACTGCCACGGCGCCATGCCCAGACCGGATTGCATGGTCAGCGCCATGCAAAACATAAAGCCGGACCAGGCGCTAAAGAACAGCAGGGCGATCACCATCCCAAAGCGGACGCTGGCTAGTTTTAACAGCCGTGGCGGCAGCAGCGGATGTTCACCGCGCTGCTCTTTACGCAGGGCGCTGGCACGCATCCACAACAGCAGGGGAATAATCGCCAGCAGCATCAGGCGCATTGACCACGGCCAGTGTAATTCCGGCCCCAGCGCCATCGGGAACAGCAGGCAGCAGAGAACCAGCCCCAGGCTTAGCGTGCCGTGCCAGTCGATGCTGGCGCGTTCATCGCGACGGGTTTCCGGCACGTAGCGGCGGCTCAAGGCCAGCACCAGTAGGCCAATTGGTACGTTAATGAAAAAGGCGTTACGCCAGCCCAGCCCGGCAATATCCGCCGAAACCAGCCAGCCGCCGCACATTTGGCCAACGATAAACGAAACGCCGCCGATGCCGCCGTACAGGCTGATAGCGCGGGCGTGCGCAGAACCTTTGAGCGTCACGTGCAAGGTGGCGAGGATTTGCGGCACAATCAGCGCCGCACCGGCCCCCTGCAGCGTGCGGGCGGCCAGCAGCGCGGTAATGGAGTTAGCCAGGCCGCACAGCAGCGAAGCGAGGCTAAAAATCGCTACGCCCCACATAAACAGACGGCGGCGGCCGTAGTTATCGCCAAGCTTACTGCCCATCGTCAGACACACGGCGAACGCCACACCGTAGAGTGCGACGATAAGCTCCAGTTGGGTGGCGCTGGCGTGCAGCGACGCGGTGATCGAGTCGAGGGCGACATTGGTGATTGAGGTGTCGATTTGCGGCAACATCAGGCCGGTTAGCAGTAGGATTAGCCCCGCGCGACTAGGTGAAACAGCAGACGTTTTCATGGTGACTCCATTGCGTCATTCAGCGATTGGCCGTAGCATCGCTGATTAGATAAACGGGTACCAGTTCCTGGTTATACTGGTACTGGCGCTACCATGCTGGAGATATCATGAGCCTCATCAGCCACAGTGAAATAGACACATCCCTCGCGCGGTTGGACGATAGCCGTAAGCAGCTCGGAACCTTTTTACGGGCGCGTCGGGAAAGCCTCGACCCGCAGCGGCTGGGGCTTCCGCGCAGCGGTCGGCGGCGCACGCCGGGTCTGCGCCGTGAAGAGGTGGCGATGCTGGCGGATGTCGGCGTGACCTGGTACACCTGGCTTGAACAGGGCCGGGAGGTGAATCCGTCGGTGGCGGTGATGCAAGCCGTCGCCGAGGCGCTCCAGTGTAGCCCGCTGGAGACCCGGCACCTGTTTGTGCTGGCAGGATTGACGCCACTTGAGGATACCCATGTTTCCCAGTGCGAAGGCATCAGCCCCGGCGCGCGGCGCATGCTGGACAGCCTGCTGCCTCAGCCCGCCAGTATCCAGAAACCTAATTTTGATATCGTGGCGTGGAATGACGCCTTTTGTCGGCTGATGGGCGTTGATTTCGCCACGATTCCAGAAGATGACCGCAACTGTATCCATCTCTACTTGACTCATCCGGGCTGGCGCAGTCGGCTGGCGAATCGCGATGTCCTCACCACCTTTGTCTCCTATTTCCGCGCTGCGATGGCCGATCACCGGGGGGAACCGGCGTGGGAAAATAAGCTCGCCCGTTTCTTTGCCGCCTCCGCTGAGTTTGAGGCGCTATGGCATAAAAACCATGAGGTGCGAGGTGTTGAAAACCAGATTAAGAATTTCCATCACCCTGAATTCGGCGATTTTCAGCTCCAGCAAATGTATTGGTACTCCGCACCGCGCAATGGCTCGCGCCTGCTGGTCTATTTACCGGTTGATGAGGTAGGTGAGGCGGTACTGGCGAAGCTGTAGAGGCGGTCTCCCGGCCTTGCAGCGCAAAGCCGGACTCTTTTTTACGATCCCTTTTCCAGACCTGAGGATCAAACCTGAAGATTGTCATTAGCGCGCATAAGGTAGTGCGTAAATGGTGAATTAGCCTTTAAGGCAATTTGCCTTATATGCTAATCTTTCAGGGGCGAGAATCGTGTTTAAAATCGTTGCTCATGCGGATGTCAGGAGTGAGATGTTGTCATTGCCCGCGTCGGTACAGGCAAAAATGATCGTGAAGATCGACAAGCTTCGGTACAACCCTAGATTCGTCTGGCGCTAAAACGGCTACTGGAGATGCAAGATGAGTAAGAAAGTAATTGATTGGGACGAGCTGAAAACAGAGATGCTGTCGCAACCCGACGTGAAAGCCGCATTCAATGCAGAGGAGCGGCGTGAACGCCTGCGCGAGATGCTGGCACAGTGGCGAAATCATGCGGGACTCACCCGTGCGCAGGTGGCCGCAAGAATGGGGGTCAGTGCACCGACGGTATCGAGAATGGAGGCTAACGTGACTCGTGCGAGTCTGGATACGCTGACGCGCTACGCGCTGGCTTGCGGCGTGAAGCATCCGCAGATACTGCTGTATTGAGATTTTCCCGGCCTCGCAGCGCAAAGCCGGGAAGGTCATCTGGCGAGATTAGATCTCGGTAATCACCGTGGCTTCCGGCAGACGGGATTTTGGCAGCGCTTTGTTGAAGTCTTCCACGCTGTGATGGCCCACAGGCACAACCACCAGGCTGGTGAAGCCTTTCTCTTTCAGACCAAATTCGGCGTCCATGATGTCGGCATCGAAACCTTCAATTGGCACCGCGTCGAGGCCCATTGCGCCCATGGCGAGCAGGAAGTTGCCCACGTTGAGGTAAGTCTGACGGGCTGCCCACTGGTCGTCGTCATGATGCTCTTTACGGTGCAGATCGGCGAAGAAGGTGCGGCCTTTGTGGTTCGCGGCTTTGGCTTCTGGGGTGGCGAAACGGCCATCGGCGTCTTCCTGATCGACCACTTTTTCCAGCCAGGCATCGTCAATAGCGGTTTTGGCGCAGAAGACCACCACGTGGGAAGCGTCCAACATTTTGCGTTCGTTGAACACGTAGCCGCCCGCTGCGGATTTCGCCACGCGCGCTTTGCCTTCATCGGTGCTGGCGACGATAAAGTGCCACGGCTGGGAGTTGGTGCTGGACGGGCTATAGCGCAGCAGCGTTTTCAGATTGGCTGCCTGCTCAGCGGTCAGTTTTTTGCTGGCGTCGAAAGCCTTGGTGGAATAGCGCGCTAAAGCAACGGATACGATATCCATAAACACTCCTGAATGATGAAAGGCACCGCCAATCGGTGCGTTGAATCACAGAAGGGTACCGCGTGGATTCACAAATGAGAAGGCGTTCAATGCGATAACACTTATCGCATTGAACGTAAAATCAAACCGGACGCACTCGCTGCTGGACGCGCTTAGGCAGCTTATTGACTACCAGATTCCACGAATCTTCAATCAGGCTGTTAAGCAGACTGACGGTGATCTCCTCGCCGGGATAAACCGAAATCCAGTGCTTTTTGTTCATATGGTAGCCGGGTTTGATATGCGGGTAGATAGCCTGATGCAGCAGCGACTGCTCGGGGTCAACCTTCAGATTGATGATCGGCTCGCCGCGAAGGTTGGCTTTGAGCATAAACATTTTCCCTTCAACGGTGAAAACGTCATATTCCGGGCCGAACGGCCAGTAAATATCGGAGAAGGGCAGGGTGAGCGCGAACTCGTGCGCGCGCTCGTGCAGGGTTTTACCGTCCATTAGTCACCTTCAGCCAGCGCCAGCCACATCGCCTCGAAGCCCAGCGCCTTTAATTTATCGGCGCGCAGCGGTTCACGGCTGGCAAATTCAATGGTCGCTTCAGCAAGCGATAAGAAGAGCGCGTCGCCAAAAGCGCGGAAGTCATCGGACATAAACACCGCGCGTACCGAGCGCTGGCAGAGCTTTTGCAGCTCCGGGAACATGGCACGTACCTGTTCGATGGTTTCGTCGGTGATTTTTTCGCTCACCGCCATACGGCGAATGGCGTGATGTCCGGCGGGATTGCGCACGCCCCAGTCGATATAGCTGTTCCAGATGCTGTGGGTAAACTCTTTTGGCGAGACGTTCTCGACCAGCCCGGCGAGCATCGCCTGGCACAGGTCGCTTTTCAAATGCAGATAGAGTGCGTTCAGCAGGTCGTCTTTGGTGGCAAAATAGCGAAACAGTGTGCCTTCAGCAACCCCGGCGCTGCGCGCAATCATCGCAGTCGAGGCGGCAATCCCCGATTGGGCAATCGCGCTGGTGGCGGCTTCCAGTAACGCTTGTTTTTTATCTTCACTCTTCGGACGAGCCACTACACTTTACCTCTCTGACTGTAAAAAAAACTGATTGAACCATGTTGAGCCCAGGGACTTCAACGTCGATTGTCAAATTTTGAAAATTGCTTGACGATTTTTTCCTCTCCTTTCTATAATGAGTGCCTACTCACTCATAATCAACTTTTTTCGTGTGGCTTCCTGGATGAAGCCGGTCTCGGGTCAGGACATGAAACGTCTTATCATCAGTGTGGTCGCCATCATGCTTATTGCCAGTGCAGCAAGTTTACCTTTTGTTCTCAACGCCGGTTTCGGACAAGCCCCGCAGGGCGCCGAGAAAAGCCTGATTGAGCGCTCGCCAAACTACCGTGACGGGGAGTTTCAAAACACGCTGCCGACGCCGGGTTTCAGCAGCGACAAAAACATGGTGGTCGCGCTGTGGGAGTTTTTAACCGTCAAGCGCGAGAACGCCCGCCCGCAGCAGCCGCTGCCGCTGGTGCCGACCGATCTCGCCAGTCTGCCGCTCGAAACCGACACCATGATTTGGCTCGGCCATTCATCGTGGTATTTGCAGCTTTCTGGCAAACGCATCCTGATCGATCCGGTGTTTAGCAGCTACGCCGCGCCGTTCGCCTTTTTGAACAAAGCGTTCGACGGCAACTACCCGTGGCAGGCGGCCAATATGCCGGACATCGATCTGCTGATTATCTCGCACGATCACTACGACCATCTCGACTACGCCACCATCAAAGGGCTGATGCCGAAAATCAAACGTGCCGTGGTGCCGCTTGGCGTCGGTTCACACCTGCGCTACTGGGGAATGAAAGATGAGCTCATCACCGAAGCCGACTGGCAGCAAAGCGTCACCATTAGCGATGCGCTGAACGTGCACGTTTTGCCGGCGCGCCACTTTTCCGGCCGTGGGCTTAAGCGTAACCAGACGCTGTGGGCCAGCTTTATGTTCGTCACGCCAACGCAGAAGATTTATTACAGCGGTGACAGCGGCTACGGCCCGCACTTCAAAGCCATTGGCGAACAGTTTGGCAAAGTGGATATCGCCATTCTGGAAGATGGTCAGTATGACCAGGATTGGCGCTATATCCACATGATGCCGGAACAGACCGCGCAGGCGGCGGTGGATCTCAATGCTGAGCGCGTGCTACCGGGCCACGCCGGGCGCTTCGTGCTGGCAAAACACACCTGGGACGATCCGTACAAACGGTTGGCTCAGGCATCTAAAGACAAAGCGTATCGGCTGCTGACGCCGATGCAGGGCGAGCCGGTTTGGCCGGCTGACGCAACGCAAACATTTCGGGCCTGGTGGGAATAACCACCGGCTGTCGTTAAACGAGGGGAGGGGTGTATGACCGAATTAGCCACTCAGGTGATCGACACACTGGTCGAATGGATTGACAACAATCTGCATCAACCGCTGCGTATAGATGAAATTGCCCGCCGGGCGGGTTACTCAAAATGGCATCTGCAGCGTATTTTCTTACAGCACAAAGGGGAGAGTCTGGGCCGTTACATCCGTACGCGTAAGCTAAATCTGGCGGCGGACGAACTGTGTACGACCGATCAAAAGGTTTACGATATCTGTCTTAAGTATGGATTTGATTCCCAACAGACCTTTACGCGTATCTTCACCCGCACGTTTAATCAGTCGCCGGGTGCCTACCGTAAAGAAAACCATCGTCCACGGGCGCATTGAGCTGCGCCTTCGCCCAGCCAGGGAGCAGGCTTGGGCGATGAGGGACGAAGCCCGCCTTCAATCCGCGAGTGAAAACCAGCGCCGCCACACATAGCGCATCAACAGATACTCCCCCGTTCCCAGTGCCAGAAACCATACGCAGAACAGCACGGTATAGAGTTGACTCAGGTCCATAAAGTGGAAGGTCTCCACCAGATGTTGCGCGAGCGTCAGCCCCAGCGAAGGCGCTGGCAGCAGCAGGCAGGAGAGAAACGCCATTAATAAAATACCGGCGGCGGTCATCAGTGATTCAAGCGGATGCTTCATGCGATGTTAATCTTTAGTTAAAAATATTATTGTCCGGTAATTTTTAATGGAACGCAATGTTTCTAATTTAAATAATGTTAATTTGGCTAAATAAAATAAATAACAAATCCTACGATAATATTCGTACAAATAAAGTTAAATAATAATCAGGATTAAATTAAATTATTAATTCGTAAATTAACGTCATGCTCATGATAATATTTTTACAAAAGTATAAGTACTGTATCCAACCAGCGTGGCAACCACGATAGCCAGGGCGATGTACAGCGCCAGACGGCGTCCTTTGTAGATTCCGAACATAATAACCTCGTTTAGATGGGGTTTAGGAACATTCTGTAATATTATATTCAGCAAATCAACTTAATGTCGTTTTGAAATTTATAGAGCAAAGAAAATTGTGAACTGACAATTATCTTTAAACCTAAAGATATTATTAACGACGTCGCCTTGGCCAGAAAGTGAATTCAGGCTTTCCGTTAGCAGGAATTTAAAAGGAACTGCAATCTTGTCGAAAATGATGAACTCCCAGAATGTGCCGCACGCGGGTCGTGACCCGCAAGAGCACGCTTATCAGCTCTCTGCGCAGGACGTACTGGCGCAGATGAATAGCCAGCCCGAGGGGCTTAACGCCAGCGACGCAGAAAAGCGTCAGCATATCTATGGCCCGAATGCGCTGCCGGAAAAGAAAGGCAAGCCAGCGTGGCTGCGTTTCCTCGCCCACTTTAATGATGTCCTGATCTACGTCCTGCTGGCCGCCGCCGCGCTCACTGCGGTCATGGGCCATTGGGTTGATACCGCCGTGATTCTCGGCGTGACCGTGATTAACGCCCTGATTGGCCACATTCAGGAAAGCAATGCGGAAAAATCGCTGAAAAGCATCCGTAACATGCTCTCCAGCGATGCGCAGGTGATTCGCGACGGTAACCACATGACGGTGGCCACCACTGAACTGGTGCCGGGCGATATCGTGGTACTGCGCGCCGGTGACCGCATTCCGGCGGATATGCGTCTGATTGAAGCGCACAACCTGCGCGTGGAAGAGGCCATTCTGACCGGCGAGTCTACCGTCGTTGATAAACACACCGATGCACTGCACGGCGAGCTATCGCTGGGCGATCGTACCAATATGCTGTTCTCCGGTACCACGGTGAGCGCCGGTGGCGGTAAGGGCGTAGTGGTTGCCACCGGTCAGGAGACCGAACTGGGCCACATCAACCAGATGATGGCGGGCATTGAAAAACACCGTACGCCGCTGCTGGTACAGATGGACAAGCTCGGCAAGGCGATCTTTGCCATTATTCTGGCGATGATGGCGGTGCTGTTTGTCTTTAGCATGCTGCTGCGCGACATTCCGCTCGGTGAACTGCTGCTGTCGCTGATTAGCCTGGCCGTTGCGGCGGTGCCTGAGGGTTTACCGGCGATTATCTCCATTATTCTGTCGTTGGGCGTTCAGGCAATGGCGCGCAAGCGGGCGATTATTCGCAAGCTGCCTACCGTTGAAACTCTCGGGGCGATGACCGTGGTCTGCTCGGATAAAACCGGCACCCTGACCATGAATGAAATGACCGTGAAGGCAATCATTACCGCAGACAGCTGCTACCGCGTGGACGGCAACAGCTACGAGCCGCACGGCAACATCTATCTGGAAGGCTGTGACACCGCGGTTAAAGTACAGCCCTATACCGTGCTGGAAACCTATCTGCGCACTATCGACCTGTGCAATGACAGCCAGCTGATTCAGGATGCGCTGGGTCACTGGGGCATTACCGGCGGCCCAACCGAGGGTGCGCTGAAGGTGCTGGCAGCAAAAGCCAATCTTGAGCCGCTGCGGACCCAGCTGATTGCCAAGATCCCGTTTGATTCTCAGTACAAATATATGGCAACCCACTTCCTGCTCGACGAGCAGGAGACGGTGATGGTCACCGGTGCGCCGGACGTGCTGTTCGCCCTGTGCCAGCAACAGCAGACCTCGCGCGGCGTGATGCCGTTCGACCGTGGCTACTGGGAGGCGGAAATGGCGCGCTTTGCCAGCCAGGGGCTGCGTATGGTGGCGGCGGCAACAAAGCCGGCGAACGCTGGACAGAAAACGCTCGACCATAGCGACCTGCAGGAAGGGCTTATCTTCCTCGGCATTGCCGGGATGATGGATCCGCCGCGTCCGGAAGCGGTTGACGCTATCCACACCTGCCAGAATGCAGGGATCCGTGTGAAGATGATCACCGGCGATCACCCGCAGACGGCGATGAGCATTGGCCAGATGTTAGGGATCCGCAACAGCAGCGAAGCCATGACCGGCTATCAGCTGGAGCACATGGATGACGCTGAGCTCGCCAAAGCGGCGGTTGAGTACGATATCTTTGCACGTACCAGCCCGGAGCATAAGCTGCGTCTGGTTAAAGCGCTGCAGGAGAACGGTGAAATCGTGGGAATGACCGGCGACGGCGTCAACGACGCCCCGGCGTTGCGTCAGGCTGACGTCGGCATCGCCATGGGCATTAAAGGCACTGAAGTGACCAAAGAGGCCGCCGACATGGTGCTGACCGATGACAACTTTGCCACCATCGCCAGCTCGGTCAAAGAAGGGCGTCGCGTTTACGACAACCTGAAAAAGACCATTTTGTTCATCATGCCAACCAACCTGGCGCAGGGGCTGCTGATTATCATCGCGCTGCTGGCGGGCAATATTATCCCGCTGACGCCGGTGCTGATTCTGTGGATGAACATGGCGACTTCCGCCACGCTCTCCTTCGGTCTGGCCTTTGAGGCCGCCGAGCGTAACGTGATGAACCGTCCGCCGCGTAAAACCGGCCAGCACGTGATGGACGCGTTTGCCGTCTGGCGCGTGGCCTTCGTGGGCTCAATGATTGCCATCGCCGCGTTTATCCTCGAAGCCTGGCTGGCCCCGCGTGGCCACAGCGCCGAGTTTATCCGCACCGTGCTGCTGCAGATGCTGGTGACCGCGCAGTGGGTCTACATGATTAACTGCCGCAGCAGCGACCGCTTCTCCTTAAATAGCGGCCTGCTGAAGAACAAAGGCATTTGGCTGGTGACCGGCGTACTGCTTCTGCTGCAGTTGGCGATTATCTACCTGCCGCTGATGCAGACGCTGTTCGGCACCGAAGCACTGCCGCTGCGCTACTGGGGTATCACGCTGGCGATTGGCGCCGTGATGTTCCTGGTGGTGGAAGTTGAAAAACGTCTGACCCGCCGCTTCCGTAAAACCGCATAGTCATCAGTTGCCCCTCTGCCTGCGCAGAGGGGCGCTATCCCCGCAAGGACTTCCCAATGAAAACGACACTCCGCTTCGCCTTACTGGCCTGCGGGCTGGCTTACTGCACGCTCGCTTTTGCCTCGGTCCCCGTGCGCACCGCCACCGTTGAGCGCTCGCCGCATGCGGTTGAGCGCCAGCTGCCGGGCCGCGTTGAGGCCATTCACGCGGTGGATATTCGCGCACGTACCGAAGGCACTATCGTGCAGCGCCACTTCCAGGACGGCCAGGAGATCCAAAAAGGCGCGCTGCTATTTACCCTCGACGATGCGCAGCCGCGCGCGGCGCTGGCATTAGCCCAGGCCGAACTGAAAAGCGCGCAGGCGTCGCTGCGCCAGGCACAGCAGCTGCTGTCCCGCTATCAGAGTCTGAAGACCAATCAGTCGATCAGCCGCAACGATGTGGACACCGCACAGATGCAGCGCGATGTCGCCGCTGCCGCCGTAGAACAAGCGAAAGCCCGCGTCAGCGCGCAGCAAATCACCCTCGATTACACCCGTATCACCTCGCCGGTGAGCGGCCGCGTGGGGCACAGCGCCTTTCACGTGGGTAGCCTGGTGAATGCCGCCAGCGGCGTGCTGGTGGAGGTCGTCCAGCTTGATCCGATACGCGTGAGCTTTGCGCTCGATGAATCGGCGTTTTACAGCAAAGCCGGACAGCACGCCGATATCCGCGCCCTGAAAGCCGCATGGCTGGCGCAGATTACGCTTGATGGTCAGCGTGAAGAGGGCGTATTGACCTCCGTGGATAACCGGATTGATGCGCGTACGGCAAGCGTAGCGGTGCGCGCCGAGTTTGCTAACCCACAGCACCGGTTGCTGCCGGGCGGCAACGTCAACGTCACGCTGCGGCCAAAGGCAATCAATGACAGCGTGATGATCCCCGTCGCGGCGGTCCAGCAGGATGCTCAGGGCTACTTCAGTTGGGTACTGACGGCGGAAAATACCGCTGAGCCACGTCGGCTTGAGCTGGGCGGCCAGCAGAGCCAGTACTTCGCCGTCGCGAAAGGCTTGAGCGCGGGCGAGCGCGTTGTCACCGAAGGCGCACAGCGCCTGACGAACGGCACTGCCGTTCAGCTGCTGAATTAATTAAGGAGACAGGATGCTGACCTTCTTTATCCGTCGTCCACGCTTTGCCATGGTGATTGCGCTGCTGCTGACCTTTGTCGGCGCCGTGGCGCTGAAGCTCATTCCGGTGGAGCAGTACCCACAAATCACCCCGCCGGCGGTTAACGTCAGCGCTAGCTGGCCGGGTGCCAGCGCGCAGGATGTGGCGCAGGCCATTGCCGCCCCGCTGGAAACCCAGCTTAACGGCGTTGACCAGATGCTGTATATGGAGTCGACCAGCTCTGACGATGGCAGCTATAGCCTCAATCTGACCTTTGCCGCCGGTACCGATCCGGACATGGCGGCGATTGATGTGCAAAACCGCGTCGCCCAGGCGGTGGCCCAGATGCCTTCCGTGGTGCAACAAAACGGCGTGCAGGTGCGCAAGCGTGCCAGCAACCTGCTGATGGGCGTCAGCCTCTACTCGCCGCAGGGGACGATGCCGCCGCTGGAAGTCAGCAACTATGCCAGCACGCAGATTCGTGAAGCGCTGGCGCGTCTGCCTGGCGTCGGCCAGGTGCAGATGTTTGGCGCGCGCGACTACAGCATGCGTATCTGGCTGCGTCCGGATCGCATGAATGCGCTGAATATTACCAGCGACGATATTGCAAAGGCGCTGGCAGAGCAGCACGTGCAGGGCGCGGCCGGGCAAATTGGTACGCCGCCGGTGTTTAATGGTCAGCAGCAGACTCTGACCATTAACGGTCTTGGACGACTGACCGAGGCCGATGAGTTCGGTCAGATTGTGGTACGCAGCGGCGTGCAGGGGCAATTAGTCCGCCTCGCCGATGTGGCGAATATTGAACTGGGGGCGCGTAGCTACAATTCCAGCGCGCAGCTCAACGGTGTGGATTCGGCCTATATGGGAATTTATCCCACCCCGACCGCCAACGCGCTGCAGGTGGCTAGCGCCGTCCGCGCCGAGCTGACGCGTCTGCAAGCCCGCTTCCCGGCCGACCTGAAGTGGGAGGTCAAATTTGATACCACCCGTTTTGTTTCGGCCACGATTAAAGAGATTGGCACGTCGCTGGTGCTCACCCTACTGGCGGTGGTGGCAGTGGTGTCGCTGTTCCTGCAAAGCCTGCGCGCGACGCTGATTGTGGCGCTGGCGATCCCGGTCTCGCTGGTGGGGACGTTTGCGGTGCTTTATGTGCTCGGCTACAGCGCCAACACCCTGAGCCTGTTTGCCATCATTCTGGCGCTGACGATGGTGGTGGATGACGCCATCGTGGTGGTCGAAAGCGTGGAAGGGCATATGGCGGAAGGGTTAAGCCGTACCGAAGCTACCGCGCTGGCGCTGCGCCAAATTGCCGGGCCGGTTATCGCCACCACCCTGGTGCTGCTGGCGGTGTTTGTCCCGGTGGCAATGCTGCCGGGGATCGTCGGCGAGCTGTACCGTCAGTTCGCCGTCACGCTCTCGACGGCGGTCACGCTGTCGAGCATCGTGGCGCTGACCTTGACGCCAGCGCTCTGCGCGCTGCTGCTGCGCCCACGTCCGCCAACACCGGCCGCCTTCTTCCGCAGCTTTAACCGTGGGCTCAATGCCACCCGTGATGGCTACGGTCGGTTGGTGGGATGGATGAATCATCGCCCGCTGGTTGCCGTGGCGGCGACATCTCTGGCGGCGCTGCTGGTGGCGTGGAGCTTCTCGTCGATGCCGAAAGGTTTTCTGCCGCAGGAGGACCAGGGCTACGTCTTTGCCAACGTGCAGCTGCCGGAGTCGGCCTCGCTTGAGCGAACCGAAGCGGTAATGGCCCAGGCGCGTCAGCTGCTGGGCGCACACCCGGCGGTGGAAGACGTGATTCAGGTTTCCGGTTTTAGCATTCTTAGCGGCACCAGCGCCTCCAACAGCGGTTTTATCTCGCTGATGCTCAAAGACTGGTCGCAGCGTGCGCCGCTGGATGTGGTGATGGGCGAATTGCAGCGCCAGCTGCACGCGCTGCCGGAAGCCACCATCATGCTGTTTGCGCCACCGACTTTGCCGGGGCTTGGCAGCGCAGCGGGCTTTGATCTGCGTATTCTGGCGCAGGCCGGGCAATCCTCCGCCGAGCTGGAGCAGGTGACCCGTGGGATCATAATGAAAGCCAACCAGCATCCGCAGCTGAGCCGGGTGTTTACCACCTGGAGCAGCAACGTGCCGCAGTTGACGCTGACGGTGGATCGCGACCAGGCGGCGCGTCTGGATGTGCCGGTATCACGCATTTTCAACAGCCTGCAAACTGCCTTTGGTGGCGCGCGCGCCGGGAACTTTAGCGTTAACAACCGCGTCTACCACGTAGTGATGCAAAATGAGATGCAGTGGCGCGAACGCGCGGAGCAAATCAGCGCGCTGTTCGTGCGCAGCAATCACAACGAGCTGGTGCGTCTGAGCAACCTGGTGACCGTCACGCCAACCGTCGGCGCGCCGTTTGTCCAGCAGTACAATCAGTTTCCGTCAGTGTCGGTAAGCGGTTCGGCGGCGGAAGGGGTGAGCAGCCGAACGGCGATGGCGCAGATGGAAGCGCTACTGGCCGAGCATCTGTCGCAGGGCTACGACTACGCGTGGAGCGGCCTCTCCTGGCAGGAGCAGCAGACCGGCAATCAGGCAATATGGATTGTGCTGGCGGCGGTCGCCATGGCGTGGCTGTTTCTCGTCGCCCAGTATGAAAGCTGGACGTTGCCGGCCAGCGTGATGCTCTCGGTGCTGTTCGCCATCGGTGGCGCGCTGCTGTGGCTGTGGATAACGGGCTACGCCAACGATGTGTACGTGCAGATAGGGCTGGTGCTATTGATAGCCCTGGCGGCAAAAAATGCGATTCTGATAGTCGAGTTTGCCCGCGAGCGGCGTCAGTCCGGGCTATCAATCGTTGACGCCGCGCGTGAAGGGGCAACGCGCCGCTTCCGGGCGGTGATGATGACCGCGGTGTCGTTTATTATCGGCATCATGCCGATGATGTTCTCCACCGGCGCCGGGGCGCAGAGCCGCCGTATCATCGGCACCACCGTGTTCAGCGGCATGCTGGTGGCGACGGTGATTGGCATCCTGTATATCCCGTCGCTGTACGTGCTGTTCCAGCGGCTGCGCGAGTGGGCGCACCGCCGGGCGGGCTAACCCATTTGCGCCAATTGGTGGCGCAACACATCGACTCCCGGCGCAATGGCGTCGGGGGTTATGGCGTGAAAACCCATGCGGAAAAAGTTATCCGGCGGCGCGTCATCAAGAAAATGCCGGGCCCCGGGTTCAATTAACACGCCCGTATGCGCGGCACGCCAGGTCAGCTGTTGGGTACTGATATGCGCCGGCGTGCGCAGCCAGAAGGCGTTGGCGTGCTCACTGCCGGGCAGCGGCTGACACTCCGGCAGCAGCGAGGAGAGGGCATTGTTGAGCATTTCCCAGCGGCGCGCGGAGTCATCGCGGTAGCGCCGCAGATGGGTTTCGTAGTGGCCTTGCGCCAGAAAATGCGCCATCTGATACTGAATATTGGTCGGCGGATGACGGTAGACCAGGCGGCGTAGCGCCCGCGCCTCATCAATGAGATCCGGGTCGGCGACCATAAACCCCAGTCGCAGCCCCGGCGACAGCGCTTTGGACAGGCTGCTGACGTAAATCACCCGCCCGCTCCGGTCGCTGGCCTTCAGCGCTGGCAGCGGATTGGCCTGGAAGTTACTTTCTGAATCGTAATCATCTTCAATAATCACCGCATCGTGCTGTGCCGCGTAGGCCAGCAGCTGGCTGCGACGGGCTTTACTCATGGTGACGCCGGTCGGCACCTGATGGCCCGGGGTCACGTAGTAATAATCACAGGGCGTGTCGTTGAGGATGATGCCCTGTTCGTCGACCGGGTGCGGCACAATCTGACTTTCGCCGAGCATGAAGGTATTGATGGCCTCGCGAAAGCCGGGATTCTCCACGCCGACGCGGGTCTGGCGCGACATCAACAGGCGGGTGAGCAGGTAGAGTGCGTTTTGCGAGCCCAGCGTTATCAGGATTTCATCGGCAGCGGCGACAATGCCGCGCTTGGGCAGCACGCGGGTGCGGATTTGCTCAATCAGCATCGGAACATCCTGGTCAATATGGTCCACCACCCAGGCCGGATCGCGCGTACCGCCGTGCAACCAGTTGGCGGCAGATCGCCAGCTGGCCAGCGGGAACTGACGGGTATCCGGCTGGCCGTAGATAAACGGGTAGCGGTAGTTCATCCAGCCAGCGGGTTTTAAAATCGACTCCTGCTGGCTCGGGGTGATGTTGAGCCGTTTGCCCCACGATGGTGCACGTTCCCCGTCGATAGGTGCAGGTGCCGCGCTGCTAAGGCGCGGGGCGGCGTAGTCCGGATGCAGGTAATATCCGCTGCGCGGACGGCTAATCAGGTAGCCTTCGTTGACCAGGCTTTCAAATACCAGCGCGGTGGTATTGCGCGAAACCTGAAGCTGGCTTGCCAGCTGACGACACGAGGGCAGCGGCGTGTCGGCGGGAAAAATACCGCCTAAAATCGCCTTCACTAGCGACTCACGAACCTGCTCTTGCAAACCGCGCTGATGATCAAAATCCACGTGCAGTAAGTGCCGAATCATACGCTGCTCCTTCCAGTATCCGCTTTCTTAGCACTCAGCAATTTTTGTACCAGCCTGAAATCGTCTGACACAACGGCGTGCGAAAACTGGCTCTATTCAGAATGCAAAAAGTCTCCCTACAGTAAAAACGTCACCAGCGACGGCCTCACTTTGCCGCTGTCGGCACGCATCTTGCAACGCTTCCAGGGCAACTGGAATTCACGTATCGGGTATTTAAACAGGGGTCACACGATGAAAAAAACGATGGGTTCGTATTATCTGGCTGCCGTGATGGCGATGACCTTTTCTTTGCAGGTGGCTGCGGCCGATTTGCCGGAAATTGAAAAGTCCGGAACTTTAAAAGTGGCGACCGAGGATGATTACGCGCCGTTTAACTTTATGAATAACGGCAATGCCGACGGGTTTAACAAGGATATGCTGGCGGCGCTGCGCGAGTACGCCAAATTCAACGTGACGCAAAGTATTTTACCGTGGACCGGATTATTAGCCGCAGTGTCAACCGGGCAATACGATATGGCTTTAACCGGTGCCGTTGTCACCGATGAACGCCTCAATGTTTTTAATTTCACCCCGCCGTGGGCATCGGCTCAGCATTATTTCGTCAAGCGTGCGGGCGATACCTCGTTAAATACCATTGCCGATTTAAGCGGTAAAAAGGTAGGCCTCCAGGCGGGCAGCGCATTATTAGCTCGTTTACCTGAACTGAAAGCGATGATTGAAAAAACCGGCGGCAAGCTGGGACCGGTGGTGGAATATCCGTCCTACCCGGAAGCCTACGCCGATTTAGCCAATAAGCGTCTCGACTACGTGATTAACGTGGTGATTTCCGTTAACGATCTGGTGAAAGCCAAGCCGAAAGTCTTTGCCAAAGGGCTGGCGGTTTCCGGCCCTGGCTATATGGCCTGGCCTATGCCGAAAAGCTCGCCGGAGCTGTTGGCCTATATGACCAAATTTACCAACCATATGCGCGAAACCGGCCAGCTGGCAGCGCTGCAGAAAAAATGGTTTGGCGAAACCTACGACGATCTGCCCACTGCACCTATCACCAGCGCCGCGCAGTTCCACAAGCTAGCCGGGCAGTAATGATGGCTGCGGGAAACCGCAGCCCGTTTGACTAAAGGAGGGCTACATGGACTCAATCGCATGGCAGTTACTGTTTGAAGGCGCATGGACGACCCTCTGGATTTCCGCCATTGCCATCGCTTTCGGCGTGGTTATCGGGCTGGTTATCGCTTTTGTGCGGATGATGAAAATTCCGGTCGTCGATCAGATTCTGGTGGTCTATATCAGCCTCGCCCGCGCGACGCCGCTGGTGACGCTGGTGCTGTTTCTGTTTTTATCGCTGCCGACCGTCGGCATTAACCTCGATAAAACGGTGGCGGCGATTGTCGCGCTGACGCTTAACACGTCGGCATTCAACGCCGAAATCTGGCGCAACGCGTTTCGCACCTTTCCTCGCGAGCAGCGTGAAGCGGCTGAGTCGGTAGGGATGCGGCGCTGGCCCTATTTTCGCTACATCATGCTGCCGCAAATGTGGCTGGAGAGCCTGCCGGCGCTGGTGAACGAGATGTCCTTTTTAATCAAAGGTAGCCCGGCAATAGCGGTGATTGGCGTGGTGGATCTCACTCGCGTCACCAACCGAATCTCCTCCGTGACCTATGAACCGCTTTCTCCCATTCTCGCAGCCGGGCTGCTGTATGTGGTGATTATTGGCCTGCTGCTGAAGCTGCAAAGCATGGCGGAACGCAAAGCAAAACGACTGGCGCGCTAAGTCCCGGGAGGAATGATGAATCAATGGGCCATTATCTGGGCTGAGCACGACAACTTTATTGCCGGGCTGCTGGCGACCTTAGAGCTTTTTATTATTGCCGCGGTTTGTGGGCTTTTTATCGGCACGCTGCTGTGCTATTTCACCGAATATCAAAAACGGGTACTGAATAACCTGATCGTGGGTTTTGTGAATCTGATGCGCGCCGTGCCATTTTTGATTCTGGCCTATCTGTTGTATTACGGGCTGCCTGAATTGGGCATCAGTCTGGAAGCGTGGACCGCCGGATTACTGGCGCTCATTATTTATCACGGGGCCTATTTCTTTGAGATTCTTCGTAGCCAGCGGCGGGTATTTTCCAACGGCTATATTGAAGCTGCCGTGGTGCAGGGATTCTCTCGTTACACGATATTTCGCCGAATTGTCCTGCCGAATATTTTCTCCTCCGCGCTGCCGCTGTTGGGGAATCAGCTGATTATCTGCCTGAAGGACACCGCGTTTTTGAGCATTATCACCGTACAGGAAATTACCGCCGCCGCGAACAGCGTGCAGGCCACCTATTTCATTCCGTTTAATGCCTTTATTGTCGCCATCGCGCTGTATTGGGCCATCAGCATTGTGCTGGAACTGCTGGTGAAACGGTTGACTGTTTATAGCGCCAAAAGAGGAATGAGCCATGTCTGATATGACGGCGGTAAGCGTCAAAAATGTCTCCAAGCAGTTCGATAACGTTGAAGTGCTGCGCGATATTAATTTGACGGTGGAGAAGGGGACGGTGGTCAGCATTCTGGGCTCTTCAGGTTCGGGAAAATCGACGCTGCTGCGTTGTATGAACTGGCTTGAACAGCCCGACCGTGGGGAAATTCACATTGGCGGGCAGCGTATTGGCGTGGACGACCGCTCGGGTAAAGCCATGTCGCATCGCGATTTGTCGAAAATCCGCGAGCGGGTGGGGATGGTGTTCCAGAGCTTTAATCTGTGGCCGCACCTGACCGTGGAACAGAATGTGATGGAGGCGCTGCTGCATGTGAAGGGAATGAAGCGCGACGAGGCGCGGGAAATTGCCCGCCAGCAGCTGACCAAAGTGGGCATGGATCATAAAGCCGATGCCTATCCGATTACCCTTTCCGGCGGCCAGAAACAGCGAGTGGCGATTGCCCGTTCGCTGGCGATGTCGCCGGAGGTTTTGCTGTTTGATGAACCGACGTCGGCGCTCGATCCCGAGCGTGTGAATGAAGTGCTGAGCGTAATGAAATCACTGGCGGCGGAGGGGTACACCATGGTGGTCGTCACCCATGAGATGGAGTTCGCTCGCCAGGTGTCCAATGAAGTGGTGTTTCTGGAGAAAGGGATTTTGATTGAGAAGGCGCCGCCGGAGATTTTCTTCACTCAGCCGAAGTCTGAAAGGGTGAAACAGTTTTTGCAAAGCAGCCGTTAAAGGGGGGCTCTAAGAGTGTGCGGGTTTGACCCTCACCCCGGCCCTCTCCCNNCCCCCCCCCCCCCGCCCCCCCCCCGGGATGGGAGAGGGAGTATGGCGAACCTCACCGTTATCAATTGAAAAAGGCCGTCAGGCCTGGACTCCAGACTTAGTAAACCACGCCGAACTGTCCCCTCTCCCCTTTGGGGAGAGGGTTAGGGTGAGGGGATGTGTTCGCGGCAAACTCAATCCCTATCAATCGCAAACGGCTGCCAGGCCTGGCGTACCGGCATCACTTCAACACGGTTAATATTCATATGGTCCGGCAGCATAGCGATATAAAACATCTGCTCGGCGATATCGAGTGCCGACAGCGGCGTCGTGCCGCGATAGAGCGCGTCTGAAGCGGCCTGGTCGCCTTTGGTGCGCACCAGCGTGAACTCCGTTTCGGCAATCCCCGGCGCGAGATCGGTCACGCGCACGCCGGTACCTAACAGATCGCAGCGCAGGTTATAGCTAAACTGCTTCACAAACGCTTTGCTTGCGCCGTAGACGTGGCTGCCCGGATAGGGCCACTGTCCGGCAATAGAACCGATATTAATGATGCTGGCCCCGGCACCGTGGCGAATCAGCGTCGGCAACAGAGCGTGGGTGACGTTCACCAGGCCGGTGACGTTAGTATCAATCATGGTATGCCAGTCGGTCAGATCCACCTTTTGCGCCGGCTGCGGCGCGAGCGCCAGACCG
Organism: Kluyvera intermedia; assembly: GCF_021440345.1. Taxonomy (GTDB): domain Bacteria; phylum Pseudomonadota; class Gammaproteobacteria; order Enterobacterales; family Enterobacteriaceae; genus Kluyvera; species Kluyvera intermedia_A. The sequence continues at coordinate 108,781 of NZ_JAKCNS010000006.1, forward strand.
GCGTTGTTGATAAGCGCAGTCACATCGGCAAATTCCGCAGGCAGCGCGGCGACGGCAGCCGCTACCGCATCGCTATCCCGCACGTCCAGCTCCATCACATGTACCGGCACCAATGACGCCAGCTCGGCTTGTAAGGCCTGAAGGCGAGCCAGCCGGCGGCCGCTCAGCACCAGCGCCCAACCGGCGCGGGCAAACACATGCGCCGCCGCTTCGCCAAAGCCGGAGGTCGCTCCGGTAATAAACACCACATTACGCTTTTCCATTTTGCTCTCCTGTGCAGGTTATTCAGCTCACTATAAAAACCGTGGACGCACCTGCCGAGGGACAGTCTGTTGATGGCGATGTGACACCGGTGTCACGGCGGCAAGGCTACACTGGCTCTATCACTTTCTTTTTCGCCGACGACATGATGAGTCACAGCCAACGGTATGCGAGGAATGACCATGACAGAGTTGAATAACAAAACGGTTCGCCAGCTGGACAGAGAGTATGTTTTTCATTCCTGGACGATGCAGGGCACTCTAAACCCGCTGGTGATCGCCGGGGCAAAAGGCTGTGAACTATGGGATTACGAGGGGAAAACCTATCTCGATTTCAGCAGCCAGCTGGTGAACGTCAACCTGGGATATCAGCACCCGAAAGTGCTGGCAGCGATGAAAGCCCAGTTGGAATCATTGGTGACGATAGCCCCAGCCACGGCGAACCTGGCGCGCGGCGAGGCGGCTAAGCGCATTATTGACCTGGCTCCGGAAGGGTTTAGCAAAGTGTTCTTCACCAACGCCGGAGCCGATGCTAACGAGAATGCCATTCGTATGGCGCGCCTGTATACCGGGCGCGATAAGGTGCTGTCGGCCTACCGCTCCTATCACGGCAACACCGGCAGCGCGATTGCCGCCACCGGCGACTGGCGCCGGGTGCCAAACGAATATTCGCGCGGCCATGTGCACTTCTTTAACCCGTATCTTTACCGCAGCGAATTTAATGCGACCACCGAGCAGGAAGAGTGTGCCCGCGCGCTGGCGCATCTGCGGCGGATGATCGAGTGCGAAGGCCCGGCATCGATCGCGGCGATTTTGCTGGAGTCGATCCCCGGTACCGCCGGGATTCTGGTGCCGCCTGATGGCTATATGAAGGGCGTGCGGGCACTGGCGGATGAGTTTGGCATTATCCTGATCCTTGATGAAGTGATGGCCGGCTTTGGCCGCACCGGCAGCTGGTTTGCCTTTGAGCAAGATGGGATCGTGCCAGATCTGATCACCTTCGCCAAAGGCGTTAACGCCGGATATGTGCCAGCGGGCGGGGTGATCATCAGCGAGGCGATTGCCCACTATTTTGACGATCACTTCTTTGCCGGTGGGTTGACCTATTCGGGCCATCCGCTGGCGATGGCGGCAATTGTCGCGACGCTGGATACCATGAAAGAGGAGCGAATTGTCGAGAACGCCGCGAGTATCGGTAACGGTGTGCTGCGCCAGGGGCTGGAGGCGCTGGCGGCATCGTCACCGCTGGTCGGCCAGGTGCGCGGTCGCGGGGTATTCCAGGCGCTGGAGCTGGTCAGCGATCGGGCGAAGAAAACGCCGCTGGCGGCAGGGGATATGGCGGAAATTAAAGGGGCGCTAACTGAAGCCGGGCTGCTGAGTTTTGTGGTGGAGAACCGTATTCACGTGGTGCCGCCGTGTACTATCACCGCGGAGCAGGTGCAAAAAGGGCTGGGGATTTTGCACGGCGTGTTGGGGAATTTTGCCCATCTGGCGAAGTCGTGATGGGCAAATGCCCGATTAATAATCATGCTGGTCAGTTAAGGGGGATTACGTTTAGCTTCTCAGCTGGTTGCGCTCCTTGTTCATCACATGCCCTATAACCTGAATGGCGCAAGGAGCGCGCGGGGGGCGGCCAATCGCCGCCGCCCCCTGCACCCCCGCGCTCTGGCGGCAGAATCGCCGCTTCGCGGTTCCCTCAGCTTATGCCTTCCGGCTTTCGGGTCGGGCGCGAGGTAACATCCCTGTAAAACCGCGCCCTCAGCCCACATCCCTGTGGGCTGCCCCGGCCTCCAGGCAACGCCTCGGCGATTCAGACGCCACCTAAAGTCGCTGCAAGTTTTCAGCTAAAAGCCAACGCCAATATCGCTGCAACTTTCCAGCTAAAAAAACGCCAATATTGCTGAAACCGATGAGTCCCCGCTTGAAATCGGTGAGCCGGAGAATGGAGGACAAGGTCAGGCCGCCTGGGATGGCGGACTGAGGCGAACCGAGACAGGAGGTCGAGTTTCGCCGTGCCGCAGGCTGGAGTTCGGAGGCGAACGCAGTGCGAAGCACCGATTTCGCTGCGGGGCCGCGGGGATTGCAAAGGGGGGCGCGGCGCCCCCCTTAGCCCGTTCACGGGTGCAGTGGGTTTCATGTTCTACAAAACATCAAGTGAACGGAATCGTGCACTCAACTGCCAAACACAAAGTGAACGGAATACCGCACTCAACAGCCAAACAGTTTCATGTTCTGCCAAACATCAAGTGAGCGTAATTTTACGTCTTGCTTACCCGCATTACGGCAATATCAGCTCGGACTCCAGGTATACGGAGCCGCCACGCCCAGCGGTAAACCTACGCCCCACCACACCAGCAGCAGAATGCTCCACGCCACGAAGAAGGCGATGGAGTACGGCATCATCATCGACACCAGCGTACCGACCCCGGCGCCTTTCACGTAGCGCTGGCAGTAGATAACGATCAGCGGGAAGAAGACCATCAGCGGCGTGATGATGTTGGTGCAGGAGTCTCCGATACGGAAAGCCGCTTGGGTCAGCTCCGGGGAGATCCCAACCGCCATCAGCATTGGCACCATAATTGGCGACAGCAGCGCCCATTTTGCCGACGCGGAGCCAATCAGCAGGTTCACCACTGCGGTCAACACAATCATGCCGATAATCGTGGCCTGGCCCGGCAGCTCCAGTGCTTTCAGACCGTCAGCGCCCATTAAGGCAAACAGCGTGCCGATGTTGGAGTCGCTGAACGCTTTGATAAACATGGCGCAGAAGAAGGCCATCACCATGTACGACCCCATCTTACTCATGGAATCATTCATTGAGCCGATCACGTCTTTACCGGTTTTAAAAGTGCCGGAGGCGAAGCCGTAGACGATACCCGGCAGGATAAAGATCAGGAAAATCAGCGGCACGATGGATTTCATAATCGGTGCGCTGTAGGAAGTTAATGAACCGTCGGTACCGCGCAGCATGGAACCTTCTGGCCAGGCGGCAGCGGCCAACGCCGCCAGACCCAACAGCATCACCAGCAAGGCGCGAGTAAAGGCGCGACTCTCCTGTGGAGTCACGTTGGACATATCTTCATCGTGCTTAAAATCGCCATCGATGGCCATCTTACTGACGCGTGGCTCGACGATACGCTCGGTGACCCACCAGCCGACCAGCGTAATGATGATTGATGAGGCGATACCAAAGAACAGGTTACACAGGGTATTGACGGTATAACTGCTGTCCAGCAACTGGGCCGCGGCTTGGGTAAAACCCTGCAGCAGCGCATCGTTACCGGTTGGCACCATGTTGGCGGCAAAACCGCCGGAGACGCCGGAGAACGCAGCCGCAATCCCCACCAGCGGGTGACGTCCGGCAGACATAAAGATAATGGCGCCCAGCGGAATAACCAGCACGTAGCCAGCATCGGCAGCCACGTGGCTGAACATGGCGACAAAAATCAGCATTGGCGTCAGCAGTTTTTTCGGCGTCACGCGCAGCATCTTTTTTAGCGCCACGTTGATAAAGCCGGAGCTTTCGGCCACGCCAACCCCCAGCATCGCCACCAGCACGATACCCAGCGGCGCAAAGCCGGTGAAGGTGGTGACCATATTCGCCAGCGTATTGGTTAACGCCTCGGCGGAGAGCAGGTTGTTAACTTTGACCGCTTCCTGGGTCATCGGGTTGATAACGTCGAAGGTCATCATCGACAGCACTGCCGATAGCCCCATCACCGCCAGTAAAAAGTAGAAAAAGATAATCGCTGGCTCAGGCAGACGGTTGCCCGCTTTTTCGATGGCGTTCAGGAAACCGCTCATCAAGCGGCTTTCGCTCACTTCAGTCCGTGTCCGTGTTTGCGTATTCATTCGATTCCTTAACTCATAACAATTGTTTCATTGTTTGTGTGAATGTTTCGAATGAATAATAGGGGTAATTACGGAGGGAAACTATATTTTTATGGCTGATAAAACTGACGAAAACCACATTTATTAATTATTTATTCTGGCAATCAGTTTATAGCTGGTTGTTGATTCGGTATTTTCGATTTCCGGTCATATTTATGGCTGATGGTACAGCGTCAGAACGCTGTGAGGTTCGATAGCGAACCAGCTCAAGCGAGCGGTCAGCGAGATGGCAGGGATGAGCATAGTGATATCTTGTTCATCAAGATGAAGCGCTATTGCATCATGAAAATGGACTAATGAGGGATGACGTTCCGCCAGCGCTTTATAGAGGCTCTCTTTGGCGGAAAACGTGAGGGTTAACGCCAGCGGGAAGGGCAGCGGGCTTGTGCGAAGCATGCTGAGTTCGTCATCGGTGGCGACTTCACGAGCCAGAGTTTCTGCAAGCTGGAGAGTAAAAACGTCTTCAATATCGATCCCGACGGGCGTTGTGGATACTATCGCCACCGCCGTATTTCCACAGTGGCTGATGCTTCCGTAAAGCCCCGCAGGCCATAGCGGCTGACGACGCTCGCCAATACCCGGCACGCCTTTTTCACCGAATGCGCGCAGCGCATGCACGGCGGCAATGCGTCCGGCGAGATGCTCGGTCTGGCGCTTTTTACCTGATTTTGCCAGTTGGGCGTGATGCGGTAGCCACAGCAGATCGCCTGGGGTAAAGGTGTCGGGCTTAAAATCGATGCGCTGAATGGCGTTGAGGGTGCGGTGATGAGTAAGCATGTGGCTCCTGAAGAACCCTCTCCCGGGCGGGAGAGGGAAATACAGCTTATCAGAAGTGAGTGTTAACGCTCATATACCAGGTACGGCCTGGTTCGTTGTAGGTGTTCGCACCTGCACCGGCCATATAAGCACCCGTTTTGGTATCGCTCACGGTCTGGGCATTACCCTCACGCCACAGACGTTTGTCGAAGACGTTATCCACGCCGCCGGTCAGGCTAAGGTTTTTGTTCACATCCCAGGTCGCGCTCAGACCAACGATGCTATACGGGCTGACTTCGCTGGTGGACGAACCAGTCACCGGTTTACCCTGGTAATCATATTTCTTCGGCTGCTGTTTGCCGTACCAGGTGAAGGTCGATTGCAGAGAAACATCCTGATGTACCTGCCAGCTCAGCGTTGAGTTCAGCGTGTACTCCGGAATAATCGACAGACGTTCGCCGGTCTCTTTGTTCTTACTCTGCAGCATGTAGGTGATGTTGTTGGTCCAGTTAACGGTCTCGCTAACCGGTACGTTCAACGTCCCTTCCAGGCCCTCAACCACCGCCTTAGGAATGTTTTCCCACTGATAGATATCAGTTTTGGTTGTACCACTGGTGATACGGTAAAGTGGTGTAGTACCTGCTTCAATCTTGTTGCGGTAATCGTTGCGGAACCAGGTTACACCAGCCAACCAGCCATCACGCTTGAATTCCAGACCAATTTCTTTGTTGATGCTGGTTTCTGCTTTCAGATCATCGTTACCCAGCATATAGCAGCCGATATTGCTGGCAGCACCGGTCGCGAAGCAGCCCTGGCCTTTACTGTACAGGATGTAGTTCGGGTTGGTTTGGTACAGGCTTGGTGCTTTATACGCTCTCGCGATGCCCATTTTCAGCGTGAAATCGTCACCCAGCCCTTGAGACAGGTTCAGGGACGGGCTCCAGTTATCGCCAACGACGCTGTGGTGATCGAAGCGCAGCGCAGGCGTCAGCATGGTGCTGTCGGTCACTTCCATATTGTTCTCGGCGAACAGTGAGAAGATCTCTGCCTGAGAATATGGGCTGCGGGTATCCGTGCTGTAACCTGGGATATTCCCACCCATGAAGGTTTGCGAGTTTGAACTGGAATCCTTCATACGCTGCTGGTTCCACTCGGTACCCAGCGTCAGGTTCTGATTAACCCACAGCTCAAATGGAATGCTGATTTCACTGTGCAGCATCACGTCTGCCAGATCGGTATCGCTGAACTGGTTGCTGTTGAACAACCCTTCCAGACCACCGGCCAAGCCTTCGCCCAGACGAGAGTTACGGGTATGTTCGTACTGCGCCCAGTTGCTGGTGGTGATGCCGTTATCCCAGCCGCCGTTCCAGGTCAGCGCGTAGTTCTGGCGGTACATACGGTTAGTCTCTTTACCGTAGTATTTTTTCACCAGGCCATTGGTTTTGTTATCGTTGTTGGTATTTTGCGTATCGCCCGCATACAGGTTGCCCTGGCGGCTGTAGCCCGCTTCGAATTCCAGCGACTGCATTGGCGCGAAGTCCCAGCGCACCTGGCCATTAATATCCTTGTTTTCAACGCCTTCACGACCGGCTGGCATGGTGTCGGAGTATGCACCGGTACGTTCAGACTGATGGCCCTGGTTGATATCCCACGCGTCGGCCTGGGTTTTATCAAGGTTGCCGTACAGACGGAAGCTGAAGTCCCCGCCCAGCGGGCCGTTCAGGCTAAAGTTGGTACGCTTGGTAGAGCCTTCTTCTTTGTGCTCCGGCGCGTTCAGGTAGGTATTCCATGAACCGTGCCACTCATCGCCACCTTTTTTGGTGATGATGTTGACCACGCCGCCCGCCGCGCCGTTACCGTAACGGGCAGCGGCTGGGCCACGCAGGACTTCAATACGTTCAATCATTTCCGGCGGCACCCAGCCGGTATCACCACGGGTATCACGCTCGCCGCGCCAGCCCTGGCGGACCGAGTTGCGGCTGGTGACCGGCTTGCCGTCGATCAGAATCAGGGTGTTTTCCGGGCCCATACCGCGAATATCGATCTGGCGGTTGTTCCCGCGCTGGCCGCTGGTGGAGTTACCGGTCAGGTTAACGCCCGGCATGGTACGGATGATTTCAGAAACGTCGCGCGCCGGCGGGCGCTTGCGAATTTCATCGGCGGTGATAGTTGAAACGCCCGGAGCCTGCAGGTTCTGCTCGGCGGCGGTGACAACCATGGTTTCCCCGTCAGCGTCTTTGGTGGTGGTCTCAGCAGCAAAAGCCGGAGCCGCGACGCCATAAATACCCAAGTTGACCAGGAAGGCCAGGGATTTGATTTTATTATTCATTGTGTGTCCTGCTTTTCGTCGCCGTATGCTGTGTGTATCCATTCCCAAGGGGGACGCTACGACGTGGTTATATGCATACCCGTCATACTTCACGCTGCAGGTGCGTTGGCTGCGCTCGCTCACCCCCGTCACGAACTTATGTCCGTTTCTGGGGATTCGCTCTCTGGCCGCCTTCCTGCAGCGCGAATGATTTAGGGTCTTAAGCATGTGAAAGTTGCGCGCCAATACGCTATTGCAAATGCAAATGGTTATCAATAATATTATCAATAATTTTTCATGTGTAACAAGAAATTCCACAATAAACATGAGGTTAACGTGGTGGGAAAGTTAGTGACAGGAAGTGACGCATGGTGGATGACGGTAAAAGGTCCGCAATATGAACAGGTTAGCGATAATTACCAGGTGACTTTTTGGTGGCGTGACCCGGCTGGAAACGAAACCACATCGCCCATTCAGCGGGTCTGGATTTACATTACCGGCGTCACCGACCACCATCACAACTCCGCCCCGCAGACCCTACAACGTATTCCTCACACCGATGCCTGGTGCTGGACAACAACGCTGCCGCCAACCTGGCGCGGCAGCTACTGTTTTGTCCCTTCCGAACGCGACGACGATTTTTCCCCGGACATTTTCACCGCTGATGAACCCGACCGCATGCTGCTGCGTGAGGGCTGGCGCAAGCTGCTGCCGCGTGCGATTGCCGATCCTTTGAATTCGCAAAGCTGGAAAGGCGGGCGCGGGCATGCGGTTTCGGCATTTGAACTGCCGCAGGCGCCTGAACAACCCGGCTGGTCAACGCCAGCCGCCGAATGGCCTGAACCGCAGTGCATGACCTGGCGCAGCGAGCGGCTGGGCAATCAGCGCCGGGTATGGGTGTTTTGCACCGGCGAATCGTTTGACGGCGAACGTCCGCTGGCCGTGCTGCTGGACGGGCAGTTCTGGGCCGAAAGCATGCCGGTCTGGCCGGCGCTTAGCGCACTGACTGAAACGCAAAAACTCCCTCCGGCGGTCTACCTGCTGATCGATGTTATCGACAATGCGCATCGCAGCCAGGAGCTGCCGTGCAACGCGGATTTCTGGCTGGCGGTACAGCAGGAGCTGCTGCCGCAGGTGCGGGCGATTGCACCATTTAGCGACAGCGCTGAGCGCACGGTGGTGGCGGGGCAGAGCTTTGGCGGCCTGTCGGCGATGTATGCCGGCCTCCACTGGCCGCAGCGTTTTGGCTGCGTACTGAGCCAATCAGGATCTTACTGGTGGCCGCACCGCGGTGGGCGACAAACCGGCGAAATCCAGGAACAGCTACAACGTGGTGAGCTCAACCCTCAGGGCCTGCGGATCGTGCTGGAAGCCGGAGTTCGTGAACCGATTATTTTCCGCGCCAATCAGGCGCTTTTGGCCCAATTACAGCACATGCAGCAGCCCGTTTTCTGGCGTCAGGTTGACGGCGGACATGATGCGCTTTGCTGGCGCGGCGGGCTTACCGCCGGGCTGATGACGCTCTGGAATAACCAGGCCGCAAAGCCGGATTAACGACAGGAGTTTGGTATGCAAGTCAGTAACCCCTTCGATGTGGCGCAAGGGCAGTTTTATCTTCTGCAAAACCCCCAGCAGCAGTTTAGCCTTTGGCCGCAGCAGTGCACGCTGCCCGCTGGCTGGACGGTGATTTGCGATCCGCAGCCGCTTGAGGCATGCAACGCCTGGTTGTCGGCCAACTGGAATACGCTCCTTCCCGAGAATTTTGCCAGCGTAGGAGAGACCGCATGAGCGCCCGTTTACCGCTGACCGCCGCACAACCGGGGATCTGGATGGCTGAAGCCCTCTCAACGCTGCCTAACGCCTGGAGCGTGGCGCACTACGTTGAACTGAAAGGGGATATTGACGGCGAACTGCTGGCACGCGCCATCGCCGCCGGGATGATGCAGGCCGACACGCTGCGCCTGCGTTTTACTGAAGATAACGGCGACGTCTGGCAGTGGGTGGACGAAAGCGCGGTCATTGCTGAACCGTCGATTTTTGACCTGCGCCATCAGGCCGACCCGCAGCAGGCCGCGCTCACGCAAATGCAGGCCGATCTGGCACAGAACAGCCGCGTAGACAGCGGCAATCCGCTGTTCTGTCACCAGCTTTTCCAGGTGGGAGACAACCGCTGGTTCTGGTATCAGCGCTATCATCACCTGTTGGTTGATGGCTTTAGCTTCCCGGCAATCACCCGCCAGATAAGCCTGATTTACCAGGCCTGGCAGCAAGGCGACGCGACGCCAGAATCGGTATTCACGCCGTTCGCCGAGGTGGTTGAGGAGTATCAACGCTATCGCGACAGCGAGGCCTGCCAGCGCGATAAGGCCTTCTGGGCCGAACAGCGAAAAGCGCTGCCTTCTCCGGCCTCGCTATCCCCCGCACCGCTGCCGGGGCGCGCGGAGAGTACGGCAATCTGGCGTCTGAAACTCACCGCTGACCGCCGCGCATTTTCCCGTCTGAGCGCCGCTGCGCCGCAGTGTCAGCCCGCCGATCTGGCGCTGGCCTTAGCCGCGCTGTGGCTGGGCCGTCTGTGCGGGCGCAGCGAATATGCCGCCGGATTTATCTTTATGCGCCGCATGGGTTCTGCCGCGCTGACGGCTACCGGGCCGGTACTAAACGTGCTGCCGCTGGCGGTGACATTGAACGGCCAGGAGACGCTGGCAGAACTGGCCACGCGCCTTTCCGGCCAACTGAAGAAAATGCGTCGCCATCAGCGTTATGATGCCGAACAAATCGTCCGTGATGCCGGGAAAGCCGCCGGAGACGAGGCGCTATTTGGCCCGGTATTTAACGTTAAAATGTTTGATTATCGCCTCGGTTTCGACGACGTTGACTTCGTGACGCACACGCTGGCTACCGGCCCGGTCAACGATCTGGAACTGGCGCTGTTCCCGGATGAAAACGGTGGATTATCGCTGGAAATCCTCGCCAATCAGCAGCGTTATGATAAAGCGATATTGCAGCAACATATCGCCCGTTTGTCCGCACTTTTGCAGCAGTTCGCCGACAATCCAGCACTTCACTGCGCTGATGCTGAATTGGTATCGGAGGCGGAATATCAGCGCCTGGCGCAAATCAACGCCACCGAGAAAGTGCTGCCATCGGCAACGCTAAGTTCGCTGGTGGCCGCGCAGGCGCTGAAAACGCCGGACGCCGTGGCGCTGGTTGATACACAGTATCGCTTTACCTACCGCGAAATGCGCCAGCAGGTGATTGCGCTGGCTAACGTGCTGCGTCAGCGCGGCGTTAAACCCGGTGACAGCGTCGCCGTGGCGCTCCCTCGGTCGGTCTTCCTGACCCTGGCCCTGCACGCGATTGTTGAAGCCGGCGCTGCCTGGCTGCCGCTGGATACCGGTTATCCGGACGATCGTTTGCAGATGATGCTGGAAGATGCGCGCCCTTCGCTGCTGATCACCGCCGACGACCAGTTGCACCGCTTCCCGAATATCGAAAGCCTGTGTCTGAACGCGCCATTGCCTGCGAGCGACGCGTCGCCGCTGAATCTGGCGAAGCCTGAACTGACGGCCTACATCATCTTTACCTCTGGCTCAACCGGACGCCCGAAAGGGGTGATGGTGGGGCATGAGGCCATCGTCAATCGCCTGCTGTGGATGCAGGACCACTATCCGCTCACCGCCGACGACGTGGTGGCGCAGAAAACGCCGTGCAGCTTTGATGTCTCGGTGTGGGAGTTCTGGTGGCCGTTTATCACCGGCGCAAGCCTGGTGATGGCGGAGCCGGAAGCGCACCGTGACCCGCTGGCGATGCAGCGTTTCTTTGCTGACTATGGCGTCACCACGACCCACTTTGTGCCTTCGATGCTGGCGGCGTTTGTGGCCTCGCTGACGCCGGAAACGGCCGCGTGCTGTCGTTCGCTCAAACAGGTGTTCTGTAGCGGTGAAGCGCTGCCAACCGGGCTGTGCCGCGAGTGGGAACAATTAACCCACGCGCCGCTGCATAACCTGTATGGGCCGACGGAAGCGGCGGTGGACGTGAGCTGGTACCCGGCCTACGGCGAGGCGCTGGCGGCGGTTACCGGCAACAGCGTGCCAATTGGCTTCCCGGTGTGGAATACCGGGCTGCGCATCCTGGATGCGATGATGCGCCCGGTGCCGTTTGGCGTGGCAGGCGATCTGTATCTGACCGGCATTCAGCTGGCGCAAGGCTATCTGGGCCGTCCGGATCTGACCGCCAGCCGCTTTATTGCCGATCCGTTCACCCCAGGCAAACGCATGTATCGCACCGGCGACGTTGCGCGCTGGCTGGACAACGGTGCGGTGGAGTATTTAGGCCGCAGCGACGATCAGCTGAAGATCCGCGGCCAGCGCATTGAGCTGGGCGAAATTGACCGGGTGATGCAAACGCTGCCGGACGTCGAGCAGGCGGTGACCCATGCCTGCGTGATTAATCAGGCGGCGGCTACCGGCGGCGATGCACGCCAGCTGGTGGGCTATGTGGTGTCCGCTTCCGGGCTACCGCTGGAGACCGATACACTGCTGGCGCGCCTGCGCGAACAATTGCCGCCGCATATGGTGCCGGTGGTGCTGCTGCAGCTGAGCGCGCTGCCGCTTAGCGCCAACGGGAAGCTTGATCGCAAAGCGTTACCGCTGCCGTCGTTGACGCAGAAAACCGCGGGCCGCGCTGTGCAATCAGCCACGGAAATTCTGGTTGCATCGGCGTTTAGCGAACTGCTGGGCTGTGAGATTAACGATATTGACGCCGATTTCTTTGCCCTTGGCGGCCATTCGCTGCTGGCGATGCGGCTGGCGGCAATGCTGAGCCGCAGCGCAGCCCGCCGGGTTACGCCGGGGCAGGTGATGGTGTCATCGACGGTGGGTAAACTCAGTGCCTTGCTGGATACCTGGGACGATGAGCAGGCGCAGCGCCTGGGCTATGAGCCGCTGCTGCCGCTGCGCAGCGGGACGGGGCCGACGCTGTTCTGCTTCCATCCGGCGTCCGGCTTCGCCTGGCAGTTCAGCGTATTGTCACGCTACCTGTCGCCGCGCTGGTCAATTACCGGTATTCAGTCGCCGCGTCCGCAGGGGCCGATGCAGACCGCCGCGACGCTGGATGAGGTTTGCGAGCATCATCTGGCGACGCTACGCCAGCAGCAGCCGCACGGGCCGTATTATCTGTTGGGCTATTCGCTGGGCGGTACGCTGGCGCAGGGTATTGCGGCGCGTCTGCGTCAGCAGGGCGAAGAGGTGGCGTTCCTGGGGCTGTTGGATACCTGGCCGCCGGAAACGCAAAACTGGGCGGAAAAAGAGGCCAATGGTCTCGATCCGGCAGTATTAGCGGAGATTGACCGCGAACGTGAGGCGTTCCTTGCCGCGCAGCAGGGGCAGGCTTCCGGCGAGCTGTTTACCGCCATTGAAGGTAACTACGCCGATGCGGTTCGCCTGCTTACCACCGCACATAGCGCACAGTTTGACGGTAAGGCGACGCTGTTTGTCGCCGAGAAAACGCGTCAGGCCGATCCGCAGGTAGCCTGGGGGCCATGGGTGGGAGAACTGGAGGTTTACAGCCAGAACTGCGCGCACGTAGACATCATCACGCCAGCGGCATTTGAAGCGATTGGTCCGGTGATCCGCGAGATTCTGGGGTAGGTTCGTTGCTGTGAGCGGGTGAGGTACCGTGTAGTAACCCTCACCCCAACCCTCTCCCTTAAAAAGGGAGAGGGGGCAGACTGAGCCTGAACTTAAGCAAGTAGAAACAATTGGCACCGTACGGTTCCCTTTCCCCGATAGTGGGAGGGGGATTCGCAGGTTATCAAACCTCAGCGTCGTCCAAGCGGCACCACCAGCGGCGTATGCGCTACCGGGTCATCAATGATCATGCAGCGCAGCCCATACACCGCTTCAATAAGCTCCGGTGTGACGATCTCTTTCGGTGCGCCTTCCGCGACAATTTTCCCGTCACGCAGGGCAATTAAATGGGTCGCATAGCGGCAGGCCTGGTTTAAATCGTGCAGCACGGCGGCCAGGGTAAAGCCGCGCTCGCGGTTGAGTTCGCTTAACAGCTCCAGCAGGTCTATCTGATGGCTGATATCCAGCCAGGTAGTCGGCTCGTCGAGCAGCATAATCGACGTGTCCTGCGCCAGCACCATCGCAATCCACGCGCGCTGTCGCTGCCCGCCGGAAAGGGTGTCCACGCTTTGACTCGCCAGATTAACAATCCCGGTAGCCTGCATGGCGTTTTGCACCGCGTCTTCATCTTCCTGACGCCAGCGGCTAAACAGCGGCTGGTGCGGATAGCGACCGCGCGCCACCAGCTCCTGAACCGAAATATCACCCGGCGTGGTGGCGTTTTGTGCCAGCAGGCCAATCCGTCGCGCCACCTCTTTGCTGGCGTAATGCTGGATCTCTTCGCCATCAAGATAAACGTGGCCCTGCGTCGGCGTCATCAGACGGCTGAGCGTGCGCAGCAGCGTCGATTTCCCGCAGCCGTTGGGGCCGATAATGGCGGTGAAATGACCATCCGGGATGGTGACGTTCAGCGACTCGGCAATGGTTTTTTTACCGTAGGCGAGGGTTAACTGGTCGCCGCGCAAACGGGCTACGTGGTCGGTCATTTTTTGCGAGACTCCTGAATAAGCAACACGATGAGGTAGATACCGCCAAGGCTGACGGTCACAACGCCCACCGGAAGTTGGTAAGGCAAGAACAGCTGCTGGGCGCAGAAATCGGCGGCGGCCAGCAGCACGGCACCGCAGAGCGCAGCCTGGGTTAGCCCCCAGCGCGCGGTGCCGCTAAGGCGATGGGCAATGTGCGGTGCAACCAGCGCGATAAACGAAATCGGCCCGGCCAGCGCGGTGGCGGCAGCGGTTAACACCACAGCAATCAGCATCAACAGCAGGCGGGAATACTCTACGCGGACGCCCAACGCGCAGGCGCTATCGTCACCCATTTCTAACAAGCGCAGGCGGCGAACCAGCAGCGCTGAGCCTATGAGGGCGACGACCATCAGCGGCGCGGCGGGCCAGATTTTTGCCCAGGTTAGCCCGTTGAGCGAGCCGGAAAACCACAGTCCAGCGGATACCGCGGTCTCCAGCGATGCCCGCAGCAGCAGCCAGGTGTTGAATGCCATCAGCATCGCGCGGATGCCAATGCCGATAATAATCAGCCGGAAGGTGTCGATGCCGTTGCGCCACGCCAGCGCCCATACCAGCAGCGAGGTGACAATGCCCCCGGCCATCGCGGCCAGCGTAATGGTGGTGAGATTCTGGCCGAAGAAAACCAGCGCCACCAGCACGCCGCTCCACGCGCCGGTGTTGAAGCCCATCACGTCCGGGCTCCCTAGCGGGTTGCGCATCAACGACTGGAAGATAGCGCCACTCACGCCGAGTGCCGCGCCAATCAGCAGCGCCATCATTACGCGCGGCAAGCGCCACTCGGTCACGACCATGGTAATAGCGCGGGGTGCATCGCCGAACAGAGCCGAGAAAATTTGTGACAATTCCAGCGTCACCGCGCCGCTGCGCAGGCTTAGCAGCGTGAGCAACAAGCATGAGGCGAGCAACAGTAGACAGCTAATTATTAAACGGCGGGAAGGTGTGGTCATCGGACACCTCCGTTTGCCTTACGACGGACAAGGAAAATCAGCACCGGCGCGCCAATAAAGGCGCTGACCACCGAAACGCGCAGTTCGCCGGGCACCAGCAGGCGGCCAATAATATCGGCAAATAGCAGTAAAGACGGCGTGGCGAGCAGGGTGACCGGCAGCGACCAGCGGTGGTCCGCGCCGACCAGCCAGCGGGCGATATGCGGCATCATCAGGCCAATAAAGGCGATAGGCCCCACCACCGACGTGGCGCTGGCGCACAAAATCGTAATCACCAGCAGTCCGGTAATTTGCGTGCGCGCCACTTTGCTACCCAGCGCGGTAGCGGTGTCGGTACCGAGGCTCAGGCTATTGAGCGAGCGGCTCATCATTAGCGCCACGGCGCCGGCAATCAGAACCGGCACAAGGACGGTTTTCAGGGTTTGCAGAGTGCGAATATCCAAAGAACCGGCCTGCCAGAAACGCAGCTGATCGTAAACGTCGGGGTTCAGCAGGGCGATACCGTTGGCGAAACCTTCCAGCACCGCGGCGAGCGCCACGCCCGCCAGCGTTAAGCGTACCGGGCTGAGTTGGCCGCCGCCAGCGCTGCCGGTGAAGGCCACAATGAGCGAGGCAACCAATGCGCCGCAAAAGGCCATTGCCAGCTGTTCCTGCGGTGATGAAATACCGAGCAGCGCCGCGCCGAGGACGATAGCAAAGCTCGCACCGGCGTTAACGCCGAGAATGCCCGGGTCGGCAAGGGGGTTACGCGTGAGGGTTTGCATCAGTGCGCCGGCCAGGCCCAGAGCGCCACCGGCGAGCAGTCCGGCCAACGTACGCGGCAGACGGGCGTCGAGCACAATAATGCAGTCGGCGCTTTGACAGGTGCCGCTGAGAGCATCCACAACGACGGAAATCGGTAGTGGTTTAGCGCCAATCAATAAGCTGAGGGTAACGGCGAGAAACAGCAGTATCAACAAACCGGGCAGCGTTATGGCACGCAGCACGGGGGTGGAAAACGACATGGTGACATCCCTGATGTGATAATGATAGTGATTATCGTTATCTATCTTATTCGTTTATGGTAGCATGAGCGCCCCTGGAAAGGGTATGAAAAAAATACAAGGCCTTGTAATGAACCGACAATCCCGGCTCCTTGATCTGAGCCTGCTCAAAACACATCCGGCTTTCCGCGCCGTCTTTATCGCCCGTTTTATCTCCATTCTTTCATTGGGCCTGCTCGGCGTAGCCGTGCCGGTCCAAATCCAAATGATGACCCACTCGACCTGGCAGGTTGGGCTATCGGTGACGCTGACCGGCGGCGCGATGTTTGTCGGCCTGATGGTCGGCGGCGTGCTGGCCGACCGCTACGAGCGCCGTAAGCTGATTCTGCTGGCACGCGGCACCTGCGGCGTGGGCTTTATCGGCCTATGGCTGAACGCGCTGCTGCCGGAACCGTCGCTGGTGGCTATTTATCTGCTGGGGCTGTGGGACGGCTTCTTCGCCTCGTTGGGCGTGACCGCGCTGCTGGCGGCAACGCCGGCGCTGGTGGGGCGTGACAACCTGATGCAGGCCGGGGCGATCACTATGCTCACGGTGCGCCTGGGTTCGGTAATTTCACCGATGGTCGGCGGTCTGCTGCTGGCCTCCGGCGGCGTGTCGTGGAACTACCTGCTGGCGGCGCTTGGCACCTTCATCACCACGTTGACGCTGCTGCGTTTACCGCAGCTGCCGCCGCCACCGCAGCCGCGTGAACACCCGCTGAAATCGCTGGTGGCCGGTTTTCGTTTTCTGCTCGGCAGCCCGCTGATTGGCGGCATTGCGTTACTGGGCGCGCTGGTCACCATGGCCAGCGCCGTGCGCGTGCTCTATCCGGCGCTGGCGCAGGGTTGGGCGATGTCGGCGTCGCAGATAGGCCTGCTGTATGCGGCCATCCCGCTGGGGGCAGCCTTTGGCGCGCTGACCAGCGGGCGGCTGGCGCAAAATGAGCGCCCAGGCTGGATTATGCTGCTGGCAACCGTCGGCGCGTTTGTGGCCGTTGGCCTGTTCGCCGTGATGCCGCACTGGACGCTGGCGATGGTGTGTCTGGCACTGTTTGGCTGGCTGAGCGCCATCAGTTCGCTGTTGCAATACACCCTGATTCAGACTCAGACGCCCGAGGCGATGCTGGGACGCATTAACGGCCTGTGGACCGCACAGAACGTCACCGGCGATGCTATCGGTGCGGCGCTACTGGGTGGGCTGGGGGCGATTCTGACCCCGGTGGCTTCCGCCAGCGTCAGCGGTTGGGGGCTGGCAATTGTCGGTGGGATTTTACTGCTGGCGCTGGGTGAGCTGCGTCGATTTAAGCGTGACCTTCCGCCGTCAACGCAAGCCTGATGGCGATGGGATTCCGGCCTACAGCATGGTGCAGGCCGGATAAGCGCTTAGCCAAACAGTGCCGACAGGCGTTGTAACACGCGGGTGGCGCTGTAGTAGTCCAGACGGAAGGTTTCAGTGCCCAGCGCGTAAACGTGCTTGTTTTTCACCGCCGGCAGATGGGCCAGCAGCGGGTTGGCATAGATCGCGTCAACGTCCTTTTGGTCACCGGCAAACAGGAACAGGCTTTCACCGTTCAGACCGGTTGCCAGATTTTCACCGCCAAGCTGAATGATGTCGTGGCGCTTGCCTTGGCTCTGGCTGGCATGCAGGCCGGCCGGAAGGGCTGCCTGGGTGAAGCCGAGCTGCTTAAGGAACTGCCCCTGAGCGGATTCGCTGGTCCACAGGTTTGCGCTGTGGGCGGCGGCAGTATAGACCAGCGCGCTCACCGGCTGCGGCGGCAGTTTAATTTGCTGTTTCACCGTCGCAAGCTGTTTGTCGAAGGCGGCAATACGATCGGCAGCCTGTTTCTCCTGGCCGGTCATTTGCCCGAGCTGGGTCAGCAGCGCCTGCCAGCTTTTATCGTCATAGTTGACGATAAGCGTCGGGGCGATGGTGGAGAGCTGGTCGTACAGCGCCAGCGCCGAGTCACCGCCGGTAGCGCTAATCAAAATGAGATCCGGCATTTGCGCGGCGACGGCTTCGGCACTTGGCTCACCGATATACAGGCGGGTCAGCTTGCGCGCTTTAGCCACATCGCCCCATTGGCGCAGAAAACCCTGGTCATCGGCGACGCGATTATTTGGCGTGGTTGCGCCGCTGGCGACTACCGGGGCGTCAATGGCCAGCAGCGAGCCGGTCAGGGTCACGCTGGTGGAGACGATACGCGTGGGTTTGTGCTCCAGCGTATGGACGCCGCGGCTGTCGGTAATCTGTCGCGGCCAGTCTGCTGCCTGGGCTGAGGCTAATCCCAAAACGCTAAAGCCTGCGAGGAGTGCGGCGGTACGCCACAGGGCGGTGAAGTTCACGGACAAGTCCTGGTTATGGTTGGTTAATGCTTCTCATTTTCAACTATTGTCCCGCCCCGATGCAAGCGCTCTGCGCGCGAACAGGGAGAACAACATCGGGCATACGACGATGCTATTAAGCACAAGATGCTGCTTCGTCCTGTTGACATACGAAGCGTTTACTTTTAGGTTACCGAACCAAAATATAAATGATAATTATTCGTAATATCTTTATCGTTTTTTGGAGGATGATATGGAAACGTCACTGGCCGCGGAAACGCAAAAACAGCAGGATCAGGCCACGATTGCGGCCGACAGCTTTTTCTTTATGTCGCCGTTTCGCAGTTTTACTACGTCTGGCTGCTTCACGCGTTTTACCTGCCCGGCGGAAGGGGGCGATGCGTCCGACAGTGCCTTCCAGCAAGGGTTAGCGTCGGCATTTGCCGCGGCAAAAGCTGCCGGGATTGAAAACCCGGTGATGGTAGGTGCGATCCCATTCGATACCCGCCAGCCTTCCGCGCTGTTTATTCCTGAGCGCTGTGAAACCTTTTCGCGAACCGCAAAACAGAAGTCGTCACGCTACAGCGTTTCACGCGAGCCGATGATCGTGACCGCGCGTCAGGAGATCCCCGAGCACCCGATATTCCTCGATATGGTCGCACAAGCGGCTGCGCTGACGGCCACGCCACAGGTCGATAAAGTGGTGCTTTCGCGACTGATTGATATCACCGCCGAGCAGACGCTGGACAGCGGCGCGTTGCTGGAGCGCTTGGTGGCGCAGAACCCGGCGAGCTTTAACTTCCACGTTCCGTTGCCCGATGGCGGCGTGCTGCTGGGCGCAAGCCCGGAACTGCTGCTGCGTAAAGAGGGCAATCATTACAGCTCGCTGCCGCTGGCCGGTTCCGCCCGTCGCCAGCCGGATGACGTGCTGGATCGTGAAGCGGGCAACCGCCTGCTGGCCTCGGAAAAAGACCGTCACGAACACGAACTGGTGACCCAGTCGATGAAACAGACGCTGGCACCGCGCAGCCTGCAGCTGTCGTTGCCGCAAACGCCACAGCTGGTCAACACGCCAACCCTGTGGCACCTCGCGACCCCGATTGAAGGTGAGGCGAAAGCCGAGGAAAACGCGCTGTCTCTGGCCTGTCTTCTGCACCCAACGCCGGCGCTGAGCGGTTTCCCGCATCAGGTGGCCAAACAGGTGATTGCCGAGCTGGAGCCGTTTGAGCGCGATCTGTTCGGCGGCATCGTCGGCTGGTGCGACAGCGAAGGCAACGGCGAGTGGGTGGTTACTATCCGCTGCGCGCGGGTGAAGGATAACGGCGTGCGCCTGTTTGCTGGAGCTGGCATTGTCCCTGCTTCATCGCCAGAGTCTGAATGGCGCGAAACCGGCGTCAAACTTTCTACCATGCTAAACGTATTTGGCCTGCACTAGGAGCTTCCCCCATTATGACCGTGGAATTTACCCGCTGGCCGGACGCGCTCGCGGCGCGCTATCGCGAAAAAGGCTACTGGCAGGATCTGCCGTTGACCGAAATGCTGACCCGCCATGCGGACAGCGATGCGATTGCGGTGATTGATGGCGAACGCCAGATTAGCTACCGCCAGTTAAACCAGTCCGTTGATAACCTTGCCGCCGCATTGCAGCGGCAGGGGCTTAAGCGTGGCGAAACCGCGCTGGTACAGCTGGGCAATATTGCTGAATTTTATACCACGCTGTTTGCGCTGCTGAAAATCGGCGTCGCGCCGGTGAATGCGCTGTTCAGCCATCAGCGTAATGAACTGAACGCCTACGCCGAACAGATTGCCCCGGCCGCGCTGATTGCCGACCGCAACCATGCGCTGTTCAGCGACGATGCATTTTTGAATGCTTTCTGCGAGCAGTTCCGCTCCGTGCGCGTGGTGTTGTTGCGTAACGACACAGAGGAACACGCGCTGGAGGCTGCGATAGCGCATCCGGCAGGAGATTTCGTCCCGACGCCGACTGCCGCCGATGAAGTGGCCTTTTTTCAGCTTTCGGGCGGCAGTACCGGCACGCCGAAACTTATTCCGCGTACCCACAATGACTATTACTACAGCATTCGTCGCAGTAATGAGGTGTGCCGTTTTGATGCGCAAACGCGTTATCTGTGTGCGATCCCGTCGGCGCACAACTACGCCATGAGCTCGCCGGGCGCGCTGGGCGTGTTCCTCGCCGAAGGCGCGGTGGTGCTGGCGGCGGATCCTAGCCCAACGCTGTGTTTCCCGCTAATTGAAAAGCATCAGGTTAATGTTGCCGCGCTGGTGCCTCCGGCGGTGAGTCTGTGGCTACAGGCGATTACCGAGTGGGGGAGCAATGCCCAGCTTCGTTCACTGACGCTGTTGCAGGTTGGCGGTGCGCGTCTGTCGGCGACGCTGGCGGCGCGCATTCCTGCCGAGATTGGCTGCCAGCTGCAGCAGGTGTTTGGCATGGCGGAAGGTCTGGTGAACTACACCCGTCTTGACGACAGCGAAGAAAAAATTCTCAACACCCAGGGCTATCCGATGTGTCCGGATGATGAAGTGTGGGTGGCGGACGCAGACGGTAACCCGCTGCCGCGCGGCGAGGTTGGTCGACTGATGACCCGCGGCCCGTACACCTTCCGTGGCTACTATAAAAGCCCGCAGCACAATGCCAGCGCCTTTGACGCCGACGGTTTTTACTGCTCTGGCGATCTTATCTCCATTGACGAAGACGGCTACATCACCGTGGAAGGGCGTGAGAAAGATCAGATTAACCGCGGCGGCGAGAAAATTGCCGCCGAAGAGATTGAAAACCTGCTGCTGCGCCATGAATCGGTGGTTTACGCGGCGCTGGTCAGTATGGAAGACACCCTGCTGGGTGAAAAAAGCTGCGCCTATCTGGTGGTGAAAGAGCCGCTGCGCGCAGTCCAGGTGCGCCGCTTCCTGCGCGAGCAGGGCGTGGCCGAATTTAAACTGCCGGACAGAGTGGAGTGTGTGGATGAACTGCCGCTGACCCACGTCGGTAAAGTCGATAAAAAACAATTACGTCAGTGGCTGGCCAGCCGCTCGCAGGGCTGAAGGAGAAAATAACATGGCGATTCCAAAACTACAGGGCTATGCGCTGCCAACCGCGCTGGATCTTCCTGATAACAAGGTTAACTGGGCTTTTGAACCGGCTCGTGCGGCGCTGCTGATTCACGATATGCAGGAGTATTTCCTCAACTTCTGGGGTGACGATAGTGAGATGATGGATACGGTGGTTGCCAACATCGCCGCGCTGCGTGATTTCTGCAAAAAGAATGGCATTCCGGTGTACTACACCGCACA
The DNA here is from genome assembly GCF_021440345.1 of Kluyvera intermedia. Classification (GTDB taxonomy): domain Bacteria; phylum Pseudomonadota; class Gammaproteobacteria; order Enterobacterales; family Enterobacteriaceae; genus Kluyvera; species Kluyvera intermedia_A. Next base: position 130,251 of record NZ_JAKCNS010000006.1, read on the forward strand.
GCCAAAAGAGCAGAGCGATGAAGACCGTGCGCTGCTCAATGATATGTGGGGACCGGGGTTGACCCGTTCGCCTGAACAGCAGCGGGTCATTGCTAAGCTGGCCCCGGACGATGCGGACACGGTACTGGTGAAATGGCGCTACAGCGCGTTTCACCGCTCGCCGCTGGAGCAGATGCTCAAAGAGAGCGGGCGCGACCAGCTGATCATTACCGGCGTGTATGCACACATTGGCTGCATGACCACCGCGACTGACGCGTTTATGCGCGATATTAAACCGTTCTTTGTCGCCGATGCGCTGGCAGATTTCAGCCGCGATGAGCACCTGATGTCGCTGAAATATGTGGCCGGTCGCAGCGGTCGCGTAGTGATGACCGATGAACTGCTGCCGTCCATTCCCGCCAGCAAAGAAGCGCTGCGGGCGCTGGTGCTGCCGCTGCTGGATGAATCGGACGAACCGTTCGACGACGATAACCTGATTGATTACGGTCTCGACTCGGTACGCATGATGGCGCTGGCCGCTCGCTGGCGTAAAGCGCACGGCGATATCGACTTCGTGATGCTGGCGAAAAATCCGACCATCGATGCCTGGTGGGCGCTGCTTTCTCGCGAGGTGAAATAATGGCCGGGCTGGATTTTAACGGCCAGACCGTGTGGGTCACCGGTGCCGGAAAAGGTATCGGTCACGCCACCGCGCTGGCGTTTGTTGAAGCCGGTGCCACGGTTATCGGCTTCGATCTGGCGTTTGATGGCGATGATTATCCGTTTGCCACCGAAGTGCTGGACGTGGCGGATGCGCAGCAGGTCGCGCAGGTGTGCGGACGGGTGCTGGCGAAAACCGAGCGGCTTGACGTGCTGGTTAACGCCGCCGGGATCCTGCGTATGGGCGCCACGGATACCTTAAGCCTTGCCGACTGGCAGCAGACCTTTGCGGTGAACGTGGGCGGCGCATTTAACCTGTTCCAGCAGACGATGGCGCAGTTCCGTCGCCAGCAGGGCGGGGCAATTGTAACCGTCGCCTCTGATGCTGCGCACACACCGCGCATGGGCATGAGTGCCTACGGTGCATCGAAAGCGGCGTTGAAAAGCCTGGCGCTGACCGTCGGTCTTGAACTCGCTAGCGCCGGGGTTCGATGCAATATCGTCTCGCCTGGCTCCACCGACACCGATATGCAGCGCGTGCTGTGGGTGAGCGATGACGCCGAGCAGCAGCGAATCCGCGGTTTTGCCGAGCAGTTTAAGCTGGGTATTCCACTGGGTAAAATCGCTCGCCCGCACGAGATCGCAAATACCATTTTGTTCCTCGCATCCAGCAGCGCCAGCCACATCACGCTGCAGGATATCGTGGTGGACGGTGGTTCAACGTTAGGGGCTTGAGATGATCTGGAAACGTCATTTAACGCTCGATGAGCTGAACGCCACCAGCGAGAACACCATGGTGGCGCATCTGGGGATTGTTTATACCCACATTGGGGACGACAGCCTGGAAGCGGTCATGCCGGTTGATAGCCGGACGCATCAGCCGTTTGGCCTGCTGCACGGCGGCGCGTCGGCGGCGCTGGCGGAGACGTTAGGGTCGATGGCGGGTTTTCTGATGACCCGCGACGGCCAGTGCGTGGTAGGGACCGAGCTTAATGCATCGCACCATCGCCCGGTCTCGCAGGGACAGGTGCGCGCGGTGTGTCAGCCGCTGCATCTTGGCCGCCAAAGCCAGAGCTGGGAGATTGTGGTGTTTGATGAGCAGGGGCGGCGCTGCTGCACCTGTCGTTTAGGCACCGCAGTCCTGGGCTAAGCATTAAATGGATGGGACGGAGGGGAAGGCCGAATACGCGCTACGCCATCCGTCCTGTCCTCCAATTCATTCATATCACGAGCAGTTCACCCTTCTTCCCGCGATAATTCAGCCATTTTCCGCCGTTAAGTGATCTTGTTAACAATGTGATGTAAATGTCAGGTTCCCTTCCTGTTCATATCGGTTTCAAGGATGTTAAATCAGAGGTGTTGCTATGGACACAAAATGTAACATCCTCTGCTACTGATACGGACAATAACTATGAACAATTCAGGGAAATACCTTATATGGGCATTGCTCTCCATTGTTGGAGCCTTTGCCCTTGGCTATATCGCGCTTAATCGCGGTGAACAGATAAATGCGCTGTGGATAGTCGTGGCGGCGGTTTGCGTGTATCTCATCGCCTACCGTTTTTACGGTCTCTACATTGCGAAAAATGTGCTGCAGGTTGACCCAACGCGTATGACGCCAGCCGTGCGTCATAACGATGGTCTCGACTATGTTCCAACGGACAAAAAGGTGCTGTTTGGTCACCACTTCGCGGCGATTGCCGGGGCAGGCCCGCTGGTGGGGCCGGTGCTGGCGGCGCAGATGGGCTATCTGCCGGGCATGATCTGGCTGTTGGCCGGGGTGGTGCTGGCGGGGGCGGTGCAGGACTTTATGGTGCTGTTCGTTTCTACCCGTCGTGACGGCCGCTCGCTGGGTGAGTTGGTCAAGGAAGAGATGGGACCAACGGCCGGGGTGATTGCGCTGATTGCCACCTTTATGATTATGGTGATCATTCTGGCGGTGCTGGCGATGATCGTGGTGAAAGCGCTGACCCACAGCCCGTGGGGTACCTACACCGTGGCCTTTACCATCCCGCTGGCGCTGTTTATGGGCGTCTACATTCGCTATCTGCGCCCGGGGCGTATTGGTGAAGTGTCGGTGATTGGCCTCGTGCTGCTGGTGTTTGCCATTATTTCCGGTGGCTGGGTAGCGGCGAGCGAAACCTGGGCTCCGTGGTTCGACTATACCGGCGTACAGCTGACCTGGATGCTGGTTGGCTACGGTTTCGTGGCATCGGTGCTGCCGGTGTGGCTGCTGCTGGCTCCGCGTGACTACCTTTCAACCTTCTTAAAAATCGGCACCATCGTCGGTCTGGCGATTGGTATTCTGATTATGCGTCCAACCCTGACCATGCCAGCGTTGACTAAATTCATCGATGGCACTGGCCCGGTATGGACCGGCGATCTGTTCCCGTTCCTGTTTATCACTATCGCCTGTGGCGCGGTGTCAGGCTTCCACGCGCTGATCGCTTCCGGCACCACGCCGAAGATGCTGGCGAACGAAGGCCAGGCCTGCTTTATCGGCTACGGCGGCATGTTAATGGAATCCTTCGTTGCCATAATGGCGCTGGTTTCTGCCTGTATTATCGACCCGGGCGTCTACTTCGCGATGAACAGCCCGATGGCGGTGCTGGCACCTGCGGGGACCGCTGACGTCGTGGCTTCTGCCGCTCAGGTGGTGAGCAGCTGGGGCTTTGCGGTAACGCCGGATCTGCTGCATCAGATTGCCAACGAAGTGGGGGAACAGTCAATTGTCTCCCGTGCAGGCGGCGCTCCAACGCTGGCGGTAGGGATGGCTTACATCCTTCACGGCGCGCTGGGCGGACTGATGGACGTGTCGTTCTGGTATCACTTCGCCATTCTGTTTGAAGCACTGTTTATCCTGACGGCGGTGGATGCCGGTACCCGTGCGGCGCGCTTTATGCTGCAGGATCTGCTGGGCGTCATCAACCCAGGGCTTAAGCGTACCGACTCGCTGCCTGCCAACTTACTGGCGACGGCGCTGTGCGTGTTGGCCTGGGGTTACTTCCTGCACCAAGGGGTGGTTGACCCGCTGGGCGGCATTAATACCCTGTGGCCGCTGTTCGGTATTGCGAACCAGATGCTGGCAGGTATGGCGCTGATGCTCTGTGCGGTGGTACTGTTCAAGATGAAACGTCAGCGCTATGCGTGGGTGGCCCTGGTGCCAACGGCATGGCTGCTTATCTGTACGCTGGTGGCGGGCTGGCAGAAATCGTTCAGCGCCGATACCAAAGTGGGCTTCCTGGCGATTGCCAATAAGTTCCAGGCGATGATCGACAGCGGCAATATTCCTCCGCAGTACACCGAATCGCAGCTGTCACAGCTGGTGTTTAACAACCGTCTCGATGCGGGCCTCACGATGTTCTTTATGGTGGTGGTCGTGGTACTGGCGGTGTTCTCAATTAAAACCGCACTGGCGGCGCTGAAAGAGGACAAACCGACGGCGAAAGAGACCCCGTATGAGCCGATGCCGGCCGATGCGGAGAATCTGGTTGCTGCGGCGAAACGCGCCCATTAATGTCACACATAACCCGGCCTCGCAGTGCGAAGCCGGGTTAACTTAAAAGGAAAAACTATGTTCGATACCCTTTCTAAAGCCGGTAAATACCTCGGCCAGGCGGCAAAAATGATGATTGGCGTGCCGGACTACGATAACTACGTCGAACATATGCGTATCAATCATCCCGATCAGACGCCGATGACCTATGAAGCCTTTTTCCGCGATCGTCAGGATGCGCGTTACGGTGGCAAAGGTGGCGCTAAGTGCTGTTAATGCATTTAGACATCTAAACGTCTTGATTGCCAAGCCCGCTCACCGTGTTATATTGCTGTTAACACAGGTTCTTCGAGCGGCAGATAACCCATGACAACAAAGCAACTCATCCCTCAAAGCAAACTCCCCAATCTCGGTACGACGATATTTACCCAGATGAGCGCGCTGGCGCAAAAGCACCAGGCCATTAACCTTTCCCAGGGATTCCCGGATTTCGACGGCCCGAGCTATCTTCAGGAACGGCTGGCGCGCCACGTGGCCAGCGGAGCAAACCAATATGCGCCGATGACCGGTGCGCTGGCGCTGCGTGAGGCTATCGCCGAGAAAACTACGGCGCTGTATGGCCACACGCCGGACGTGAATAGCGACATCACGGTAACTGCGGGGGCGACCGAAGCACTATATGCGGCAATCACTGCGCTGGTGCGTGAGGGTGATGAGGTTATCTGTTTTGACCCTAGCTACGATAGCTATGCCCCGGCGGTCGAACTTTCTGGCGGTATTGTGAAGCGTATCGCGCTACAGCCACCGCATTTTCGCGTCGACTGGCAGGCGTTTAGCGCACAGTTAAGTGATAAGACCCGGCTGGTTATTCTCAACACGCCGCATAATCCGTCGGCGACGGTGTGGCAGTCTGCAGATTTTGACGCACTCTGGCAGGCAATCGCCGAGCGGGAGATTTACGTACTCAGTGACGAAGTGTATGAGCACATCTGTTTTGCCGACGAGGGCCACGCCAGCGTGCTGGCGCACCCGGCGCTTCGCGAGCGAGCGGTCGCTGTGTCGTCGTTTGGTAAAACCTATCATATGACCGGCTGGAAGGTGGGTTACTGCGTTGCGCCTGCGGCAATTAGCGCCGAACTTCGCAAGGTACACCAGTATCTGACCTTTGCCGTCAATACCCCGGCGCAGCTGGCGCTAGCGGATATGCTGCGCGCCGAGCCTGAGCATTATCGGCAATTGCCTGATTTTTACCGCGCGCGGCGCGATCTGTTTATTGACGCCTTGAGCCAGAGCCGATTGAAGCTGCTGCCCTGCGAAGGTACTTACTTCCTGCTTGCAGACTACAGCGCCATTTCCTCTGTGGATGATGTGAGCTTCTGCCAGTGGCTAACCACAGAAGTTGGCGTGGCGGCGATACCGCTATCGGTATTCTGCGCAGATCCATTCCCACATAAGCTGATTCGACTGTGTTTTGCCAAGCAGGAATCAACGCTATTGGCCGCTGCCGAACGCCTGTGCCGCCTGTAGTTATTTCACCGTCCAGGCCTGTGAGAACTGGCGATTGCCAAACATTTCGCACAGGCCGTTTATCTGCTTTAAGCGTAGGATTTCGTCGGCATCCATCCCCAGTTCCAGCCCCATTTTTTCATCGCTCCAGCCGAGCTGGCTGAGTTCACGCACAATTTCTGACATCGCGTTTATTTGATGACGCCCGCGTGCGCGATTATGGCGAATCGTCGCGGCCATTCTCGCTGACAGTGAACAGTTAGATTGCTCCATCTGCGTTACCGGGAGGTAGCCGTGAAAACGTGTTTTCAACACCGCTTTTGAATGAGCCAGCAGATGGCGATGAAAGCCATCGACGATTTCAAAGTGCCTGTCGTTTTTCTTAACCACGACGATGGGTTGGGTAAAACCATCCGCTTCCAGTGATTTTGTTAGCAGGCGTTTTTCCTGTGGTGCCATGTTGTTTGGGTTGTAGTTGTTGGGCGAAACCAACTCCTCTTTGACCCACAGCACGCAGTCGACAGGCTGATCTTTAAACGGGCTCTCTTCATGTAACGCCTGACGAAACTGATTTAGCGCATCGATTTTTTCCTCAAGCGTGAGCGTTTGCAGATAGAGATGCATTTGCTCTATTAGTTCTTGTCGCATAATAATCCCCATTGCTGACGTTTTTGTTCCATCCGTGTGCGGTAGCGTTGATAGTGGCTGGACTTAGTGGGGCTAAATGACAGCATTCTGCACCAGTAGTCATTATTTAACAGAACCTTACAAATGCGTCGCCATGATGGCACATCCTTTGAACCCAGATCTTTTTCCTGGCTATCAGGAATATCTTCCCAGCCCTGTTTTTGATACCAGCGGAGATAGACGGCAATTTTGTTGCGGTAGTGGTCAGCGGTGGCTTCCGGCATACTTTGCAACAAGAAATGCGCGTAGCTTCGCCAGCTATAGTTTTGTGGTTTCTCAATTTTACGATGCCCGTAGAACTGATTATCTTGCCCGGCATAGATACCGCCGCTGTGTACGCCGCTCACCCGCTGGCACATATCCGCCCATCGTTCTGGTTCCAGGACGTGATAAAGCCACAGCCCCTGGCGTTGTTCAGGGCCAAACGGTTCGCAGATACGCATATAGCGCAGCGGGACGCCAGCCTGAAACATCAGATTGTAAAGCGGATTGTAGGATTGCTGGCTTTTGGCAAACCACGTCCAGATGTCGGCGGTTTTCCAGTCGTAGATAGGGTAGACATACCATGCGTGATTCCCCGGGGCGACGGTGGTCCAGGGCTTATCATCGGCAAAACGGCGTTTGCGCTGGGACGCGATGGTCAAAAACCGATTGTAGGATTCATCGGCACGAATACCCACCATCACCGCAGCCGGTCGCTGCTGGGAAAACCATTCAGCAAATTTCTGCACAAATAATTCGAAGGTGATACCTGGCTGGTAAAAGGGGAAAAAGCCGGGATCGATAATGGCATCTTCTGGCGGCTGTCGCACCCACTTCACACCAGGCTCCCAGCATTGCCACTCAGGTGTAAACTGGGTCAGTGAGTTCTGTGTCGTCAGAGGTAAAGCGACCCAATAAAAGTCTTCAATAATGTCCTTATACAGTTCACGTAACTTTTCACAATGGGTAATGGTGTAAGAAAACTGCGCCTCCCAGTCAATAAATAGTACGCAGATTTTCTTGTTTCGCGCACGGGCAAGCTGCGCCGTTAAATGCAACATGACGGTCGAATCTTTACCGCCGGAAAATGAAACGCAAATACGAGCGAAATTATCTAACGTCCAGGCGATGCGATCATGTGTAGCTTCCAGTACCGACTGGGTTAGCGGGAGTTTGACCATGGACATTCGTAGGCCTTCCTTGTTTACGATTGTAACCAATAAAGTTGAATTCTATACAATACTGCCAATATGAATTGCGGGCATAAATAATTATTTACAGAATGTTTTCCCGCATCGGCTTTGTATTGAATTAATCCATGTCAGAAGAGCCGCTTGATAATTTACCAATTACTCTCGTGAATAGTTCGGAGTTGAGTGAGGCGCGATTATAGAGAGTGTAGATGTTCGTCGAAGGAAGCGGAGTGGACAGTACAACTTCTTTTAAGTGTAGTGACTCCTTCATCAGGATAAAATAAGAGTATGGCATAACGCCTATTAAATCAGTTTTGTGAATAGCATTAATGATTGATATAAATGATGATGAACGAAATGCATATTTGCGCTCTGTCCAGATGCTGTCCATATCGTACTGGTACTGTTTTATCCCCGAGTCAGGTACGTCATAAAGTGTGAATCTTTCTTTTAGCACTTCGTCTAATGTGGCGTGGTTGCCTAGCCGCGGGTGATCTTCCCGGCAGACGAGAATTATCTTCGCTTCGAGAAACTTCTCGCACACAAACGAACGATTGTGGACCGGCGTGGTGGTGAAAATAATATCCGCTTTACGATGGTGTAGCAGGTTCTCTACGCTGTCAGAAGTCGTAGTGAAGTCATGGTATTCAATCTGCAGGTCTGGTTCAGCCAGTATTGCATTCATAAAACTGGCCAGGCGCGGAGTAAAATTCAGTTCAGGTCCGTAGATAACAAACTTTTTTTCAAGTCCGATATCACCCATCATATTAATCGTTTGTTCGAGTTGATTAAGGTTTTTAGACAGGTGCTGATGTAAATTAACGGCAACGGTGGTTGGGGTAATCCCTTTTCCAGAACGCACAAACAGCGGGTCTTTGAGTTGCGTGCGCAGTCGCTGTAGCGATTGGCTCACTGCGGATGGCGTAATAAACAACATTTCGGCTGCTTTGCTGATACTCAGGTGTTGATAAATACATTCGAAAATAACCAGTAAATTAAGATCGAATCGTTTCAGATCATAGAGATTTGCCATAATCTATCCTTATATATTATAGGGTTGCATTCACTTCCCTTATCACT
>NZ_JAKCNS010000059.1 GCF_021440345.1 Kluyvera intermedia
TTGGAGTCATTACCCAAACTGTCGATTGTAGGCCCGCAGTCCATCGAGTAATTCTTCTTTATCTTCCAGAGTAATAACTTCTTTAATTTCAAAAGGCATATTTTCTCCATTATTTTTACTCGCCACACTTATTAATTTCACAGAAAATCCTTTTTTCCTCCATTATTTTCTGTACAAACTTGAAAATAAAAAATCATCTCAAAAAATGCTTTTCATCGGCCTTCATCGACGTATAATAAGTGAAAATGAGAACGATCATTCTCACAATTTCAAAATGCGGAGAGATGCATGACCAGCAAGCTGGAAGCCAGGCACAAAGCCCGACAGGACGACATTATTGCCGCCGCGCGGCACTGCTTCCGTCAAAGCGGATTTCATGCTGCCAGCATGTCGCAGATTGCGGCAGAAGCTAAACTCAGCGTCGGTCAAATCTATCGTTATTTCAATAATAAAGACGCGATTATTGAAGAGTTAATCCGCCGCATCATCGACTATCGCATCGCCGAGATGGAAGGGAAAACCCATACCCATCTGATGCCACATATACTGGCGTGGCGCGTGACGCCCAGCGAAGACGATGACAGCCTGATGCTGGAAATGTCTGCTGAAGCCACGCGTAACCCGCAGGTGGCGGCCTGGCTGGCAGAAGCGGACGAACGCATGTTCAACAACGCCTGTGCGCACTTAAGTAAAGAGTACCCACACCTCAGCCAGGCGCACATTCGCAGGTGCGTCGAGGTGATCGCAGTGATGATGGAAGGAGCCATTTATCGTCGGCATGTCCCACAGCAGGTGCAGCCGGAAGAGATGGAAAAAATCTATCAGGACATTATTAATATGCTTGTGACTGCAAAATAATTAATACCTTTTAATCATCAGGGGAATATTTCTTCCCCCTTTTGTCGTTTCCGACTTTCCGGAAGCGTGGGCCTGTGTACCTTTAAAATCCTCGCATTAATTCGCGAGGAGGACTTCGTTCACCCTGAGAAAAATATGAAACACATCACAACCACCATCGCTGCATTATTTTTCCTGAGCGGATGCGATAATGGCCCTGCCGCCCCGTCGCAGCTTCCCACGCAGGAAGTCGGTATTGTCACATTAAAAAGTCAGCCCGTTTCTATCGTCAGTGAACTGACCGGACGCACCTCCGCCGCCATGAGCGCGGAAGTCCGTCCACAAGTCACCGGCATCATCCAGAAACGCCTTTTTAATGAAGGTGATAATGTTAAAGCCGGACAGCCGCTGTATCAGATTGAACCGGACAGCTTCCGCGCCGCCTACAACGAAGCCGCCGCCGCGCTGAAGCAGGCGCAGGCGCTGGTTGCCGCAGATTGCGCGAAAGCCCAGCGTTACACACAGCTGGTGAAAGAAAACGGCGTTTCCCGGCAGGATGCCGATGACGCAGCTTCCACCTGTGCGCAGGATAGAGCCAGCGTAGAGTCGAAAAAAGCGGCGCAGGAAAGCGCGCGCATCAATCTGAACTGGACCACCATCACCGCACCGATTGCCGGGCGTATTGGCATCTCCTCGGTGACGCCGGGGGCGCTGGTCTCCGCCGAGCAAACCACCGCACTGGCCACCATTCGCGGGCTCGAAACGATGTACGTTGACCTCACCCGTACCAGCGTTGACCTGTTGCGCCTGCGCAAACAGTCGCTGGCCACCAACAGCGATACCATGAACGTGGCGCTCATTCTCGAAGATGGCTCGACCTACAGCGAAAAAGGCCGCCTGGCGCTGACCGAAGTGGCGGTGGATGAGTCGACCGGTTCCGTGACCCTGCGTGCCGTGATCCCAAATCCAAAGCAGCAGCTTCTGCCGGGGATGTTTGTCCGCGCCAAAGTGGATGAAGGCATCATGACCGACGCCATTCTGGCGCCGCAGCAGGGCATTACCCGCGATGCCAAAGGTAATGCCACGGCGCTGGTCGTGGGTGCTGACAGCAAGGTTGAGCAGCGCGAGCTGGAAACCGGCGACACCTACGGCGACCAATGGCTGGTGTTAAGCGGTTTGCAGGCCGGCGACAAGCTGATTGTCGAAGGCTCGGCGAAAGTGATGGTTGGGCAGCAGGTCAACGCCGTTGAAGTGTCCAGCAACGGAGGAAAAGCCTGATGTTTTCCAGCTTCTTTGTCCGACGCCCGGTCTTCGCCTGGGTTATCGCCATTCTCATCATGCTTGCCGGGATGCTGGCGATTAAAACGCTGCCGGTGGCGCAGTATCCTGACGTCGCGCCGCCGTCGATTAAAATCGACGCCACCTACACCGGGGCATCGGCACAGACGCTGGAAAACAGCGTCACCCAGGTTATCGAACAGCAGCTCACCGGGCTGGATAATCTGCTCTACTTCACCTCCACCAGCAGCTCCGACGGCTCGGTAAGCATCACCGTGACGTTTGAGCAGGGGACCGATCCAGATACCGCGCAGGTTCAGGTGCAGAACAAAGTGCAGCAGGCGGAGTCCCGCTTGCCGAGCGAAGTTCAGCAGGCGGGCGTCACCGTCGTCAAATCCCAGAGCAACTATCTGCTGATCATGGGGGTTTACGATAAAACCGACAAAGCCAGCAGCTCGGATATCGCCGACTGGCTGGTGAGTAACATGCAGGATCCGATGGCTCGTCTTAACGGCGTGGGGAGTCTGCGGGTGTTTGGCGCGGAATATGCGATGCGCATCTGGATGGACCCGGCGAAGCTGGCCTCATACGCCCTGATGCCCTCTGACGTGCAAACGGCAATTGAGGCGCAGAACGTGCAGGTCTCCGCCGGTAAAATCGGTGCGCTGCCGTCACCGGATACCCAGCAGTTGACCGCCACCGTTCGCGCCCAGTCGCGCCTGCAAACGGTCGATGAGTTCAAAAATATCATCGTTAAAAGCCAGTCGAACGGCGCGGTGGTTCGCGTCGGCGACATCGCTCGCGTCGAGATGGGCAGCGAAGATTACACCGCCGTCGCCAAACTTAACGGCCACCCGGCGGCCGGGATGGCGGTGATGCTGGCACCGGGCGCAAACGCCCTGAGTACCGCGACGCTGGTGAAGGAAAAAATCAACGAGTACAAGCGCAACATGCCGCAGGGCTATGATGTCGCGTATCCAAAAGACAGCACCGAGTTTATTAAAATCTCCGTTGAGGACGTGGTTCAAACGCTGTTTGAAGCCATCATCCTCGTGGTGTGCGTGATGTATCTGTTCTTGCAAAACATCCGCGCAACGTTGATTCCGGCGCTGGCGGTACCGGTAGTACTGCTGGGGACCTTTGGCGTGCTGGCGCTGTTCGGCTATTCGATTAACACCCTGACGCTGTTTGCGATGGTTCTCGCCATCGGCCTATTGGTGGATGACGCCATCGTGGTGGTGGAAAACGTCGAGCGTATTATGCGCGACGAAGGGCTACCTGCCCGCGAAGCGACTGAAAAATCGATGGGCGAAATCTCCGGTGCGCTGGTTGCTATCGCGCTGGTGCTCTCCGCAGTATTCCTGCCGATGGCCTTCTTCGGCGGCTCCACCGGCGTTATCTATCGTCAGTTCTCGGTCACCATTATTTCGGCAATGATGTTGTCGGTGGTGGTGGCGTTAACCCTGACACCCGCGCTGTGTGGCTCAATCCTCAGCCACACCCCGCCGCACAAGAAAGGCTTCTTCGGCGCGTTTAACCGTTTTTACGGCGCTAGTGAACGCAAATACAAACACAAGGTTCTCAATACCCTGAACCGTTCGGGTCTGGTGATGGCGGTGTATCTGGCCATCTGCGGCGGCATGGCGCTGGCAATGTGGAAACTGCCCGGCAGCTTCCTGCCCGTCGAAGACCAGGGCGAAATTATGGTCCAGTACACTCTGCCAGCGGGGGCAACTAACTCGCGCACCGAAGAAGTCAGCCAACAGGTGACCAACTGGTTCCTCAACAACGAAAAAGACAACACTAACGTTATCTTCACCGTTAATGGCTTTAGCTTCAGCGGCAGCGGGCAGAACGCCGGGATGGCCTTCGTGTCGCTGAAAAACTGGTCCGAGCGTAAAGGGGCAGAAAATACCGCGCAGGCCATTGCGCTGCGGGCAACCAAAGAGCTGGGGGCGATTCGCGATGCCACCCTCTTCGCCATGACGCCACCGTCGGTCGATGGCCTGGGCCAGAGCAACGGTTTTACCTTCGAACTGCTGGCCAGCGGCGGAACCGACCGCGCTGACTTGTTGAAAATGCGCGATGAATTGATCGGCAAAGCCAATCAGAACACTACGCTACAAGCGGTACGCGCCAACGACATGCCACAAACGCCGCAGCTACAGGTGGATATCGACAGCAACAAAGCGGTCTCGCTGGGCCTGTCGCTGAGCGATGTTTCCGCCACGCTATCCAGCGCCTGGGGCGGCACCTACGTGAATGACTTTATCGACCGTGGACGCGTGAAAAAAGTCTATATCCAGGGCGAGAGCGACTCTCGCGCCACGCCGTCCGATCTCGGTAAATGGTTCATCCGCGGCGGCGATAACAGCATGACGCCGTTCTCGGCCTTCGCCACCACCCGCTGGGAGTATGGTCCAGAAACGCTGGTGCGCTACAACGGCTCCGTCGCTTATGAAATCCAGGGTGAAAACGCCACCGGCGCTAGCTCCGGGACCGCGATGACCACCCTGGAAACCCTCGCCAACAATCTGCCAGCCGGTTCCTCCTGGGCGTGGAGCGGCCTGTCATTGCAGGAGAAACTGGCCAGCGGTCAGGCCATGACCCTATATGCCCTTTCGATTCTGGTGGTGTTCCTGTGTCTGGCTGCGCTGTATGAGAGTTGGTCGGTACCAATCTCCGTCATTATGGTTATCCCGCTCGGCCTGCTGGGCGCTGCGCTAGCGGCCTGGATGCGCGACCTGAATAACGATGTCTACTTCCAGGTGGCGCTGTTGACCACCATCGGGCTGTCGTCGAAAAACGCCATTCTGATTGTTGAGTTTGCCGAAGCGGCGGTGGCCGAGGGCTACTCCCTCCCCCGTGCGGCATTGCGCGCCGCACAAACCCGTCTGCGTCCCATCATCATGACCTCGCTGGCGTTTGTTGCCGGGGTTACGCCGCTGGCGATGGCCACCGGCGCTGGCGCAAACAGCCGTATCGCCATCGGTACCGGGATTATCGGCGGTACGTTAACGGCGACGCTGCTGGCGATTTTCTTTGTTCCACTCTTTTTTGTGCTGGTGAAACGTCTGTTCGCCGGTAAACGCCGTCAGGGGTAAGTTATGTTTCGTCTCTCCGTTTTATTTATTGCTTTCCTGAGCGTCGGCTGTGTGTCACTCGACCCCAACTATCAGCGCCCCGACGCGCCCGTCCCAGCCTCGCTCCCGGGCACGCAGGGGCAGGCAACGGCGGTTATCGGCAACTGGCAACAGGTGGTGAAAGATCCCCGCCTGAATAAAGTGGTCAGCATGGCGCTGAACAGCAACCGCGATGTGCAAAAGGCGATTGCCGATATCGACGCCGCCCGCGCGCAGTTTGGTGAAACACGCGCATCGCTTTTCCCAACTGCCAATGCTGAACTCACCGGTAGCCGTAGCCGCACCACCACCACCGGCGTCAGCACCACGACGCAGGCCGATGGCGCGGTCTCCAGCTTCGAGCTGGACTTGTTTGGCCGTAACCAGAGTCTCACCCGCGCCGCACGGGAAACCTGGCTTGCCAGCGAATACACGGCGCAGAATACACGCCTGACGATGATTTCCGAGCTCTCCACCGCGTGGGTGACGCTGGCGGCCGATAACAGCAATCTGGCGCTGGCGCAGCAGACCATGACCAGCGCCGCCGACTCGCTGAAAATCGTTCAGCGTCAGCAGCAGATTGGCACCGCCGCCGCGACGGACGTGAGTTCGGCGATGAGCGTCTATCAGCAGGCACGCGCCAGCGTGGCCAGCTATCAAACGCTGGTGATGCAGGATAAAAACGCCATCAACCTGCTTGCTGGGCAAACCGTTGCAGACTCCCTGCTGCCGGGTACGCTGGAAAGCCTGGGTGAAAACACCATCACCCTGGTGCCGGCGGGCGTCTCCTCGGCGGTGCTGCTTCAACGCCCGGATATTCAGGAAGCTGAGCACAACCTGCTGAGCGCCAACGCCAATATCGGTGCCGCAAGAGCGAATTTCTTCCCCACCATCTCGCTGACCGCCAGCGCGGGCGTCGGCAGCGACTCGTTGTCATCGCTGTTTAGTCACGGTATGAGCGTGTGGTCATTTGCACCATCGATTTCGCTGCCGCTGTTTAGTGGCGGCAGCAATCTGGCGAAGCTGCGCTATGCCGAAGCAGAGAAAAAGGGGCTTATCGCCACCTATGAAAAAACCATTCAGAGCGCTTTTAAAGATGTGGCGGATGCGCTTGCGCGCCGTCAGACCCTGGACGAGCAGCTGGATGCCCAGCGCCAGTACGTCGCTGCGGAACAGCAGACATTTGACGTTGCGCTGAAGCGCTATCAGGCCGGGGTTGGGGACTACCTGACCGCGCTGACGGCACAGCGCACCCTGTGGTCGGCGCAGCAGGGGCTGATTGCACTGCAACAAACCGAGCTGGATAACCGCATTACCCTGTGGCAGTCGCTGGGCGGCGGGGCTAGCTAGTTTTTCCCCCTCTCCCGGTTGGGAGAGTCACCGTAGGCCGGAGAGGGCTATAAGCGCCTTATCCGGCCGACATTAATTCCAGGAGATTTTATGCCACGCATCGCCCTTTCATGGGTGCTGACGCTGGGCCTGCTCACGGCTATTGGCCCACTCTGTACTGACTTTTACCTCCCCGCGCTGCCGGAAATCACCAATCAGCTGCAGGCAACCGGCACGCAGACACAATTTTCGCTGACCGCCGCGCTGATTGGCCTCGGCCTGGGTCAGCTGTTTTTCGGCCCGCTAAGCGATCGCATTGGCCGCAAGAAACCGCTGGCGCTTTCGCTGCTACTGTTTATCTTCTCCTCTGCGATGTGCGCGATGACTCAGGATATCCACCTGCTGATCCTCTGGCGCTTCGTGCAGGGTTTTGCTGGCGCCGGCGGTTCAGTGCTGTCTCGCTCCATTGCCCGCGACCGCTATCAGGGTGCGATGCTGACCCAGTTTTTTGCCCTGTTAATGACCGTTAACGGCATCGCGCCGGTGGTTTCACCGGTGATCGGCGGCTATATCATCACCGCCTTTGACTGGCGTATTTTGTTCTGGGCAATGGCCGGTATCGGCGTGGTGTTACTGTTGTTAAGCCTGGTGGTGCTGCATGAAACGCTGCCCGCCAGAAGCGCCACCGTCCACGAATCGCGTGCCAATACGCCGGTGCTGAAAAACCGTCGCTTCCTGCGCTACTGCCTGATTCAGGCCTTTATGATGGCCGGACTGTTTTCGTACATCGGCTCTTCATCGTTCGTCATTCAGAGCGAATACGGGATGAGCGCCATGCAGTTCAGCCTGTTATTTGGCCTTAACGGTATCGGCCTGATTATCGCCGCGCTGATTTTCTCCCGTCTGTCCCAGCGTATTGCCGCCGAAACGCTGCTGCGCCGAGGCCTGCTGTTGGCAGTGGCCTGTGCGGTGGTCACCGTACTGCTGGCTTCGCTGCATCTGGCGATTCCAGCGCTGGTTGGCCTATTCTTCACCGTTTCGTTTATGAGCGGCATCAGCACCGTTTCAGGTTCAGAGGCGATGAGCGCCGTCAGCAGCGAACAATCGGGTACCGCGTCGGCGCTGATGGGCACGCTGATGTTCGTGTGCGGCGGCATTGCCGCACCGCTGGCCGGACTGGGTGGCGAGACGATGCTGAAAATGAGCCTCGCGATGGCGATTTCCTATGCCATCGCATTGTGTTTTGGCCTTAAAAAAGCCCAGGTCACGCAGTAACAAGCGTCGCGGTAATAAAATATTCCATCACTATTACCGCGACATTTCCCACCATACCTACAAATTCCCGATTACCCTTCAACACCAATCGTGATAACCTTCACATGAATGGAATAAATAATTCCTTATACTGCCCGCCACTGTGAATGATGAGGTTTTCCGATGAGTATCGACCTGAGCAAACTGCTGACCGAACGACGTAACGCGAACAGCGCCAATATCGACACCCTTTCCACCGAAGAGATGCTGACGGTGATTAACAAGGAAGATCAGCTGGTTGCTCATGCAATCACGCCGTACATTCCGCAGATTGCGCAGCTGGTCGACAGCGTTGCTACCGCCTTTAGCAAGGGCGGACGTCTGATCTACATCGGCGCCGGTACCTCCGGGCGTTTAGGGATCCTGGATGCCAGCGAATGCCCACCGACCTTCGGTACCAGCCCGGAGCAGGTGGTTGGCCTGATTGCCGGTGGCCGTACCGCTATTCTGAAAGCGGTGGAAAACGTTGAAGACAACGCGGCTCAGGGCGCGGCCGATCTCCAGGCGCTGAACTTTAGCGAACGCGACGTACTGGTTGGCATCGCCGCCAGCGGCCGTACCCCATACGTGCTCGGTGCCATGGAACACGCCCATCAGCAAAACGCGCTCGTGGCTATTGTCAGCTGTAACCCGCACGGTGAAATGGCGCAGCGTGCCGATATCGCCATCACTCCGGTGGTTGGCCCGGAAGTCGTGACCGGCTCCACCCGTCTGAAGGCCGGTACCGCGCAAAAGCTGGTGCTGAATATGATTACTACCGGCGCGATGATCCGCAGCGGCAAGGTTTACAGCAACCTGATGGTGGATGTGGAAGCCACCAACGCCAAGCTGATTGAACGCCAGGTTTCCATCGTGATGGAAGCAACCGAATGCGACCGCGAGACCGCGCAGGCCGCTCTGAACGCCTGCGGCAGTCATTGCAAAACCGCGATCGTCATGGTGCTGGCCAACCTGAACGCCAAAGAGGCTAAAACGCTGCTGGCGGACAACAACGGCTTTATCCGCAAAGCCCTGCAAAAATAATCCGTCAAACAGGTAGAGTGATATGGCAAAGATAAATAAAGAGATGATAGCGCGCCTCCTCGCTCTGGTTGGCGGGGCGCCAAACGTGGTGCAGGCGGGCAACTGTATGACCCGCCTGCGCCTGACGTTGCGCAGCGAAGAGCCGGCGGACGTCGCCGCTATCCGTCAGGTTGAAGGCGTGATGGGCGTGGTGGTCAGCAACGAACAGTTCCAGATAATCCTCGGGCCGGGTAAAGCGCAAACCGCAGCTGAACTGATGAATCAGCTGCTGGAAGAGGCTCCGAGCGTTCAGGAAGAGAGCGCACCTGCGGCATCGCTGGCAGACATTGCTAGTGCTAAAAAACAGGAGTTGAAGGGCAAGCAGACCGGTAGCGTACAGAAATTCCTCGCTAAGTTTGCCACCATCTTTACCCCGCTGATCCCCGGTTTTATCGCCGTCGGCCTGCTGCTGGGCTTCGCAACGCTGGCCGAGCAGCTGTTCGTGCTGGAAAACGCCCATCCCAACGCCACGCTCCTTGATGTCATCAGCTATATGAAAGTGTTCAGTAAGGGCATGTTTACCTTCCTGAGTATTCTGATTGGCTATAACACTCAGAAAGCTTTCGGCGGATCTGGCGTGAACGGAGCGATTATCGCCGCGCTGTTTATTCTGGGCTATGACCCGAAAGCGGCGGTGGGTTTCTACTCCGGGATCTCCGATTTCTTCGGCCACACTATCGATCCGCGCGGCAATATTATTGGCGTATTGATCGCCGCGATCCTCGGCGCCTGGGTAGAAAAACAGGTTCGCCGCATTATGCCGGCCAACCTCGATATGATTCTGACATCGGCGGTCACGCTGCTGATTATGGGTGCCATCACCTTTGTGGTGATCATGCCTATCGGCGGCTATCTGTTTACCGGCATGTCATGGCTGTTCCTGCATCTTAACGGTAATCCGTTTGGCTCTGCGGTGCTGGCCGGGCTGTTCCTACTGGCGGTGATGTTTGGCGTGCATCAGGGCTTTGTGCCGGTGTATTTCGCACTGATGGAAGCGCAGGGTTTCAACTCCCTGTTTACCATTCTGGCCATGGCGGGTGCGGGTCAAGTGGGTGCCGCGCTGGCGCTGTACTACCGTGCCAAACAGGGTTCTTTGCTGCGCACGCAGATTAAAGGGGCGATCATTCCTGGCCTGCTGGGCGTGGGCGAACCGCTGATTTACGGCGTGACCCTGCCGCGCATGAAACCGTTCATTACCGCCTGTCTCGGCGGCGCCTGCGGCGGTTTCTTCATCGGCCTGGTGGCCTGGATGGGCCTGCCTGTCGGGTTGAATACCGTCTTTGGCCCTTCCGGTTTGGTGGCGATTCCGCTGATGACCTCTGCCAGCGGCATCTATGCCGGGATGGCGGTTTACGTAGCGGGTCTGGCGGTCGCCTATCTGTTTGGCTTCCTGCTCACCTGGCTATTCGGCAGCAAAAACGTCGATCTCAGCTAACCCTTTTTGCCCCCGGCGCACCGCTGGGGGCAAGCCTCTCACCATGCTATGATGCCTGCCAAACTAAAATCATATGACAGGGTAGAGGAAAAATGGGCACCACCAGAAAAGGGATGCTAAACGTACTGATCGCCGCAATATTGTGGGGAAGTTCCGGCGTTTGCGCGCAGTACATTATGGAAAACAGTCAGATGCAATCGCCGTTTCTGACCATGATTCGTCTGCTGTCCGGTGGCTTTATCCTGCTCACCTTTTCCTTCCTGCACGGCGACGGTATTTTCCGTATTCTGAAAAACCGTAAAGATATTCTCAGCCTGCTGCTGTTCTCCCTCGTCGGCGCGATGACCGTGCAGTTAACCTTCCTGATGGCGATTGAAAAATCGAACGCCGCCACGGCAACCGTGCTGCAGTTCCTGTCGCCGACGATCATCGTGGCCTGGTTCGCTCTTGTGCGCAAAGCTCGTCCGGGCATCTTCGTGTGCGCCGCCATCGGCACTTCGCTTATCGGGACTTTCCTGCTGGTGACTCACGGCGATCCCACCTCGCTGTCCATCTCCGGCGCGGCGCTATTCTGGGGGATCGCCTCGGCGTTTGCCGCCGCGTTTTACACCACCTATCCTTCCACGCTGATTGCCCGTTACGGCACGCTGCCTATCGTCGGCTGGAGTATGCTGCTGGGCGGCGCGATGCTGCTGCCGTTCTACGCCGGCGATGGCGCACAGGTGGTCATTACCGGCAATCTGCTGCTGGCATTCTTCTACCTGGTGGTGATTGGTACTTCCCTCACCTTCAGCCTGTACCTGAAAGGGGCACAGATGATTGGCGGGCCAAAGGCCAGCATCCTAAGCTGCGCCGAGCCGCTGAGCAGCGCCTTTTTGTCGCTGCTGCTGCTCGGTATTAGCTTCACCCTGCCGGACTGGCTGGGCACGCTGCTGATCCTCTCGTCGGTTATCCTGATTTCTCTGGATTCGCGCCGCAGAACCAAAACCGCCTAAGCCGAAAAGCCCGATAACATGATGTTATCGGGCTCGATTAATGGCGTAATGTGGCCAGTTCTTCCGCTGAAAGGCCGGTAATCGCCTGAATCAGATCGTCTTCAATACCTTTTTCCCGCATGGTCGCCGCAATACGCAGAGCTTCCTGTTGCTTACCCTGCTGCACACCCTGTTGAACACCCTGCCAATGTCCCTCTTCCCGCAGCCTGTCCGCAATCGTCATCAGCGTCTCCTTATGTTGGGGTAAGCGCTCGGCTGCGGCCTGCAAAAATTCGTGAAAGCGCAGCGCATCACCGGAACGCAACAGGTAATTAAACAGCGCTTTCAGTTGGCTGTCATTAGCACATCCAGTAACTAAGAGCATGGCAATTTGCTCCACCAGCCCAAGCAGATCGCGCTGGCGAATGTGCTTTTGCACCAGCTCCAGCAGCGCTACGCGCCGGTGCTGCACAATCTCGTCATCCGGGATAACCGTGATATCTACCAGCGGGAAGGCTGCGGCATACAGTCGTCGTGCCGTGCTGGAGTCGGCAAACTCATCCAGCCAGCACAATGAAAAGGGATAGGGGCTTTGCGTACCGTGGTAGAACAGCATCGGAATCACCAGCGGTAGCGCTTTATGCCCGGCATCCAGATGCCGCTGCATCGCCGCCAGCGCATAGCGCATCAGTCGAAATGCCATATGGGCATCCGCCGTGCTTTGGTGTTCAATCACGACGTAGATATAGCCATCCCCTGCCGCCGTGTTTAACGACCACAGCACATCGGAATACCGTGCTCTAAGGTCGGCTTCAATGAAGCTACCGGACTCGAGCTTGAGCGTATGCAGGTTACACAACTCGCGGAACGGCGCGGGAAGATGAATCGCAAGGAAATCCCTCGCGGTCTCCGGATGGCACAAGAACTGTTTGAACACCGCATCATGCGGCGCAGAGTGTATCGACGTTGTCATCGCAATTCGTCATCCTTAAAGCGAATGGCGAAACTGTACGCATCAAAAAGCGCAAGTACACCCTACACTTCTCGGCTTTACGTGCAGCGACGAGAAAGAGTGGCGGGCCTTTGCAACGCATTCATTTTCATGGAAACCGTGAAGCAAAATGACGCCGCGCGAAATGCGACTTATAGTTAAGCCAACGCGTTAACTATAAGGATATCCCTAATGAAAAAGACCGCTCTTACCGCTTCCCTCTTTGCCAGTCTAATTCTGCCCGCGATCGCCATGGCCGCCCCGCTGGAAGGGCTGAAGTTTGAGCAGCAAAAACAGCAGGTGGTGAAGGATGTGAAGCTGAACTGCCCGGCACAAATTGGGCTTTCGGACACGCAGTTTGCCAACAAGGTGCTGGAGTCTACTGAGAATAAAACCGCAGTGCAGAGCGCCACGCGCGCGCTGGAAAAGAACGATAAAACGGGCTATCAGCAGGCGATTAAACGTATTCAGTGCCCGACAAAATAGCCCTCGAATCGAAGGCCGGATAAGGCAATGCCAACATCCGGCCATCAGCCCTTTCGGCCTTCTGATGCCGATTTAACGCGGACGAATATCCGGAATAATTAAATCGCCGCGAAACGCGGTGTTGCCCGGCGTTTGCGTTTTCTCGTCCAGCCAATGAACGATGCGCGCAGCGATGGCATCCATCGAGTATTCAATCGCCGGAATGGTCGGGATGCCGGGCAGATGCAGCGAACCGGCGAGGCTGAATACCATCACGTCTTCCGGTACCCGTTTGTTGAAAGCCAGCAGCTGCGGGATCACCCGCTGCGCCTCTTGTTCGTCGGCCACCAGCAGCGCATTGAAGCTGACAAGGCTGGCGTTGTTGAGTAGCTCCTGTAACGCCACCGTAGACGATGTGCTGTCCATAAATACCAGGTTGCGATTAAATGGCAGAAAGTTTTTCTCCAGCCCGTGCTTGTAGCCCAGCAGCACATCGTCGGCAAAACCGCTGCCAAACGGCTGAATTAACGCAATCTGCCGACGCCCCTGACTGGCGAGGTAATTACAGGCGGTTTCCGCAGCAAACACATGGTCAAACTGGATGCTGTTGGCGGTATCCGCCTCCGGGCAGTCGATCAGCACCACGTTTTCACTTTCCACTTCAAGCGGAAAGCGGGCACCGATAATCAACACATCGTCGCATAGCCCGCTACTCAACTCATCCAGCGCCGACATGACGCCCAAACGCGTGTTAGCAAAGCGCAGCAGCAGGTGTTTCTGGTGCTGGCTGAACTGTTTTTCCAGCGCGTAAAGATAGCCGGTGGTTTGATTAATATTGTCCATCGCGCAGATAACGCCAATGCAGCCAGTGGACTGACTCAGCAACGATTGGGCTATCACATTTGGTCGATAATTCAGTTCATCAACTGCCCGTAAAACCGCCAGCCGACTGGCTTCTTTAACACCTCGCGAACCGCTCAACACACGTGAAACTGTGGCCTTAGACACTCCGGCCAAACGTGATACATCGTTGATTGTAGACATCTTTCTCCCCTGAAAGCCTTCTGTAAATCCTCTGTACAGCGACGGCTCAAATTATAGCTGTCGGTAGTATATCCGTTTCCCTTTTTTATGGAAACCGATTGTCCATTTGATGTCCATTTTATCCAACACAACAAAAATTATGTGAGCCAGGGCGAAATAATCAGTCCCATAAGCAGGAGAAATTGATGGGTATCACACTTCTAATTTTTATGAATAGAAACCGGTTTCAGTTTCATATCAAATCAAGCTCGCAACAACTATTTACATTTATAAGAGGGTCGTCGATGTACAAGATTATGCTGTGCTGCTCCGCCGGAATGTCGACCAGCATGTTGGTCAGAAAGATGGTGGAAGCCGCGCAGGAGCGGGATTTACCGGTAAAAATAGACGCCTACGGCGTGTCCGAATTTGATTTCCAGTACCCGCAGTATCAGGTGGTGTTACTGGGGCCGCAGGTGAAGTACATGTTAAAAAGTTTGTCAGACAAGGCCGCCACCCAAAATATTCCCGTCCAGCCGATTGATACCATGGACTACGGAATGCAACGGGGTGACAAGGTACTGGATTATGCTCTGTCGCTGATTTCCGCGGCGAACTAACTAGGGTATCCCAATGAGTTCACTCTATCAGTCCATGATTGCCGTTATCGAGCAATCAATAACCCCGTTGGCCGGTCGTCTCGGGCAACAAAAGTACGTGATAGCCATTCGTGACGGATTTACCGCCGCGCTGCCGTTTATGATAATCGGCTCGTTTATGCTGGTGTTTATTTTCCCTCCGTTCTCGCCGGACACTACCAACGGTTTTGCCCGCGGTTGGCTTGATTTTTCGGCGCAGTATCGCGAGCAGCTGATGTTGCCATTTAACCTCAGCATGGGCGTGATGACGTTCTTCATCTCTGTCGGTATCGGCGCAAGCCTTGGCCGTCAGTTTAACCTCGACCCGGTGATGTCTGGCCTGCTGGCGTTTATGGCCTTCCTGCTGGTTGCCGCGCCGTACGCTGACGGCAAGATTTCCACTCAGTACCTTTCCGGCCAGGGGATCTTTACCGCGCTGATCACCGCTATCTATTCCACCCGGGTGTATGCGTGGCTTAAGCAGAACAACGTCACGATTCGTCTGCCAAAAGAAGTGCCAACCGGCGTGGCGCGTTCGTTTGAGATCCTGATTCCGGTATTGGTAGTGATTGGAACTCTGCACCCGCTGAATCTGTTTATCGAAGCGCAGACCGGGATGATTTTACCGCAGGCGATTATGCACGTGCTGGCCCCGCTGGTTTCCGCCTCTGACTCCCTGCCGGCGATTCTGCTGTCGGTACTGATGTGCCAGATTTTCTGGTTTGCCGGGATCCACGGCTCGCTGATTGTCACCGGGATTATGAACCCGTTCTGGATGGCGAACCTTTCCGCTAACCAGGCTGCGCTGGCAGCGGGCACCGTGTTACCGCACGTTTATCTGCAAGGTTTCTGGGACCACTATCTGCTGATTGGCGGCGTGGGCTGTACTTTACCGCTGGCGTTCCTGCTGCTGCGCAGCCGCGTCACGCATCTGCGGACTATCGGTAAAATGGGCATCGTGCCGAGCTTCTTTAATATCAACGAACCGATTCTGTTCGGCGCGCCGATTATTATGAACCCGATGATGTTTATTCCATTCGTCTGCATTCCGATGGTCAATGCCGTAATTGCTTATGCCGCAACCCGTTTGGGCTGGCTGGCTCAGGTAGTTTCTCTGACGCCATGGACAACGCCGGCACCGATTGGCGCTTCCTGGGCAGCAAACTGGGCATTAAGCCCGGTCATTATGTGCATTATCTGTATGTTAATTTCTGCCGCCATGTATTTACCGTTCCTCCGCGCTTACGAGCGTTCATTAATGAAAACGGAAGAGCAAAAATTAAAAACTGCAACACCATTAGCTGAAACGGTGAGTTAACACAGATAGTTTTACGATTAAGCAGTTATATTATTCCCCGACCTTTATGAATAATGACTTTAACCAGTCAAGGGGCCTTATTATGGTTGGATTAGAAGATGCGGTAATGGAAATTATCATTAACGCGGGTCAGTCCAGATCGCTGTGCTTCGAAGCATTACACGCCGCACGTCAGGGTGAAATGGAAGAGGCCAGAAATCTGCTGCGGGAAGCCGACGGCTACGCCCGCCAGGCGCACCATATGCAAACGAAGCTGATTGAGCAGGATGCCGGCGAGGCACGTCAGCCGATGACCTTAATTATGGTGCATGCCCAGGATCATTTGATGAACTCTTTGCTTGCGCGTGAATTATCGGAAGAGATTATTCATCTGTATCAACGTTAATATTTATTTTATCTGGCTACGGAGAACTTCATTACGATTATTATTTAACTGTACCCTACAAAATTAAAAATAGAATCAGCTTGTTTTGGTGAT
>NZ_JAKCNS010000060.1 GCF_021440345.1 Kluyvera intermedia
AGAAAACAAAAAACCCCGCCGAAGCGGGGTTCAAAATTGGTCGGCGAGAGAGGATTCGAACCTCCGACCCACTGGTCCCAAACCAGTTGCGCTACCAAGCTGCGCTACTCGCCGAAATACTGCATACTGCTTTTTGAATTTTTAGTTCAATTCGTTTTTTTGTAAACGGAATCTCCGTAAACAAAAAACCCTGCCTTAGCAGGATTCAAAATTGGTCGGCGAGAGAGGATTCGAACCTCCGACCCACTGGTCCCAAACCAGTTGCGCTACCAAGCTGCGCTACTCGCCGAAATTTTGCTTACTGCTTTGAACTCTTCGTTCAATTCGTTAAAGTCGTGGTGCGAAGGGAGGGACTTGAACCCTCACGTCCGTAAGAACACTAACACCTGAAGCTAGCGCGTCTACCAATTCCGCCACCATCGCATGTTCACAACTCTAATCAAATAATGGGGTGGCTAATGGGATTCGAACCCACGACAACTGGAATCACAATCCAGGGCTCTACCAACTGAGCTATAGCCACCACTGCAAATCTTTCCTACGCGGTTATCAAAACCACCGCAGCTCCAGCACCGGGTAAATGGTGCGCCCGACAGGATTCGAACCTGAGACCTCTGCCTCCGGAGGGCAGCGCTCTATCCAGCTGAGCTACGGGCGCTTAGCGCCGTTGCGGGGTCGGATATTACGGACTTCCTCCCCCGCTGTCTAGTGCCTTTTTAAAGAAAATTATCGTTTGCTCATGCTTTGCGCGTTTTGTCGCTTATTTCTGCACTTTCTGCACTTCCGGTTTCTGGCTCATGCCAAATACCTTATAAACCAACGTCACAATGGCTAAAAAGAGCGCACCGACAAACAGCGACATACGGGTATCTTCATTGAATCCCATCCCCACTAGCACACAAACCAGGAACGCCATGGTGACATAGTTAGACCATGGGAACAAAATGGAGCGGAACGGGTGGCTGGCAATCGCTTCTTTGTGGGTACGACGAAAACGCAGTTGGCTAATCAGGATAACAAACCACGGCACCATCCCCGGTAATACGCTGGCGCTATAGACATAAACAAACACACGCTGTGGGTTTGGAATGATGTAGTTCAGACATGAGCCAATCAGCAGGATAACAATCGATACGCTTACACCCGCCGCCGGTACGCCACTTTTCGTCACTTTCGCCATCGCCGCCGGGAGCTGACGGTTTTTCGCCAACGCGTAGAGCATACGCCCGCAGCTATACATGCCGCTGTTACAGCCGGAAAGCGCCGCCGTCAGCACTACGAAGTTAATAATCCCTGCCGCAGCGGTAATCCCAATTTTGGCGAAGGTCAGTACGAACGGGCTGCCGTTAGTGCCAATTTCATTCCACGGGAAAATAGTGACAATCACAAAAATCGCGCCCACATAGAAAATCAGGATGCGCCACAGCACTTTGCCAACTGCACTACGCAAAGTGACCTGTGGATTTTTCGCTTCACCTGCGGTCATACCGATAAGCTCTACGCCCTGGTAAGACGCTACCACAATACACAGCGCCGTCAGGAAGCCCTTCCAGCCGCCGGCAAAGAAACCGCCATGCTCAGTCAGATTGCTAAAACCAATCGAGGTGCCGCCGTTGCCGAAGCCGAAGAAGATGACCCCAAGACCAATGACAATCATCACGATGATGGTGGTGACTTTAATCATGGCGAACCAGAATTCGATTTCACCGTACAGGCGCACCGCGGCCAGGTTTGCTAGCGCGACCAGCCCCACGGCAATCAACGCCGGTATCCACTGCGCCATGTCCGGGAACCAGAACTGGACGTAAACCCCGATGGCGGTGATTTCCGAGATGCCTACCGCCATCCACATAAACCAGTACGACCAGGCGGTGAGATAGCCGAAGAACGGGCTCATATAGCGGTGTGCATAGACGGCAAACGAACCGGTCACCGGTTCGATGAATAACATTTCCCCCATCGAGCGCATAATGAAGAAGACAAAAATCCCCGCCAGAATATAGGCCAGCAGAACCGAGGGGCCAGCCCACTTCAGGGTACTTGCCGAGCCCATAAACAGGCCGACGCCGATGGTGCCTCCAAGGGCAATTAATTCGATGTGTCGGGCTTCCAGACCGCGCTGGAGCTCCGGTTTTTTCTCTGCCATAAATCCTCTTGTGTTTGCGTATGCCCGGTCATTGCCGGTTTTTTTATAGTAAAAAGTAGATGTCTGTCGGATGTGGACGCATGCGTAAAAATACGGATACGTCATCAGGGCATGCGAATGGTTTAACAATTTCGAAAAAATGGCAAATAGAAATGAGGAATAAAGTGTCGAAGATGTGAACGTATCACGCAGGATATGCGCGATACGTTCAGGCTAATACGCAGGATATTCAGAGATTATTGGTGTAGTGCCAGCGTAAATAGCGCAGCAGGCGCAGCTGACGTTTAATGCGGCTTGGCTGAGACAGCAGACGGTACAACCACTCCAGACCCATGTTCTGCCACACTTTCGGCGCACGCTTAACGTGACCCGTGAAGACATCATAGGTGCCACCTACGCCCATATACAGCGCGTCAGGATGCACCTGTCGGCAGTCGCGCATCAGGATCTCCTGCTTCGGCGAGCCCATCGCAACGGTAACAATTTTCGCCCCGCTATCGCGAATGCGTTCGAACAGCGCTGGCCGCTCATCATGCGTAAAATAGCCGTCCTGCATGCCGACCAGATTCACGTTCCACTGCTGACGCAGTTTCGCGGCCGTCTCGGCCAACACTTCTGGCTTGCCGCCAATCAGGAATACCGGCGTGCCTTCCGCTCCCGCCCGCGCCATCAGCGCTTCCCACAGGTCAGCCCCCGCCACGCGTGAAACGTTGGCATCCGGGTATTTCTTGCGAACGGAACGTACCACGCTAATACCGTCGGCGTATTTATACTCCGCCGCGTTAATCAGCGTTCTTACCTCGGCATTATCTTCCAGCGTCAGCATCTTCTCGGCGTTAATCGCCACCAGCGTCCCCTGCTTCAAATTGCCGTCCGCGTACAGATAGTCCAGCGCGTGCTGCATATTGCGCCAGCCAATCAGCTTCAGGCCGCGCAACGTGTAGGTTGGCACGGTCAGTGAATCAGCCATTTTGTCCCTCTCCTGCGTGCGAAGGGCGTTTTAGCCGCTGATGTATCAGCCCCGCACTTTCAAACAACCAGTACAACAGTTTTGCCACCAGCAAGCAGACCCCAAAAATAACCATAAAGAAGACCACGCGGGAGCCAAAGGAATCCAGCCCTTCACGAGCCAGCACGATCATATTGAAGATCGCACCGAAACAGAAACTATGCAGAATCGCTGATTTATAGCGATTGGGCTCCTGGTTGCCCAGCATATACAGCCAGTCGAACCATTTGATAATCAACCCTACCGCCACCGCACCCAACGGCACAAACCACATACCGCCCATGACCACCAGCGAACCGATCAGCGTTGGGGAGATAGCCAGCCCGGAATGGTTATTCAAAACTTCCCAGGTAAAGTAGTTGGCCGTATTCAGCACAATGCCAGGCCGGGACGGCCACAGCCAGCTGGGGATAAAGACGTAGAAGTCGCGCACCATCGGCGCCAGCCCCTGGAACTCTATCTTGTCGTAGTGTTGCAGCAGCAGCGCCAGGTTTTCCCACGGCGAGAAAGTATCGCGCGTCAGATAGAGGAAGGTGTAAAACGCTTCATCACCGCTCACATCCATGCCATAACGCTTAAGCGCCAGCCAGAACATGCCGACAATTCCCATCACGCCCGCGGCCGCCAGCATCCACAGCGAAATCCAGCCGCGAATAATTCCGATAAACAGGAAGATAGCGAAGGCAATGATGATATTTGCACGCGTACCACCAACGATAGCGTAGGTCAGCAGACCAAACGCGACGGTAGCGATCAGAAAACCTATCCACGCCTTCCAGCTGGGCTTCAGGAAATAGACCACCAGCATCGCCGGAATAAAGAAGTAGAAGAAGCGTTTGAGTGCGACTCCGGACACTTCGCTGGAGAAAATCTGGCTATACGAATGCAGCTTAAACAGCAGGAATCCGTTATGCAGGAAGAACGTGCCAACGGTAAACAGCGCCAGCCCCATCAACAGGATCCAGGTAATGTGCGTCTCGACCCGGTTCATGGTGAACAACGGGCGGCGCGGTGCGCTGGCGGTTGCCGAGCGTAACCGGGTTTTGTAGGTGACGTAGTACACCGCGTAGAAGCAGACCGAAATCAGCAGCGTTTGCAGCAGCACATCCGGCGGCGACACACCGACACCAAAACGGAACACCAGCGTACAGGTCAGCGGGAAACCGAAGAAAAAGGTCAGCAAAAACAGCAGCGAGAAGAAGACGTTGAAGTTAAAGCGCACGCGGCGGAATTCAAACCACGTCAATGTACCGATAAACAGCGTCGACAACAGCCAGACGGCAAACAGCCCGGTAAATTGCATTTCGCTCATACCGCCTCTCCTGCCGCCAGTTTCAGCGCCCGAGACCACAGCGCCAGATAGTTAGGTTTGAAAAAGGCGATGTCGTTTTTATCGACCAGCGCCAGCTGCCGCTGCGCTTCACGCACCACCGGCACGGTCAGCTCATCATCGGTAAACAGGACCGGTATGTGCTGCTCGGCCATGTCCTGCCAAAACGGGTTCTGCCGATTCAGCACACAGGGGATCCCCGCCTGAATCAACAAACAAAGCGTGCCAATCCCCTGCTGGCGGGCAAAAATAAAGTAGCCCAAATCACAACGGCGTAATAGCGCGAGATAGTCATCAAACTCGAGTTTTTCGCGCAGAATCTGCACATTGTCATCGCTAAACAGTGCTTGGGCGGCGCCGCTGACTTCAGCAATATAGCCGTCATTGTTCGCGGGGTAGCCCATCGGGACAATCACATTCACCGTGTCGCCGAACTGCTGATGTACCGCCTTCAGCGCGGCAACGTGTTGGTTACTGCGGTCGCCAGAGTTGCCCACCAGAATGGTCAGTTTGCCGTCGCGCGGCGTGGTATCGGCTAACCCGTTCAGGGTCGGATCCATTCGCGTTGGGAAATAGAGCAGCTCGCCCGGGACCTGACGATGCAGGGCGGCAAAATAATTGAGATCGCCACGGGTGGCGAACACCCGCCCAACCCGTCCCTGCGCCATACGCCGCAACGGGTAGAACAGGCGAAACTTCAGGCCGCGGGAAACTTCATACAAATCCGCGCCCCAGATATGCCAGTTGACCTGCGATGGCTTCAGGCCGCCGCTGAGCAGAGCCAGCCAAATCCCGGTATTAAATTGACCGTGGAAGAAGAACCGCTGCTGGCGATTTGCTTTGGCTTTCGCGATGACGGCTTTCGCCAGCGCTGATTTATCGGTATAGCAGTCAATCGCCAGCGAGGGAAACGCCGCCGACAGGCCCTCTTCTTTGCTCACCACCATAAACTGACGAGCGTGCGCATGCTCTACGGCAAGCTCATCGGCAAAAAACCGCAGCACCGTCTGGTTATGATGAGGGATATCCGACCCCAGGATGTGTATCAGTTCGGTCATTGCCGTTTACGCCAAATGAAAAATACGCCGCAGCACAGCGTGAAATAAACAATATAGGTTGCCATGTAGGCCTGCGCTGCCCCCAGCGCACCGTGTGCGGGGATCAGCCAGTGAGAAAACGCCGCCAGCAACGCAAACTGGCTCAATTCGGCCAGAATATAAAAACGCAGCGACGCCCTGGCAATCACTAAATAACCAAAAACGTAAGCGCCTACTTTCAGTACATCGCCCACCAACTGCCATGCAAACAGGTCGCGCATGGCGGTAAATTTCGCCGAGAACAACAGCCAGATAGCAAAGTCGCGCAGCAGCCAAACCGTCAGACTGGCAGCCGCCACTGCCGGCAATACAAACTTCAGCGAACGACCAATCTCACGGGAAACATCCTGCTTCGCGGTCAGCCGCGACAGCGTTGGCAGCAAATAGACGCTAAACGAGGCGGTGATAAACTGCAGGTAGGCGTCGGAAATACTGCTCACGCCCTGCCAAATCCCCACCTCATCCCAACTGTAGTGTGCGGCCATCAGATTTCGCATCATCACGTAAGCCACCGGCATGGTGACAGAGGTGATAAGCGCCATCAGAGTGAACTTGCCAAGCTGGCTCGCCAGCGCCGCATCCCAGCGCGGTTTCAGGTATTCCCATGGGATAATCCCACGTCGGGAAAGCATCACCGCAGCGGGAATAACAATCAGCGCCGGAACCAGCGCCAGTCCGAGCAGCGCACCTTCGTAGCCACCCAGCCGATAACAGGCGTAATAGGCCACCACGCCGATCAGGCTACCTGCAATCAGCGACAGCGCATTCCCGGCCGCATCGCGGAAGCCTTTCATCAGCGCCAGCAGCAGGTTCGCCCAGGCGATCCCCATCTGAACCAGCGCGACCAAACGCACCAGCCCCTGGTAATCAGTATGACCAAATAGCCCCTGGCTTATCGGGGCTGCCGCCAGCAGGAAAATCACCGCCAGCAGCGTTGAAAACCCCAGCACCATCGCCGAGGACGTTCCCACCACCTGACGCAAGTGCATTGGGTCGTCGTGATGCTGAGCAACCAGTTTGGTCACGCCGTTAAAGATACCGGCCCCAGCCAGCACGCCAAGTACCGTCACCAGTTGGCGGAAGTTCCCCGCCTGACCAACGCCAGAAGGGCCAAACGAGACCGCCAGCAGCTTAACCACCAACAGCCCAACGCCAATTTTTACCAGCGTGGACGCGGCGGTCCACACTGAAGCTTTAGCCAGTGACATATCAGGCGAAGTAGCTCAGCAGCGTATTGATAACCGTACGCTGATCAACCGGCGACAGATTGTAGAATAGCGGCAATCGAAGTAAACGCTCACTTTCTTTCGTAGTGTGACGATCTTCGCCGCGAAACTCGCCAAACTTCTCGCCCGCCGGGCAAGAATGCAGCGGGATATAGTGGAACACCGCCAGAATTTCGGCTTCTTTCAGCCAGCTAATTAGCGCGCTACGGTCTTCAACATCGCGCAGCTTAATGTAAAACATGTGCGCGTTGTGCCCACAGCCTTCCGGGATCACCGGCAGGTCAATGCGGCCAGCAGTTGCCAGCGGCAAGAAGGCGTCATAGTAGCTCTGCCACAGAGACAAGCGCTGTTTATTGATACGTTCGGCCGCTTCCAGCTGCGCCCACAAATAGGCCGCCTGCAGATCGGACATCAGGTAGCTGGAACCAATATCGCGCCAGGTGTATTTATCCACCAGCCCACGGAAAAACTGACTGCGGTTGGTACCTTTCTCGCGGATAATTTCCGCCCGCTCAACCAGCGCACGATCGTTAATCAGCGTCGCGCCGCCTTCACCGCCAGCGGTGTAGTTTTTGGTTTCGTGGAAGCTAAAACAGCCAATATGGCCAATCGAGCCCAGCGCACGGCCTTTGTAGGTCGACATCACGCCCTGCGCGGCATCTTCCACCACGAACAGGTTATATTTCTTCGCCAGCGCCATGATGGTATCCATCTCACAGGCCACGCCCGCGTAATGAACTGGCACAATCGCGCGGGTTTTATCGGTGATGGCCGCTTCAATCTGCGTCTCATCGATATTCATCGTCTCTTTGTGGACATCGACAAACACAATCTTCGCACCGCGCAGCACAAAGGCATTGGCGGTCGAAACGAAGGTATAGCTCGGCATGATCACTTCATCGCCCGGCTGGATATCCAGCAGAATAGCAGCCATCTCCAGAGAAGCAGTGCAGGACGGCGTCAGCAGGACTTTGGCGCTGCCGAAACGTTGTTCCATCCACTGTTGGCAGCGACGGGTAAAACCGCCATCGCCGCACAGTTTGCCGCTACCCATCGCGGATTGCATGTAATCGAGTTCGGTACCCACGACCGGTGGGGCATTAAATGGGATCATGATGTCACCTGTATAGCCAGTAAGCGGTGCTGACAACGTTAGCCCCGCTGTGAATATAGCGTTGAAGTGCTGCGGTATTGCCGGCTTGCGTCGCCACCCGTAGCGTCGAAAGGCCGCGGGTATGCGCCCAGCGCACCGCCGCCTGCATCAGTTCTGCGCCCGCGCCGCGCCCGGCCAGCAGGCCAATACGCGCTTCGTGGGCGTTCAATTCTCGTAGGGAAACAAAGGCGCGAATAGCCAGGCTATCATCGCGAAAAATCAGGCACTGATTATCAAAGGTGCCTTTGACTGCGTTCTCTATCCATTGTGCATAAAAACGGCCGCTGGCATCAGGGGCATACCACGGCGCACGAAAGCGGCTTAAGGCAAATGCCTGGGCCGCCAGTTGCCGCAGCGCTGGAATATCTGACTCGACCGCCACTTGAGCTTGGGTGCTGGCTGTGGACGTAACTGGTAGCGCGAGATCGATCTCCCCTTCAACCAGCTGAAAGCCCAGCTGCTGAAGAGCATCAAGCTCTGCCGTTTGATGCCCGGCGATTTTCACCTGCACCCGCGACCAGCCCGCCAACCGTTCGGTGGTCAGCGGCGGGGCGTCATCGGCAAGGCGGACAATCGCGCTATTGACGTTGAAAAACTGATTTTCCCACGTCAGGGATTCAATATTGGCGCGGACGGGCACGAAGAAGCTCCAGCAGGTATTGGCCATAGCCCGTTTTCGACAGCCGCGCCGCGGCGCGTTTCACGCCATCGTCGTCCAGCCAGCCGTTGCGCCAGGCAATTTCTTCCAGACAGGCAATTTTAAAGCCCTGCCGTTTTTCCACCGTCTGCACAAACATACTCGCCTCAATCAGGCTGTCGTGCGTGCCGGTATCCAGCCAGGCAAAGCCGCGCCCCAGCAGTTCAACGGTCAGCTTGCCATCGTCGAGATACATCTGGTTGAGGGAGGTAATCTCCAGCTCACCGCGTTCCGACGGCTTCACGCGCTTGGCATACTCCACAACGTCGCCGTCATAGAAATAAAGGCCGGTTACCGCCCAGTTGGATTTCGGCTGTTTTGGCTTCTCTTCCAGCGACAGCGCATGGAAGTTATCGTCAAACTCGACCACGCCGAAACGTTCCGGGTCCATCACCTGATAGCCAAACACTGTGGCCCCTTCGGTTCGGGACGCCACGTGACGCAGTTTCGGGCTAAAGCCCTGGCCAAAGAAGACATTATCGCCCAACACCAGGCAGGACGGTTCGCCGTTCAGGAACGTTTCACCGATGATAAACGCCTGCGCCAGGCCGTCAGGGCTTGGCTGTTCGGCATACTGCAACGAGATACCAAATTCACTGCCGTCGCCCAGCAGACGCTGGAAGCTGCTTTTATCTTCCGGGGTAGTGATAATCAAAATGTCACGAATACCCGCCAGCATCAGCACCGACAGCGGATAGTAAATCATCGGTTTGTCATAAATAGGCAGCAGCTGTTTCGACACACCGCGGGTGATTGGGTGCAGGCGTGAGCCCGACCCACCAGCCAGAATAATGCCTTTCATTGCTTTTCCTCCTCCGGGAGTTTAGCCCTTCAGACCCAGGCGTTCGCCCTGATAGCTGCCATCCTGCACCTGCTTCCACCAGCTTTCATTGGCAAGGTACCACTGCACCGTTTTGCGCATTCCACTTTCAAAGGTCTCTTCCGGCGTCCAGCCCAGCTCACGGGCAATTTTTGCCGCATCAATCGCGTAACGCAGGTCGTGACCGGGACGGTCGGCAACAAAGGTGATCAGATCATGATAACGCGCAATGCCCTGCGGCTTCTGCGGCACCAGTTCTTCCAGCAGAGAACAAATTGTCTCGACGACGTCGAGATTTTTACGTTCGTTGTGGCCACCGATATTGTAGGTCTCGCCAACTGCCCCTTCAGTTGCCACCCGATACAAAGCCCGGGCGTGATCGTCAACGTACAGCCAGTCACGGATCTGCTGCCCGTTGCCGTATACCGGCAGCGGTTTACCCGCCAGCGCGTTGAGAATGGTCAGCGGGATCAGTTTTTCCGGGAAGTGATAGGGGCCGTAGTTATTCGAACAGTTGGTAATCAGCGTCGGCAGCCCGTAGGTGCGCAGCCAGGCGCGCACCAGATGATCGCTGCTGGCTTTCGATGCGGAGTAAGGGCTGCTTGGCGCATACGGTGTGGTTTCGGTAAAGAAATCATCCACTGAATGCAGATCGCCATACACTTCATCAGTGGAAATATGATGGAAGCGAAACGCCGCTTTAGCACCCTCTTCAAGCGCAGACCAGTAAGCGCGAGCGGCCTCCAGCAGCGTGTAGGTGCCAACGATATTGGTTTCAATAAATGCCGCCGGGCCGTCGATCGAACGATCGACGTGGCTTTCTGCCGCCAGGTGCATCACCACATCCGGACGATACTGCGCAAAGACGCGATTTAACTCGCTGCGATCGCAGATATCGACCTGTTCAAAGGCAAAGCGCTCATCATGCGCGACCGGTGCCAGCGAAGTCAGGTTGCCAGCATAGGTGAGTTTGTCGACCACCACCACGCAGTCCGGCGTGTGGTTGATAATATGGCGCACTACCGCTGAGCCAATAAAGCCCGCGCCGCCGGTCACCAGGATACGTTTCAACGCCAGACTCCTTTAGTATCTACCACATATTGTTGAGCGACAGTCTCGCCGCGAATAGCTTTAAACTGGATATGATCGACCAGCATGACAATCACATCGGCGCTAGCCAGCGCAGTTTCTACCGAAACCAGCGAGCACAGCCCGTCGAGTTTTTTTGGCAACTGATGAATATTCGGTTCCACCACCAGCGTTTCACCGCTGTGCCACTGGGCAATCAGTTCAGCGATCTCCATGGCCGGGCTTTCACGCAGATCGTCAATATTCGGTTTAAATGCCAGGCCAAAGCAGGCAATTTTCAACTCGCTGGCGCGCTTGTTGCTGGCCGCCAGACAGTCGGCAACGTGGGCCTTCACCTTGTCGATAACCCAGAATGGTTTATGGTCGTTCACTTCCCGCGCGGTGCGAATAAGACGCGCCTGCTCCGGGTTTTGCGCCACGATAAACCATGGGTCGACGGCGATACAGTGACCACCCACGCCTGGCCCCGGCTGCAAAATGTTGACGCGTGGATGGCGATTTGCCAGACGAATCAGTTCCCAGACGTTAATCCCCTGATCGGCACAGATGAGCGACAGCTCATTGGCAAAGGCGATGTTCACGTCACGGAAGCTGTTTTCGGTCAGCTTGCACATTTCGGCGGTACGCGCGTTAGTCACCACGCATTCACCTTCCAGGAAGATTTTGTACAGTTCGCTGGCGCGCGCGGAGCACACCGGCGTCATACCACCAATCACCCGGTCGTTCTTAATCAATTCAACCATCACTTGCCCCGGCAGCACGCGCTCCGGGCAGTAGGCGATGTTGATGTCTGCCTGCTCACCCACCTGCTGTGGGAAAGTCAGGTCCGGGCGCATCTGTGCAAGCCAGCCGGCCATCTGCTCGGTTGCGCCGACGGGAGACGTAGACTCGAGGATCACCAGAGTCCCTTTTTTCAGCACCGGCGCGATAGAACGCGCTGCTGCTTCCACGTAAACCATATCGGGCTCATGGTCGCCTTTAAATGGCGTCGGCACGGCAATCAGGTAAGCGTCTGCCGCTTCTGGCGTGGTGGTTGCACGCAGGTATCCGGCGGCAACCGCCGTTTTCACAACCCTGTCGAGATCGGGCTCAACAATATGAATTTCACCGCGGTTAATGGTATCCACCGCGTGTTGATTAATGTCGACACCCACCACCTTCTTTTGCCGTGAGGCAAAAGCAGCTGCCGTAGGAAGGCCGATATAGCCTAGACCGATCACCGAGAGGGTTGAGAAACTCATAACGTTACCTGATTATTTTTTAATGCTAATAAAATACGTTCGCATGCCCGGCCATCCCCATAAGGGTTATGCGCCCGGCTCATCCTTTGATATTCATCTTCATCGCGCAGCAGACGCGTAACTTCATCCACAATGCGTTGGCTGTCCGTCCCGACCAGGCGAACCGTACCCGCGTCGATAGCTTCCGGGCGTTCCGTGGTTTCACGCATCACCAGCACCGGTTTACCCAGCGAAGGGGCCTCTTCCTGAATGCCGCCAGAGTCGGTCAGGATAAGCCAGGCATGGTTCATCAACCAGACGAATGGCAGGTAGTCCTGCGGGTCGATAAGTATCACGTTATCGATATGACCCAGAATACGGTTAACAGGCTCGCTAACGTTTGGATTCAGGTGCACCGGATAGACAATCTGCACATCCGGGTTGGTCGCGGCGATTTCCGCCAGCGCGTGACAAATTTTTTCGAAGCCCTGGCCGAAACTCTCACGACGGTGCCCCGTCACCAGGATCATCTTTTTACCGTTGCTCAGGAACGGATAGCGCGCGGACAAATCAGCGCGTAGCGCTTCGTCATTCATCACCCGGTCACGTACCCAGAACAGGGCGTCAATCACCGTGTTACCGGTGACGAAAATACGCTTATCCGACAAATTTTCCCGCAGCAGATTCTGCCGCGAGTTTTCCGTCGGCGCGAAGTGGTACATAGCCAAATGGCCGGTCAGCGTGCGATTAGCTTCTTCCGGCCACGGCGAGTAGAGATCGCCGGTACGCAGACCCGCTTCAACATGCCCGACAGGAATACGCTGATAAAATGCCGCCAGACTTGCTGCGGTCGTGGTCGTCGTGTCGCCATGCACCAACACAACGTCCGGTTTGAAAGATTCCAGAACGGGTTTTAACCCCTGCAAAATCCGGCAGGTTATTTCTGTGAGACCCTGTCCTGGACTCATGATATTGAGGTCATAATCCGGAACGATGGAGAAGAGGCTTAGCACCTGATCTAGCATTTCCCTATGCTGCGCGGTGACGCATACTTTCGCCTCAAAATGAGGATCCTTTGCTAGCGCATGAACCAGAGGAGCCATTTTGATGGCCTCTGGTCGTGTGCCAAATACAGTCAGTACTTTCACATCGATTCTCTTCTTTAGATGAAACAGGCCCATCGCCCTTCATCAAATGATGGGTATTTACTACTGCGTGCGACGACGCGCCAGTGCCACCCCAGCACCCACCAATGCGCCGACAATTCCCCACATAACCATCAGAAATACGCGGCGTGGACTCGTGCGTTTTACCGGTTCCTCTGGTGTCCGCAAATACCGATATGTCTGAAAACTTGCAGCCAGCGTCGGGCCAACATTAAGAGTCGTCAGCATCGCTCGCCCCTGATCGTAATCAAGGTCGAACGCCGGTCCCACGGCCTGCAGGTTTTCCAGACGGGCCTGCAGCATAGGGCGACCCAACAATGAGAGCTCAGAGTCAGGTAACTCATCGGCCGGAATATCCGTGACGCTACGATTAATGTTGTGCTGCTGAGCAATCTTCAGCGCCGCTTCAATGCTGTGCATACGGCGGTTGAATATCGCCTGAGCGACTTCCTCCTGACGTTTCACCTGCGCTTTAATCTGAATCGTGCGTGCGGCCCATGCGCCTTTCAACTCATCATTCAGATGCCCGGCAGCGCGCTGGCTGGCAAACGCTACGTACTGGCGCAACAGGTTATTGGCGTCCTGCGCGGTTTCCGCGTTTAGCTTCACGCTGTCGCTCACGCTCTTTTGCGCATCGCCAGGAATAAATTGAATATCGTTAATCAGGTCATCCAACTGCGCTGCATCGGCGCGGGAATTACCCACCATTCGCTGTTTGTAATAGTCCGTCTGCGACCAGAAATCACGACGGGTATCCCAGGAGGCGAGCTGCATAACGAACTCTTTGTACACCTCATCCATCACCGAAGGTGGTGTAGCAGTGGTGGGGTTGACCTTCACATCGAGGTTGCGCAGGAACTGCTGCTGCGAATAGTAACCACCGAGCATATTCACGGTAGGCCGGTCAGTGATAGCCGTCGTGCTCCACTCTTGCCGGGCAAAAAAAGTATAAATCAGCACCACGGCGGCAAATAGCACCGCAAAGCCGATAATCCAGTGTTTCCCCGACCACAACGCGCGAAACAGGCCACGAATATCCAGTTCATTCTCAGCACTCGCCAACTGTGCTTCCGGTAATGGTTGTGTCATTACTACCCCAGTTTTACTTGGTTAATTTTGGATGGTTTTCACTGTTTCGACGCATTCTACGCTTCATACGTTTAATGAAACGCGCCACTTTCCAGGCCCGCTTGATGCAGTAGCCGTAGAGGCCAAAGGCCACGAAGAACAGTAGCAGCATGACCCACTCAGGCACAACGCGAGTGTACTCGGCCAGGACTCCGATTCCGGCCAGCAGCGCTGCGGCAAGGGTAATCAGGACCAGCGCCTGGCGAGAAGTAAAGCCTGCGCGCATGATCAGATGATGAATATGTTGACGGTCTGCTGAGAACGGACTCATGCCCTTACGCAGACGGCGATACATGATAGCCACCATATCCATCAATGGAATGGCGACAATCCACAGCGCCGTGACCGGGCTGATAGGATGATGCGTCCCCTGGGTGGTTTCCAGCAGGATCCAGATAACCGTAAAGCCAATCAGCGTGCTGCCCGCATCGCCCATGAAGACTTTATAGCGACGGCCCAGTACGCCAAGGTTCAACATAATATACGGCAGAATGGCGGCAATCATCGCGAAGCACCACATAGCGAGGCTAGTCTGCCCATCAAACCACAGGATCAGGCCAATCGCGCCAAAGCTCACGCTCGACAGACCGCCGAGCAGGCCATCAATGCCATCGACCATATTGAAGGCATTAATCATCGCCCAGACGGCAAACAGAGTGAGGAAGAAGCCAAACGGCCCCAGCACCAGTTCCCACGAACCGAAGATATAACCCAGGCTACGCAGATATAAATTACCTGCCGTCATCATCACGATACCAATCAGCGCCTGAATGGTTGCACGGATTTTGACGCTAACGTCATAGCGGTCGTCAAGAGCCCCAACAAGCACAAGCGCACCTGCGCAGCCAAGGTAAAGGGAAGCGTGAGGAATGTAGTAATCTGCGATCGCAAAAGTGAAGCAGATCCCGGCGTAGACCGAGATGCCACCCACTAGCGGAATAAGCCCCTGGTGACGTTTACGGTAATTAGGTCTATCCACCAAACCGACCTTTTTAGCCGCCTTACGGGCGAAAAAAAGGAATACGGTGGTGAATAAAAAAATACTGATCAAGTCAGTACCGACGGTCAGTAAACTCACAATTTATACTCGCTGCGAATATTAATAGCGAAAGTATACCCACGATAGCAGCTCATCAGAAGAGGAAGCCTGATGAATATTGGGGAAACTCGCCTGATTTATAACCGATTTTACAAACTAACTATTATTGTAGCCGCAAACCGTAATTGTCCGTGAAAAAAATGTTGAGCCCTATCACCTAAACTCCTAAAAACAAAAACGCCACACAAAAGTGTGGCGTTCGTCGGCAAAAACCGGATTTTACGAGCGTTTCATCATATCGAAGAAATCGTCGTTAGTTTTGGTCATTGCCAGTTTATTGATGAGGAATTCCATCGCATCAATCTCACCCATTGGGTGGATGATTTTGCGCAGGATCCACATTTTCTGCAGCTCTTCCTGGGTGGTGAGCAGCTCTTCTTTACGGGTACCGGAACGGTTGTAATCGATAGCCGGGAAGACGCGTTTTTCAGCAATCTTACGGGAGAGGTGCAGTTCCATGTTGCCGGTACCTTTAAACTCTTCGTAGATAACTTCATCCATTTTAGAGCCGGTATCCACCAACGCGGTGGCGATAATCGTCAGGCTGCCGCCCTCTTCCACGTTACGTGCTGCACCGAAGAAACGCTTCGGACGATGCAGGGCGTTAGCGTCGACACCACCGGTCAGTACTTTACCGGAAGCCGGTACCACGGTGTTGTAGGCGCGAGCCAGACGAGTGATGGAGTCGAGCAGAATGATAACGTCTTTCTTGTGTTCAACCAGACGTTTCGCTTTCTCGATAACCATTTCAGCGACCTGAACGTGGCGGGATGCAGGTTCGTCAAAGGTGGAAGCGATAACTTCACCTTTTACCAGACGTTGCATCTCGGTCACTTCTTCCGGACGTTCGTCAATCAGCAGAACCATCAGTACGCAGTCTGGGTGGTTATACGCGATGCTCTGTGCGATGTTCTGCAGCAGCATGGTTTTACCGGCTTTCGGCGGTGCCACAATCAGACCACGCTGACCGCGACCAATCGGCGATGCCAGATCCAGGACGCGAGCAGTTAAATCTTCGGTAGAACCATTACCACGCTCCATACGCAGACGAGAGTTTGCGTGTAGCGGGGTTAAGTTCTCAAACAGGATCTTGTTGCGCGAGTTTTCCGGCTTGTCGTAGTTAACTTCGTTAACTTTCAACAGCGCAAAGTAACGCTCACCCTCTTTCGGCGGACGGATCTTACCCGAAATGGTGTCACCAGTGCGGAGATTGAAACGGCGGATTTGGCTAGGGGAAACGTAGATATCATCGGGACCGGCGAGGTAGGAGCTGTCTCCAGAGCGGAGGAAACCAAATCCATCCTGCAATATCTCCAGTACACCGTCACCAAAGATATCTTCGCCACTCTTTGCGTGCTGCTTCAGGATGGCAAAAATGATGTCCTGCTTGCGCATACGTGCCTGGTTTTCCAGACCCATATTTTCGCCGAGAGTAATCAGCTCAGAAACCGGCGTATTCTTTAATTCGGTAAGATTCATAATGGTGTGAGTTCTTAAACTTGGGGGAAATCTCGAACTTAATGTTGTGAATGGTATGGCAGGGTCATCCATGCCTGTTTACGGCCATCACTCATGTCTGTTCGCTGTCTGGTCACAGGAGAGTACGCAGAACTGAAACGACAAGACGGAAAGAGTGACAAACCTGGAATTTTTTCACCTCTGACGTCATACATCGCAACGAGAGGTTTGGATAAAACAAGATTCAAACAAGGTATGTTTAAAACGAAGTCAAAAATAACTTAGCACGACTGAAGCCGGGCGTCCAGAGTTCTGCTTAATTTAAGAACACCAGACGCCCAAACCGAATTTCTTACGCCAGGTTAGCGTCGAGGAACTCTTTCAGTTGGCCTTTAGACAGCGCGCCAACTTTGGTTGCTGCAACTTCGCCGTTTTTGAACAGCAGCAGCGTAGGGATACCGCGGATGCCATACTTAGGA
Organism: Kluyvera intermedia; assembly: GCF_021440345.1. Taxonomy (GTDB): domain Bacteria; phylum Pseudomonadota; class Gammaproteobacteria; order Enterobacterales; family Enterobacteriaceae; genus Kluyvera; species Kluyvera intermedia_A. Next base: position 17,118 of record NZ_JAKCNS010000060.1, read on the forward strand.
GCTGTGCCCGGGTTCTGATCGATGTTCAGTTTAGCAACGGTCAGTTTACCCTGATACTCCTCGGCGATTTCATCCAGAATCGGGGCGATCATTTTGCACGGACCACACCACTCTGCCCAGAAATCGACGAGTGTCAGCCCGTCAGCTTTGAGTACGTCCGTGTCAAAACTGTCGTCAGTCAGGTGAATAATTTTATCGCTCATATTTAACTCCACAGGAATAAGCCTGGTGTGTTGGTGTATACACAAAATCATTCAAGTTGCATCAAGGCGGCAAGTGAGCGAATCCCGATGAACTTACTCAAGTAAGTGATTCGGGTGAACGAACGCAGCCAACGCGGAAGCAGCTTGAAGAATGACGTGTATAGCATTAACCAACAAGGTGTTGATGTTAACTTCGCCAACAAAGGTTGACGTTATTTCACCGGATACGCTTTCTTAATGCAATAGTAAGCTGATATTCTACCACACTATGAGCAAAACACATTTAACAGAACAGAAGTTTTCCGACTTCGCCCTGCACCCTAAAGTGGTTGAAGCCCTTGAAACCAAAGGGTTTTATAATTGCACGCCCATTCAGGCGCTGGCTTTGCCGCTAACGCTTGCCGGACGTGATGTGGCTGGACAGGCGCAAACCGGTACCGGGAAAACGATGGCGTTTCTGACGTCCACGTTTCATTATCTTCTTTCTCACCCAGCGAGTGCAGACCGCCAGGTGAACCAACCGCGCGCCTTAATTATGGCGCCAACCCGTGAGCTGGCAGTGCAGATTCACGCCGACGCAGAGCCTCTGGCTCAGGCGACTGGCCTGAAACTGGGTCTGGCTTATGGCGGTGACGGCTATGACAAACAGCTGAAAGTGCTGGAAAGCGGCGTCGACATTCTGATCGGCACCACGGGTCGTCTTATTGATTATGCAAAACAGAACCACATCAACCTGGGCGCGATTCAGGTGGTGGTGCTGGACGAAGCCGATCGCATGTACGATCTGGGCTTTATTAAAGATATCCGCTGGTTGTTCCGTCGCATGCCGCCGACCAACCAGCGTCTGAATATGCTGTTCTCTGCCACACTGTCCTACCGCGTCCGCGAGCTGGCGTTCGAACAAATGAACAACGCCGAGTACGTGGAAGTCGAGCCAGAGCAGAAAACGGGCCACCGCATTAAAGAAGAGCTGTTCTACCCTTCCAACGAAGAGAAGATGCGTTTGCTGCAAACGCTGCTGGAAGAAGAGTGGCCGGACCGCGCGATTATCTTCGCCAACACCAAACATCGCTGTGAAGATATCTGGGGTCATCTGGCCGCAGACGGTCATCGCGTAGGTCTGCTGACCGGCGACGTCGCGCAGAAAAAACGCCTGCGTATTCTGGAAGATTTCACCAGCGGTGATATCGACATTCTGGTTGCCACCGATGTTGCGGCACGCGGCCTGCATATCCCAGCCGTTACCCACGTCTTTAACTACGATCTGCCGGATGACTGTGAAGACTACGTTCACCGTATTGGCCGTACCGGTCGTGCAGGTGCCAGCGGACACTCAATCAGCCTTGCCTGTGAAGAGTACGCGCTGAATCTGCCAGCGATTGAAACCTACACCGGTCACTCTATTCCGGTCAGTAAGTACAATCCGGACGCGCTGTTAACTGAACTGCCGAAACCATTACGTCTGACGCGTGTTCGTCAGGGCAATGGTCCGCGCCGTTCTGGTGCGCCACGTAATCGCCGTCGTTCAGGTTAAAAAAGTTATGCTCACTTCCACCTCGCTCTACGCAGCTATCGATCTCGGTTCCAATAGTTTTCATATGCTGCTTGTTCGCGAGGTGGCGGGAAGTATCCAGACGCTTACGCGCATTAAGCGTAAAGTGCGTCTGGCAGGCGGACTCAACCGTGACAACATGCTGTCAACGGAAGCCATGGAACGTGGATGGCAGTGCCTGCGCCTGTTCGCCGAACGTTTACAAGATATTCCCCCGACCCAAATTCGCATCGTTGCGACCGCAACACTTCGTCTTGCCGTTAATGCCGATGTGTTTATCGCCAAAGCCCAGGAAATTCTCGGCTGCCCGGTGCAGGTTATCCGTGGCGAAGAAGAAGCACGCCTGATTTATCAGGGCGTCGCGCACACCACCGGCGGCGACGATCGCCGTTTAGTGGTTGATATCGGCGGTGCTAGCACCGAATTAGTGACCGGTACCGGCGCACAAACGACTTCACTGTTCAGTCTGTCGATGGGCTGCGTCACCTGGCTTGAACGCTACTTTACCGACCGTAACCTGGCTCAGGAACATTTCGACGAAGCCGAACGGGCCGCGCGTGAAGTGCTCAAACCGGTTGCCGATGAACTGCGTCAGCACGGCTGGAAGGTCTGCGTCGGCGCTTCCGGAACCGTCCAGGCGTTACAAGAAATCATGATGGCGCAGGGGATGGATGAACGCATTACCCTCGCTAAACTTCAGCAACTTAAACAGCGCGCTATCCAATGCGGGCGTCTGGAAGAGCTGGAAATTGAAGGACTGACGCTGGAACGCGCGCTGGTCTTCCCAAGCGGGCTGGCGATTCTTATCGCTATCTTCACCGAGCTGGATATCCAGTGCATGACGCTGGCCGGCGGCGCACTACGCGAAGGCCTGGTTTACGGCATGCTGCATCTGGCGGTGGACGAAGACATTCGCAGCCGCACGCTGCGCAATATTCAGCGCCGGTTTATGGTTGATACCGAGCAGGCGAACCGCGTCGCACAGCTGGCCGCCAGTTTTGTCGATCAGGTTGGAAGTAGCTGGGATCTAGAGCCATTAAGCCGTGAACTGCTGTTAAGCGCCTGTGCTTTACACGAAATCGGCCTGAGCGTTGATTTTAAACAAGCCCCGCAGCACGCCGCCTATCTGGTGCGTAATCTCGATTTGCCGGGCTTTACCCCTGCGCAAAAGAAGCTGCTGGCCACCTTGTTGCTCAACCAAACGAACCCTATCGACCTTTCGTCGCTCCACCAGCAAAATGCCGTACCTCCACGCGCGGCCGAGCATCTCTGCCGTCTGTTGCGCCTGGCCATTATCTTCGCCAGCCGTCGCCGTGATGATTTAGTGCCGGAGATGACGCTGCAGGTCAAAGAAGAAAGTCTGACCCTTACGCTGCCGAAAAGCTGGCTGGATCAGCATCCGCTGGGTAAAGAGACGATTGATCAAGAAAGCCAGTGGCAAAGCTATGTCCACTGGCCTTTAGAAGTGCGCTAGCTGTCTATCATTGCCGGACAGCATCAGCGTATCCGGCCTATGATTTCGCTTTCTTCGCCGCCATCATCGCTTTCAGATTCGCCAAATGATTCTGCCCTTTCTGCATTCGTTCTTCAGCGCTCACCACTTTTCGCTCCTGTTCCCAAATCAGGTCATCCTGCGGTAGCTCCAGCAGGAAACGGCTTGGCTCCGGGCGCACCAGTTCACCGTACTGTCGGCGTTCTTTACACAGCGTGAAGATAAGCTCTTTCTGCGCACGGGTGATCCCGACGTAGGCCAGACGGCGTTCTTCATCAACGTTATCTTCATCGATGCTGCTCTGATGCGGCAACAGTCCTTCTTCCATCCCCACGAGGAAAACGTACGGGAACTCCAGCCCTTTCGAGGCATGGAGAGTCATTAGCTGCACCTGATCAAGGTCTTCCTCGCTTTCACCGCGTTCCATCATGTCGCGCAGCGTAAATCGCGTAACAACCTGCGTGAGCGTCATCGGCTCTTCCAGCTCGCTGCCTTCGAGCATTTCCGTCATCCAGCCGAATAACGTGTTGACGTTTTTCATCCGCATTTCAGCCGCTTTCGGGCTTGGCGAGGTTTCAAACAGCCAGGATTCGTAGTCGATACCGTGAATAAGATCGCGCACCGCAGCAATCGGCTCGCGCTCGGCCAGACGCTGGATTTCACCCAACCACTGGGTAAAGCGGGTCAACGACTCATAGCCGCGTCCGGTCAGCGTCTGATTCAGCCCCATATCAAAGCTGGCGGTGAACAGACTCTTGTTGCGAGTCGTCGCCCACTCGCCGAGCTTTTGCAGCGTCGCCGAGCCAATCTCACGTTTTGGTGTGTTGACGATGCGCAGGAAAGCGCTGTCATCATCCGGATTGCTCAACACGCGCAGATACGCCAGCAGGTCTTTAATCTCTGGACGCGAGAAGAACGAGGTACCGCCGGAAATTTTGTACGGGATGCGGTTCTGCATCAGGAATTTTTCAAACACCCGCGACTGGTGGTTGCCGCGATAGAGAATCGCGTAATCTTTATATTCCGTCTTATTCACGAAGTGATGGGCGATAAGCTCGCCGGTCACGCGCTCTGCTTCGTGTTCTTCGTTGTTGGCGCTCAGGACTTTGAGCTCCTTGCCATAGCCCAGTTCGGAGAACAGACGTTTTTCGAACACGTGCGGGTTATTGGCGATCAGAATGTTCGCCGCCTTCAGGATGCGTTCGGAAGAGCGATAGTTCTGCTCGAGCTTAATCACCTGCAGCGCGGGGAAATCTTTGCTTAACAGCACCAGGTTTTGCGGGCGCGCACCGCGCCAGGAGTAGATAGACTGATCGTCATCACCCACCACGGTAAAGCGGGCGCGCTGGCCCACTATCAGCTTAACCAGCTCGTACTGGCTGGTGTTGGTATCCTGATATTCATCCACCAGCAGGTAGCGGATTTTATTCTGCCAGCGCTCGCGCACCTCTTCATTTCGCTGCAACAGCAGCGTCGGCAGCAAAATCAGATCGTCGAAGTCCAGCACATTACAGGCCTTCATGTGCGCGTCGTACAGACCATAGCAGTGGGCAAAAATCCTGTCGCGTTCGCCCTTCGCGCTGGCGGCCGCCTGCGCTGGCGTCATCAGATCGTTTTTCCAGTTGGAGATCGTCGAGATCAGCTGCTGGAAGAGTACTTTATCGTCTTCAATAAGCCCTTCGGTCAGATCTTTCAGCAGCGCGGTCTGATCGGTATCGTCAAATAAAGAGAAGTTCGACTTCATCCCCAGCGCCGCATATTCACGCTTGATGATATCCAGCCCCAGGGTGTGGAAGGTCGAAATCATCAACCCGCGTGCCTCTTTGCGGCCCAGCGTCTGTGCCACACGCTCTTTCATCTCGCGCGCGGCCTTGTTGGTAAACGTTACCGCTGCAATATGTCGTGCCTGATAGCCACACTGGTGGATCAGGTGCGCGATTTTATTGGTGATAACGCGGGTCTTACCGGATCCAGCACCCGCCAGCACCAGGCAGGGTCCGGTGACGAATTCGACGGCTTGTTGTTGTCCGGGGTTCAAACGCATGACGTATTGCTCAATCTATAAACACGGGGGTGTGGATTGTAGCAGAAAGTCAGGCTGAGATTTACCCGGCAAATGGTAAAGTGTTGGGCAGTAATCCTGTGAAGAGAATGAGCCCATGGTGAAGAGCGCAGCAGCCCTGCATATTCTGGTAAAAGAAGAGAAACTGGCCCTTGAGATCCTCAGCAAGCTGGAGCGTGGGATCGGTTTCGATCATCTGGCTAAACGCTATTCTCGTTGCCCTTCCGGCCGTAACGGTGGCGATCTGGGTGAATTCAAACAGGGCGTGATGGTCGGGCCATTTGATGCCGCCGTGTTTAGCTGCCCGCTGCTAAAACCCTATGGGCCGGTGAAAACCAAATATGGCTACCACATCATCAAAGTACTGTATCGCCGATAAGCCGTGCTAAAATCGCCAGCCTGATATCTCCCCATTTAAAGGCACAATCATGGCTAAAACAGCTGCAGCACTGCATATCCTTGTAAAAGAAGAACAACTGGCACTGGATCTTCTGGAGCAGATTAAAAACGGCGCCGACTTTGAGAAGCTGGCGAAGAAGCACTCTACCTGCCCATCAGGTAAGAAAGGCGGTCACCTGGGTGAATTCCGTCAGGGCCAGATGGTACCGGCGTTCGATAAAGTGGTGTTCTCCTGCCCGGTGCTGGAGCCAACCGGCCCGCTGCACACGCAGTTCGGTTACCACATCATTAAAGTGCTGTACCGGAACTAAATTGCAAAAGCCTTCCCATCGGAAGGCTTTTTCGTTATTGCACTCTCTCCCGTGGGAGAGAGTCAGAGCGGGGGCCTCAGGCCCACGCTTAGCCAGCAACAGCGATACGTTTCATATCGGTCATGTAGCCACGCAGTTTTTTACCTACTTTCTCGATCTCGTGGCCGCGAATGGCTTCGTTCACGTCACGCAGCTGGGCGTTGTCTACCGCACCTTCGGCAATCGCTTTGCCCAAGTCGCCGGTCTGCAGCGTGGTCATGAACTCTTTCAGCAGCGGTACACAAGCGTAAGAGAACAGGTAGTTACCATATTCCGCGGTATCAGAGATAACCACGTTCATTTCGTACAGACGCTTACGGGCGATGGTGTTGGCAATCAGCGGCAGTTCGTGCAGTGATTCGTAGTAAGCAGACTCTTCGATGATGCCGGAATCCACCATGGTTTCGAACGCCAGCTCAACGCCCGCTTTCACCATCGCGATCATCAGTACGCCTTTATCGAAGTACTCCTGCTCACCGATTTTACCGTCAAACTGTGCAGCCGTTTCAAACGCGGTTTTACCGGTTTCTTCACGCCAGCCCAGCAGTTTCTTATCGTCGTTGGCCCAGTCAGCCATCATGCCGGAGGAGAATTCGCCGGAGATGATGTCATCCATGTGTTTCTGGAACAGCGGCGCCATGATCTCTTTCAGCTGTTCGGACAGCGCGTAAGCACGCAGTTTCGCCGGGTTGGACAGGCGGTCCATCATCAGGGTGATGCCACCCTGCTTCAGCGCTTCGGTAATGGTTTCCCAGCCGAACTGAATCAGTTTTTCTGCATATGCTGGGTCAGTGCCTTCCTGAACCAGTTTATCGAAGCACAGCAGAGAACCGGCCTGCAGCATACCGCACAGGATAGTCTGCTCACCCATCAGGTCAGATTTCACTTCTGCCACGAAGGAAGATTCCAGAACGCCCGCGCGGTGACCGCCGGTTGCTGCGGCCCAGGCTTTGGCAATCGCCATGCCTTCGCCTTTCGGATCGTTTTCCGGGTGAACCGCAATCAGGGTTGGCACACCGAAACCACGTTTGTACTCTTCACGTACTTCGGTACCTGGGCACTTCGGCGCCACCATCACTACGGTGATGTCTTTACGGATCTGCTCGCCCACTTCAACGATGTTAAAACCGTGAGAGTAGCCCAGCGCCGCGCCGTCTTTCATCAGCGGCTGTACGGAACGTACAACGTCGGAGTGCTGTTTGTCTGGCGTCAGGTTAACAACGAGGTCAGCCTGCGGGATCAGCTCTTCGTAGGTCCCCACTTTGAAGCCGTTCTCGGTCGCTTTACGCCAGGAAGCGCGTTTTTCAGCAATCGCTTCGTTACGCAGGGCGTAAGCGATATCCAGACCGGAGTCACGCATGTTCAGGCCCTGGTTCAGACCCTGAGCGCCACAGCCGACGATGACCACTTTTTTACCCTGAAGGTAGCTTGCGCCATCGGCGAATTCGTCGCGGCCCATAAAGCGACATTTGCCCAGCTGTGCCAGCTGCTGGCGCAGGTTCAGTGTATTAAAGTAGTTAGCCATGATGATGTGCTCCGTGATGTTGTACTGTCTTATTGTTCGGTTCGCGTTTTGCGAGATTGAAACCACATTACAACAGGAAATTTATTGCGGAAATTGATATATTCACAACGTCACGTTGCAATTTGTGCAACGTAAAATCGTGGAGTGCGATCTGTGGATTTACGCGATCTAAAAACCTTCCTGCATCTGGCGGAAAGCCGCCATTTTGGCCGCAGCGCCCGGGCAATGCACGTCAGCCCCTCCACGCTTTCCCGGCAGATTCAGCGGCTGGAGGAGGACCTCGGCCAGCCGCTGTTTGTGCGCGATAACCGCACGGTCACTCTCACCGAGGCTGGTGAAGAGCTGCGCGTTTTCGCCCAGCAGACGCTGCTGCAATATCAGCAACTGCGTCATACCCTCGACCAGCAGGGGCCATCGCTGTCGGGGGAGCTACATATTTTCTGCTCCGTCACCGCCGCCTACAGCCATCTGCCACCGATTCTCGATCGTTTCCGTGCTGAACATCCGTCGGTTGAGATCAAGCTCACCACCGGTGACGCCGCCGATGCGATGGATAAGGTCGTCACGGGCGAAGCCGACCTGGCAATTGCCGGTAAGCCAGAAACGCTGCCGGGTGCGGTGGCGTTCTCGATGCTGGAAAATTTGGCGGTGGTGCTGATTGCTCCGGCGTTACCCTGCCCGGTGCGTAATCAGGTTTCTACCGAAAACCCGGACTGGTCGACGGTACCGTTCATCATGGCCGATCAGGGCCCGGTGCGTCGCCGCATTGAGCTGTGGTTCCGCCGCCATAAAATCAGTAATCCCTCAATTTACGCCACCGTTGGCGGCCATGAGGCGATGGTTTCGATGGTGGCGCTGGGCTGCGGCGTGGCGCTGCTGCCGGAAGTGGTGTTGGAAAACAGCCCCGAACCCGTGCGCAACCGCGTGATGATTCTGGAACGCAGCGACGAAAAGACGCCGTTTGAGCTCGGCGTTTGCGTACAGAAAAAACGGCTCAGCGAACCCTTGGTGGATGCCTTCTGGCGCATTGTTCTGGAGCGCAAAATTACCGACTAGCCCTGCGCCCTCCCATCACGGAGGGCCGTTTTCCCTTCCCCCAGCCATGCCCCTTTCCCGGGAGATTAATTGGTATCAAAGGTGCCAGGTATAAACAGGCCGCGCAGGTAAAATCGTCACTAAAGAAACAGTACCTTACGAGAGGGAGTGACGATGCAGAAACCCAAAAAGATCTTCAACAACACCGATAATATTCGCACTGAAATCATGGAGGGGCTGGTGTACGCCGGGATGGGCAAAGTCCACGCCCTGCCGGAGTACTGCGCGGTTTACCGCACCATGCCGCAGGATGAGCAGACGGTGATCGTCAGCGGCGGCGGCAGCGGCCACGAACCCACCTTTGCCGGGTTCGTCGGTGAAGGCGGTATCGACGCCTGTGCGCTCGGCGAAGTCTTTACCTCCCCCTCGCCTGACCAGATTATCGAGGCCAGCCGCGCCGTTCACCGGGGAAATGGCGTACTTTTTCTCTACGGTAATTACTCCGGCGACGGGATGAACTTCGATATCGCCGCGGAAATCCTTGCCGAAGAAGGCATTGAATGCCGTACCGTTCGCGCCACCGATGATATTGCGTCTGCACCGCCTGAGAAAATGTCTGACCGTCGGGGCGTTGGCGGCCTGGCATTTTTATACAAGCTGGCCGGCGCCGCAGCACAGTTCGAGCACTACACGCTGCCTGCGCTCGAAGCGCTAGCGAAAAAGGCCAATCACCATACCCGCACCATCGGCGTAGCGCTCAGCGGCTGCGCGCTGCCGCAGTCAGATGCCTTTAACTTTACGCTCGCCGACAACGAAATTGAGCTCGGCATCGGCATCCACGGTGAGCCGGGACTGTGCCGCATTCCTTTGCCGCAAACGGATGAACTGGTCGAGATGATGATCGAGCGCCTGTGCGCCGACCTGCCCTTTGGCCAGGGCGATAAAGTTTGCGTCAGCGTGAATAACCTGGGGTCGCTCAGCAATAGCGAACTGATGGTGGTGACTCGCAAGGTCGGACTGTCGCTGAAAGCCCGCGGGATCCACACCTATGACGTGCAGGTTGGTCACTTCTGTACCTCGCTGGAAATGTCCGGCTTCTCGCTAAGCATGCTGCGGCTGGATGACGAGATGCAGCGCCTGTACGACTACCCCATCAACACTCTCGGCTGGAGAAAATAAGATGCAGACACCTCAATTCACGGCCTGCCTGCGATATGTGTCGGAAGGCATGATCGCCAGCGAACCCCGCCTGACCGCACTTGACCAGGTCATTGGCGATGGCGACCACGGTATCGGTATTAAACGCGGCTTTACCGCGCTGCACACGCTGCTCTCTTCCGCTGAGTTTGCTCCTGCGGATATCGGCGAGTGCCTGCTGCAAAGCGGCACCCGATTAATGACCAGCATGGGCGGTGCATCCGGCGCTATTTTTGGCACGCTTTTCCGCGCCGGCGGCAAAGCCCTTGCAGGGCGGGAGCAGTTCGATGCGGCAACGCTTGCCGAGTGGCTGGAAATTGGCATGACCGCTATCCACCAGCGCGGAGGTGCAGAACCCGGCGATAAGACCATGGTCGATGCGCTGGCTGCCGCCGCGTTGCAGGCCAAGGCCGATGCGGCACTCCCGCTGCCGACTGCCCTCGCGCATTGTGCACAAGCTGCGATGGCCGGCGCAGAAGGTACCAGCACGATGATCGCCCGTTTTGGCCGCGCCAAAAATCTCGGGGAACGAGCAATCGGTCATTGCGATCCGGGGGCGGTGTCCATGGCGTTAATTCTGCAGTTTATGTCTGAGTTCGCGAACCCGGCATAAAAGATCAGGCAATAAAAAACCCGGTGCTGTGGCTGCCGGGTTTTTTATTGCCTGAGGGTTTAGCCGTTTTTAAAAAAATGCCGGATAGCGGTAAGCTTATCCGGCCGACGTTCAAAGGGCACCATTCATGGCCGGTTAATCAAAGCCAAATCCATCAGCGAACAGCACTTTCAGCTTCGCCATCGCTTCTTGCTCATCGCTGCCGCTGCAAATGATCTCAAGCGATCCCCGACCTTTGATCCCCGCACCTAAAATACTCATGATGCTTTTACCCTTGATAACCTTACCCTCATAGATCATCTCGATCCGCGACTGATACTGGGCACAGGCTTTCGCCAGCACACCGGCCGGGCGCGCATGAATACCGTGCTGATTGCTGATCCTGACAACCTCTTTCAACATAATTACGCTTCCTTTTTCACTGCCCGTCGGCCGGACAAATAGCCTGAATGAAATGAAAATAGCCCTGAATCAAGAGCTGGGCGACCATCGCGCCGGGGTCAACAAACGTTCGTGAACGCTCGCCGTGGATAGCAGCCCGCCCATGTTTTGCCACCATCGTTGTCGTCTGCTGTACGCCCCATTGCGCCTGGTGCAGCGCCTCTCGCGCCTGAACCAGCGGCGTTGTCGCCGATTTTTTTAGTGCCACCAGCGCTGGTGCCATACCGTCGAGAAAGGTCTTTTCACCGGGCTGCGCCTTGCCGCGCTGCTGAACGCCGTCATACCACGCCTGAAAGAATGCGCCGGCATCCTCCGTCACTAGCGTCGTGCGCCCTTTAAAAATCTTACCCGCCTGCATCAGCCCGGACGCCATCAGTGTGCCCATGGTGGAGGGCACTGCCGAGGCCATCGCTTTGCCCGCAAGATAAAAAAATCGCCCAATATCGCGCTCTTCGCTGTGCTGTACCGCATCGTTCGCCGCCGCAAAACCGTCGCTCATGGTCAGCCCCAGATCGCCATCACCCACCACGCTATCCAGTTCAGTCAGCATCGGTTTATTGTCCTGCATCACGCGGGCCCATTCGGCAAAAAGCGGGCGTAGTTTCTGCGTATCTAGCGTCATAGAGCCTCCTTAAGCGGGAAACTGGCGGAACATTGGCGTATCGGCTCCGGCATTCAGTAACGCCTTCAGTTCACTGTCCACCGGCATCAGACTAATCGACATGCCGGTCATCTCCATGGCCGTGGCGAACTCACCCACCCACACGCGGAAAACGCGAATGCCGCTCTCTGCCAGAATCTGGTGAACGTGGCGATACATCAGGTACAGCTCCTCCAGCGGCGTGGCACCCAGGCCGTTAATCAACACCGCCACGTCGTCTCCCAGCTGACAGGGCGAATCCGCCAGCAGCCATGACATCATCTCTTCGGCAATCTGCTCTGCACTTAACTGAGGACCGCGCCGAATTCCGCTTTCCCCGTGGATCCCCATACCAATTTCCATTTCGTTGTCGCCGATATGGAATCCCGGTTTACCGATCCGCGGCACAATGCAGGGCGATAACGCCACGCCAAGCGTGCGCACGCGGCCTCCAGCTTTGCGGGCAATGCGCTGCACGGTCTCCAGGTCATCCATTCTCGCGGCCGATGCGCCAGCGCATTTGTAGACGAAGAAAATCCCCGCCACACCACGCCTTGTGGTCACGCCATCGCCCGGTGCGGCACCGGCCGAGTCATCTGCGGCCACCACGGTACAGGTACGGATGTCGCTCTCCATGTCGGCCATTTCTGCCGCCATATCAAAATTGAAAATATCACCGTTGTAGTTGCCGTAGAGATACAGCACGCCAGCGCCGCTATCGACGGCCTGGGTGACTGCCAGAATTTGCTCCGGCGACGGCGACTGAAACACATCGCCGATGGCGCAGCCGTCAAGCATCCCTTCACCCACATACCCCAGGAACAGCGGCAAATGGCCGGAACCACCGCCGGTGACGATCCCGACTTTCCCCGGTACCGGGCGCGCGGTAGCTAAGCAGTGCAGATCATCGTTGACGAAGCGAAAGCGGTCGGGGTGAGCCAGATAGATGCCATCCAGCATCTCCGGGATAAAATTCTCCGCCTGATTAATAAACTTTTTCATGCGTTCTCTCCATGAATACCCGCCCAATCGGGCGGGGCGTTGGGGTATTAGCGGGCAAACTTAATCTGTGAAGGATATTCCCAGCGCTGCAGCTCTTCCGGGGTAAAGGATTCCGGCTCTTTACCGCCATTAATCATCAGCGCGTGGTAGTAAATCTGCGCCATCTCCTCAAGGTAGGCGGATTTCAGTACCGCTTCGTACGGGTCTTTATCCACGCCAATCGCGCCATGCTTTTCCATCAGGATGGCATCAGCGCGTTTAATCGGCTCGATAACGCTGTCCGACAGCGCTGGCGTGCCGGGCCGGCCATACGGCGCAACGGGGATCACCCCATCTTTGAGATTTAGGATTGCACACTCATACACCACCGCTGGGATCGGCTTATTCAGTACGGCAAACGAAGTGGCATAGAGCGAGTGGGTGTGAGAGATGGCAAAAATATCCGGACGCGCTTTATAAATCTCGATGTGCATCAGACATTCGCTGGTTGGACGCAGGCCGGCCTCGCTTTCAATAACGTTCGCTTCAACGTCCATCACCACAATATCCCGCGGCGTTAAATGCATTTTATCGACAGTGGTTGGGGTCACCAGAATAAGCCCTGTCTCTTTATCCCGTACGCTGGAATTACCGGCTTTATGTTTACATAACCCCCACTGCTGAGCGGTTCTGGCCATTTCAACAACGTGTTTTTTCTGAATCTCTAACATAATATTTATCCTGTATACGGTGGTAAGGGCGAACGCGGTCGCGACAGTTATTGCCGTGAAATAACGTTGCAGCGTATAAGCTGCAACGACATTGAATTAATATTTAAATATGACGGGTGATTTCGTTTATTAGCGCAGACTCATCCTGCGCCCGACGAATAACGTTGCCACCATCATAGAACTCAAGAAATTCATTTAATTGGGCCAATGCTTTTAAGTGTTTTTGTGGATTATGAGTTGCGAGAACGATAATAATGTCGGCCTGCATATAATCGGCAAAAGCAATTTTATAAGGCAGACGTAATAACGCCATCCCGGTATCCAGCGCGCCGTCGTCCACGCCCGCATGCGCAATAATGACGCCATCTGCCAGCATGATATAGGGCTGCTCCTCGGCGATTTTGTTGAGCATAATTTTCACGTAGCGCGGTTCGATGACCCCGCTTTGCAACAATGAAGCCGACGCCTGGGTAATTGCCTGCTGCCATGAACCCGGCAGCTCTGCGGCAAACTGGACATGCGCTTTCCCCAGTAAATCAATCAGCGATGGCGTCGGCGGTTCAAAGCTTCCCACCGAGCTGGCGGGGCTATTTTCCGCATAGATATAGCTGGCGAGCGCTCGCTGTAGCCCCTGGTGATCGACGATGTTGCCGAAGCGCTCGAAGATCAGCAGCAGCTGTTCAATCTGGATGATATTCGGATCCACGCCCTGGAGCGCACTGATGACGTGGTTACGGAAAGCGCTTTTATGAATGCTGCCAATCGACGGGTTTACCACAAACACCATCTTGCTGGTATTAAGATGAGTGGTGGCAAAAACCACATCATAATGCCCGGTGAAGCGCTCAAACTCGCGGCGGGACAGCATCTGTGTGAAGTGCAGCTCCGGGAATAACACCTGCAGCGTCAGATACAGATAGGTTGAAATGGTCGCGCTGTTTTCACACACCACGACGGCCGTTTTCTGCAATTTTATCTGATGAATAACCCCTTCTCGCGTCAGCCAACCGCCAAATAGCACCGTCAGAAAAGCCATTTCTTCATCCGGGATTTCACAGTGCAATAAGGTCTCGAATGGCAGCGCCGCCCGGCGCACCATCTCATGCAGATGGCTAAACTCTTTGACCACCAGGTCATACGCGCTGCTGGTGTTGGCCAGATGATAACGAATGCGGTAATAGGCCGGCTTCCAGTGCTGATAGATTTTTTCGATCAGCTCATTTTTTTCTTTAATAGTGACGCAGCTTATCTTTTCAAAACTATCGACCACCGCCACCACGCTTTCCAGCAGCAGGGTATCAAGATGGAAATATTTATCGGCAATGCTCTGAATATTCGAGCTCTGGATCAGTGCTGTCAGGAAAACCAGTTCATTTTCACTGCTGATATTGATTTTACTGATAACGCTTTGCATCAGGGTAAACTCCCTGCTGCGGATAATATCGGCGTAGCTGTCTGGAATAGTGACCAGATTCTTACCCGATTCAATACGGTGCAAAACAAAACAGATGAAATAAATGAGCTCCTGGAGCTGGCGGTCGGTAAATTGAATTTTAAAACGCTTTTCAATTTCGCTAAAAATATTACCCACCGTTTCAAGATGTTCGCTCATCACGTTGTTATATTGGGCAATAATATTTTTCGCGACCGGAATTTCCAATACCCGTCGCAGACAGCTTAATAGTAAATAGCGCTTCTCAAGCTCTTCGCCAAGGATATGGTAACCGTTGCCCCGGTCATAGTTGATCTCTAACCCGTGTTCGATAACCTCGCCGCGCACCTTTTTCAGATCGTTGATAATCGTGTTCTGACTCACCCCTAGCGATGATGATAGATGCAGCAACGACAATCTTTCACTGCGCGTCAGCAGCATAAAGATAATCATCTGCCCGCGTTCCTCTTCCGAGAAAAGATAACGCTGCTCCGATTCTGCCGTCTGATTCTGGCGAAAATGCTCCACCACATGGCGTGAGATGTGGAGCTTCCCGGTCTTCAGGCGATTGATAGGATCGAAGTGATTCGATTCCAGATAGTCATTCACTTTTTTCAGCGTATAGCTCAGCTGCTTACGCGTCAGGCAAAACTGCTCTTCGAGCTTCGCCCCCGTCATACTGGGGTCGTTCACAATCGCATCCAGCACTGCGACCACGCGTTTATCCATAGCCATACCGACTCTCCTGCGATGAAAAATCTGGCGGCGGTAGCGGCCGCCAGAGATAAACGTCGATTTCAGCGTTACGCTTGCTGGGCATTCTCCTGCTGACCAGCTTCCTGTTGCGCCAGGCTGCTTTCGCGGCGCAATTCACGTGAGTAGAAGAAGTAACCGCACGCCCACCAGACCGCAAACAGTAGCGGAATAAGGTCACCTTCCAGGAACTTGAACAGGAAGGAGAAGGCGTAGGTAAATACCGGGGCGTCGATCGAGCTATTGGAAATCAGCTGGCCCGCTGGAATGGTTATCGCCTTCGTTGCCAGCCCCAGTTCGGTAATCATCGGCGCAAATTGTGTCCCAACGAATAGGAAGAATGGCACACCAATAATGCTCAAAATCACCATCCGCAGCGTGTTACCGCGGGTGACCAGGTAAGCCGGGACAATCAGGGCAATATTAATGATGCCGGCGAAAGGTAAAATCTTGTTGCCCGGCAGAATCAATGCCCAAATCAAAGTGAACGGAATGGCGACGATAATGGCGAACCAGATCTCACTGGCACCGCCCATGAACGGCCAGTCGATACCCACAAACAGCTTCCGCCCTGAGAATTTCTTGTTCATGTAGTCGCTTATCGCCTCAGAGATTGGCGACAGCGCCTGCATAAAGAGCTTCGAAATCATCGGGAACAGCACCAGCGCCGTAGAAGCCTGTACACCCAGCATCAGCGTTTTCGCTACGCTATAGCCGGCGATAACGCCAAACAGGATCCCAAGAATAAAGCCGATGATATGGTTTTCCGCAAAGACGCCGACCTTCGCGCGAAGCGCCGTCGCATCCATGGGTTTATTGCACACCGGGATTTTGCGCAGCAGTAAATCGAACGGGTAGTAAATGGCACCAAAGAACACCATACGGTGGGTACAGGTTACGCCGGGAATACCGGTGAGTTTCTCGATTCGATGCTGGTGAATATCGCCCGCGTTCAGCTCCATAATGATCTGGAAGGCCGCAACCAGGAACGCCAGCGCCAGACTCCAGGCGGGGCCAAACAATGGGGTGGTGACGCTCACCACAATAAACGCGGTAAAGATTTTCCCCCAAACGTTCCACAGATCCGCGTTGAAGGTGTTGGTTTTGTTCAGCATCAACATCACAATGTTCACGCCAACCTGAAGGGGGAACATGGCAAAGGCGTAAGGCCAGGCCCAGGAAATGTTCGCCATCGTCGTCCAGCCGCCGTCGACGATGCTCAGTTCAAGCCCGGTACGCTGCATCATGGTTTGGGCTGCCACGCCGATAGCATCCACCATGAAGCCTATCAGCATGCTCATCCCCACGAATGCCACGCCGAGGGTGATAGCAGCCGATGCGGCGTCGCGGAATTTCATTCGCACCACCAGCCCGGCTAATAACATGATGAAAGGCACAAAAACCGGCGCGCCTAAATTTAGAATGTAATTTATGACTACACCAAGAAAGTCCATAGCACTTCTCCACTAAAATAATTATACGGATTAAAGAGCTACACCTTATTTACAGGCATCAATGACCTTTTGTAATTCTTGCTCCATACCCATACCGGTTAGAAAAGCAATTCCATTAATCACCGGGATAGGATATTGCTTATCAACTTTAGTGATGGCGATATAGGCTGCGCTATCTTTAATATGGCTATCAAGAGATTTCAGGTCGATAACTTCAACTTTAATATGTGACTGATTACGTTCATTCAATAAGCGGGAAACCTTACTGGCAACTGTTTGCGAAGTTGCAACGCCGCTTCCACAGGCAACAATGACTTTTTTCATCTTATAAATCCTTATCTAATTGCAGTCTTGATGTGAAGGTACTGAGAAAAGTATCTCGATCGTTTATTTCACGTAGCGTTTGAACAACGTCTTCATCTGCAAGACAGTCCATCAGCTTTTGCAATGCCGTCAGGTGGCTGTTATGGTCAACAAAACCCAGTAAAACAATAAAGTGGACGTAAAGCGTATTATCGTCATTGCCCATCTCATGCCAGGCAAGGGGCTGCGCCAGGCGCGTCACAGATATGAAGGGGCGAATCACATGTTGGGGATCGGTGTGTGGCAGGGCTATTGCCACCGGCAACGTGGGTAAACCGGTGGGATACGCTTTTTCTCGCGCGACGATCGCCTCAAGAAACGAACTCCGCACGAAGCCCTGTTCTTTAAGTTGCAAAAAAATCGAAGAAAAATAATCCGTGGCGCTGACATAATGCTGATCAAGAAATGTGAGCTGAGGCAGAAAATATTCACATCCTTGCGCATTTTCATTCGGGGCATCAATTATATTCGCTCTCATCCGAATATCCTCTCCAGGCATTAAGAATTAACTGGAGACAATATTAATTCAGGGCCGATGGCTGAGCGACAAGTATTGCCCCCAAAAGATGTTCGTGGCCTGGCGCAACGCGGTGAGCGTTTTATTATGAATGGCATCACATTTTTGTCGTAGAGTTCGGCAGATTAGGAAAATAGGTAACTGCAGGAGAGGTAAATAGAAGAAAAAAATAAGGGATAACCCGGCCGGGTTATCCCTTATTCAGGAGGCATTAGCCCGCGAGGAAGAAGCGGAACGCCGGATTGTGGGTCTCGTTATGGCAATCGTAGCCCAGTTCATTGAGCCGGGTTTCGAAGTCCGGCTCGTTGTCGCCCAGCTCAAACGCCGCCAGCACGCGACCGTAGTCGGTACCGTGGCTACGATAGTGGAACAGCGAGATATTCCAGTGCGTGCCTAAGGTGTGCAGGAATTTCAGCAACGCTCCCGGAGACTCCGGGAATTCGAAGCTGTACAAACGCTCCTGCAGCGGCTGCGACGGACGGCCGCCCACCATGTAGCGAACGTGCAGCTTCGCCATCTCATCGTCGGACAGATCCACCACGCTATAGCCACCCTCGTTGAGCAGCTGAAGGATCTCTTTTCGCTCTTCCAGCCCACGACTCAAGCGTACACCAACAAAGATGCAGGCATTTTTGTCATTGGCGTAGCGATAGTTAAACTCGGTCACCGAGCGGCCACCCAGCAGCTGGCAGAACTTCAGGAAGCTGCCCTTTTCTTCCGGAATGGTCACCGCCAGCAGCGCTTCACGCTGTTCGCCCAGCTCGCAGCGTTCAGACACGTAGCGCAAGCCGTGGAAGTTGACGTTGGCACCCGAAAGCACATGCGCCAGACGCTCGCCCTGAATATCGTGTTGAGCGATGTATTTCTTCATCCCCGCCAGCGCCAGGGCGCCTGAAGGTTCAGCCACCGCACGCACATCTTCGAACAGGTCTTTCATCGCGGCGCAGATAGCGTCGCTATCGACGGTAATAATGTCGTCGAGATACTCCTGACAGAGGCGGAACGTTTCATCACCGATGCGTTTCACCGCGACGCCTTCGGCAAACAGCCCAACGCGCGGTAAATCCACCGGATGGCCCGCATCCAGCGCCGCCTTCAGGCAGGCAGAATCTTCAGCTTCTACGGCGATCACTTTGATTTGCGGCATCAGCTGTTTGATCAGCACCGCCACGCCCGCCGCCAGGCCACCGCCGCCGACCGGCACAAAAACCCGGTCAAGATGGGCATCCTGCTGAAGTAGCTCCAGCGCCAGCGTGCCCTGCCCGGCAATCACCATCGGGTGGTCAAATGGCGGAACCCAGGTAAAGCCCTGCTGCTGCGACAGTTCAATCGCTTTGGCCTTGGCTTCATCAAAGTTGGCGCCGTACAGCAGAACTTCGCCGCCGAAACCGCGGACGGCATCAACTTTGATATCCGCCGTGGCAACCGGCATTACGATCAGCGCTTTCACCCCCAGGCGGGACGCGGAGAAGGCTACGCCCTGCGCATGGTTACCTGCGGAGGCGGTGATCACCCCGTGCGACTTCTGCTCGGGGGTTAAACCCGCCATCATCGCGTAAGCGCCGCGCAGCTTGAAGCTGTGCACCGGCTGGCGGTCTTCGCGTTTGACCAGGATAACGTTATCAAGGCGCGAAGAGAGCTTGTCCATTTTCTGTAGCGGCGTCACCTGTACCGCTTCGTAGACCGGTGCGCGTAGCACCGCTCTGAGATACTCGGCACCCTCAGGGGTACCAGATAGGGGTTGCGAGTCCGCCATGGTGGTTAACCTCCCAGCTTGGATTTATCGCGTACCGCACCTTTGTCGGCGCTGGTTGCCAGGCTGGCATAGGCGCGAAGGGCAAAGGAGACCTGACGTTGACGGTCTTTCGGCGTCCAGGCTTTATCACCGCGAGCTTCCTGCGCTTCACGGCGCGCAGCGATTTCCGCATCGCTCAACTGCAGCTGAATGCCACGGTTCGGGATGTCGATAGCAATCATGTCGCCATCTTCGATAATCGCAATGTTGCCGCCGCTAGCCGCTTCCGGGGAAACGTGGCCGATGGACAAACCGGAAGTCCCGCCGGAGAAACGACCGTCGGTGACCAGCGCACAGGCTTTACCCAAGCCCATGGATTTCAGGAAGGTGGTCGGATAGAGCATTTCCTGCATGCCCGGCCCGCCTTTCGGCCCTTCGTAGCGAATCACCACCACGTCGCCTGCAACCACTTTGCCGCCAAGAATAGCGTCTACCGCTTCGTCCTGGCTTTCGTACACCTTGGCCGGACCGGTAAATTTGAGGATGCTGTCATCTACGCCAGCAGTTTTAACGATACAGCCATTTTCCGCGAAGTTGCCGTACAGCACCGCCAGACCACCGTCTTTGCTGTAGGCGTGTTCCAGCGAGCGGATACAGCCTTCAGCGCGATCGTCATCCAGCGTGTCCCAGCGGCAATCCTGCGAGAAGGCCTGGGTAGTACGGATACCCGCCGGGCCTGCGCGGAACATTTTTTTCACCGCTTCATCTTGAGTCAGCATCACATCGTAGCGACCCAGCGTTTGCGGTAGCGTCAGCCCCAGGACGTTTTTCACGTCGCGGTTCAGCAGCTCAGCGCGATCCAGTTCGCCTAAAATTCCCAGCACGCCGCCCGCACGGTGAACATCTTCCATATGGTATTTCTGCGTACTCGGCGCCACTTTACACAGCTGCGGCACTTTGCGTGACAGCTTGTCGATATCACTCATCGTGAAGTCGATTTCCGCTTCCTGCGCCGCGGCCAGCAGGTGCAGAACGGTGTTGGTGGAACCGCCCATGGCGATATCTAAAGTCATGGCGTTTTCAAACGCCGACTTATTGGCGATATTACGCGGCAGTGCGCTCGCGTCATCCTGCTCGTAGTAACGTTTGGTCAGCTCAACGATGCGCTGACCAGCGGTGAGGAACAGCTCTTTACGGTCAGCATGCGTTGCCAGCAGTGAGCCGTTGCCCGGCTGTGACAGACCCAGCGCTTCAGTCAGGCAGTTCATCGAGTTGGCGGTGAACATGCCGGAACAGGAGCCGCAGGTTGGGCAGGCTGAGCGTTCAATCTGGTCACTCTGCGAGTCAGACACTTTCGGGTCAGCGCCCTGGATCATCGCATCGACCAGGTCGAGCTTGATAATCTTGTCAGACAGCTTGGTTTTCCCGGCTTCCATTGGGCCGCCAGAAACAAAAATTACCGGGATGTTCAGGCGCAGGGAGGCCATGAGCATCCCGGGGGTGATTTTGTCGCAGTTGGAGATACAGACCATCGCATCGGCACAGTGGGCATTCACCATGTATTCGACGGAGTCGGCAATCAGTTCGCGGGACGGCAGCGAATAGAGCATGCCGCCGTGGCCCATGGCGATACCATCATCCACAGCGATGGTGTTGAATTCTTTGGCCACGCCGCCTGAGGCTTCGATTTGCTCTGCAACCAGTTTACCAAGGTCGCGCAGGTGAACGTGGCCCGGCACGAACTGGGTAAACGAGTTTACGACGGCGATAATTGGTTTACCGAAGTCATCGTCGGTCATCCCGGTGGCGCGCCACAGTGCACGGGCGCCGGCCATATTGCGGCCGTGGGTGGTGGTGGCGGAACGGTATTTAGGCATGCTTTGTACTCCCAGTCTCTGTCTCGTTAGTGGGACGGTGCGTGCCGCCCCATTTCTATCTTATTGATTAACCTGATCCAACCAGCCCCATTTATCTTCGGTTTCACCGGTGAAGAGGCCAAAGAATGCTTGCTGAATACGTTTGGTGACCGGGCCACAGCGGCCTTCGCCAACCTGAATACCATCAACGCTGCGCACCGGGGTAATTTCAGCGGCGGTGCCGGACATAAACACTTCATCCGCCAGGTACAGGGATTCACGGGACAGCACCTGTTCGCGAACTTCGATACCAATCTCTTTCGCCAGTTTAATAATGGCGTCACGGGTGATACCCGGCAGTGCGGAAGAGGTGAACGGTGGCGTGAAAAGAATGCCATCTTTCACTTCAAACAGGTTTTCACCCGCGCCTTCAGACAAGTAGCCGTTAACGTCCAGCGCAATACCTTCCTGATAGCCATGACGGCGCGCTTCGCTGCCTACCAGCAGAGAAGAGAGGTAGTTACCGCCCGCTTTCGCGGCAGTTGGGATGGTGTTCGGTGCAACACGGTTCCAGGAAGAGACCATTGCATCGATCCCCTGATCCAGCGCTTCAGCGCCCAGATAGGCACCCCACGGGAACGCCGCGATGATCACGTCAGTGGTGTAGCCATCCGGCGGGTTAACGCCCATACCCACGTCACCGACGAAGACCAGCGGACGGATATAGGCGCTGGTCAGGTTATTTTTACGCAGTACGGCGCGGCAGGCCTCCATCAGCTCATCAACGCTCTGAGAGACCGGGAAGCGATAGATTTTGGCGGAATCACGCAGACGCTGCATATGCTCGCGGTGGCGGAAAACAACCGGGCCTTTGTGAGAGTCGTAGCAACGGATACCTTCAAAGACGGAGGTGCCGTAGTGCAGTGCGTGGGACATGACGTGCACTTTTGCCTCTTCCCAACGTACCATCTCACCGTTGAACCAGATGTAATCCGCTTTTTTCGTCGTCATTTCTCTTCCTATTGCGCTCAGGCGCGAATTTGTTGTTGTGATGTGCTTGTACACTGCTGAACGGCAACCGAGGCCACGTCCACCAGTTTATTTAATTGGCTAAACAGTAAGTCGACCGGACGTTGGCTGGCAACGGTCAACTCAATATTTATATTCTGGGTGTCGTTTGCGGTTTCCATATTCATTGAGCAAATTTGAAAACCACGGTGACGTACCACACGTAAGACGCGTTCTAAGGTTTCTGGGTTGAAGCGGGCCTGCACATTGACCTGATGTTGCATCATGATAATTTCTCCAGCATTTGTGAGTTGCTGGCGCCAGGCGGCACCAGTGGCCAGACATTCTCAAGTTCGTCGATTGAGACATGAAGCAGGTACGGGCCTTCGCTCGTTAGCATGGTGTCGAGTGCCGCTTCAACCTGGTCTTTACGAGTGATGTGTTGGCCGGGGATGCCAAAGGCACTGGCCAACGTGAGGAAATCGGGGTTATCGGTCAGGGTGGTTTCGCTATAACGTTCCTGGAAGAACAGCTGCTGCCATTGTCGAACCATCCCTAACCGCTGGTTGTCGAGTAATACAATCTTCAGCGGCAACTGCTTACGTTTTACGGTGCCCAGCTCCTGTACATTCATCATGAAGGAGCCGTCACCGGAGATACAGATGACCGTATCGTTTGGGCGCGCTACCTGAGCTCCCACGGCGGCCGGTAAGCCAAAGCCCATGGTGCCTAAGCCGCTGGAGGTGATGAAGTTCTCCGGACGGGTGTAAGTCATGTGTTGGGCCGACCACATTTGGTGCTGACCCACGTCGGTGGTCACCACGCTATCAGCAGGCTTTTTATCAGACAGCTGTTTGAGCAGCAGCGGGGCGTAGATGGCTTCACCCGGGTGATCATAGCGCCAGGCGTGCTCTGCGCGCATCGCTGCGCTATGTTCGCACCAGACATCAATCGCCAGCGGCTGCTGTAACGCAGGCAGCAGCGCGTTCAGGTCCCCCTGCAACGCAACGTGCACCTGGCGCAGTTTGTTCATTTCAGCCGGATCGATATCCATATGGATAACTTTGGCGTGCGGGGCGAAAGTGTTGAGCTTACCGGTAACGCGATCGTCAAAGCGCGCGCCGACAGCGATCAGCAGATCGCACTCCTGAACTGCCAGATTGGCTGCTTTGGCCCCGTGCATGCCCAGCATGCCCAGGTAGTACGGATATTCCGCAGGCACCGCCCCTAACCCTTTCAAGGTACAGGTCGCTGGGATGTGGGTCGCCGCCATAAACTCACGCAGGGCCGGAACCGCCTGTGCCATCCCTACACCACCGCCCACGTACAGCATCGGTTTTTCCGCCTGCGCCAGCATTTGCCTGGCCTGCGCCATTTCGCCATGCGGGAAATCATCCTGACTTTCCACCGTCGAGAAATACGGTTCTAAGTCGCCTTGCGCAATCTGGATGTCTTTCGGGATATCGACCAATACCGGACCAGGACGGCCTGAGTTTGCCACCTGGAACGCCTCTGCCATCACGCGCGGCAGCTCTTCCAGGGATTGCACCAGGAAACTGTGTTTGGTGCAGGCCAGCGACAAACCGAGAACGTCCACTTCCTGGAAGGCATCCGTCCCGATGAACGGTGCGGCAATCTGCCCGGTGATGGCCACAACGGGCACGGAGTCGAGCAGTGCATCGGCCAATCCGGTGATCAGGTTGGTTGCACCAGGACCTGACGTGGCGATGCAAACGCCGGTTTTACCGGTAGCGCGGGCATAACCGATAGCCGCCATTGCCGCCCCCTGCTCGTGCCGACACAGCAGGTGCTCTACGCCGCCGTCATACAGCGCGTCGTAAACCGGCATAATGGCACCACCCGGATAGCCAAATACCGTTTCAACACCCTGCGCTCGCAACGCATGTACCACCCACTGTGCGCCATTCATAGTTAGTTCCCCGCCGTAGATCGTAAGAAACAGAATTTTATGCTAGTAACCATTTTCTGTTCCTCGTTATTGTTTTTAAGTCATAAAAAAACCCCCGGACCTTTCGGTGCGGGGGTCTTAGTTCGTTAAGGCTTGATTTCTAAGCCTTTCCTCGTCCAAGTGCAGCCCCGCACGGTGGGATAATAATCACCACCACGCTAATCACGACCAGGCTAATCACTCGTAGAAGGGCTTTCATTTTTGTTTGTTCTTGCATCTTGTTCGAAGGAATACCTACAGAGTTACCACAGACATCACAAATTACACAAGTTTTTTTTATGGCTCCATTGCTTATCATGCTAATGAATTTGTTAAAGCAATTTGTTTTATATAGAAAAATTATGAAATGAAAATATTTCACCTTTTTGCATTCGTGCAACAGGCGCAGCGAAGATCGTCGAGCGTCATTCGGGAAAATGCGAACGGGGTTCCGGCACCAATGCAACATGATGAAAAACAGCAAAAAAACGCGAACATGTAGCGTAAATACGCAAAATGACGAGTTAATACAACAATCGATCCATACATAATCCCAACATCCTGGGAGGGTTTATGTCGCTATCTGTTGTCTACACGCGCGCTGCGCTGGGGATCAATGCCCCACTCATTACCATCGAAGTACATATTAGTCAGGGCCTGCCCGGTCTGGTCATGGTTGGGCTACCCGAAACCACCGTCAAAGAGTCGCGAGACCGCGTACGTAGCGCCATCATCAACAGTGGATATACCTTCCCCGCAAAGAAAATCACCATTAATCTCGCGCCGGCCGACCTTCCCAAAGAAGGGGGGCGATATGATTTACCTATCGCTATTGCGCTCCTGGCGGCTTCTGAGCAGCTTAACTGCCATAAACTGGGGCAATATGAGTTTGTTGGAGAATTGGCGCTCACGGGCGTGCTACGCGGCATTCCTGGGGCTCTTTCTGCCGCAATTGAGGCCATCAATGCTGGGCGGCAAATTATACTTGCCGAGGACAATGCACCGCTGGTTGGGCTATTGGGCGGCAGCGACTGCCTGATTGCCAGCCATCTTCTTGAGGTTTGCGCGTTTCTTGAAGGTAAGCAGGCTCTGCATTTACCGCCACCTGAAAATGCCCCTACCGTTGAGAACGTTGAAGATCTCAGTGACGTCATCGGCCAACAGCAGGGCAAAAGAGCTTTAGAAGTCACCGCTGCGGGAGGACATAATTTGCTACTGATAGGCCCTCCTGGCACGGGAAAAACAATGCTCGCCAGCCGATTGTGTGGATTACTGCCACCATTGAACGATCGCGAAGCACTAGAAAGTGCGGCAATCATCAGCTTGGAAAATACCTGCAATATACGAACTCAATGGCGCTGTCGTCCTTTTCGTGCCCCACACCATAGCGCATCGTTGGCGGCAATAGTCGGTGGTGGATCGATACCTGTCCCCGGTGAGATCTCACTGGCCCATAACGGTATCTTGTTTCTCGACGAACTACCGGAGTTTGAACGCCGCGTGCTGGACGCACTGCGAGAGCCGATTGAATCAGGCAAGATCCTCATCTCCCGTGCGCGAGCAAAAATCACGTATCCAGCTCGCTTCCAGTTGATTGCCGCCATGAATCCCAGCCCAACAGGGCACTATGAAGGGCAGCACAACCGCTGCACGCCGGAGCAGACTCTACGCTACCTGAATCGTCTATCAGGTCCATTTCTCGACCGCTTCGATCTGTCTTTGGAAATCCCACTACCGCCGCCAGGTTTACTGAGCCAACCCCCTCGCCCAGGAGAAAGTAGTCTGACGGTCCAAAGCCGGGTAATTGCCGCTCAACATCGCCAGTATGACCGGCAGGATAAACTTAATGCTCATCTGAGCAGCAGTGAGATTAAGCTGTACTGTGCGCTAAGCAATGAGGATGCACTCTGGCTAGAGCAAACGTTAATGCAGTTGGGACTTTCGATACGGGCCTGGCAGCGCCTGTTAAAGGTTTCACGCACGCTGGCGGATATGGAGGGAGTCGATTCTATTGTGCGGCATCATCTGCAGGAGGCGCTAAGTTATCGTGGTATCGACAGAATGTTGCGACATCTACAAACCTTGCTGCAATAAAAAAGGGGCCGAAGCCCCTTTTTACTAATCGTCGCTGTCGGTGTAGTCTTCAGCGCCTTCTACCTGCGGCTTGCCGCCAGACAGTGTATGGAAACGCTTTGGACGCTTAATGCGCGTCACATACTTGTGCCATACGCGTTCAGCTTCCGTCACCGGCTCACGTTCACCGCGGCATACCGCGAGGAACTGCTGCTCCTCTTCGGTCGCAGGCTCACGCTTACCGAGATCGAGTTCGTTATAGGCAAAGCCGTAACGCTCCAGCAGTTGTGCCTCTTTGATGGTGAAATCACCATGACGAGAGAACCCGCGCGGATAATTTTTATTATCGAAAAAACGATTAGTCGTCGTAAAGCTTTCCGCCATCCTACACGCTCCTAATTCTTTGGCCGAGCTATTTATGGCGCGGAGTATTAGATACGCT
Source organism: Kluyvera intermedia (assembly GCF_021440345.1). Classification (GTDB taxonomy): domain Bacteria; phylum Pseudomonadota; class Gammaproteobacteria; order Enterobacterales; family Enterobacteriaceae; genus Kluyvera; species Kluyvera intermedia_A. Next base: position 43,920 of record NZ_JAKCNS010000060.1, read on the forward strand.
TGACAGAGTGTAAAACAAAAGATTTAAATCATTACGACAAAAAAAATTGCGGAGAAAGCTGTGGATACCGAATTGCTGAAAACTTTCCTCGAAGTGAGCAGAACTCGCCACTTTGGGCGGGCCGCGGAAGCGCTCTATCTGACTCAATCTGCGGTAAGTTTTCGCATCCGTCAGTTAGAAAATCAGCTAGGGGTAAACCTGTTCACCCGCCATCGTAACAACATCCGCCTCACGGCAGCAGGGGAGAAGCTTCTTCCCTATGCCGAAACGCTGATGAGCACCTGGCAGGCGGCACGTAAAGAGGTGGCAAATACCTCACGACACAACGAATTTTCTATCGGTGCGAGCGCTTCGCTATGGGAGTGTATGCTCAATGAATGGCTGGCCAGACTTTACCAGGCGGACGATTCGCTGCAGTTTGAAGCACGGATAGCCCAGCGGCAGTCGCTGGTTAAACAGCTGCATGAACGCCAACTTGACCTGCTGATCACGACAGAAACCCCAAAAATGGATGAGTTCAGCAGCCAACTGTTAGGACATTTCCCGCTCGAGCTGTACTGCGCTATGCCTACAGCGGTGAAATCGGAGCTCAATTATCTTCGCCTTGAGTGGGGAGCGGATTTTCAGCAACATGAGGCTGGGCTCATTGCCAGCGACGATATTCCACTTTTAACCACCAGTTCTGCCAGCCTGGCCCGTCGTCAGTTGCTGCCGTTAAAAGGCTGCACCTGGTTGCCAACTACATGGGCGCTGGAGCAAAGTGATCTTTATCCAGTCACCGACGGTTCACCGATTTCACGTCCTTTATATGCAATTTGGCTGCAAAATAGCGACAAACAGGTGCAAATTCGCGACATTTTGAAAAATAACGTTTTTTAAAAACCAGAAGAGATCTTTGGCCCAGAGGAAAATATTTTGGGCCTTTCAGGAAGGCAAATTTTAGACAAAAAAAATCCTTTGCCGAAGCAAAGGATCATATATGGCAGGGGCGGAGAGACTCGAACTCGCGACACCCGGTTTTGGAGACCGGTGCTCTACCAACTGAGCTACGCCCCTAAATCTTTCTTAATTTTTCTTATCATTAAGCCTGCTAATTTAGCAGGCTTAATTTTAAATAAGTGGCGGAACGGACGGGACTCGAACCCGCGACCCCCTGCGTGACAGGCAGGTATTCTAACCGACTGAACTACCGCTCCACCGAATTTCTTTACTTTACTACCACCGGTTGTCACCCCGGTTTACTGCAATTTGATGCCTGGCAGTTC
>NZ_JAKCNS010000061.1 GCF_021440345.1 Kluyvera intermedia
ACAAAATCACTATCTATACTTGAACAAAGCATTCCCTCATGAATAATATCTTCAATCTTAAAGATAACGCTATAGAGATAGGTAATAACTATGCCTTATGATTTTGTTTGTGCCAGGCAAAGAAATAACACCAATGCCATGTGTAAATTAATAAGATATTTCAATCATAGTTACATCTTATTGTAACGACGATTCAAGAAACTCTTTCACATAAAACATATGCTTTTATTAAATATAATTATCGATGATTATTATAATTAAAAAATACAGTTTATTTTATTACCTATTTCCGTGCCAGATAGCATCCTGAGAGTAACAGGACACATCTGCGATGCCTTACCGATGACCTAATGGAGTTTTTTGTGAGAAAATATAAAATAAACAATCAATTTATATACGATGAGTCTCTACGTGAGATACAGTCTCTACACAGTAACGAGATTATAAGAATAACGATTCTACGTGCCAGATGCCTAAGTTTTCTTATTGATAATGCTCAAGAAAACACAGTAACAAGGCAGACGATGATGGGGGCAATATGGGGTGTACGTGGACAATACATTAGTGATGCAAACCTAACGCAGTTGTTTTACCTACTGCGTCGGGATTTACGTAAGATAGGGCTGGAGGATTTTTTTACCACCCTTCCGAGAGAGGGTGTAATTATTAATAATAACATCTTCATTGACACCATTAGTACATCCCAAAAAAAAGAAAACAAACTAATGAACAACCATGCTAAAAATATCCATCTTATGTTTTTGCTCTTGGCTATAACAATTTGTGTTTTACTTTTAAAATATCCGCTCTAACCTCTTTATATCAACAACAGGCTCATGGATGAGCCCGAATAAAAAAAACAAACGATTCCTGCATTAATTCTAGCGATCATTGTCAAAATATTTTTTTATCCAATCGTTAAAAAATCGCAAAACCGGACCTGAAAACACTCCCCCTAGACCAGCAACTAATAGAACCATATTAAAACTAAACGCCTTCTCAATCGCAACTGTGCTTAAAAGAAAACTGGTAAAGCAAGATATTATGATCTGAGTTAAACAATATTTTAGACGTGTATTAAACTTGGTGTATTTGCGTCTACTTTTCCTTAAAAGATAGCTAACTATGCCTCCCCATGCTCCAACTGTGATGATTGTAATTAAGACATCCAGATCGAGTAAAATAACCTTACTATTGGATATGTGATTAGGAATTAACATTCTACCCTCGACAAAATATGTAATTGCAAGGGTAAAAGTTTATGCTAAAGAACCCATCAAAAAATAATATAAATACATAATAAAAAGCCCAGAGCTTCGCAACCCCGGGCTTTTATATGATATGACTGAAGTGATTAACGCGTTAAATCGTCAAAAAACTTTTTCACGCCGTCAAAGAAGCTTTTGGAGCGCGGACTGTTGTTTTCACCGGTTGGGCCGCCGAAGCTGTCCTGCAGATCTTTAAGCAACTGTTTCTGCTTCTCGTTCAGACTCACTGGCGTTTCAACAACCACACGGCACAGCAGGTCGCCTTGCGCACCACCGCGGACAGATTTCACGCCCTTGCCACGCATACGGAACAGTTTGCCGGTTTGCGTTTCGCCCGGGATTTTCAGCTTCACGCGACCATCGAGCGTCGGAACTTCAATCTCGCCGCCCAGTGCCGCCATAGTGAAGTTGATCGGCACTTCACAGTACAGGTTGTTGCCTTCACGCTCGAAGATAGCATGCTGCTTCACCTGAACCTGAACGTACAGATCGCCCGCCGGTGCACCGTGTTCGCCCGCTTCGCCTTCACCAGATAAGCGAATACGATCGCCGGTGTCTACGCCTGCCGGAATCTTCACGGACAGCGTTTTGGTTTTCTCTACGCGACCATGACCGTGGCATTTGTTGCACGGATCTTTAATCAGCGTACCGCGGCCCTGACAGTGTGGACAGGTCTGCTGCACGGCGAAGAAGCCCTGGCGCATCTGCACCTGGCCTGCACCGTGACAGGTTGGACAGGTCTGCGGCTGTGAACCCGCTTTCGCGCCGCTGCCGTGGCAAACATCACACTCTTCCAGCGTTGGAATGCGGATCTCTTTGGTCACACCACGAACCGCTTCTTCCAGCGTCAGATCCATGTTGTAGCGCAGATCGGCGCCACGGGATGCACGCTGGCGACCACGGCCACCGCCGAAGATGTCACCGAATACGTCACCAAAGATATCACCAAAGTCTGCGCCGCCGCCGTAACCACCGCCGCCGCCACCCATGCCACCTTGTTCAAAGGCTGCATGACCGTACTGATCGTAGGCCGCACGCTTCTGCGCATCGGTCAGGATCTCATACGCTTCTTTGATCTCTTTAAACTTGGCTTCGGCCTCTTTATCCCCTTGGTTGCGGTCCGGGTGGAATTTCATGGCCAGGCGTTTGTACGCCTTTTTGATTTCACGCTCTTCCGCTGTTTTGGAAACGCCCAAAATCTCGTAATAATCTTGCTTTGCCATTGTTGTTTTCGAGCCCCTTAACATACGAGCACGGGCGTGGAGAGATCTCCTACGCCCGTGCCAATTAACTACCCTGCATCAGGGCGATTATTTTTTGTCTTTCACTTCTTCGAACTCAGCGTCAACAACGTCGTCGTCTTTCGCATTGTTCGCGGAAGCGTCAGCGCCTGCTGCACCAGCCTGCTGCTGTGCGTGCTGCTGCTGAGCGATTTCCATCAGTTTCTGGGAAACCTGTGCCAGCGCCTGCATTTTCGCTTCGATGTCAGCTTTGTCTTCGCCTTTCAGAGACGCTTCCAGCGCAGTCAGTGCAGACTCGATAGCCGTTTTGTCTTCAGCTGGCAGCTGTTCGCCCGCTTCTTCAACCTGCTTACGGGTGCTGTGCAGCAGATGGTCGCCCTGGTTGCGGGTCTGAACCAGCTCTTCAAACTTACGATCAGCTTCGGCGTTAGCTTCGGCTTCGCGAACCATTTTCTGAATTTCGTCTTCGTTCAGACCAGAAGAAGCCTTGATGGTGATCTTCTGCTCTTTACCGCTGTTTTTGTCTTTTGCAGACACGTGCAGGATACCATCAGCATCGATATCGAAGGTCACTTCGATCTGCGGCATGCCGCGCGGTGCTGGGCTGATACCGTCCAGGTTGAACTGGCCGAGATCTTTGTTATCGGAAGCACGTTTACGCTCACCCTGCAGCACATGGATGGTTACCGCAGACTGGTTGTCTTCAGCGGTAGAGAACACCTGGCTGTGCTTGGTCGGGATAGTGGTGTTTTTGTTGATGAGTGCAGTCATCACGCCGCCCATGGTTTCGATACCCAGAGACAGTGGGGTAACGTCCAGCAGCAGTACGTCTTTCACTTCACCCGTCAATACACCACCCTGGACTGCAGCACCGATAGCAACGGCTTCGTCCGGGTTAACGTCTTTACGTGGCTCTTTACCGAAGAACTCAGCAACTTTCTTCTGAACCATTGGCATACGAGTCTGACCACCGACCAGGATAACGTCCTGGATGTCGGAAACAGACAGGCCAGCGTCCTGCAGTGCAACTTTCAGCGGCTCGATAGAACGGTTAACCAGGTCTTCTACCAGGCTTTCCAGTTTCGCACGAGTCACTTTGATGTTCATGTGTTTAGGACCAGACGCATCTGCAGTGATGTACGGCAGGTTAACGTCGGTCTGCTGAGCAGAAGACAGCTCGATTTTCGCTTTTTCTGCTGCTTCTTTCAGACGCTGCATCGCCAGCGGATCGTTACGCAGGTCGATGCCCTGGTCTTTCTTAAACTCATCAACGAGGTAGTTGATCATACGGCTATCGAAGTCTTCACCACCCAGGTGAGTATCACCGTTGGTAGCCAGTACTTCGAAGGTTTTTTCGCCGTCAACTTCGTCGATTTCGATAACGGAGATATCGAAAGTACCACCACCGAGGTCATAAACCGCGATAGTACGGTTGCCGACTTCTTTATCCAGACCGTAAGCCAGTGCAGCGGCGGTCGGTTCGTTGATGATACGTTTTACTTCCAGACCTGCGATACGACCGGCATCTTTAGTTGCCTGACGCTGAGCATCGTTGAAGTAAGCAGGTACGGTGATAACCGCTTCAGTTACCGGTTCGCCCAGGTAATCTTCAGCCGTTTTCTTCATTTTTTTCAGCACTTCGGCAGAGATCTGTGGAGGTGCCATTTTCTGACCCTTCACATCGATCCATGCATCACCGTTGTCAGCACCGATGATTTTGTACGGCATGATGGCTTCATCACGCTGCACTTCTTCGTCCTGGAAGCGGCGACCAATCAGGCGTTTAATCGCAAACAGAGTGTTTTGCGGGTTTGTCACTGCCTGACGTTTAGCCGGCTGACCAACCAGAGTTTCACCATCCTGGGTATATGCAATAATAGAAGGCGTGGTGCGATCGCCTTCGGCGTTCTCTAGCACGCGTGCAGTAGTGCCATCCATAATCGCTACACAAGAGTTGGTAGTACCCAGATCGATACCAATAATTTTACCCATCTAAACGTCTCCACTAAAAATTCATTCAACATGTGGTTGTGAGTCTGTAATAAGGGCGAAACCTACGGTTTCAACTGCCCTGAATCGTTTTTTTTCAGACTCATTCACTGCGGTTGAGTACAAGATGGGGGCTCAACGTCATCCATCAAGGGGGCAGGCTAAAAATTTTTTCATTCAGTGCGCTTTTAATTTAATTTCCCTCGCCAGTTTTATTCACGTCAATTATATAAAAAACCAAATTCATTCAATAAATTACTGTCACACAAAGTCATAATTAAGCGCTGAAAGCCTTGCCGGAGAGCGATAAAATTCGCCTTTCCGTTTCATGTCCTGAAACGGCCTTTTTCGGTAAGGAACACAATGAAAGCCATCGTAAGTCTCTCAGCCTGCCTGGCGTTCGGCCTGCTGCTGGCGGGATCCGCCTATGCCAACGACCATAAAACGCTGGGCGTCATTGCATTACCCCGCAATGAAACCAACGACCTGACGCTTAAGCTGCCGGTGTGCCGCGTGGTGAAACGCATCCAGCTCACCGTCGATCGCGGCGACGCTGCATTAAGCGGCGCATCCGTCTATTTTAAAGCGGACCGCAGCAGCAGCCAGAGCCTGAACGTACCGTCAACCCTCAAACAAGGCGTGACCACGGACTGGATTAATATCAACAGCGATAACGACAACAAACGCTGTGTCTCCAGAATTTCCTTCTCCGGACATACGGTGAACTCCTCCGATATGGCCTCGCTAAAAATCATTGGCGACGATTAACTCCGCCCTCAGACAAAAGCCGCATACCCAATGAAAGCCTTCTACCTGGATGACAACGACCTCGTTTTTCTTCAGCACTGTAGCGAAGAGCAACTGGCAAACTTAGCCCAGTTGCTGACGCACAATGAAAAGGGAAAACGCCGTCTATCAAGCGCCCTCTTAAACAATGAATTGTACATGTCGATGGAAGGACATCCTGAACAACACCGTCGTAACTGGCAATTGATTGCCGGTGAACTACAGCACTTTGGTGGCGACAGTATTGCCAACAAATTACGTGGTCACGGAAAACTGTATCGTGAAATTCTCATCGACGTAGCCAAACGTCTGAGCCTCAAAGCCGATAAGGAGATGCCAACGGCTGAGATTGAAAAAATCCTGCTTGAGCATTTTATCCGTCACGCCTGGCAGCGAATGGATGATGAGCAGAAAGCCCGCTTTCATGCCGCCGTCGAGCTGAAAGTAACGGAACTGGAAAAATTATTGCCTCAGCTAATCGATCACCACCGTCTGGAACATGGGGTATCGCATCTGCTGGCCGACCAGCTCAGCCACATTCTGCATAAGCATGCTGCGGTGAGCGTTATTGGCCATGGCTTGATACGTGGCGTAGGGCTTGGCGGGCCGGTGGGCGCGGCAGTCAACGGCGTGAAGGCGGTGAGCGGTAGCGCCTATCGGGTCACTATTCCCACCGTCCTGCGCATCGCTTGCCTGCGTCGCATGATGGCCATTACCTCACTAAAACGCTTAGGTTAAGCGTAAAACGGGGAAAATAGTTTATTTTCCCCTCACGAGATCATAGACAGCCCGTTTACTCCTGATTATTATGCCGCGCCCCAACACTGGGGAGACTATTTCACCATTCAATGATGATTTGAGGAATTATGGGCAACACTAAGTTGGCTAACCCGGCACCGCTGGGCCTGATGGGCTTCGGCATGACCACCATTCTGCTTAACCTGCACAACGCGGGTTTCTTTGCGCTTGACGGTATTATTCTGGCAATGGGTATTTTCTACGGCGGTATCGCACAGATTTTTGCGGGCCTGCTGGAATACAAAAAAGGGAATACTTTCGGTCTGACCGCCTTTACCTCTTACGGCTCTTTCTGGCTGACTCTGGTCGCCATCCTGCTGATGCCGAAAATGGGCCTGACTGAAGCACCTAACGCGCAGTTCCTCGGCGCCTACCTGGGCCTGTGGGGCGTGTTCACGCTGTTCATGTTCTTCGGTACCCTGAAAGCGGCACGCATGCTGCAGTTCGTGTTCCTGAGCCTGACCGTACTGTTCGCCCTGCTGGCGATTGGCAACATCAACGGCAACGAAGCGATCATCCACGTTGCTGGCTGGATTGGCCTGGTGTGTGGCGCAAGCGCTATTTACCTGGCAATGGGTGAAGTGCTGAACGAACAGTTCGGCCGCACCGTGCTGCCGATTGGTGAAAAACACTAATCCTCACCTCTCTTTAAAAGCGCCGGCCTGTCCGGCGCTTTTTTTTACCCGCCAACTACCTATCCTGGGGTTATCGCCCGCTCGCTATTTACGTTATTTTCAACGGCTCCTCATCATTAAAAGGATTGTTGATAATGCGGCTTACGTCTGCCAGCTACGTGATTCTGGCCACCAGCGCCCTACTTCCTGCCACCGGATATGCGCTATCAGCCAACGAAGTCACCGGCGTTGATTGGGATAAGGACAATACCGTTCGCACAGGCAACAGCATCAATACGGTTTATCGCATTATGATGGCGGGGGGAGCACGTAACTCTCTTTGGCTAAATATGGATTGTGGCACCCAGGCTAAGACATTGCTGTATATGAACCTGCGGACCGCGGCCGGGAAAGATATGCGCGTATATGGCAGCAGCTCTTTTGCCCGCTATATTCCCGGTATCCCTTTCGAACCCGATGCCGACAGCCTGATGAGTACCGACCCGGCGCTCAATATCTGCCAGCAAAAAATACCGCCGACCCGCTGGGTGGGGCTGTCTGCAGTGGATAAAAATGGCGATCGGCCGTTTATCGATTTGAACCGCAGCTATCGTCAGGGCAACATGCTCAATCTGCGGCTGGGGACCGATTACGCCAAGATTCATCGTGACGCACAATATGCCGCCCCCTACGACTTTAAGATCAGTCAAATGCAGGTTAACTGCGGTAATAATCAGGCGCGTATTGAGCGGACTTTTTCGGTCTATGGATCAGTTGTGACCGACAACAGCATAACGCCGGATGCCGTTTTCTCCCCTCTATCTCCAGCGCTCACCGCGCCAATAAAAACGCTGTGCGCCTTAAAAGATCTCAGTCAGTTTACCGGCCATGGTCCACTGGTCGAGCGACAGAAAACAGCTGCCGATGAACCGCTGGCGCTCCCTGATTTTACCCAAAACGACCCCAGTGCATTAGCCCGCTACCCGCTACCAGAACCGGTAAATAAGACGATTCATCAGACACTGGAAGGTGAAAACCGTACACCGAACTTTACCCGTCTCACGTTCACCCAGGTATGGCCGGGGAATGACGGCAGCAGCGCACAGACACGAATCGACCGCCTGCCGGACGGCAGCACGCTGACGCTTGATACCCTGATACTCAAAGGGGTGACGTTCTACATCCAGTACCAGCGCCTGTTCAATATGGTGAACCTGAAAGAGTGGGATTCCATGCAAAACAGCCCTCTCATCGGCCAGACGCTGGAAACGGACTTTAGCGCCGAGCCGGTGGTCGGTAAGTCATATCGCTGGCATACGATGCTGAAAAATGAGCAAGACCCACAGAAGAGTAAATCAAAAAGTCAGATTTGCCGCGTGGAAGCACCCTGGCACGACGCCTCAATGCTGAATGAGAAATTCCCGGGACGCTATCTTGAACTGAGCTGCACCGACGACCGGGGCGACGGTCGAGCAATGAGTAGCGATTATGCCTGGCTCGAAGACCTACGCATCTTTATTCGTATTGGCTACCAGGAAGAAGGGCAGAAAAAGCGCTTTATGTTTAAGGACGTCAATATCATTCGCTAGCGAATAGCCCGGCGTGGCTGCGCCGGGCACCAGACTCGACTACGACCGCTGTAGCTCACCGCCCACAGCCGCAGGCGCTTCTTTGCGTAACCAAATTCCCAACGCCAATCCCAGCAACGACAGCGCCAGTACATACCAGGCAGGTGCCATTGGCGACACGCCCATCAGCATGGTCACGGCAATCGGCGTCAGGCCGCCGAAAATAGCGTAAGAAAGATTGTAGGAAAATGAAATGCCGGTAAAGCGAACCTCTGCCGGGAAGGCACGCACCATCACATACGGCACCGCACCGACCACGCCAACGCACAGCCCCACTAATCCATACAGCAGGAATAATTGTTCTGGATGCGTTCCCGCCAGGTGATAGAAAAGCCAACTGGAACAGGCGAGTAAAATACTGCCAACGATAAAGGTTTTGCTGGCACCCACTTTATCCACAATCAATCCGGCCAGCAGGCAGCCGACACAAAGCATTACCGTTGCCACACTGTTGGCCTGTAAGGTCAGCGCTGGGGCAAAGCCGTACTGCTTTTGCAGCCAGACGGGAGACATCAAAATCACCACCACAATGCCGGCCGACAACAGCCAGGTCAGCAGCATGGAAACTACCACCGCCTGCTTATGCTTGAGCACCACCGATTTAATCGGCAACTCCTGCGCTAGCGCCTTACGCTGCTGCATCTCAAGGAAGATAGGCGTTTCCTGCAGCCAGCGGCGCAGGTACATCGCCACCAGGCCAAAGATACCGCCCAACAGGAAAGGTATACGCCAGCCGCCGTTATGAATCGCCTGCGGCGTTAGTTGGGTGTTAATCAGCGTTGCCACCACCGAACCCAGCAGGATCCCGACCGTCAGCCCTGCCGTCAGCGTCCCACAGGCAATACCAATCCGACGCGCCGGAACGTGCTCGGCGACAAATACCCATGCCCCAGGCACTTCCCCACCAATCGCCGCGCCTTGCAGAATACGCATCAATAGCAGCAATAACGGCGCCGCCAGCCCGGCAGTGGCATAGGTTGGCAGCAGGCCAATTGCCAACGTCGGTACCGCCATCAGGAGAATGCTAAGGGTGAACATTTTCTTGCGCCCGACCAGATCGCCGAAGTGCGCCATAATAATGCCACCGAGAGGACGGGCCAGATAACCGGCGGCAAAGATGCCGAAAGTCTGCACCTGGCGCAGCCATTCGGGAATATCTGCCGGGAAAAAGAGCTCCCCTACCACGGCGGCAAAGAAGACGAAAATGATGAAGTCGTAAAACTCCAGCGCGCCGCCTAATGCCGCCAATGTCAGAGTTTTATAATCTTGTCGATTCAGAGGTCGGGTGTAATTTGACATAACGAACCATTCGCAAAGTTGAGCTGTTGATAAAAGTTTACGATTTATGTAAAGCAAAAATTACTATACCGTAAACCCTATCCCACTCCAGAGGAATGATAGGTTATGTCAGGAATGCATTACATTCAGGATAATGTCTCGCGACGTGCGCTCTTAGGGCGAAAAGCTGCTACCACATCAGCATTGGTTTCAATGTACGGCCCCTCCAGCAATTGTACACAATACGGTACACTTGCAAAAATACCGTTGACCAACACTTTACCTTCCGCGTCTTTAACCCCTTCCAGCGTCTCCTGAATCGCTTTCGGCTGACCCGGCAAGTTCAGAATCAGCGCCTGCTTACGAATGACCCCAACCTGGCGGGAGAGAATCGCCGTCGGCACAAAATGCAGGCTGACCTGACGCATCTGCTCACCAAAACCCGGCATCACGCGGTCGGCAATGGCCAGCGTCGCATCCGGCGTGACATCGCGACGCGCAGGGCCAGTGCCGCCGGTGGTCAGAACCAAATGGCAGCTCATCTCATCCACCAGCTCACACAGCGTTTGCTCAATAATCGTTTGCTCGTCGGGGATCAAGCGGGTTTCCACTTTAAAAGGAGTGGTCAAGGCTGATGCCAGCCACTCTTCGAGTGCCGGGATGCCTTTATCCTGATACACGCCGCTGGAAGCGCGGTCAGAGATAGAAACTAAGCCAATGCGTAAAGTATTCATGATTATTCCATTAAAACGGTGCTGTTAAGCGAAATGATACACGCGATTGTCCGGCAATACTAAATCCCCAAACGGGTTATCTGGCCGCATTCCCCGAGGCGCTCCGCAAAATCAGCAGGCCGATTGATAATTCACTGTCGTGCGGTTTGCCGGGGTGGCAGACTCCGGCGAAAGATAACCACGGAAGGTGGAAAATGCATAAAAACCGGTCCCCCACACCCCATGATTTGGTGTTTAAAACGTTTCTCTCACGAATGGAAACGGCGCGAGATTTTATTGCTATTCATCTGATGAGATTATGCAGCACCGCAGCATGGCCGCGCTGACGCTGATTCAAAAGCATATCCGCCAGCGCGATCTGACCCGGCTATTTGATAAGCTTGCAGGGCTATTAACCCGCAACCACATCAGCGGACAACAGATTATTGCGCCGGTAAACTACATGCTGCAGGCGGGAAAGGCTCAGGATGCCCGCACATTACTGTTTGAGATGGCGCAACATGTGCCTCAGTATGGAGACGAACTCATGACATTAGCAGAGCAATTAAAGCAAGAATGACGCACCGAAGGTATTCAGGAAGGTATGCATACGGGCGAGCGCGAGGCATCACGGAAAATCGCGCGGGCAATGCTCAAAAAAGGGATATCGGTGGCTGATATCATCGAGATGACCGGTATTACGGCAGAAGAACTCCCTTCTCTCCAGCATTAAAAAAATGGCCCGCTCTCAGTAATGAGAAACGGGCCGTTGTCAGGCAACAACGCTGTCTTACAGCAGGTCGCCGATCATTTTTTCCAGTTTTTCCTGGTCGATAGCAAACTTACGGATACCTTCCGCCAGTTTATCAACGGCCATTGGATCCTGGTTGTGCTGCCACAGGAACTCGGACTCGGTGATGCGGTCTGGACGCGCTTTCACTTCACCGGTAAAGGTCAGTTTACGTTCCAGTGCGCCTTCGCTTTCTGCCAGCTCTTTCAGCAGTGCTGGAGCGATGGTCAAGCGGTCACAGCCAGCCAGTTCCAGGATTTCACCGATGTTACGGAAGCTTGCACCCATTACGACAGTCTCGTAACCGTGCTGTTTGTAGTACTGGTAGATTTCGCTCACGGAAACCACACCTGGATCTTCTGCTGGAGCGTACTCTTTCTTATCGGTATTGGCTTTGTACCAATCCAGAATACGGCCCACGAATGGAGAGATCAGGTATACGCCAGCTTCCGCACAAGCGCGAGCCTGAGCGAAGGAGAACAGCAGCGTCAGGTTACAGTTGATACCTTCTTTTTCCAGCTGCTCTGCCGCGCAGATGCCCTGCCAGGTAGAAGCCAGTTTGATCAGGATACGATCGTTGCTGATACCAGCATCGTTGTACATTTTGATCAGGCGTTTCGCTTTCGCGATAGACGCTTTGGTGTCATAAGACAGACGCGCATCAACTTCCGTTGAAATACGGCCAGGGACCAGTTTCAGAATTTCCAGACCGATATTTACGGCCAGTTTGTCGGTAGCATCTACAACCTGCTGAGCACGATCGCTGCTCTGGCTGCGCGCCCACTCTACCGCATCATCAATCAGTTTACGGTACTCAGGGATCTGCGCTGCACCCAGAATCAGAGAAGGGTTGGTTGTCGCATCCTGAGGCTGATACAGCTTCATTGCTGCGATGTCTCCAGTGTCAGCCACTACGGTTGTGTACTGACGCAGAGATGTCAATTTATCCGTCATGATAGTGTTTCTCTTTAAACAGCTGTTAGGGGGATGTAACCGGTCTGCCCCGATAATATCACGCCGCACTCTCAGCGCAACCGCCGACGTCGCGAGAGCGCAGAGTATGATAAACTGCAATATCAAACTTTGAGGGTTGCGTTTCTGCGCCCTGATAGTGGTAGCGCTTACATTGGCTGAATCGAATCGTGTAAGGCAATCTTACCTTCCCGCGCTCAGCCCTCGATTTTGGCATAGACAAGAGGACGTTTAATGCCTGAGTTTCTCACCTTTATCAGCGAGATACTGTGGGGTTCGGTAATGATTTACCTACTCCTCGGCTGTGGCCTATGGTTCACATGGAGAACCGGCTATATCCAGTTTCGCTACATCCGTCAGTTTAGCAAAAGTCTGAAAAGAAGCCTGACGCCCCGTGAAGGCGGCCTGACCTCATTTCAGGTGTTATGCATTAGCCTTGCCGCCCGTGTGGGTAGCGGTAATCTGGCGGGCGTGGCCTTAGCGATTACCGTCGGTGGCCCCGGTGCGGTGTTCTGGATGTGGGTTGCCGCCATTATCGGCATGGCCAGCAGCTTTGCCGAATGCTCGCTGGCGCAGCTGTACAAAGAACGTGATGCCAGTGGCCAGTTCCGCGGCGGCCCGGCCTGGTATATGTCCCGTGGGCTGGGAATGCGCTGGATGGGCGTCATCTTTTCCCTGCTTCTGCTTCTGGCCTACGGGTTGATTTTCAATACCGTGCAGGCTAACTCAACCGCGCACGCACTGGAGTATGCGTTCGATGTACCTAAAGCCGCGACTGGCGTGGTCATGGCCGTACTTGCGCTACTGGTGATTATGCGCGGCATGAAAGGCGTGGCGAAGTTCAGTCAATGGGTCGTGCCCTTTATGGCCCTTCTGTGGGTAGCCGCGTGCCTGCTCATCAGCCTGTGGCATATCGTCGAGCTACCGGCCATTATCGAAATGATTATCCGTAGCGCCTTTGGCTGGCAGGAAGCAGCGGCGGGTGCCGTGGGCTACAGCGTGAGCCAGGCTATCACCAGCGGTTTCCAGCGCAGCATGTTCTCTAACGAAGCGGGTATGGGGTCGACACCGAACGCCTCGGCGGCGGCCTCCTCTTTCCCACCGCATCCGGCGGCGCAGGGGATCGTCCAGATGATTGGCGTGTTAATCGATACCATTGTCATCTGTAGCGCCAGCGCCATGGTCGTGTTGCTGGCGGGCCATGGTACCAAAACCACCAGCTACGACGGCATCCAGCTGATTCAACACGCCATGAACGTGCTGGTCGGTGACTGGGGAGCAAGCTTCGTGGCGGTGGTGATGGTGTTGTTCGCTTTTACTTCGGTGGTGGCAAACTATGTCTACGCCGAAAATAACCTGATCTTTTTACGCTGGAATAATCCGTGGGCCATTTGGCTGCTGCGCCTTGCTACGCTGCTGATGGTGATAGCCGGTAGCTTGCTGGATCTGCCGGTAGTCTGGCAGATGGCGGACGTCATTATGGCGCTGATGGCCATCACCAACCTGACGGCCATTTTGCTGCTCTCGCCGGTAGTGCGCATTATTGCTACCGACTACCTGCGCCAGCGTAAGCTAGGCGTGACGCCGGTGTTCGACCCCGACTATTACCCGGAAATTGCCCCGCAGCTGGCGCCGGAGAGTTGGGATCAACCGCCGCGCCAATAGCAGCAATCGATCACCTGATGCCGTTTTTTTGTTAAAGTTGAGTGAAATTTTCTGCAAGGACTGGATATGCTGATTCTGATTTCTCCTGCTAAAACGCTCGATTACCAAAGCCCGCTGGCAACGACGCGCTATACCCAGCCCGCGCTACTGGAACAATCCCAGCAGTTGATAGGCGTTGCGCGTAGACTCTCCGCGCCGCAGATCAAGGCGCTGATGGGGATAAGCGACAAGCTGGCAGACCTGAACGCCACCCGTTTCCACGACTGGCATCCGGACTTCACGCCGGATAATGCGCGCCAGGCAATCCTCGCGTTTAAGGGCGATGTCTACACCGGGCTACAGGCGGAAACCTTCAGCGAGGCCGACTTCGACTTTGCTCAGAAACACCTGCGCATGTTGTCCGGCCTGTATGGCGTACTGCGCCCGCTGGATCTGATGCAGCCCTACCGTCTGGAAATGGGCATTCGCCTGGAAAACCCGCGCGGTAAAGATCTGTACCAGTTCTGGGGAGAGGAAATCACCCAAACGCTGAATTCGGCGTTAGAGGCTCAGGGTGATGATGTGGTGGTGAATCTGGCGTCAGACGAATACTTCCGCTCGGTGAAACCCAAGGCGCTCAACGGGAAAATCATCAAGCCGGTGTTCCTCGATGAGAAGAACGGTAAATTTAAGGTCATCAGTTTCTACGCCAAAAAGGCACGCGGGCTGATGAGCCGTTTTATCATCGAAAATCGCCTGACCAAACCAGAGCAGTTAACAGGGTTTAACACTGAAGGATATTTCTTCGATCCGGCAAGCTCAACCCACGACGAGTTGGTTTTTAAACGTCACGAGCAGTAATCGATAAAGCCCGGCAATGCCGGGCTTTTTTTTGCGGATTAACGATGATTTGGCGGTGGACGATGATCGTCGCGATGATCGTTACCAGGACCGCGATTGTCATGTCCACGGTTGTCATGATGATCGCGGTTATCGTGATGCGGTTGTGGCGGTGGGGTATGAGCGTGCCAGCGGTTATCCCGCCATTCATAGTGATCTTTCCACCAGCTATGATCACGCCAGTTACCGCCATCCCAATAGCGCCCGCTATTATCCTGATCGCCAATCTGTAGCTTCACCGCCGGGATAAGCGTTATCTCCGCGGCCTGTACCATTACCGGAGCTGCCAGCATCATTGCCAGTGCAAACATCGCAGGTTTTAACATGGATAACTCCTTTGTTCATCATTTGCCAATATGGCCGATGAAGAGAGCTTACCGTGGTGAACCCCTGTTGGTTATTCTCCGCAATCCTATATTGTAACCTCCCGCATTTATTGGGAATTTCTCCATTTTCCCTGCGGAATTTCTACATAATTTCTCCCTATTTCCCCCTCCGTTCAGAAAGGGGAAACGGAGACGTTACGCCTTGTCCATCATTAGCTTACGCAGCGCGGCATAGTCAGCCGGCAGGTTATGCGACAGCAGCGGCAGGTCGGCACGATCCGCCAGCGCTTTTGGCAGCGGCAACGTTTCTTGCAAGATCTCTTCCACGCTCTCTTTGAACTTCGCTGGATGCGCAGTGCCAAGGAACAGCCCGTACTCGCCCGGCTGAAGCTGATCGCGCAGCGCACGGTAGGCAATAGCAGCGTGTGGCTCGGAGGTGTAACCCAGCGCCTGCAGCTCGCGCATCGTCGCTTTGGTGGTTTCATCGTCCACTGCTGCGTAGCCCAGCTCATTGAGACGCCAGATCTTACGGCGGAACAGCTCTTCCACGCGCGGCCAGTTGTTCGGCTGGCTGACGTCCATCGCGTTAGACAGGGTCGCCTGAGTCGCTTTTGGCGCCCATTTACCGTCCTGCAGGAAACGCGGCACGGTGTCGTTAGCGTTAGTCGCAGCAATAAAACGCTTAATCGGCAGGCCTAATGATTTTGCCAGCAGGCCAGCAGTCAGGTCGCCAAAATTTCCGCTCGGAACGGAAACCACCAGCTGATTACGCGCTTCCTGCGGCAGCTGAGCCACCGCTTCGAAGTAGTAGCAAATCTGCGCCAGCAGGCGGCTGATGTTAATGGAGTTCGCGGAGTTGAGGCCCAGCGCAACCTTCAGTTCTTCGTCGTCGAAGGCCTGTTTGACCAGCGCCTGGCAGGCATCGAAATCGCCGTCGATAGCCACGGTTTCAATATTGCCACCCAGCGTGCAGAACAGTTTTTCCTGCAGCGGACTGATTTTGCCGCGCGGGTACAGAATCACCACTTTGACGTTTGGCAGGCCGTAGAAGGCATGTGCCACCGCCGCACCAGTATCGCCAGAGGTCGCGGTCAGAATAGTTACCGGCTTTTCACCGGCAATAAGGGTCAGCATCTGCGCCATAAAGCGGCCGCCAAAATCCTTAAACGCCAGGGTTGGGCCATGGAACAGCTCCAGGCAGCCGATATCTTCCTGCACCTTGTTCACCGGCGCGGGGAAGGTAAATGCATTACCAATACGCTGCTCCAGCTCGGCCTGTGGAATTTCGTCGCCGATAAACGCGGAGAGAATTTTCGCGCTGCGGGTGACGAAATCCTGCGTTAGCAGGTCATCAATGTCGGTCAGGCTGAATTCCGGCAGATCGTGCGGAAAGAACAGTCCTTGATGTTTGCCAAGCCCTTGAGTAATGGCCTGCGCAAAGCTGACCTGTTCATTGTGATCTTTTAAATTATAGAGTTTCATCGGTTATCCCACGACTCGTGCGCCGGCTGTATCCAGTCGACAAATATGAACAAAACCTTCTTGATTCTGCAGGTAATTCTGGCCAAGCCAATCGGCTACGCGCTGCGCCGTCTCCGCTTTATTGCACAGGGCAAACAGCGTCGGCCCGGAACCGGAGATACCGCAGGCAATCGCGCCAATACCGGCCACCGCCTGACGCGCTTCGCTGAAGCCCGGCAGCAGCTTGGTACGGTACGGTTCTGCAATGACATCTTTCATCAATTTTGCCGCCAGCTGTGGCTGACGGGAATAGCAGGCATGAATAAAGCCCGCCAGATGACGCCCATGCGCAATACAGTCCTGACGACGATACTGTGCCGGCAGAATGGCTCGCGCTTCCGCCGTAGAGACTTTGATGCCCGGATAAGCCAGCACCCACAGCCATTCGTCAAAGCAAGGAACCTGCTGGCTGATGATGCCATTCTCTTCGATCATCAGCTGCATTCCGCCAAGGTAGCACGGCGCCACGTTGTCATAGTGCACGCTGCCGGAGATTCGTCCTTCTAGCTCGCCCATCAGGGCCAGCATGCGGGTTTCATCCAGCGGCTTGCCGCAATGTTCATTCATCGCCACCAGCGCCGCCACCACGGAACAGGCGCTGGAACCCAGCCCTGAGCCAATCGGCATGTTTTTTTCCAGCGTCATCACCACCGGAATCTCTTTGCCGATTTCCCGGCAGAACAGTTCCCAGCACTGATAAACGATGTTTTCATGTGGTTCGGTTGGCAGCTTATCCGCAAAGCGTCCCACATTTTGCAGGCTGAAGCGGTCTGCCGCCTCAACCGTTACGTTATCGCCCAGCAAGCTGCCGTCAATCGGCGTCACTGCCGCGCCCAGGACATCAAACCCGACGCTCATATTGGCACTGGAAGCCGGGGCATAGACCTTAACCATGTTTAAACTCCTAACTTCCATGAAAGCGTGCGCAGAAGATCGGCAAATACCCCTGCCGCCGTAACATCGTTACCTGCGCCATAGCCGCGCAGCACGAGCGGCAGCGGCTGATAATAGTGGCTATAGAACGCCAGGGCGTTTTCGCCGTTCTTCACTTTGTACAGCGGGTCATTGCCGTCAACCGTGGCAATTTTCACCCGGCAAACGCCGTCTTCTTCAATGTTGCCAACATAACGCAGTACTTTGCCTTCATCACGCGCTTTCGCCACACGGGCAGCGAACTCATCGTCCAGCTGCGGCAGACGCGCCATAAAGCTTTCAGTATCGCCAGAGGCGTCAAAGCTTTCCGGCAGCACCGATTCCACCACGATATCACTCAGCTCAAGACTACGCCCGGTTTCACGCGCCAGGATCAGCAGCTTACGCGCCACATCCATGCCCGACAGGTCATCACGCGGATCCGGTTCGGTATAGCCCATGTCACGCGCAATTTTCGTCGCCTCCGACAGGCTCATGCCTTCATCGAGCTTGCCGAAGATAAACGACAGTGAGCCAGAGAGAATACCGGAGAAGTGCTGCAGTTCATCGCCTGCGTTCAGCAGGTTTTGCAGGTTCTCAATCACCGGCAGCCCAGCCCCCACGTTGGTATCGTAGAGGAATTTGCGGCGCGACTGGCCAGCGGCATGACGCAGCTGATGGTAGTAATCCATCGACGAGGTGTTGGCCTTTTTGTTTGGCGTCACCACGTGGAAACCTTCACGCAGGAAGTCGGCGTACTGGTCAGCCACGGTTTGATTGGAGGTGCAATCGACGATCACCGGGTTCAGCAGGTGATACTCTTTAACCAGACGGATTAAGCGCCCGAGATTAAACGGCTCTTTGGCTTCCGCCAGCTCCGCCTGCCAGTTTTCCAGATTCAGCCCGTGTACGCTGGTCAGCAGCGCACGGGAGTTCGCCACGCCGCAAACGCGCAGGTCGATATGCTTTTTCTTCAGCCATGCCTGCTGGCGTTTGATTTGATCCAACAGCGCACCGCCAACACCACCGACGCCGATCAGGAACACTTCAATCACCTGGTCGGTGTTGAACAGCATCTGATGCGTGACGCGCACGCCGGTTACCGCATCATCGTTACTCACAACCACCGAGATAGAGCGCTCAGAAGAGCCCTGGGCAATCGCAACGATGTTGATATTGGCGCGAGCCAGCGCGGCAAAGAATTTTGCCGAGATGCCGCGCAGAGTGCGCATACCATCACCAACCACCGAGATGATCGCCAGGCGCTCCATGATCGACAGCGGCTCCAGCAATTCTTCTTTCAGCTCCAGATAGAACTCATCTTCCATCGCCTTTTTCGCCCGCGCACAGTCGCTCTGCGGTACGCAGAAACTGATGCTGTATTCGGAAGAAGATTGGGTGATCAGCACCACCGAAATCCCGGCGCGCGACATGGTCGCAAAGACGCGGGCGGCCATGCCGACCATGCCTTTCATCCCAGGGCCGGAGACGTTGAACATCGCCATGTTGTTGAGGTTAGAGATGCCTTTGACCGGCAAATCATCTTCATCGCGGCTGGCACCGATAAGCGTACCCGGAGCCTGCGGGTTGCCGGTGTTTTTAATCAGACAAGGGATCTGGAACTGGGCAATCGGTGCAATGGTACGCGGGTGCAGCACTTTGGCGCCGAAGTAGGAAAGCTCCATCGCTTCCTGGTAAGACATGCTTTTCAGCAGGCGGGCATCGGGTACCTGACGCGGGTCGCAGGTATACACGCCATCAACGTCGGTCCAGATTTCACAGCAATCGGCGCGTAAACAGGCCGCCAGTACGGCAGCAGAGTAATCGGAGCCGTTACGCCCCAGCACCACCAGCTCACCTTTTTCGTTGCCTGCGGTAAAGCCCGCCATCAGCACCATATGGTCAGAAGGGATCTGGCTTGCCACGATGCGGCGGGTAGATTCTGCAATATCGACGGTAGATTCAAGGTAGTGGCCGACGGCCAACAGCTTTTCAACCGGATTAATCACCGTGACATTGTGACCACGCGCGCTCAGCAGCCCCGCCATAATGGCGATAGAGAGCTTTTCGCCACGACAGATCAGGCCCGCGTTGACGCTATCCGGGCACTGCCCCAGCAGGCTGATGCCGTGAAGAATATGTTTAATCTGGGAAAATTCGAGGTCAACGGCGGCTTTCAGTTCAGCATGCGGGAAACCAGGCTGGGCGTCGGCGAGCCCGGAGAGCAGTTCAGCAAAAATACGTTCGGCATCAGAAATATTGGTCAGCGCATCCTGGCCGCCAATGGTTTTTTCAATCATCGCCACCAGATGGTTGGTGATTTTTGCCGGGGCAGAGAGCACGGTTGCCACCTGCCCCTGCCTGGCGTTGCTTTCCAGAATGTCGGCTACGCGCAGAAACCTTTCCGCGTTTGCCACTGATGTACCGCCGAACTTCAAGACTCGCATGGTTTGGACCCCTTGATCTTTAGTCGAAAAAAAAGCCCGCACTGTTTAGGTGCGGGCTTTTTTCTGTGTTTCCTGTACGCGTCAGCCCGCACCGTTACCTGTGGTAATAGTGGTGGTCGTAATTGTCATAATGCTGCTGATGCGAATCATGGATGTTGTGTTCTCTGTTATTTATATCTCTGTGGGTTTCAAGTTGCAGAAAGGCGGCAAGCGAACGAACTCCGATGAGCTTACTTTTGTAAGCGATTCGGGTGAACCAACGAAGCCAGCACCTGTAACTTGAAAGACGACGAGAATAGCTGTCTGTGCCTTATACCCCTATTGGTTAAAGTATCCGGCCAGCTAAGTCAATTAATTTCTAACTTCGTCACATTTCGAAACCACTTCATATCAGCCCGGGCATGAGCCGACAAACCACCGTTAAAGCCATAAGATAAGCAAAACTCCGGGGTATAACACCATATGAAAACACGATGACAGAATTTTACTCTGGCAGTTTTTTTTCAATATCATGCAGCAATCGATGCAACATTGCCGTATCGCGGTGCTCAAATAAACCAATACGCTGTTGCAGCCAATCAACCAGTTTTACATCTCCGGCGACCTCAAGCCGCTCGAGTAAGGCAGTGATACGAGCCCTTAACGCAATCAGTTGATTTTCGTCACCTACCGTTGCCGCGACGTTCGCGGTTTGTAATAGCGAAGAGAGCTGATAACAATAGACCATCACTGCCTGACCAAGGTTCAGAGACGGATAATCCGCCACCATCGGTACACCTGTTAACACATCGGCCAGAGCCAGCTCTTCGTTGGTCAGCCCGGAATCTTCACGACCAAACACCAGAGCCGCGTGATTCATCCACTGCGACTTCTCCGTCAGCATCGGCAGCAGTTCCTGCGGCGTGGCGTAGTAATGGAAGCGAGCGCGGCTACGAGCAGTCGTCGCAATGGTAAAATCAACATCGTGCAAAGCGTCTTCGAGCGTCGGATAGGTAGTGATGCCGTCGATAATATCGCCCGAGCCGTGCGCGACCCAGCGGGTCGCCGGTTCCAGATGCGCAACGCTGTCTACGATACGCAGATCGTTAAATCCCATGGTTTTCATCGCCCGGGCGGCCGCACCGATATTTTCGGCTCTTGCTGGCGAAACCAGCACAATAGATAAGCGCATTTAAAGTTCTCTTAATTTACTGTTATCGGGCAATAATGTGATGTAGTTCAACATATTGCGCAGCGCGAATTTACAAAAATGCAACAAAAATCAATGAAATGACGTTTCATAACATATAAATGGCGCTAATCAATTGCTTCCAAAACTATCATTTTTGAATGTTAATGGAAGTCATATATCTCTATGTTTATACGAACTATTTTCATTACCATCGAACAATAATAATTGGATTCACCACATTTATCAGTTAACCTGTGCAACTACTTGAGTTGTGGAAAAAATGTGATAGCCGTTATCATTCAAGAGTGATGATTTCACCAAACTGTTAACGTGCTACAATTGAACTTGATATATGTCAACGAAGCGTAGGTTTATTGGCGGTCTGGTGCCTCTTTGCCTGTTATGTTGCTGTTAAAATGGTTAGGATGACAACCGTTTTTGACACTGTCGGGTCCAGAGGGAAGAGTACCCACGACCAAGCTAATGATGTTGTTGACGTTGATGGAAAGTGCATCAAGAACGCAATTACGTACTTTAGTCATGTTACGCCGATCATGTTAATTTTCGACATGCATTAGGCAGGTCAGGGACTATTGGTACTTCCTGTTTCGATTTAGTTGGCAATTTAGGTAGCAAACATGCAGACCCCGCACATTCTTATCGTTGAAGACGAGTTGGTAACACGCAACACGTTAAAAAGTATTTTCGAAGCAGAAGGCTACGATGTTTTCGAAGCGACCGATGGCGCGGAAATGCATCAGATCCTGTCTGAGAATGATATCAACCTGGTAATCATGGATATCAACCTGCCGGGGAAAAACGGCCTTCTGCTGGCGCGCGAACTGCGTGAACAAGCGAATGTCGCCCTGATGTTCCTGACCGGCCGCGACAATGAAGTCGACAAGATCCTCGGTCTGGAAATTGGCGCAGATGATTACATCACCAAGCCATTTAACCCGCGTGAACTGACCATCCGTGCGCGCAACCTGCTGTCTCGTACCATGAATCTGGGTACCGTCAGTGAAGAACGTCGTAGCGTAGAAAGCTACAAGTTCAACGGCTGGGAGCTGGACATCAATAGCCGCTCTCTGGTGAGCCCGAACGGTGAACAGTACAAGCTGCCGCGTAGCGAATTCCGCGCCATGCTGCACTTCTGCGAAAATCCGGGCAAAATTCAGTCCCGTGCTGAACTGCTGAAGAAAATGACTGGCCGTGAGCTGAAGCCACACGACCGTACGGTTGACGTGACCATCCGTCGCATCCGTAAGCATTTCGAGTCCACGCCGGATACACCGGAAATCATCGCCACGATCCACGGCGAAGGTTATCGTTTCTGCGGCGAGCTGCAGGAATAAGAAAACAAAAAACGGCGCTTTCAGCGCCGTTTTCATTTCCCCTTATTTTGCCGACCCGGCTTCATCTCCCCACGGCATAATCGGCACCGCGCTAATCGCATTCTTCGGTGAACCATCAACGACCTTATCGGAATAAGTCAGATACACCAGCGCGTTACGTTTCCCATCATAAAAACGAACCACCTGCAGCTTCTTAAACACCAACGATGTCCGTTTTTGGAACACCACCTCACCCTGCGCTTTGCCATTCTTGATTTTATCGGTCAGCACAATCGCCCCTACCTGCTGACAGGAAATCGCTGCATCGGAGGTATCTTCTGCAAGACCTAATCCGCCCTTGATACCGCCGGTTTTCGCCCGGCTGATATAGCAGGTGACGTTTTTAACATCCGGGTCATCGAAGGCTTCGACGACGATTTTGTGGTCAGGGCCAAACATTTTGAAAACCGTATCAACAGAACCAATCTGCTCCGCATGCACGCCCAGGCTGAAGGCCCCCAGTAACAGGCCAGCCATTAATTTGTTGTATTTCATATTGTTACCATTTTCATTTATTGAGTTAAGTGACTATTCAACATCCGACAGGAAAGTGTTTAAAGATCACAGCGTTGCAAAAAACAGCCTCATTCCTAATGTAAAAACGCACTTATGCATAAAAAAAACACTGAATGCTAAAACAGCAAAAGGTGCTATTATCCGCTACCTTGGTAACAGGCACCTAAGACATTAAGGATGAGGGTATTATATGGATCAGGCTGGAATTATTCGCGATCTCCTCGTTTGGCTGGAAGGTCATTTAGACCAGCCATTATCGCTGGATAATGTGGCGGCAAAAGCCGGTTACTCCAAATGGCACCTGCAACGTATGTTCAAAGACGTTACCGGCCATGCTATTGGTGCTTACATCCGTGCCCGTCGTTTATCCAAATCGGCCGTTGCGTTACGCCTGACAGCACGCCCGATTCTCGATATCGCGCTGCAATACCGTTTTGACTCTCAGCAGACCTTTACCCGCGCCTTTAAAAAGCAGTTCTCGCTGACGCCTGCGCTGTACCGTCGCTCTCCGGACTGGAGTTCATTCGGAATGCGACCGCCGCTGCGTCTGGGCGAGTTTACGATGCCAAAATACGAATTTGTCACGCAGCCAACCACTCACCTGGTGGGCGTGACCCAAAGCTACACCTGCAAACTGGAAGAGATTTCCGAATTCCGCCAGCAGATGCGCGTACAGTTCTGGACCGACTTCCTCGGCAATTCACCATCTATTCCGCCGATTCTGTACGGGCTTCATGAGCCGCGTCCAAGTCAGGAGAAAGATGACGAGCAGGAAGTGTTCTATACCACCGCGCTGACGCAAGAGCTGGCAAACGGTCACATCAACAATGCTCATCCTGTTACCCTTGAAGGCGGCGAGTATGTAATGTTTACCTACGAAGGTCTGGGCACGGGGCTACAGGAGTTTATCCTGACGCTCTACGGCACCTGCATGCCAATGCTCAACCTGACCCGTCGCAAGGGTCAGGATATCGAGCGCTTCTTCCCGCAGGATGAAGCCCGGAATCAGGAGCCGCCGATTATGCTGCGCTGCGAATACCTGATCCCAATTCGCCGTTAACGCTGTAGCTCGTCCAATGCAGGGGTATCCAGATGTGAGATATCCCCTGCCGTTTCAACGACCCATCCCGGCGCCAGCCACAGGCTTTCCTGATAATCTACCCGTGAAATTGAGCAGTTACGCAGACGTAACCGACGCTCCGCGTGCGCAGGCAATCCCAGAATCGTACTCACCAGACAGCCTAGGGCAATCCCGTGGCTCACCAGCAGCGGGCGACTTCCAGCCGGCAGATTAAGGCAAGCGGTCAGCCCGGCGCGCATACGTTCGCTGAGTTCCTGCATTGACTCACCCTCCGGAATACGCCCGTTCGGCGTGCCGTTAACCACCAGCCGACGCCACTCTTCTTCCTGCGCGCTCAGTGAATCAAGGTGACGTTGTTCCAGAATACCCATATCCAGCTCGCGCAGGCGGGCATCCAGCGTCACGCCACAGCCACAGGCATCGGCAATGATCTCGGCGGTACGCTGCGTACGGCCCAGATCGCTGGCGATAACGTGGGTGATGCCGTAGGAACGCACGCGTTCTCCCACCTGCACCGCCTGCAACTCACCTTTAGCCGTCAGAGGACTATCGGACTGGCCTTGAATACGCCGTTCGGCGTTCCACTGCGTTTCGCCATGGCGAACAAGATATACCTGTAACATGTTTTTTATCCGTTATACTGCGATGACATTTTATTGTATGGGTTGTGATTCTCTGCGAGTTTCGCGTTACGGGAAGATGGCAGGCAAGCGAATCACGATGAGCTGACTTAAATCGGTGATTTGCGTGAACGAACGCAGCCAAAATACCTGCAACATGAAATACGACGAGTATAGATTATGCATCAAGTTATAGTAGCTACCACCAATCCTGCCAAAATTCAGGCAATTCTTGCCGCATTTGACCAGATTTTTGGTGAAGGATCCTGTCATATCGACGCTATTTCCGTTGATACCGGCGTACCAGAGCAGCCTTTTGGCAGCGAAGAAACTCGTGCTGGCGCGCGTAACCGGCTGGCTAATGCGCGCCAGGTAAAGCCTGAAGCTGATTTTTGGGTGGCTATTGAAGCGGGAATTGATGAAGGTGCAACCTTCAGTTGGGTGGTGATTGAAAGCCGCGACCAGCGTGGAGAGGCGCGTTCCGCTACGCTGCCATTACCGGAAGCCATCCTTGAACAGGTTCGCGCAGGTGAAGCGCTGGGACCGGTCATGTCGAAATACACCGGTATCGATAAGATTGGCAATAAGGAAGGGGCGATTGGCGTATTTACCGCCGGCGCGCTGACGCGCAGCAGCGTTTACCATCAGGCTGTGGTTCTGGCGCTAAGCCCTTTCCACAATGACCTCTATCGTGCATAAACCCCAGCTCGACGCCGGATAAGGTAATCTTTTTATCCGGCTACGCGAGATGAGTGCAACGGAAAACACCGCGCGCATCCTCAGCCTATGGCTGCGTTTTCGGTAACGTTTCTTCAAGCCATTGACGCAGTTCAACCGGCGCGGACTTCAAGCTGTTAGAGCCGCGAGTGATTGTCGCGATCCCCGCACCAAGTTCATTTTTCAACTCGCGCTGGCTCATTTCGCCGCGCAGCAGCTCTTCGATAATTCTCACACGCGTGCCCAGCGCTTCACGCTCGTCCGGAGTCATGATCAAATTCAACAAAGGCAAAGAAAGCTCGTCGGTATACGCCAGACGCAGAAGCTCCACAAAGCGAAGCCACTCCTGGTTACGCTGTTCAGCAACCGTAGCTGAATAAGGGGATTGTTGGGTCATAATAGGCCACCGTGTTATGCATGTACTCTTAAGCGAGTACAAGCATAACACAGGTCTGCAATATCAGTAACGACGTTGCCACTCATTGCTGGTCAGGATCTCCTCTTTCTCCCCCATAAAGTGGCGATAATAGGCATCATAAGCCAGCACGTTTTTCACGTAGCCACGCGTTTCCGAGAACGGGATGCTCTCGATAAACGCCACCGCGTCAATTCGTCCAGCGCTATTGCCAAGCCAGGTACGCACCCGCCCAGGACCGGCGTTGTACGCTGCCGAAGCAAAGATGCGGTTATTTTCAAATTGCTGATAAACGTACTGCAAATAGCTGGTACCGATATTGATATTGGTTTCCGGATCTAACAACTGGATTGGATTACTGTAGCCCGGCAGATTAAACATCTTCACCGTATGGGTCGCAGTGCCTGGCATAATCTGCATCAGCCCGCTTGCGCCCACCGGTGATTTCACTTTCGGATTCCACGCGCTCTCCTGACGAGCAATGGCCATCGCGTAGCTCTGCGGCACATCTTTACCCGAGGTATAGCGCGTAAACAGATCCTTGTAAGCCAGCGGGAAACGTTCCTGCAGGTTGTCCCACAGCTTACCGGCGATCGTTGCCTGTACGCTAAGATCCCACCAGTTCTGGTCAAACGCATAGCGCGCCAGCTGCGCCTGCTCGGTTTGGCTGCGGCTGCTGACCAGATTAGCCCACTCACTGCGGGCAGTATTGTCCTGATTCCAGTACATCAACTCGCGAACGCGCGCCATTTCCGCGCCGCTGGTCAACGTCGAAGCGATTGCGCCCGGTGCTTCATCTATACGTAGCGTATAGGGTTCACCCAGTCGTTGTGCTGCGACCATCGGATAGAACCCGCGCTGCGTCATCAGCGACAGTAGAATTTGTCGTGCCTCGTCGTCTCGCCCCTGCTCCATCAGCAGATCGGCCTGCCAGTAGCGCCACTCGTCTTTCTCTTTCGCTTCCATTGGCAATCGCGCCAGCCAGGTGTTCAGCCCTGTTCGATCGCCAGTCCCCAACGCCATACGAACCCGACGCTCAACCAGCGAGGTCGATTGCGAGCGCATAATCGCATCATCGCGCCAGCGGGCCTGCTCATCGGTCACGTCAGACCCCATCAGGCGCCAGGCGACAATATCGCGCAGCTCCTGGGTCTGCTCTTCGTTAAGCTGCTGCGCTTGCACCAGCGATGGGATCATCAAGCGCGCATTTTCAACATCCTGGCGTGCCACGCTGCTAAAGGCCACCGCCGCCAGTTGGCGGGTAAAATCGGTCGCCCCCGTGCTGCGGGCAAAGGTCAGCACATTGTTGGGATTATTTGCCAGGTCGGTAATCGCGGTAGACATGGTCTGGTATTCTGCAGGCATCTGCGAGGCCAGGGCTTTCACCAGCCCGGTATTGCCGGCTTTCATCACCAGCCGAATGCGCTCCAGATAAGCGAGTGGATCCTGGGTGCCGGACGATCGCCAGGCGCTGAACAACTTATCGCAGGCATTCGGGCGGTTTTGCCCGCTCAGCCACAGCGCTTTTGCCCCTTCCCAGGCCCCCTGAGCATCACCCACGGTATATTTGGCGTAGTAATAGTTACACTGCGTTTCTGCAGTGCCCGGCTTTTCCGGGCTAAAGGCCAGCAGGCCACGCCAGTCTTCGCGGCGCGCCAGTTCATTGATAAAGCGGTTTTTGAGCGTCCGGGCAGGTGGCAACGTCGGGTTCGCCTGCACAAAGTTGGTCACGGCCAGCGCGGGCGTATTCATTAGATCGCCGGAAAGCTGACGATATTCCAGATAGGGATACAGTGGGTAGTCGCGCAGAGTTGGCATTAAGCTCTCAACCACATCCATCTGGCGGTTATCCCACGCCTGTTTGATTTGCGCATAGCGGCTGCGCTGTTGATCCAGTGAGTCAGCGTAGGCCGCGCTACTGACGGTCAGCAGGCAGACACCCGCTGCCAGCAGACGCCACGTAAATTGTTTGGCTGTTTCCACAGGCTCTTCCTCGTTGTCACGTTACGTCAGTGCAGCATCGTGCCGCGTAATAGATTTATGCTAACTATTGATGGCTAAATGTTCCACGTAATGAACACTTTTTTACGTTTTATCGGTGTATTTGCGCCGCTGAATTTGCCTGCTGGGCTTGAAGGGGGAAAACAGCTACACTTCGCCTTTGAAAACTCTATTCATCACTATAAAAGAGGCGAAGTCCACGTGGCTCAATTCGTTTATACCATGCATCGTGTCGGCAAAGTTGTTCCGCCGAAACGTCATATTCTTAAAAACATCTCACTGAGCTTCTTCCCTGGCGCAAAAATCGGTGTACTGGGCCTGAATGGCGCCGGTAAATCCACCCTGCTGCGCATTATGGCCGGTATCGATACCGATATCGAAGGCGAAGCTCGCCCACAGCCGGGTCTCAAGATTGGTTATCTGCCACAGGAGCCAAAACTGAACCCGGAACATACCGTTCGTGAATCCGTTGAAGAAGCGGTTGCCGAAGTGGTTAACGCACTGAAAGGCCTGGATGAAGTGTATGCAAAATACGCTGAGCCGGATGCCGACTTCGATAAACTCGCCGCGCAACAGGGCAAGTTCGAAGAGATTATTCAGGCGCACGATGGTCACAACCTGAACGTGCAGCTTGAGCGTGCGGCTGATGCCCTGCGTTTGCCGGATTGGGATGCAAAAGTCGAGAAGCTGTCCGGTGGTGAACGTCGCCGCGTAGCGCTGTGCCGCCTGCTGCTGGAAAAACCAGACATGCTGCTGCTCGATGAACCAACTAACCACCTGGATGCTGAGTCCGTGGCATGGCTGGAACGCTTCCTGCACGACTTCGAAGGCACCGTTGTGGCGATTACCCACGACCGTTACTTCCTCGATAACGTTGCCGGTTGGATCCTCGAACTGGACCGCGGTGAAGGTATTCCTTGGGAAGGCAACTACTCCTCCTGGCTGGAGCAGAAAGATCAGCGTCTGGCTCAGGAAGCTTCTCAGGAAGCGGCTCGCCGCAAATCTATTGAGAAAGAGCTGGAGTGGGTACGTCAGGGCGCTAAAGGCCGTCAGTCTAAGGGCAAAGCCCGTCTGGCACGCTTTGAAGAGCTCAACAATACCGAATACCAGAAGCGTAACGAAACCAACGAACTGTTTATTCCACCAGGCGCACGCCTGGGCGATAAAGTCGTTGAAGTGAGCAATCTGCGTAAATCCTATGGCGATCGTGTACTGATCGACGATTTAAGCTTCTCGGTACCGAAAGGCGCTATCGTCGGTATCATCGGTCCGAACGGCGCGGGTAAATCCACCCTGTTCCGCATGATGTCCGGTCAGGAACAGCCTGATAGCGGCACTATCTCGCTGGGCGAGACCGTGAAGCTAGCCTCCGTTGACCAGTTCCGTGACGCAATGGATAACAGCAAAACCGTTTGGGAAGAAGTCTCCGGCGGACTGGATATCATGAAGATCGGCAACACAGAAATGCCAAGCCGCGCCTACGTTGGCCGCTTCAACTTCAAAGGCGTTGATCAGGGCAAACGCGTCGGCGAGCTGTCCGGTGGTGAGCGTGGTCGTCTGCATCTGGCGAAACTGCTGCAGGTTGGCGGTAACATGCTGCTGCTCGATGAACCAACCAACGACCTGGATATCGAAACCCTGCGCGCGCTGGAAAACGCCCTGCTGGAATTCCCAGGCTGTGCCATGGTTATCTCGCACGACCGTTGGTTCCTTGACCGTATCGCGACCCACATTCTGGACTACCAGGATGAAGGTAAAGTGGAATTCTTCGAAGGTAACTTTACCGAATACGAAGAGTACAAGAAACGTACGCTGGGCGCAGATGCGCTAGAGCCAAAACGTATCAAGTACAAGCGTATCGCGAAGTAAAACCAATTGGCGGGAACAGGGTCTCCTGTTCCCGTTTTATTATTGACATATACTCCCAAAATCCCCTGAACCTCCCACCGTGCAACCAAGAGA
>NZ_JAKCNS010000062.1 GCF_021440345.1 Kluyvera intermedia
ATGTGGAGATATTATGGAGAACTTGTATTTTTAATTAAATAAAACGCTGGTTGTTTTTAATAATAACACTAAACGATAAATATCAGAACACAGGCCGGGTATTCCCGGCCTGATAATTGTTACATGGTATAACCCAAAGTCAGCGACGTACGGCGGTCAGTGTGGTTCGGCGCCGTTGCCGGTGGTTCAGAGTTCCAGGTCACGTTATAAGCGACCTTCAGACCAAAGTGTTCGTTAATAGCAACGCTCAGTGCAGTCTCAGAGTTCACCGTAGTATCCTCCGCACCCAGCACAGAGACACCCTGGGTAAATTTCGTGGTATCCGTCATCTGCCAGGCGTAAGCGCCGGAAGCATAGCCCAGCGGCTGAGTTTCCGTATTGCCGTCGGTGTACTCATCGTAACGTACACCAGGACCAAATTCGAAACGTAAGCTGTGGATAGGACCATTCAGGAACTGATGACCATAACCAGCAGTAAAGACGTCACGCTCATGGTAGCCGTTGTAGCGGTCGGTCAACCAGCTTGCCTGACCAAACAGGTAATCCACGCTGGTCATGTTGTAACGACTACGTCCACCTGCTGAATATTTTTCAGAGGAGCGTTCATCATTAGCAGAGGTGTTGCTGGCAGCGCCCCACAGGGACCATGCAGTCGATTCACCATACCATGTCAACGTAGTATCAGCGGTGGCGGAAGAACTTTTGGTATTGCCAGATTGCGCGAGGTAACCCGCATTAATATCGCCTTCAAAAGGCTTTTTAGCGGTGGTTGGGTCATCCATGACAGTAAAAACGGTATCACTGGCGGTTGCATACGCAGACGCAAACACGCCCCCCAGCAGCACAACCGCTACCGGTACTGTCTTCAAAAGCTTCATTTATTAAGAGTCCGTACAACAAAAAAGGAGACGATTTCGTCCCGGAAACTTTCGCGAGGATCAACGACGGGGTGGTCCATAGAAAGGCAACAAATTATAAAAAGGCACGTATAACATAGCAATCTTATTCTTCTGTCATTTTTTGAATAAGAACTACCTTAAAACATATTTAATTTTATAATGAAAATGAGAGATTACTTACCATTCTCTATAAAAATCATAATGTTGTTGCTTTCTTTATCAGCCTGTAAGTGCCAGACTAAAATGCAATGAGGTTCAGCACAACCTAACGGCTTATAAAAGGAGGTTATCGGAATGGTAAAAATTTACACACTGACGCTCGCCCCTTCGCTCGACAGCGCCACTCAAACGCCACACATTTACCCAGAGGGCAAACTTCGCTGCACATCCCCGATCTTCGAACCCGGTGGTGGCGGAATTAACGTTGCCCGAGCAATCACTTTTCTCGGCGGCGAAGCCACGGCAATCTTTCCGGCTGGCGGTGCCACCGGCCAGCACTTGATAGACCTGCTACAGGCGGAAAACGTCCCTGTCGAAAGCGTCGAAACGCAAGAGTGGACGCGTCAGAATCTTCATGTTCACGTTAATGCCAGCGGCGAGCAATATCGTTTTGTCATGCCTGGCGCAACGCTCAATCACGACGAACTAAAGAGACTGCAGGAAAAGGTTTCGCAAATCCCCGCCGGTTCTTTGCTGGTTATCAGCGGCAGTCTCCCGCCGGGCGTTTCACTCGATGCGTTTGTCGCGCTGATAAAAGCCGCTCAACAGCAGGGTTTGCGCTGCATCATTGATAGCTCGGGCGATGCTTTAGCCGCCGCACTGGATATCGGCAATATCGAGTTAGTCAAACCCAACCAGAAAGAGCTGAGTGCCCTGGTGCAGCGAGAGTTGATACAACCCGATGATGTACGTCTTGCCGCCCAGGAAATCATACGCAGTGGCAAAGCCCTGCGTGTCGTGGTCTCGTTGGGCGCGCAAGGAGCCCTGGCCGTCGATGCCAATAGCTGCGTGCAGGTCGTTCCACCGCCAATAAAGAGCCAAAGTACCGTCGGCGCAGGTGATAGCATGGTGGGGGCGATGACCCTGAAACTGGCAGAAAATGTCTGTCTGAAAACCATGGTGCGTTATGGCGTCGCCGCAGGTAGCGCTGCCACGATTAATCAGGGAACGCGCCTGTGCTCGCGTGATAACACGCAAAAGATATTCGACTACCTGCAACAGCACTAAATGCTCAGTAAATCGGGCTCACGGGGCCACCCGTGAGTCGCGAAATGGCGGTAATCGACTATGCTAACAAAACTCCATTGTTAACAATGGAGTGCATCACGGTGGTTGATCCATCGTCGCGTAAGTGACCCACCCTACGTTCGTAGCAGAAACGGAATCATTTGGCCTGCGCTTTCAACACCTTTTTTATCCGTTGTGCGGTATAGCTCGAATTTTACCCTGTACTTATGCGCTAACCTTATGATATGGCAGAAAACATGGGGAGAGACATCATGTGGCAAGCGATCGGTAGCCTGTTAGGCGAGCAACTTGGAAGTGGCGAAATCGAACAGCGCAATGAACTGCCAGGCGGAGAAATCCATGCCGCATGGCATCTGAAGTATGCTGGTCGGGAGTTTTTCGTGAAATGCGATGAACGTGAATTACTGCCTATCTTTACTGCGGAGGCTGACCAGCTTGAGCTACTCTCTCGCAGTAAAACCGTGACCGTCCCGGAAGTCTTCGTCGTCGGTTCCGACCGCGACTACAGCTTCCTGGTCATGGAATATCTGCCACCGCGCCCACTGGATGCGCATAACGCCTTTTTACTCGGGCAGCAGCTTGCCCGTCTACATCAGTGGAGCGATCAGCCTCAGTTTGGCCTCGATTTCGATAACGATCTCTCCACGACACCACAGCCCAACGCCTGGCAGCGCCGCTGGTCGAACTTCTTCGCCGAGCAGCGTATCGGCTGGCAGCTTGAATTAGCCGCAGAAAAAGGAATGAAGTTCGGTGATATAGACGCCATTGTAGAACACATTCAGCAGCGGCTGAGTGCGCATCAACCGCAGCCTTCCCTGTTACATGGCGATCTATGGTCAAATAACTGTGCGCTGGGGCCAAATGGCCCGTATCTGTTTGATCCTGCCTGTTACTGGGGCGATCGCGAGTGTGACCTGGCCATGCTGCCATTGCATCCGGATCAGCCACCGCAAATCTACGATGGCTACCAATCCGTTTCCCCGCTCCCTGCCGACTTCCTCGACCGCCAGCCGGTCTATCAGTTGTATACCCTGATTAACCGAGCCATTCTGTTTGGCGGGCAACATCTGGTAGTGGCGCAAAAAGCGCTGGATAACGTACTGGCTGCATAACGACAACGCCCCCTTTCGGGGGCGTTGTCGTTAGTTCATCTGGACACCTTTCAGGCGGAACTCAATATTCATAATCAACCCGGTGCCCGGTTTGCCCGCTTCGTAACGCCATTTACGCATCACGGTTTTGACATCGCGTTCAAACATGTTGGACGGTTGCGCTGACAGAATTTCGACATTATCAACGCGCCCATCGGCGGTTACATCAAATTTCACCCGCACCTTACCTTCAATGCGCAGCGCCAGTGCGCGCGTTGGATAACTAGGCTGCTGGCGATTCAGCGCCCGAGGCCCGGTAGGGGCATTCATCGACGGTGCGCTAGCCCCCGGCAGATTATTCGCTACAGACCGTGCTGGCGGCGCTTCTTTATTCACCGTCGAGAGCGGACGCTGTTCAACCGGTTTCACTTCCGGCTTTGGCTGTTCGACTTTCACCGGCTTCGGTTTTGGTTTCGGCTTTGGCTTCGGTTTATGAATAACGACCGGCGCCTGCGGTACTTCAGGGATCGGCTCAGGCTCTGGTTCCGGCTCAGGCTCGACCACTGGCTGCGGTTGAACCACGGCCTGAGGCGGTTCTAAATCAGCAGGAGCAACCATCGTGATGGTAATCGGCTGAGCGGGAGCCGGCAGTTCAATAACCTGATGTACCGAGGTATAAAGCAGACCAGCCACGACAGCACCGTGAATACCAACAGAGAGAAGCGTCGGCCATGGAAAGCGGCGAGGTAAATCAAGGGTCATTGCAGTCATAGTCGTTACAGTTGAAAAATGAGACCTCGATTTTAAATGCAAATAGCAATCATATTCAATAAGACATCTTATCTTCAGTCAACTTTCTCCCGTAGTTGACTAAAAAAACCGCGCAGGATCGCGACTTTTAACCACAACAAAACTTTGCATTGCAGTCATTAACGCTTTCACTTAACGTGATCCGCAAATTATTTAAACAGGAGTTCCGCCCGTGCTTTACGTCATCTATGCCCAGGATATCGCCGACTCTCTTGAAAAACGGTTATCAGTACGCCCTGCCCATCTGGCACGACTGCAGTTATTACATGATGAAGGACGACTGCTTACCGCAGGCCCAATGCCCGCTGTCGACAGCAACGATCCCGGTGCCGCAGGTTTTAGTGGTTCAACGGTAATTGCGGAGTTTGAATCTCTGGAAGCCGCTCAATCCTGGGCGCAGGACGATCCGTATGTTGCGGCAGGCGTCTACCAGCAGGTTTGGGTTAAGCCATTTAAGAAAGTATTTTGATATACAAACATCTGAATATAAATCAATAAGATAATAGAATTTATCGTTGACTTAAGAGCGCAAAAGGATAGGCCGTATTTGCGCTCTTTTTAGTCGAATCTCAGCTGAAGTTAAAATTCTGGTTGATCACGTGTAAGTCATCGTGATGCAGTAACAATATATTATGGGAGTTTGCCAGCGCTCTAGGGAAGGTGCGAATAAG
>NZ_JAKCNS010000063.1 GCF_021440345.1 Kluyvera intermedia
TGACCTGTTTCCCACAGTCCCGGCCGCCCGCGAAGTTGACCTGTTTCCCATAATCCGGGCCGTCCGCGAAGTTGACCTGTTCCCCACACTCCCGGCCGCCCGTGAAGTTGACCTGTTTCCCATAGTCCGGGCCGTCCGCGAAGTTGACCTGTTTCCCATAGTCCGGAGCGTCCATTAAAGTTGACCTGTTTCCCACAGAGGATGGAAAACTCTTCTTGTGCTGAGCGTAAGAGCTATCTGCCGGAACGGTTCCTCTTCGCTTCCTCGCCAGTTCGCTCGCTACGCTCGGTTACATGGCTGCGGCGAGCGCTGATACATAAGGCTCAGCATTGCACTGGTCGTAACTAAAATCAGAATCCTTCTGAATGACTCTCCTGTCTTGCAAGTTGAATACCTTTCTCAAAGCCCTTTTGTATGAGTTGCTGTTGATGGTCAAAAGTGCGTCTGCGTGTTGCTGCAGTGTGATTTAGTAGCACGCCCGTCGAGCTTCATCCCCCTTCTGTTGAGAGCGAAATCAAAACAATATGATTTTTTTCTTGCAACATGACACTTTTTGTTCAAAATGACAAAAAACGTCATGAGGTGATAAATGGACAATATTGAGCAGTTACGGAAAGTCGCTACACGTGCAGGTAAGCTTCTGACATCTTTGAGCGAAAGTATCCGACAGCAAAAAGAGGAATTGAAGCTTACCGAGTTCTATCAGGAATACAGCAAAGCCGCTCTGTATAAGCTGCCTAAGCTCAGTAAAGGCAGTGTTGAGTATGCTGTGTCCGAAATGGAAGCCGGTGGCTACATTTTTAAAAAGAAACCTT
This sequence comes from Kluyvera intermedia, assembly GCF_021440345.1. GTDB lineage: Bacteria > Pseudomonadota > Gammaproteobacteria > Enterobacterales > Enterobacteriaceae > Kluyvera > Kluyvera intermedia_A. The sequence continues at coordinate 816 of NZ_JAKCNS010000063.1, forward strand.
CTGGTAATACGATGAAATACGCGATGACGATTCAGAATGTCATCGATCTGTATAACCATCGTAAAGTACCGAAGTACAGGGATCGCTTCGATAAAGCCTTTACGATTTTTGTATGTAATCTTAAAGGTGGTGGTTCCAAGACAGTTTCTACCGCTTCATTATCACATGCTTTTCGAGCTCATCCTCAGCTTCTGTTCGAAGACCTGCGTATTCTGGCCATCGATTTCGATCCGCAGGCATCTCTGACAATGTTCCTGAGCCATGAGAATTCAGTGGGCTTGGTTGAAAATACGGCTGCTCAGGCCATGCTCCAGAACGTGTCTCGTGAAGAATTACTTTCCGATTTTATAGTACCGTCTATTATCCCTGGTGTTGATGTAATCCCCGCTTCCATTGACGATGCATTCCTTGCTGAAGGCTGGAAGGGATTGTGTGAAGAACATCTGCCAGGGAAAAATATTCATGCGGTGCTTAAAGAGAACATTATCGACAAGCTCCAGCATGACTACGACTTTATTTTCCTTGATAGTGGTCCTCACCTTGATGCGTTCCTGAAAAACTGCATTGGGGCGGCAGACCTGATGTTGACCCCTCTTCCACCGGCGACGGTTGATTTTCATTCTTCCCTGAAGTTTGTGGCCAGCCTCCCTGCCCTCATAGATTCCATCGAAATGGATGGGCACACCTGCAATCTCATCGGTAATGTCGGCTTCATGTCCAAGATCCTGAACAAGTCTGATCACAAAATTTGCCATAGTCAGGCCAAAGAGGTTTTCGGTGCCGATATGCTAGACATGGTTCTGCCAAGACTGGATGGTTTCGAACGTTGTGGGGAGACTTTTGACACAGTTATTTCAGCAAATCCAGCAACCTATGATGGAAGTACAGAGGCACTAAAAAGCGCAAAATCAGCAGCGGAAGACTTTGCGAAGGCAGTCTTTGATCGCATCGAGTTCATTCGTACTAACGGAGGTATGTGATGTCGAATGAGAAAAGAAAAACCATCGGCAGACAGTTAAATACTCAGGCGTCAATGCTCGAAATGGCTGACACCGGTAGAAGTCAGGTATTTACCTTAAAAACCGGCAGGAAGGTAACGTTCAGGTTTGTTCGGGTGCCTGCATCTGAAGTTGAAAGTAAGACCTTCGTAAACCAGGAAAACAATGGAAGAGATCAACTTGCACTGACCAGGGAGTCTCTGAAATCCATTATCCAGACGATTAAGTTTCAGCAGTTCTTTCCCTGTATTGGTATTAAGCAAAGTGAAAGGATTGAGATACTGGATGGTTCAAGACGGCGAGCCTCAGCAATTTTTGTCCGTACAGGCCTTGATGTAATGGTTACCGAAGAACATTTATCAGCTGATGAAGCTCGCCAACTGGCTAAAGATATCCAGACAGCTAAAGAACATAATCTTCGGGAGATTGGTCTGAGATTGATCGCTCTTAAAGAGTCCGGATTTAATCAAAAGGAAATTGCTGAACTGGAGGGATTATCTCAGGCTAAAGTTACCAGGGCGCTGCAGGCGGCGGCCGTACCGCAAGACTTAATTTCTCTGTTCCCGGTTCAGTCGGAGCTATCGTTTAGTGATTATAAACTTCTTTTAGAAGTTAATGAAAAACTCGGTGAAAAGGGATTAACGCCTGAAGAACTCATTCAGTCTGTATCAGCTCAGCTCGATGCAATTTTGAGTGATGGCGAGCGACCAGAAGACGAACAGAAAGCCAGTATTCTGAAGCTGATTTCTCAGGCATCTCAGGCATTGATAGATCCATCTCCCAAGGAAAAGTCAGTGGTTTCCCCACTCTGGTCTTTTGAAGAAAAGGACAAGTTCGCGCGTAAGCGTGTGAAAGGGCGCACGCTGACTTATGAGTTTAGCCGTATGTCAAAAGTGATTCAGGATGAACTGGACAAGGCTATCAACGAAGTCCTTGACAGAAATTTGAGTCAATAATTTCGCCATGGCGATTTCACATCTAACTTATTGTAATTAGGCAGTTTAGGTTGAGAATTTCACGGTGAAATCGCCATGGTTTCACGCCAGTTTCGCTGCAGGAATATCTGACCATCGTGTCGTATAAGCAGGAGAAAGCATCTCCCGTTTCATCTGCCATTCCGGGGCCATACCCCGCCCCGCAAACCATACTTTACCCAGCCCTGAGTTGTTGATCCCGTCCAGAACCCTCATCAGCTCAGCACTGTGAGGGCGTGGCGGGCGTTCGTCGAACAGTTGCAGCTGCGAAACTCCGGAGCCGGTGAAGTCATTCAGCATAACTCCGGCTTTGGCATACCGGTGCCCATCCCTCCAGATACGCTCCAGAGCCGTTGTAGCGGCTGCAATGATGTCCCTGGTGTCCTGAGTGGGTGTAAGAAGTTTTTCCGTAGCCACGTTGCCGTAGTAAGGCTCTTTAATGGCGAACGGAGACGTTTTGATGAAAACGGAAATATGCCGGCAATACTGGTGCTCTTTACGCAGTTTTTCAGAGGCCCGCTCTGCGTGCTGACAGATAGCCTGACGGAGTGACTCGTACTCCGTGATCTTCACGCCAAAACTGCGGCTGCAGACAATTTGCTGTTTCGTCGGAGGGGCTTCCTCAAGCGAAAGGCAGCTTTCCCCGTTCAGTTCCCGTACCGTTCGCTCAAGGACGACAGAAAAATTTTTGCGGATGAAGGCCGGGTTCGTCAGAGCCAGATCGAGCGCGGTTTTTATGCCCAGCACATTTAGCTTGCGTGCAATACGGTTACCCACCCCCCAGATTTCTTCAACCGGCTGCAGTGAAAGCAGTTTCCGCGTCCTTTGCGGATTTCCCCTGGTCAGAGCGAGTACGCCATGAAACTGTTTCCACTCTTTTGAGGCCCACTGGGCTGATTTTGCGAGGGTTTTCGTTGGTCCGGCGCCCACGCCAATGGTCAGGCGGGTACAGTCATACACCTGCTGACGCAGCTGCCGGGCGAAGTCCTCAAGCCCCATACAGTGCTCCACGCCGGTCAGGTCGAGGAACATCTCATCAATTGAATACTGTTCCACCCTGGGGGCCAGTTCCTCCAGGCAGTTCATCACGCGCGCCGATATCGAGGCGTAAAGTTCATAATTACTTGAAAACGCATATATTTTTTCCGGGTATCTTTCGTTTTTTATCTGAAACCACGGAGTTCCCATTTTGATCCAGGGCTTCGCCTCGGCACTGCGAGCGATTACATTCCCGTCGTTGTTGCTCAGGACGACTATCGGCTTTCCTTTCAAATCCGGGCGGAAAACACGTTCACAGCTGGCATAGAAGCTGTTCACATCGGCCAGGGCAAACATCAGTACATCTCCCTCGGGCGGTGGATGATATGCGTGACGACGCCAAAGATATCCAGCTCGTCGGGATCAGGATAAATCGGCGACCAGGAGGCATTCATGGGCTGCAGCGTCAGTCGCGGCGTCAGCAGAAGCCGTTTCACCGTAAACTCCCCCTGCATGCTGGCGACAACGATATCGCCGTGCCGCGGCTTTTCAGCACTGTCCACAACCAGCAGATCGCCATTGTACAGACTGCCGTCGGCCATGCTGTCTCCGCTGGCACGCAGGTAGTACGTCGCGCTCGGATGCCGTATGCAGTAATCATGGAGATCCAGATCGGACTCGACATAGGGGTTTGAGGGCCAATGGGGCGAAAACCTACGCTAAGCGACAGGAAATAAAATAAAAACATTATTAAACAATTAGTTGCTCTACCATAATAAGATGCAATCAGTGACTACCACCGACCACTGTTATGATTCGGTGGCAGTTCACTTATAGGTTATCCTACTTGAGACTCACGATAATTATTCTTTATGAAGCTATGGAAAAATTTACCGTGTGATTCTGCCCCATCAAACTCGTACCAACTTGTAAGCGAGAAATCATAGTAGTTCCAGACAGCACCACTATTAAATTCAATCTCTAATGTAGAAATAGATTCATCGTACCCGATACTCCGAATCATGCTTGATGAAATACTTCTTCTTTCCATTTTTACACTCCTTTGGTTAGATTTTCTGTTCACGTATTTTAGTCACAACGGTTTTATAGTTATCAGCATCTTGAGGGAATTCTTTTGTCCAACATTCGATCAACTTCGGATCTTCACTGGTTGGTCTTGGATGATTCAATTTCAATCTAACTCGAGATGGAATTTTTATAGCTTCACCTGAAATAACGGCCTCACCTATACGCAAAGATGCTAGAAGGTCCATAAGACTATTTAGATTATCGGGCGCCGATGATTTCACTATAGATTGGTCACTTGAATTGGTAAGCCGAAGAGCTATCAGCGTGCCAATTTGGGAAATTATAGTCTCCGACAACTCTGAGGGGCGTTGAGAAATAACTAATGCTCCTACGCCAAATTTTCTACCCTCTTTAAATATTTTTTCAACCGCAGCTTTTGAATAATTACTCTTATCATTTTTTCCTAGATACGTATGAGCTTCCTCGAATGCTAAGAGCAGTGGTCTTTGCTTACCGGTATATGATTCTTTACGTCCCCAAAACATGCTGTCGTAAACAAACCGTGTAATCAAGCCTATAGTTATGTCTAGTACTTCAAATGGGACACCGCTAAGATCTAGTATTGTTAATCTCTGCTCACATCCTATCCAATCCGCTAGTAAATCATGCAAATCTTTTTCAGAATCTGCCGTTTTATAATCTCCAGGATTGAACAAAAAATCATATCTCGTATCTCTTAGCCGAGAAAGTAATTTTTTCTCATAAGAAAAATACTCCATATGTTTAGACTTATAAGGTGCTGTACTACTCATTGAATAAGGCTCAAATGTCGCTGGTGTCAATGTTTCTGCGTCTCCAGCATTCTTTTCTTGAGCAGTTTTCTTGGTTTGCTCATCTTTCGTTGTAGAAGAAAATGATGCGTTAAGACACCAATTCATCTCATGCCATAACCGCCTTGCGCTAAAAGGAATAGGCGAATCCGCTGTAACAAGATCTACATTAACAACACCGGCCTTTAAATTTATATTTTCTTTCTTTAGTTCAGTTACGAGGTCCCTCAGTAAACGATATTCTATTTTCTGCTCATCACGATGATCGGCACCTACTAAGAAATATGCTAGTTCTTCAAAGGTCATCAACCAGAAAGGTATTATTAATGGAGAACCTTCTTCGTTAATTTTAAGAACCTTGGCATCGGGAAAAGCAGAGGAATATTCGCCATGTGGGTCTACCAATATAATCCTTGAACCAACATAACCATGTAGAATAGATTTCAGAATACTGACAGTAGTATTGGATTTTCCGCTACCTGTTGATCCCAAAATACCACAGTGACGTAAAATTAAATTATGAGTATCTACATAAACACCTAAATTTTCAGATGAAGAATGTTTCCCAATTTCAATGGAACCAGCATCCTTTTCCCCATAGATTTCAAATAGGTCGTGTTCAATTACAAGATGTACTTCATCACCTATTGTAGGATAAGTACCCACTCCTTTCTCAAACTCACTGTCACCTATTTTTTCTCCAATTAGTTGTACTGAAAGGAATTTTGAGCTCACTCTATGCTCATCATCACTGCTATCTGCAAATGGTCTGTCACTTACCGCAGCAACGATAGCGTAGATAGTAATATTTCCCATTGGCATTTTTACAAATGTGCCGATCTGACCAATTTTATACAATCGACCATTAATTATTGGCGCTGCGGAAGGTATTTCTGATGAAACTTCCACCTCTACAGTACTGGAATCCACACGAATAACCTTTCCTAAATATGTAGAGTCAGTCTTCATTTATAGATACCTCAATCTCGCTGCTACGGCCAGAATTTCCAACTAAGAACTCAACCAAATAGTTAAAATCGCCAAGCAAGAACTGTTCATCTTCGGTATTCCAAAAACCATCACACTTTTCTTTGTTTTTTAGCTCGGATTGATCAAGTGACCATTTCCCTAACGTTCCGTTTATAATCGCAGTAGTTGGTCCGAATACAGACAAATTTAGATATCCAGCCGAGAGTGAATGCAATTTTTTGACTTCACTGTCTGCATAAAAAAAGACAACAACACTAAGTCTGTTGTTTTGCCTTAAACAATTAAAAATAATTTCATTTATATGCTGATCTAAAAAAGAATATCCAGTGAAAATGAATAAGAGCTCGCCACTAAGCAGATAGTTTTTAAGGCGGTCGAAGTAAACCAAAAACGGTTGCCTACGTGATAGGTCATATTTTTCTTTTGATGGATAGATGACTATCTCATTTTTCTCTTCTTCAATTTTATCTATTTTCCCAAGGCGTATAACTTTATGCGATTTAAGATTGTCTCTTTTTTTCCAAAACCAGCTAAGAGAACCATGTATCTTCCATAATCGAATCCAGTTCTGAGTTAGGTCGTTTCTACGAACGAGTGTTTCGACACTTTCTTGCCAAAAAAATGGTTCGTAAGAACCAACAAAACCATCAAAATATGGTGCGCGAATAGCTTCGAGGGATTTCTCTATTACCAGATCATAATTTGTAGTAAAAATTTCTTTTGAAAAATCTCTGTTTTGCATGTTTAACCATGCGAAAAATTTCTTTGGTGCAGTCAGATTAGCGTCGGCTTCTTTTTCTGTAATTATATTATAAATATTTTTACAAATTTCAACATCCAGATCACGTGCGTTTATGCCAGAAACTCCGAGGAATTCTCTATCAGGCCTTTCTTCAGTAATTTCTCGAATCCGTCTTATCTGATTAAGAATATCTTCAATGCTAATTGTTTCATCAGGCTTAGATAAGTCAGTTTTAATAACATTAAAATAATCCAACAATGGTTCTGTTAATGCACTTTCGACCTGAACAGTCAATTGAGATATATTTGGCAAGCCTAAAGCGCAGGAGGTACCGGCCCCCATAAAGAAACCAATGTTTTTAGCGTAGGATAGTTGACTTTTTAGCTCACGAATTTCTTTAATTAGATTTATTTCTTCCATAGCTTTTAATTCCTTATCATAATTTGTTGTATGACTTGTTCTCTGCTTATAATAGTTCTTTTTAAATCA
>NZ_JAKCNS010000064.1 GCF_021440345.1 Kluyvera intermedia
TCCAATATAATAACGTTACTGTATCAAACAAATAATTAATACTGCTGAATGAAGTTACTGGCAGGGTTAACTAAAGCAGTATTGCATATCAATTTATGCACAATCACTTAGAAAACATAAAAAATATAATAAGTAAAATTAAAACTAAGCCACACTAATTTATAACTCCTTAACCATTCCCAGTTTGAATTCTTTGGGGGCCATACCGCCCTTCTTACGGAAAAAACGAGAGAAATAAGTAACATCGCTAAATCCTAAGTAATCAGACACTTGCGTGACAGTCATACTGGTGTACTGCAGGCTTCTTTTCGCCTCAAGCAGCAGTCGTTGATGCAAGACCCCTAACGCGCTGGTATCGTGAAATTCCCGGCACAAACAGTTCAAATGCGTCGTCGAGACCCCCAGTTTTTGCGCATATTCAGCAATCGAGAGATGCTCACGATAGTGGCTTTCCATCAGACGTGAAAAATTGCGCAGCACGACACGTTTGCGCTCACTCTTGTCTTCCACCGCTGCCACCTGCGCTCCTTGCCGATTAAGCCAAACCAGCAGCGCACTAAGTAGCGAGTAGAGCATCATTTCTCGCGCATCATTATCTTCAGTGTATTCATTAAGTAACGTCGTAAATAGCGTCTGAATATGCCGATTCGATCGTTTAACCGGAATACAGCCAGGCCGGCTAAGTACGTCTAGCTGGCGGCCAAACTGCGTTTCCAGACGACTCAGCAAAGGCAGAGCTAGCGAGAGAACATATCCCTGCGTACCCGGCGAAAAACGAAAACCATGTACGCATAGCGATGGTACGACCTGAATGCTGGCCTCAGTCACCACCCTACGTTCTCCTTCAACCTCAATCTCCGCTTGTCCTTTGTGCAGGTAGAGCAGTTGTACCAGCTCGGCATGTTGATGCACCCGGATATGCCACTCATACAAACTGCTGCGCTGGAGAATCGACTCACAATGCAACAGCTCAGGCGTCGGCCAGCCCATTTGTTCACCATAGAGCTTAAAGACCGGCACAATATCCACCGACTGCACCGCACCTCCCGCTCTTTTCATGCTTTATTCCACTTTTTCATAAGGCAATCCAACATAGTTTTCCGCAATCGTGGTCAGGCCCGCGCGCGATCCAAGATAGTATTGGCGGTCCGCTTCCTGCATTTTTCTGTCAAACGCGCTCTTGTCCTGGAAATCATGCAGAAGATGGGTCATAAACCAGCTAAACCGCTCACCTTTCCACACGCGATTCAGCGCCAGCTGCGAATATTGAGCTAACAAATCTATACGGCCATGGTGATAATACTGTCGCAAGATGCGCCACAGATAATTCACGTCCGATACCGCCAGATTCAGCCCTTTTGCGCCAGTCGGCGGCACAATATGCGCCGCATCCCCGACGAGGAACATACGGCCAAACTGCATTGGCTCCACCACATAGCTCCGCAGAGGCGCAATGCTCTTCTCAAGTGAGTGACCAGTTACTAACTTCTGGCTTAACTCATCCGGCAAGCGGCATTTCAGCTCATTCCAGAAGCGTTCATCCGTCCACTGCTCAACCTTGTCGCTAAGCGGCACCTGCAAATAGTAGCGGCTTCTTGTTAGTGAGCGCTGACTACACAAAACAAACCCGCGCTCGTGGTGCGCATAAATCAGTTCCGGGTTAACCGGCGGGGTGTCCGACAGCAGCCCCAGCCAGCCAAACGGCCAGATGCTTTCATACTCGCGCAGGATCTCGCGTGGAATACTCTGCCGGGAAACACCGTGGAACCCATCACACCCCGCAACAAAATCGCACTCAATTTTGCAATGCTCGCCGTCCTTCACGAAGGTGACATACGGTTTATCACTTTTTAGGTCATGCAACTCAACTTGCTCAACGCCATAAATCGTCTGCGCCCCACTGGATTCACGCGCTTCCATCAAGTCACGAGTGACCTCCGTCTGCCCATACACCATGACGCTTTTACCGTGCGTCAATTCGCTGAGCGGTACTGGAATTCGTTTATCCGCAAAAAGAAACTCAACGCCATGGTGAATCAGCCCCTCGGCATCCATCCGACGGGAGACCCCCGCCTCACGCAGCAGCTCGACTGTGCCGTTTTCAAGGATCCCGGCGCGAATACGCCCCAGCACATACTCTGGCGTCTGGCGCTCCAGGATCACGGTTTTAATCCCGGCATTGTGCAGCAGCTGTCCAAGCAGCAGCCCTGAAGGCCCGGCACCGATAATGGCAACTTGCGTGTTCATAGGATGACCTCACACCTTGGTTAATTATTTGTTTATTTTGTGTATTGATAAAGTTTCAAAATGCATTTTTGATAAGTCGGACGGGAAAGAGAAGGCCATATTCCGTTCAAAAATTGCACTTTCGAACAGTTTTAGAAAAGTGTGGGCCACATCAACTCTTTGCTCTCATGCAAATGTCGCCGAATTTTTGCACATTGTTTGATCCTGACCGGATAGCCTCTACGCGCTCTTCGGGTAAAAATAGGTCATTACACAGACGTTTTTCGGTACCAGGTCATTATGGAAGTCGATCAGTCAGAACAACGAGTTATTACCCGGCTCTGTATTCAGTGCGGTCTTTTTTTATTGCAGCACGGGGCAGAAAGCGCTCTGGTGGAAGAACTCTCTACCCGGCTCGGACGCGCGCTGGGAATGGACAGCGTCGAAAGCGCAATCTCATCAAATGCGATTGTCCTGACCACCATCAAGGATGGGTTGTGTCTCACCTCTACGCGTAAAAACAGCGATCGTGGCATTAACATGCACGTCGTCACCGAAGTGCAGCACATCGTGATTATGGCTGAACACAAACTGCTGGATCATAAAGACGTCGCCAAGCGCTTTGCGCAGATTAAACCGCTGCGCTACCCGCGCTGGCTGGTTGTGCTGATGGTTGGGTTGTCATGCGCCTGTTTCTGTAAGCTCAACAATGGCGGCTGGGATGGCGCATTTATCACTTTTTGCGCCAGCACCGTCGCGATGTATATCCGCCAGATGCTTACCCACCGCTCCATGCATCCACAGATTAACTTCGCCCTGACCGCCTTCGTGGCAACGACCGTCTCCGGGCTGATGCTACAGCTTCCGGCATTCCAGCAAACGTCTACCGTGGCCATGGCGGCAAGCGTACTGCTGCTGGTCCCTGGTTTCCCACTGATCAACGCGGTCGCCGACATGTTTAAAGGGCATATCAATACCGGGCTAGCCCGCTGGGCCATCGCCAGCTTGTTAACGCTGGCAACCTGCGTGGGTGTAGTGATGGCGATGACGATGTGGGGGCTACGCGGATGGGCGTAATCGATTTTCTGTTACTACTGACGCAAGACATCGTGCTGTCGGCGATCCCTGCCGTCGGCTTTGCAATGGTCTTCAACGTTCCACAGCGCGCGCTACCCTGGTGTGCGCTACTCGGGGCTATCGGCCACGCTTCACGCTTTGTCATGATGACCTCAGGCTTTAATATTGAATGGGCCACCTTCCTTGCGGCGATGCTGGTCGGCAGTATTGGCATCCAGTGGTCACGCTGGTATCTGGCACACCCGAAAATTTTCACCGTGGCGGCCGTGATCCCAATGTTCCCCGGTATTTCCGCATATACAGCAATGATCTCTGCGGTGAAAATTAGCCATGTTGGCTATACCGAAGAGATGATGATCACCCTGCTGACTAACTTCCTCAAAGCGTCATCCATCGTCGGCGCACTCTCCATTGGCCTGTCAATTCCCGGGCTGTGGCTGTATCGCAAGCGTCCGCGGGTGTAACTACAAAGGCGGCGCGGGAGAGTGCCGCCCTTCCCAAAGCTTGTGCTACTATGTGCAGTATTCGTGCGGACTTCCCGCACCCTTCCCGTTGTTTTTTTCTGTATTGAGATAGTGTTATGTCTTCGCGAATTTTAACGCCCAACGTGATTGGTATTGATGCGTTCAACGCCGATCCCGTTGCTATTCTTGCGCAAACCCAGGGCGGTGCGCTTGCGGTGTTTGCCAATAATGCGCCCGCGTTCTATGCCATTACGCAAGAACGGCTGGCACAACTGCTGGCACTGGAAGAAAAACTATCCCGTCCAGGCAGCGACGTGGCGCTGGATGCGCAGTTTTTTGAAGAACCCACCCCGGCACCTATCGCCGTGCCAATGGGGAAATTCGCCATGTACGCAGGCTGGCAGCCGGATGCGGAATTCCTGCGCCTTTCCGCGCTATGGGGCATTGCGCTTAGCGAGCCCGTGACGCCGGAAGAGCTGGCTTCGTTCGTTGCCTACTGGCAAGCTGAAGGCAAAGTGTTCCATCACGTACAGTGGCAGCAAAAACTGGCGCGCAGCGTGCAAATGGGCCGGGCAAACGGCAGCAACCAGACGCGCCGCGATATCAATACGGTCAGCGAGCCTGACAGTCATATTCCACCGGGTTTCAGAGGTTGAGCATGAAAGACGTTGGCGAATTAATGAAACGCTTGCAGAAGATGATGCCAGCACATATCAAACCGGCGTTCAAAACCGGCGAAGAGCTGCTGGCCTGGCAAAAGGAACAGGGCGAGATCCGCGCTGCGGCGCTGGCACGGGAAAACCGTGCCATGAAGATGCAGCGCACCTTCAACCGCTCCGGTATTCGTCCGCTGCACCAGAACTGCTCGTTTGATAACTACCGCGTCGAAAATGAAGGCCAGATGAACGCGCTGGCCAAAGCACGCCAGTACGTCGATGAATTCGACGGAAACATCGCCAGCTTTATTTTTTCCGGCAAACCGGGCACAGGTAAAAATCACCTGGCGGCGGCCATCTGCAACGAGCTGCTGCTGCGCGGTAAATCGGTACTGATCATTACCGTCGCCGATATTATGTCGGCAATGAAAGAGACTTTCGGCAATCGGGAAACCAGCGAAGAACAGCTGATAAGCGATCTGAGCAACGTCGATCTGCTGGTTATCGATGAGATCGGCATGCAGACCGAATCACGCTATGAAAAAGTGATCATCAACCAAATCGTCGATCGTCGTTCTTCATCCAAGCGGCCAACCGGTATGTTGACCAATAGCAATCTGGAAGAAATGAACAAGATGCTGGGCGAGCGCGTGATGGACCGTATGCGCCTGGGCAACAGCCTGTGGGTCATTTTTAACTGGGATAGTTATCGCAGTCGGGTGACTGGCAAAGAGTATTAAGATAAATCCGGTGAATGAGAAGCGTATACTCATCAGGTTAACTTTTACTTGCACACACGAGTCCATCCATGAAATCAGTAAAATCGATGCTTTGCCGCATCATCATTGCTAGTGCGTTTGTTTCCACTGCGGCAGGTGCCGTATCGCTACAAGATCTGAGCAGCGCAGCGACCCAGCTTACCGGCGGCAACAGCACCACCCAAAGCGGCGGTTCTTCACTCTCGTCCTTAACCAGCCTGCTTAACGGCGGCAGCCAGTCATTGAGTTCCAGCTCCATGAACAACGCGGCAGGGATCATGCAATACTGCGCGAAACAGAAACTGGCTTCCGTCACCAACGTTGATAACGTGAAAAACCAGGTGCTGGATAAACTGGGCCTTAGTACCCCAGCCGAGCAGAAAAAAGACACCGGCTACATGGACGGTATTGAAGGTCTGCTGAGTGCCAAAGATGGCCAGAAGCTGGATCTCGACAGCTTAGGTAATACCGAACTGGGCAAAAAAGTAAAAACCAAAGCCTGCGATCTGGTGCTGAAACAGGGCGTTAACTTCCTTTCCTGATGCCTTTTTACGATGAATGAGATCCTTCATCTCATTCATCGTAAATATTCCGTAACACAAAAAATCGTCTATTTCTAAACCAATTCTGAATAACACCACACTTTGATCACATTAGAATTGCAGACAGATGACGACACAATTAAATTGTGAAGTTAATTTCTGTTCAGCCAGCACACCTGGCGCTGTCGAGGATGTGAAGTGTCAGAGTTGTTATCTCTCGTACTATTTCTGGCTTCTATCGCGATTTACGCGTGGAAGGCGGGGCGTAATAAATGGTGGTTTGCTGCCACCTTAGCGGTACTGGGCCTGTTTGTGGTCCTGAATATTACGCTGTACGCAAGTGACTACTTCACCGGCGATGGCATCACCGATGCGGTGCTCTACACCCTGACCAATAGCCTGACGGGCGCGGGTGTCGGCAAATACATTCTCCCAGGGCTGGGTATTGTTGCCGCGCTGGTCGCCGTATTTGGTGGGTTAGGCTGGCTGCTGCGCCGTCGCCGCCATCATCCCCATCACTTTGGCTATAGCCTGCTGGCACTGATTCTGGCCGTCGGGTCAGTGGACGCCAGCCCGGCATTTCGCCAGATTAGCGAGCTGGTAAAATCGCAATCGCGTGACGGCGATCCTGACTTCTCGGCCTACTACAAAGAGCCGTCGAAGACGATCCCAAATCCAAAATTAAACCTTGTCTACATCTATGGTGAAAGCCTTGAGCGCACCTACTTTGACGAGCAGGCCTTCCCTAATCTGGCCCCGGAACTGGGCGCGCTAAAGAACGAAGGGCTCGATTTCAGTCACACCATGCAGCTGCCGGGCACCGACTACACGATTGCCGGAATGGTCGCCTCTCAGTGTGGTATTCCGTTGTTTGCGCCGTTTGAAGGTAACGCCTCCGCCTCGCTTTCGAGCTTTTTCCCGCAGAATATCTGTCTTGGCGATATCCTGAAAAACTCCGGCTACGAAAACTACTTCGTTCAGGGCGCCAACCTGCGCTTTGCCGGCAAAGATGTGTTCCTGAAATCGCACGGCTTTGATTATCTGTACGGCGCGGAAGAGCTGAAAACCACCGTTGCCGACCCGGCCTACAAAAATGACTGGGGCTACTATGACGACACCGTACTCGATGAAGCCTGGAAGAAATTTGAGACCCTCTCCCGCGAAGGGAAACGTTTCTCATTGTTTACCCTAACCGTAGACACTCACCATCCGGATGGTTTCATTTCGCGCTCCTGTAACCGCAAACGCTATGACATCAACGGTAAAGCCAACCAGTCATTTAGCGCGGTGGCCTGCAGTCAGGAAAATATTGCTGAATTTATCAATAAGATAAAAGCATCGCCGTGGTTCAAAAACACCATTATCGTCGTCTCTTCCGATCACCTCGCGATGAAAAATACCGCCTGGGATGAGCTGAACAAGCAGGACCGCAGCAATCTGTTCTTCGTGCTGCGTGGCGATAAACCCGACACGCAGGATCTGCTGGCGGTGAAGCGTAATACCATGGATAACGGCGCCACGGTGCTGGATATTCTCGGCGGCGACAACTTTATCGGCCTTGGCCGCAGCAGCCTGTCCGGGCAATCGCTTTCCGAAGTGTTCCTTAACATGAAAGAAAAAGTGCTGGCCTGGAAGCCTGACGTTATCCGCCTGTGGAACTTCCCGAAAGAGATCAAAGCCTTCTCTATCGATACCCAGAAAAACATGATCGCATTCTCCGGCAGCCATTTCCGCCTGCCGCTGCTGCTGCGCGTTTCGGATAACCGCGTTGAACCGCTGCCGGAAAGCGAGTACTCCGCGCCGCTGCGCTATCAGCTGGCTGATTTCGCCCCGCGCGACAATTTCGTCTGGGTTGACCGTTGCTACAAGATGGCACAGCTGTGGTCACCAGAGCTCTCGCTTTCCACCAACTGGTGCGTCTCACAGGGCCAACTGGGCGGTGAGCAGAAAGTACAGCAGGTCGATAAAGCGATATGGAACGGCAAAACCGAGTTCAAAGATACGGTTATCGATATGGTGCGCTACAAAGGCAATGTCGACTCGCTGAAAATCGTCGATAACGATATTCGCTACAAGGCCGACAGCTTTATCTTCAACGTTGCCGGCGCGCCGGAGGAAGTGAAGAGCTTTAGCGGCATCTCGCGTCCTGAATCCTGGGGCCGCTGGTCCAACGCGCAGCTGGGTAAAGAGGTGAAAATTGAATATCAGCACCCGCTACCGAAGCGCTTCGATCTGGTGATCACCGCCAAAGCCTATGGCCCTAACGCCAATCAACCAATCCCGATACGCGTGGGTAAAAACGAACAGCTGTTGACGCTGAACAACGACGTCACCACCACCACGCTGCACTTCGAGAACCCAGCGAACGCCAATACGCTGGTGATCGTCCCGCCGGATCCGCAGTCGACTAACGATGGCAATATTCTCGGCCACTCCCCGCGCCAGCTGGGCATTGGCATGGTAGAAATCAAAGTAGTCGCCTCAGAAGGCTAATTCCATCGCGCCCGGTAGTCATCAAGCTGCCGGGCCTATCCCCAAAGCAGGCCCTATGATCTTCTCCTGTCGGCCTACGAGCCAACTCGATGTTGCCGCCTTGCCCGCTATTGAGCGTGCAGCCGGACAACGCTTCACCCAAATACCTGAACTGGCCTGGCTTGCCGAGGGGCCCGTTATTTCCGTGGATCAGCACCAGCAGGCCGCATCTGATGGCCTGAGCTGGGTTGTGCTGGCTGGCGATTGTCCGGTCGGCTTTCTGCTGGCTGAAGCGCAAGATGATTCGCTGTTTATTACCGAAATATCGTTGCATCTGGCATGGCAGGGGCAAGGCTTAGGTCGCCGGCTGATTGATTTTGTAGCGGCAGTGGCAAGGGAGAGAGGCTTTACATCGCTGACGTTAACGACATTTCGGGAGATACCGTGGAATGCGCCATGGTACGCGCGGATGGGGTTTGAAATTTTGCCAGAGGCGACGCTAGACGTCGCACTCCGACAGAAACGACAGGAAGAAAGTGCGCATGGCTTTGCATATGAATCACGCTGCGCCATGCGCCTGATGCTGGATTAACGCGCCCGGTAGGCGCGCAACGGCATCAGAAGGTTTCCCAGTTTTCCCCAGTGTCGGTGACAGCTGCTTTACGCAGCGTCGTCGGCGCAGCCGCAACCGTACTCGCTGGCTCACGCGCCGCCGCAGCCTGGCCTTGTTGAATACGGAATACCGCCACCGCCTGTGTCAGACGGCTCGCCTGCTCTTCCAGCGCGGCAGCCGCCGCCGCCGACTCCTCCACCAGCGAGGCGTTCTGCTGAGTCACGCGATCCATCTCGGCAACCGCCAGCCCAACCTGGTCGATACCGCGGCTCTGCTCATCGGACGCCGAGGCGATTTCACCCATGATATCGGTCACGCGGGTGACTGCATTCACGATTTCATCCATGGTTTCACCGGCGCTTTCCACCAGCGTAGAACCAAGATCGACACGGTTTACCGAATCTTCAATCAGGCTCTTAATTTCACGAGCAGCCTGGGCGCTACGCTGTGCCAGGTTACGCACTTCGCCCGCGACCACCGCAAAACCACGCCCCTGCTCGCCTGCACGTGCGGCTTCAACCGCGGCGTTCAGCGCCAGAATGTTGGTCTGGAAGGCAATGCCGTCAATGACGCTAATAATATCGGCGATTTTCTGCGAACTGGCGGTGATGTCGCGCATCGTCTGCACCACGTTATCCACCACTTTACCGCCCTTCTGCGCGGTTTCCGACGCGCTCAGCGCCAGATGGCTGGCCTGACGGGCGTTTTCGGCGTTCTGCTTCACGGTAGCGGTCAGCTCTTCCATGCTGGCTGCTGTCTCTTCCAGAGAAGCGGCCTGCTGTTCGGTGCGGGAAGAGAGATCGTTGTTGCCCATCGCGATTTCGCTGGCACCACTGTAAATCGCATCGGCACCCTGACGCACTTCACCCACGGTACGCGCCAGCTCGCCCTGCATATGACGCAGAGAGTGTGCCAGTTCGCCCATTTCGTTGTGGCTCTCGACATCAATACGCTTCACCAGATCGCCACCAGCGATATGACGAATGCTGTCGATTAAACGATTCAGTGGAGAGATAAGCGTTTTGCGCACACCCAACCAAACGGAGATGATCACCGCCAGTACCGCCACCATCACGGCAAACAGGATCCACATCGCCTGGGTGTAAGACGCATTGCTATCTTTCACCGCCAGATCGTACAGACTGTCGTTCTGCTGCAGGTAGTTGACGTAGGCTTTCTCAAAACCATCCTGATAGCCCTGGGTTGGCTGATCGAAGAAATCATTGATCTTGCCTGCCCCCAGCAGTTGAATAAGCTCTGCCAGCGCACCGTGGTAAATATCGTAGTTACGCTTAATTTCCAGCGCAGCCGCTTCGCTTTGACGCGGATCGCGCGGCAATGCTTCATATTCGGTCCAACGCTTTTCCGCTTCCCCCAGAGATTTGCTGGCAATCTGCATCAGTTCAGCGACGGTTGCACCGCTACCGATATTATTCTGATCCATCATGTAGCGGATCCCGGCGCGGTTTAAGGTATTGCGCGTTTGCAGCAGTGCAACCCAGCTACCGTTTAGCCCGGACTGCTGCGTACGCACCGTTTGCAAAATGGTGAAGTTCTCTTTGTCATGCTTCAGGGAGTTAAAGAACAAGCCACCTGATGCCAGCTGCAACAGGCCAAACAACACCAAAACCAGCACAAGGCTGGTGACGATTTTAAGACGGTTTAACATGTTTCTCTTTCCTTTAGACGAATAACAAATTTTCGGCGGGGAAAAGAAAAACTTTATAGAAATTATGCCTATTAATGCGCGGCAAAATCGCGATATTACGTTAGTACCGCGCCGCCACTGATGGGCGGCGCGACGGGTTTATCCGCGCAGAGCACAGATTTCATCATACAGGCTGCGTGAAAGTGCCAGCCCCTGTTTTTCACTCTGCAAACGCGCCAGATAGCGCCGCTCGCCGGGCAGTCTCGCCCCTTGCGCTTGCATACCGTCAAATAACGTCTCTGCGCGCGCTAAATGCACCGGCGCCTCATCACCTAAGAACCGCTGTGGATCAAGTGCCAGAATCAGTTCACCACCGTACGGCAGACCACCAGCACCGCTATCCCAGGCCAGTGATTCCGCGCTGGTCATATCGCCAATCAGCGGCCCGGCAAACAGTTCAACCATTGCCGCCAGCGCCGAGCCTTTATGCCCGCCGAAGGTCAGCATGGCTCCGTCCAGCACCGCTTGCGGATCGGTTGTCGGCTGCCCATCGCTATCAATCCCCCAGCCTTCAGGAATAGATTTACCTGCCCGCTGGTGCAGCTGAATTTCACCGCGCGCCGCCGCGCTGGTCGCCATATCAAAGATAAACGGATGTTTATCGCCACGCGGCCAACCGAAGGCAATCGGGTTAGTACCAAACAACGGCTGGGTTCCACCCGCCGGTGCAACCCAGGCATGGCTTGGCGTACAGGCATAACCGACCAATCCGACATCGGTCAGCGGTTCAACATCGGCGAACAGCGCAGAGAAGTGTACGCAGCGGTTAATCGCCAGTGCCGCGATACCGCAGTGGCGGGCTTTCTCAATCAACAGCGGCAGCGCCTGTTCATAAGCGCACAGCGAATACGCGCCCTGGGCATCCGCCTTTACGATAGCCGGAGCCTGATCAACGATAATCGGCTCGGCGTCCGGAGACACTTTGCCCTTACGCAATGTCTCAACGATCCCCAGCAGACGCCATAGTCCGTGCGAAGCGCAGCCGTCGCGCTCACCGGCCGTGACGTTACGCGCGATAGCTTCGGCGTGAGGTTGCGAAAAACCATTTGAGCGCAGCACGTCAAAAGCCAGCTCATACGCGTCATTGAGCGCGATGTTTACCGTCGTCATTCTTCTTCTCCATATTGTCGGGCAGGTTTAAAGCATAGAGGGAGGCGCGGGTTTTACTGGGTTAACCAGGTGATTTACATCACATTTATATTCATTCGCGCCAGAGATATTCTCTCCAGACTCTATCACGCCTTTAGTCCACTGTGGACTATTGATGGTGTTTCGTTCATCGGTATAACCTGACTCAAAGAAGTGCAACCAGCCGCAGGAGCGCCGGCCCGAACAAGACAGCCGGGGGAGCTTGTGTCGCCTTGACGGGCGACATCTTCCTTAACCTGAAAAAACTTGAGATCTCAATCACATATTTCTTCGTTGCTCAGCGCTTGTCCAACCGCTTACCCCCGCACGTAACCGCTTAGCCTCCACTTTCAACCGCTCACTCACTTACCCAACTTTACACGCGCGTCGGTCTGGCAAACTTGTCGTCAGCATAACGATCAATACCTCCTCAACCCCAAACTCAAAACAACGGCAGCTTCGGCTGAATATTCATCCTATAAAAACCAGGTTTTACTATGGATACTAAAAAGCTATTCAAGCACATACCCTGGGTGATTCTCGGAATCATCGGTGCGTTTTGCCTCTCGGTCGTCGCTCTGCGCCGCGGTGAGCACGTTAGTGCCCTGTGGATCGTCGTAGCGTCGGTTTCCGTTTATCTGGTGGCTTATCGCTACTACAGCCTGTACATCGCTCAGAAGGTGATGAAGCTTGACCCGACGCGCGCGACGCCGGCGGTCATTAACAACGATGGCCTGAACTACGTGCCGACCAACCGCTACGTGCTGTTCGGCCACCACTTCGCCGCTATCGCCGGTGCCGGTCCGCTGGTTGGTCCGGTACTCGCCGCACAGATGGGCTACCTGCCGGGTACCCTGTGGCTGCTGGCGGGCGTGGTACTGGCGGGGGCGGTACAGGACTTTATGGTGCTGTTTATCTCCACGCGCCGTAACGGTTCGTCGCTGGGCGAAATGGTCAAAGAAGAGATGGGCCGCGTGCCGGGCTCCATCGCGCTGTTTGGCTGCTTCCTGATCATGATTATTATCCTGGCGGTGCTGGCGCTGATCGTGGTGAAAGCCCTGGCAGAAAGCCCGTGGGGCGTGTTCACCGTCTGCTCGACCGTGCCGATTGCGCTGTTTATGGGTATCTACATGCGCTTTATCCGCCCGGGCCGCGTCGGCGAAGTGTCGGTGATTGGTATCGTGCTGCTGGTGGCCTCGATTTACTTCGGCGGCGTGATTGCGCACGACCCGTACTGGGGCCCAGCGCTGACCTTTAAAGACACCACCATCACTTTCGCGCTGATTGGTTACGCCTTTATCTCCGCGCTGCTGCCGGTATGGCTGATTCTGGCACCGCGTGACTACCTTGCTACCTTCCTGAAAATCGGCGTTATCGTCGGCCTGGCGCTGGGGATCGTCATCCTCAACCCGGATCTGAAAATGCCAGCAGTGACCCAGTACATCGACGGTACCGGCCCGCTGTGGAAAGGCGCAATGTTCCCGTTCCTGTTTATCACCATCGCCTGTGGCGCCGTTTCTGGCTTCCACGCGCTGATCTCCTCCGGTACTACGCCGAAGCTGCTGGCGAACGAAAACGATGCTCGCCTGATTGGCTATGGCGCAATGCTGATGGAATCCTTCGTGGCAATCATGGCGCTGGTTGCGGCTTCTATCATCGAGCCAGGTCTGTACTTCGCCATGAATACCCCACCGGCGGGCCTGGGCATCACCATGCCAAACCTGCATGAAATGGGCGGCGAGAACGCGGCGCTGATTGCCGCACAGCTGAAAGACGTTACCGTACATGCGGCAGCGACCGTCAGCTCCTGGGGCTTCGTCATCTCCCCTGAGCAGATTCTGCAAACGGCGAAAGATATCGGCGAACCGTCGGTTCTGAACCGTGCAGGCGGCGCACCAACGCTGGCCGTTGGTATCGCACACGTGTTCCACAAAGTGATGCCGATGGCCGATATGGGCTTCTGGTACCATTTCGGGATCCTGTTTGAAGCGCTGTTTATCCTCACCGCGCTGGACGCCGGTACCCGTGCTGGCCGCTTCATGCTGCAGGATCTGTTGGGGAACTTCGTGCCGTTCCTGAAGAAAACAGACTCTCTGGTGGCAGGCGTTGTAGCAACTGCGGGCTGTGTCGGTCTGTGGGGTTACCTGCTGTATCAAGGCGTTGTCGACCCGCTGGGCGGCGTGAAAAGCCTGTGGCCGCTATTCGGTATCTCTAACCAGATGCTGGCCGCCGTGGCGCTGGTGCTGGGTACGGTTATCCTGATTAAGATGAAACGCTCTAAATACATCTGGGTAACGACTATCCCTGCAGTATGGCTGCTTATCTGCACCACCTGGGCGCTGGGCCTGAAACTGTTCAGCACCAACCCGCAGATGGAAGGCTTCTTCTACATGGCCAGCCAGTACAAAGAGAAAATTGCTGCCGGTGGTGAACTGACCGCCCAGCAGGTCGCCAACATGAACCATATCGTGGTTAACAACTACACCAACGCCGGCCTGAGTATTCTGTTCCTGGTAGTGGTGTACAGCATCATCTTCTACGGTTTCAAAACCTGGATGCAGGTGCGCAATAGCGATA
This sequence comes from Kluyvera intermedia, assembly GCF_021440345.1. Taxonomy (GTDB): domain Bacteria; phylum Pseudomonadota; class Gammaproteobacteria; order Enterobacterales; family Enterobacteriaceae; genus Kluyvera; species Kluyvera intermedia_A. The sequence continues at coordinate 14,222 of NZ_JAKCNS010000064.1, forward strand.
AACGTACTGACAAAGAAACACCGTACGTGCCGGTTCCAGAAGGCGGCGTGAAAACCTCTTCACACCACTAAACCTGATGCCGGATAGCGCTACGTTTATCCGGCCTACCGCAAATGCAGGCCCGGTAAGCGTAGCGCCACCGGGCTTTTTCTATCTGGATGGCACAATGTTTGGTAACTTAGGACAGGCAAAAAAATACCTCGGTCAGGCGGCAAAAATGCTGATCGGCATTCCGGACTATGACAACTACGTTGAGCATATGCAGACCAACCATCCGGATAAACCGTACATGACCTATGAAGAATTCTTCCGCGAACGCCAGCAGGCACGCTACGGCGGCGATGGAAAAGGCGGCATGCGCTGCTGCTAAAAGGAGACCACATGGCACCGATTGCAGTTACCCTACTTACCGGATTCCTCGGCGCGGGGAAAACCACCCTCCTGCGCCACATTCTCAACGAACAGCACGGCTTTAAAATTGCCGTCATTGAAAACGAGTTTGGCGAAGTCTCCGTTGACGACCAGCTGATTGGCGATCGCGCCACCCAGATTAAAACCCTGACCAACGGCTGCATCTGCTGCACCCGCTCCAACGAACTGGAAGACGCGCTGCTCGACCTGCTGGATAACCTCGACAAAGGCACCATCAGCTTTGACCGTCTGGTGATCGAATGCACCGGCATGGCCGACCCCGGCCCAATCATTCAAACCTTTTTCTCCCACGAGGTCCTGTGCGAACGCTATCTGCTGGACGGCGTGATTGCGCTGGTTGACGCGGTCCATGCCGACGACCAGATGAACCAGTTCACCATCGCACAATCGCAGGTCGGCTATGCCGATCGCATTCTGCTGACCAAAACCGACGTGGCGGGCGACGCCGAAAAGCTCCGCGAGCGCCTGACCCGCATCAACGCCCGCGCGCCGATTTATACCGTCGTCCACGGCGATATCGACCTGTCGCAGCTGTTCAATACCAACGGTTTTATGCTGGAAGAAAACGTCACCTCTAAGCCGCGCTTCCACTTTATGGCCGATAAGCAGAACGACGTGTCGTCTATTGTGGTCGAGCTGGATTACCCGGTCGATATTAGCGACGTGTCGCGAGTGATGGAAAATCTGCTGCTGGATTTCGCCGACAAGCTGCTGCGCTACAAAGGGATGCTGTGGATTGATGGCGAGCCCAACCGCCTGCTGTTCCAGGGCGTACAGCGCCTGTACAGCGCCGACTGGGATCGTCCGTGGGGCGATGAAGCGCCGCACAGCACGCTGGTGTTTATCGGCATTCAGCTGCCGGAAGATGAAATCCGCGCCGCATTTGAAGGGTTACGCAAATAGCCGCATCGCCATTGCCCTCTCCACCCGGAGGGGGTAATAAAATGCGTAGAAATGTAAATTTACATTTTCGTGTGCGAAGATTGAGACGTTTTCGGAAATTATTAAAAAGCCAATTAATTCACATCCAACCAATTCCCGCCGCTCTGTTCAGCGTCCGTTTAGCCAAGCGCTAAACAGGTACTAAACGTCAAAAGATTAAACATTGACGTCGTTAAAAGCATACCAATCAACAACATCACAAAGTAAACCCATTAACAAAACCAGCATAAAAAATCGACTTACCTCACATTTGCAGCGGTAAACAATGATTGTTAAGGTGTCCGCAGATTAATTCTGATGACGAGGTATACACCATGAAAAAGCTTAATGTCCTTCTCCTTTCCGCTCTGACCGCCGTATCCGGTTCCGCACTGGCCATGGGGGGCAGCATTGAGCAGGGTAAAAACTTCACCAATCTGAATGTTGAAATGGGTAAATCTTCATCCGGCCTGTATACCGAAGGTAACTGGCTCAAGAATACCGATGATGGTACTCAGACCGGCGGCGTCGGTGCAGGCTATAACCTCGAAGTGGGCCCGGTGATGCTGAATGCCGGCGCGAAAGCCATCTACATCGGGCCGAAAAAAGGCGATAACGGCGTAGCATTCCCAATCGGCGGCGGCGTTAGCGTTGCGGTAACCGACAGCATCAATGTGTTTGGTGAAGGCTATGTCGCGCCAGAAGGGCTGAACAATAGCGTCAAAAACTACGTTGAAGCCAACGGCGGCGTAAGCTGGACCCCAATCACTCCGCTGACCCTGAAAGTGGGCTACCGCCACGTGAGCGTTGATGGCAAAGACGGTCGTCCTGGTCACACCCTGGTTGACGGTGCCTATGTGGGCGGCGGCGTGACTTTCTGATAAAACAGAAACGCATACGTACCTGATAAAAAACCTGCCAGAAGGCTAACACCGTCAGTTTAAGATTGAGATACCCGGGGCGACCACCGGGTTTGGCGTCCCTCCGGGAACCCAATCCCGGCGTTTCCCCTAATCGCTTTGCTTAAGTGAACGATGTTAGCCGGAAGGCAGGTTTTTTATGTGCGCCATTCGCGATGTGCGGCCACCTGCTTCTGGCTAACAAACTCTTTAATTCCCAATCACACTGGCAGAACACTTGGTTTGTCGCGTGCAATCAGGTTTCCAACCTCGCCCCCGCATAAGAAGCCGGGGGATGCCAAAGCATTACCGCTGAACCTGCAGAACCTCCTGAGACTCTTTGTGCTCGTCAACTTCCTGAGACGTTAACCACAGCGATTTGCGGCCAAAGCTCTCGTACATTTTCAGCTGATCGTCATAGTGTTTATCGGCCTTACCATCCGGGGCGATAGAACCACTTTGCCCCGGTGCAACCACATCCCAGGCGAGAACCGGGCGATTCCCCGAGGTTGGCGAGAAGACAATCATGTCATTTTCCGTGCCGCGGTTCTGGTACTCCGCCTGATGCCGCGCCTCTTTTGCTGCCGCCTGCGGCACGCCGAAGAAGTTATTGGCCCGGAAGGTAAGCGCCATGGCCGGGGTTTTCCAACCGGTGACGTCGTTACCATAGCGTTTTGACAGCGTCTGCCAGGCGTCGTCCAGCGCCGCCAGAACCACTTCCTGCTGCGGTTTCCCGCCAAACAGATCGACCGCCTGCGGGATTGGCGACTTATCGCCCTGCAGAGCTTCGTAAAGGATCTTCGCTCCGACGCTGATGTTCAGCGAGCCGGTTGGCCCGTCCTGCGTGGTTTCATAGCCGCTGGCGCTGTACCACTTGCCAAACGGCGCCGGGACCGCAGCAACCACCGTGCGTTTGAGCATACTGGTCAGCCAGGCGTTGAGAATCGCTGAACCCGGTTGCTGATAGGTTTTTCCGTCATCGTTGACAAGGTTTTCACCGTCCCAGGTCGCCAGTTTATCCACCAGCTGGCGGCGCGGATCGTTTTCCGCCAGACTCGCGGTGGCTTCCTTCAGCGTCGGTAAAAACAGGCGCAGGTTGAGATCCCGACGGCTGGTTTGGCGGATCACATCCCACGCCTGATCGGCGGTGAAGCGCGGTTGCTTATCGAGGATCGTGTCGATCTCAGTGACGCGATCCGCTCCGCCCCACAGGAACGCGAACAGATCGGAGGCCGGGTAGTCTTTTTGCGGCGAGTTGTTCCAGTTGGCGATATAGCCCGACTGCGGGTTATACACTTTCGGGTTCAAATCAAACGACAGCAGCCCTTTCCAGTCCCATTTTCCGGTGCCAGGAACCGGCAGGCGCGGGTCGTGGCCGGGCTGGCGATCCGGATAGGCGCCGGTATGCACATAGCCGATATTGCCGTTCACATCGGCGTAGTACCAGTTGATGGTCAGCGCCTGTTTGGCCGCCTGCTGCGTCCACTCCTGCCAGTTTTTGGCCTTCATCTGGTGCGTCCACGCCAGCATGGACGCCACCTCTTTGCCATCCCAGGCGCGCGCTTTCGCATAGGCGGTCTGCGTCGCGGTATCGGTTTTGATGACGTTGCCGTGCAGCGTGCGCCAGACGGTAAAGGATTCCGGCTGGCCGTCTTTGACTGCGATGGTCTCTTTGCGGCTCAACATCTTCACCCACTCGCCGTTATGCTGATAATAGCCCGGCTTATCAGCGGAGAGTTTTTCGGCAAAGATGTCGACATCATCGCCAAAACCGGCGGTGGATCCCCATGAAATAGTGCCGTTGTGACCAAAAACGAGGCCAGGATAGGCAAACGGCGTATTGCCGGTGACGTCATAGCCCGCGCCGTGCAGGCCGATACCGTAGGTGTACGCCGGGGCATACCAGCCAAACTGCGGCCCATTGACCATAATGGCCTTCGCATCCTGGGCTTTGTTTTTGCCAATCACCCACATATTACTGGTGGTCGGGTAGCCAGCCAGGCCGTTAGCGCCGCTTTGCGCGAACTGCGCGGCGATAGTTTCCCGGTTCTTATCGGCAGTCAGCGCCAGCAGCGCGCCATCGGCCCCTTTTGCCGGGCGATCGAGCATCGGTGCCGGTTGGTCGTAGCGCGGCAGCAGCGCCGCCGTTTGCGTGTTTTGCAGATCAAACTTCAGCGGATAGGCGCTTTCCTGCGCCGCAATGGTGGTTGGCGCGGAAGGATTCACCAGCCATTTCAGCTGGTTAAAGACCGCCATGCCCTGCTGCTTGCCGTACTTATCCTTCAGCGCCGTCAGCAGCGCCAGGTTATCAATCTCGCTGGTGCTGTCAGAGAAACGGTTCGCCATGGTGCCGACAAAAATCATCGCCACATCAAACGGTTCCCAATGCTTTGGTTTAAAACCAAAGGTGGAGAACTGCTGCGGTAACAGCTTATCGGGGCTGGCGTTCACTTTATCGATCCACGCATTCATGCCATCGGCATAGCCCTGAAAAATGGATTTATCCTCAGCGGAGAGGGAGGCTATCTGCGCGCGAATGGAATCCGGCCAGTAGTTCTGGCGAATATCTTTATCAAAACTGACGAACGCTTTGCCCAGCACCTCGGAGACGGTCCCCTGAGTACTGCGGCGCGCCATTTCCATCTGGAACAGGCGATCCTGCGCCACCACGTAGCCATAGCCGTAAAACAGTCGATAGGTATCATCGGCGTAAATATGCGGCATGCCGTATTCATCGCGAACGATCTTAACCTCGGTTGGCGGGCTTGCCGCCAGCGCTGACAGGCTAGAACAACAGATCAGGGAAGTCATAATACCGTTCACGATCATACGATTTCTATTTTTCATTGTATCCTCTTGCAGGTGTATGATTAGCGAATTGATACTAGCAATCACATTGATTTAATGTATTTCATGCGAATAGTTTCCACGCGAACTGTGAGTTGTGATATGAATTATTGATACAATAAATAACTAAATGTGATCTAAAGCGAATCATTTCAATTTTGCTTTTACTTGCATAGCCCTGCCGATACCGTCTGGATGTGGTATATAAAAATAAACCCACAAGGACGAGCCCATGACCACACCGCGCGAAATCCACCAGACCTTCATCCGCACGCCCGGGCTTGAGCTGCGCAGCACCTGGCAGAGCACTCAGGCGTACAAACGCCACAGCCATGTTCAGCTGTCGATCGGTGCAATCCTTGAAGGGAACACTCGCTGCATCTGCCAGGGACAGGAATATCTGCTGGCACCCGGCGATCTCATCGTGATCCCGGCCAACGCGCCGCACAGCTGTAACCCGCTGCAGGGGCAGCCACGCAGCTATCACATGCTGTATATCGACACGCCACTCGACTTTGGCCAGCAGCTTCTCCGCGACGATGCGCTGTTCGGCCTGCGGGATCTGGATGGCCACCGTGGTGCTGCTGTGGGATCTGCTGCTGGTCATGCTGATTGCGTTACCGCAGGTGCAGCACCGTCTTAAGCATCTTATCTGGAGGATTGAACGCCTGGCGGGCAGTATTCTGCTGGTCTTCGGCGGCTGAGTTTTGTGGCACGCCTTTGTGGGATAAGACGCATAGGGCGACAAAGAGCAGCTGTCGCCCTATCTCCCTTTAATACACATCGTTTCTACGCAGCCCGACATCTTTTAGCTGTTCATCGCTCATTCCCTGCAAAATGCGCCGCGTTTGCCACAAAATCACCTGTTTTTTGATAAAGCGCCACACCAATACAAAGCCGATAAACGGCTGTCTTGCCCGATTCTCGTGAAATTCCATACTCCACCTCCTCACCTTGTCAGAGGCTTTATCTTCACGTATTTCCCGTCGAACAATACAGATTCAAAAAACACTTTTATTTAACATACAGATTCGCTAAAACGGTATCTGCGTGCGGTTTTTGTCGCCTGACTGTACTGGTTTTTTAATCTGTATGGCGATAACTGGGGATACAGCGATGACGCGTTACCAACATCTGGCCAATCTGCTGGCCGAACGTATTGAACAAGGGCTGTATCGCCACGGCGAAAAACTCCCCTCCGTACGCAGCCTGAGCCAGGAACACGGCGTCAGCATCAGCACCGTACAGCAGGCCTATCAGACGCTGGAACAGCGCCAGCTGATCACCCCGCAGCCGCGATCCGGCTACTTCGTTGCGCCGCAGAAGGCCCAGCCTCCGGTACCACCGATGTCGCGCCCGGTGCAGCGCCCGGTAGAAATCACCCAGTGGGATCAGGTGCTGAACATGCTGGACGCCCGTAACGATAAGTCGATTATTCCCTTCGGCGGCGGCTCACCGGACGTCACCCAGCCAAGCCTGAAGCCGCTGTGGCGCGAAATGAGCCGCGTGATACAGCACAATATCGTCGACGTGCTGAGCTACGACGAGCTGGCCGGTCGCCGCGAGCTTCGCGAACAGATCGCCCGCCTGATGCTCGACGGCGGATCGGTAGTCAACGCCGACGATCTGATCATCACCAGCGGCTGCCACAGCGCACTATCGCTGGCGCTGCTGTCAGTGTGCCAGCCCGGCGACATCATCGCCGTCGAATCCCCCACCTACTACGGCACCATGCAGCTGCTGCGCGGTCTGGGGCTGAAAGCGATAGAGATCCCCACCGATCCCAATACCGGGATCAGCGTCGAAGCGCTGGAAATGGCGTTAGATCAGTGGCCGATCAAAGGGGTGATCCTCGTCCCCAACTGCAACAACCCGCAGGGTTTCATCATGCCCGACGCCCGCAAGCGCGCGGTGCTGAATCTCGCCCAGCGCTACGATATCGTTATTTTTGAAGATGATATCTACGGTGAGCTGGCAACCGAATACCCGCGCCCGCGCACCATTCACTCATGGGATATCGACGGCCGGGTGATGCTCTGCAGTTCGTTTACCAAAACTATTGCTCCCGGACTGCGCATCGGCTGGATAGCCCCTGGCCGCTACTACGACAAGCTGCTACAGATGAAATACGCCGCCAACGGCACCAACGTCCCCTCGACGCAGCTGGCCGCCTCCAACTTTATTCGTGAAGGCCACTACCACCGCCACGTCCGCCGGATGCGGCAGATCTACCAGCGCAACATGGAGATCTACACCTGCTGGCTGCGCGAGTTTTTCCCCTGCGGGATCTGCGTCACGCGCCCGCTGGGCGGCTATATGCTGTGGGTCGAGCTGCCCGAGCAGGTAGATATGGTGTGCGTGGCGAAACAGCTGTGCCGGATGAAGATCCAGGTGGCACCGGGATCGCTGTTCTCGGCTTCGGGAAAATACAGAAACTGCCTGCGGATCAACTGCGCGCTGCCGCCGATTGAGAAACATCGCGAGGTGATGGTGCAGCTGGGGGAGGCGGTGAAGGTGGCGATGGAGTGAGATAGGTCCACCGCCCACCAGAAAGATTAAGAGGCGGCGCTAACCGCTGATTCAGCGCTATTCGCCGCATCCTGTGGCCTTGAAACCGTGCGACTTTTACTGCCGTCGACGCCGACTGCAATCTCACCTTCGACCGTCACCCGACGCACGACGCGCGGCTGGGTACCGTAGTCGTTCACCGCATAGTGCTGGGTGCTGCGGTTGTCCCAAATCACCACGTCGTCCTGCTGCCACTGCCAGCGCACGGTGTTATCGAGGCGGATAATACGGTTTTGCAGCAGCTCGAACAGCTGTGCAGACTCGCGCGAGCTAAAGCCCACCAGCCGTTTCACAAAGTGCCCCAGCAGCAGCGCGCGTTCGCCGCTAACCGGGTGGACGTGCACCACCGGGTGTTCGGCTTCCCACAGCGCAGAGACGAATACCTTTTGATGGTGCGCCAGACGGTGCGTTTCCACTACCGTGCGCTCGGCGCCGTAGTCATAGTCATTGCTGTGCACCGCGCGCAGGGTGTCGACGAAGCGTTTTAAGGTCTCCGGCAACTGTTCATAGGCGCGGGCGGTGTTGGCCCACACGGTGTCGCCGCCGTATTCCGGGATGGTGACGCCGCGCAGAATAGAAATTTTCGGGAACGCGTCAACGAAGGTGACGTCGGTGTGCCAGGAGTCGGCGCGGCCACCGCCTTTCGAGGCGTCGAGTTCAAACAGTTTGGTGCCTTCCGGGGACGGTACCGTCGGGTGAGGCACAATCTTGCCAAACCGCGCGCCGAAGGCCTGATGTTCAGCATCGGTGAGATGGCCCTGCTGACGGAAGAACAGCACTTTATATTTGACCAGCGCCGCCTCCACCTGAGCAAACGTCTCGGCATCCAGGTCTGCGGAAAGATGAATGTCGCGGATCTCCGCGCCGATATTGCCCGCCACGCGACGTAAATTTAATAAAGGAAAATCGGTATCAGCAGTCTTCACAGCAGTCATGATTGCGCCCCTTTAAATGGTCAGAAACCCGAATATAGAAATATTCCGCCGGGTGACAAAGTCGACTTTGTGATATTGATAGCTGTCAGGCGGGATAACCCATTCCCCTAAGCCAATGAATTAGGGGAAACGCCGGGCATCTCAATCTACAATGTGCGCCAGAACCGGGTACATTGCCTGATACCCTACGCCTTATCCGGCCTACCGTTTATCTTGCTGACAGGAGTCCTTATGACCACGGAAATCACCCTCACCCCCGCCGAGCGCGAACGGCTGCGCGACCAGCTTTCCGACTACTGCTCAGAACATTTTGAGCTGGAGCTGGAACAGTTCGACGCCGAATTTTTTGTCGATTTCGTTATCGATAAACTGGGCCCGGCCTTTTACAACGCCGGGATCGAGGAGGCGATTCGCACCCATTTAGCGTGGAGCGAGCGCATTCAGGAAGAGATGGATGTGAAGAAAATTTTATGACTCAACACACTGTGATTTATTCTCTGCGCGAACACCCACAGAAAATGGCAGCGGTTATCGCCTACTTCCAGCAGCAATGGGCATCGGAAGAATCGATGATGGTTTACGACGACGCGCTGCGCCGCACGCCGGGGGCGAAAAATCCGTTGCCGCAGTGGTACTGGCTGCAGGACGGCGAGCGGATTATCGGCTGCGCGGGACTGATTACGAACGATTTTATCAGCCGCGGCGAGCTCTACCCGTGGCTGTGCGCGCTCTATATCGACCCCGATTATCGCCAGCAGGGATTGGCCCGCCGGCTGATTGACCATATCGCCCAGCACACCCGCGAACTGGGGTTTGACCAGCTGCATCTGTGCACCGATATCGAAGGGTTTTACGAGAAAGCGGGCTTCGTTTTCAACGGTCTGGGCTATCACCCATGGGGCGAGTCATCGCGGGTCTACACGCGAGAGTTAGGCATTTAAACCGGCGCAGCGCTGTCCAAAACGCTGCGCCACGGTTGTCACTACTGCCATCTCTCCTGCTGAAGCTCCAGCAGCAATAGCATCATCAGCGCCTGCGCGTACGGCACGGGTGCCATAGCAATATCGCAGTAGTACTGGAGATCCGGACCGACCATCGTCCCTTTTGACGCTTCCAGCACGATCCCGCGCTCGTCGATCCTGTCGCGCAGTGCGTGCCACGCCCGCAGCGCATGATCGGCCACTTTCTCGTCGAGGATCCCCATGCGCACACCGCGCAGCATGCCGTAGGCGATCCCAGCGGTGGCGGAAGATTCCTGCGGGGAAAGCGGATCGTCAAGCAGCGTATGCCACATGCCGTTGTCGGCCTGCACATCACAAAGCGTATTCACCTGACGCGCCACCACCGCCGACAAATAGCGCTGCACGCTGGCGTCGAGGCTGTCGCCCAGCAGCGCGATAAACTCCGGAATAGCCACGGTTATCCAGGCATTACCGCGTCCCCAGAAGGCTTTGGAGAAATGGTGTTGACCGACAAACGTCCAGCCGTGATACCACAGGCCGCTCGCCGGCTCGCACAGATAGCGGGTATGCAACAGGAACTGGTACGACGCTTCGTCAATCAGATCTTTGCGCTTTAGCACCACACCCGCGGTACCGAGGAACAGGCAGGTCATAAACAGCGTGTCGTCCCACAGGTGGCCGGTGTTGGGCTGCTCCTTGACCACGTGCTGGAAGCCGCCCTCTTCGGTTTTCGGCAAAGTGCGCAGCAGATCGTCGGCCCAATGATTCACGACCGCCAGCAGATCCTGCCGCCCGGTATGCCCGGCCACCAGCGCCAGGGTGATCATCGGGGCGGTGGTATTGATCTGGATCTCCGGTAGCCCTTTCGCCAGTTGGCCTTCGTACCAGGCAAGGATCGATTGTTGCAAACCCTCGTCACCCTGCTGACGCGCATACTGCCAGAAACCGTAAAGGCCAACGCCCACTTCCCATTCCCACTCTTCAAAGTGGATGGCAAAACCTTCGCCACCGTTGCCCACTTCACCGATATTTTTCAGGCGACAGAAACCCTGCACCACCTGCTCCAGCAGGGTATTTAACGCGGCGTTGTTCATTGTGATTCTCCTGAAAAAACAACCTGAAGTTCATTGCCGGTGAGCGTAGGGAAGGCGGCATTTACGCCGTCGTCCTGGCATTCACCCTGCCAGCTCAGCTGCATCACGGTACGGCTGGCATCAATAACCCGAGCGCTATCGCCCTGCAGCGCAATACGCAGCGCATCGCCGCGCTGGCAGAAGGCGCGAAACGCCTGTTCATCGCCCTCGGCCACTTCCAGCCACCACGCAACGTGGTGCCCTTCGGCACGCACTTCATCGCCATTGACGATTAACGGCTGCGAACAAAGGATCATCGCAAAAGCGTTGCCGGCACGTACCGCGTAGCCCTGCGCCAGCGGGCGCACCTCATCAAAGGCTTCCGCAGCAAGGTGGAGATGGGTCCAGTTCAGGCGCTCGCCTTCAGGCAACCGCCACAGCATCAGCGCCCGGTTGTTCACCTGCATCACGCGCGGCAGTACGCCATTACCCGCCCAGAAGGAGGGGCGCGCTTCGCTGCCCGGCTGCACATCACCAGGATGGTTGATCCACAAACGCGCGTCGGGGCGAGTGGCAAACTGCACATCAACCAGATGCTGCTGATGCCCACGTTCACCGCTATGGTGATCAACGCAGCTGGAGAGGCTGACCGTCGGCTGTTTCCACGCCACGATATTACCGCCGCCGCACTGGTAATGCGCGCTCAGCGCCCCATGGCGCAAGCGGGCGTAGTGCGCCGTCTCCACCGGTGGCGCGTAGTCACTCAAGCAGAAAAACGGCAGCGAGGCGCATTTGCGGTTAGCATGCCCGCCGCCCCACGCCACGTGGCCAAAAGCGGAAAGCTCAGTAAGTGGGCTGGCGAGCAGCTCTTTTTCATACACCCGTCCCATGGTGCCGGCCGCAATACCGGACTGATAGTGCAGCGCGCTGGTTAGCATCAGGCGGTCGATCAGCCGATGGGCGCGCTGGCGCAGCGCGGCATCCTCGGCCAGCTGATAGAGCGCGAACAGGCCAATGTAGTCCACCGGATAATAAGGGGCGGAATTCCACTCCACGAACCCCTGCTGTTCCACGGCGTCAAACCAGGTGTGCAGACGCTGGCTGGCAATCGCCATCTGCTCTCGCCCCCTGCGGCCGGAGGCGATAAACAGCTCATCCGGGAACATCTGCCCGGCCAGATACTGGGCGACGTGGAAGCACAGCGCGTGGTTTTCACTCCAGAACCACATCACGTCGTTGCCCTGTTCGTCATACCAATAGCGATAGCCGAGGATGGCGGAGCGCACGCGCTTCCACAGCACCGCCGGGAAATGTTCGCCATGAAAATCACGCCAAATCCACAGCAGCGGCACCATGGAGAAATCCGAGCAGTCCTGGCGGGCGCTGATGCGCTGTAGCGTAGTGATGAGCAGTTCCTGCGCCTGTGGGCCGTTCTCACCAACGTGCAGCATCGCCAGTAGTCGGCCGGTGCGCGGTACACCGTGTCGGGCAATATAGCTAAGTGCTTCGCGCTTGCGTGTTTCCAGCACACCTTCCCCGCCGGGTAGTGGCACGTCACTCAGCACAGTGGCGCTCAGGCTGCGGCTCATGACCACATCGCCCAGCGAGGCGGTGAGTTCCAGTCGATAGTGGCCGATACCAAGCGTTTCCGGGAGCGGGAGGACCAGCCCATTATGACCCGTTTTCAGCGAACCAAAATCCAGCGGACAGGTGGCGATACAGTCGTTGCCCAGGCTGTAAACCGCGCCGCTTAGCGTCAGGCTGATATCGGCCAGACACGGAAGATGGAACGTTGAATGGCGAGTAACCACGCTCGCCGGTAGCGAATCCATAAACGCCCGCAAGGTATTGGCATCGGCGTTATTCATCTCTGGCAGCTCGGCTTCCAGCGGTTCACCCGCAAGATAAGTCATGCGGAAAGCAAAAAGGGTGTCACGCTCAAACAACTCATCGAGATGAATAAGCAGCGCGTTATCACCGGGCTGAAGGGCTAGTTCGACGGACGTCGTTTGCAGCGTGTTGCGGGTAAATGGCGTAAAGCAGGCGGCCTGTACGCCGTTGCACCAGATACGGACGCCGCCGCAGGTGGCTATCTCAAACGGGTAACGGCCAGCTTTCGCGGCATGCAGCGTGACGCGCAGCCAACGCTGGCTATGGGTGGCAACGGGCTGCACGCCGGAAAAGGTCACGGTATCGCTGGCCCCGGTGTAGGTCACCGCGGCGGCCGGTAACGCACGTTCCGGTGAGACTTCACGCCGGGCGACGTCGCGGCGGAAAATACGCCGGCAAAAAGAATCCTCCGCCGGACCTTTACCGTTGGCGAAGTGATAATCCATCGCCGCATCCCGCGCCTCGCCCGTGAAAAACTCGGCAAACCGCTCATTATGCGGCGCCGAAACCGTAAAACGCGTCAGCGCCTCGCCCGCTACCAGCCTCATGTAAATCCCCTCAGTAACCGCTTGGTGAATGGGCGACATTGTCAAAGAAAGGGCGGGAAGCGCGCTATGCGTCTGCGGGGACGGTTTGATGGAACTGACTGGTTATTCACACTCTGCGTTGGAGGGGAAGATAAAATGTGACGGGCATCACTTCTTAAAATCCGCTACCGCCGTGAGAGCCGGGAAAACTCACGTTTCCCGGTTTACGGGCAGCCACAAACAGTGACAATCATCACGTTTTAGCCTTTCAGCAGCGTCAGCTCATGGCTCAGGCTATCTGCCAGCATGCGGACGCGCGTGGGGTCGAACAGAACATGCAACCCTGGAGACGCCTCCGCATGCTGGGCACAGAAGCTGTCCATCTCGGAAGCGCAGCGGTACAGCTCCTGGAGATTCACCTGGCAAATCTCCCGCATGCTCCAGCTGTTTTCCACCAGCCGGGCAAAATGGAGGGTGAAGAAGGCTTTTTGCGCATGACGGAACAGCAGGCAGTAGAGGTCAAAGCCCTGCCACTCTTCAAGCCAGCGCCGATGCAGCGAGAAGGGAAACGCCGCACGGTCAGCAAAAGCCAGCGCCTGCTCGCGCAGAGTCTGCGCCGCCTGGTAGGCACGGTCTTTCTCTTCGGCAATCAGCGACAGGTTACGCCCAGAGATGCCCACGTCACTGGCGCTGAAAAAGATATCCCGCTCGGAGCCCGGCAGCCAGTGGTTGCGATTGAGCTGTCCGTACAGGCTCCAGACCGCCTGGCCATAGCTTTCCGGCACCTGACTGTGGCGATGAAAAACGTGGTCGCGCACATAGATGGCCTGATACAACACCTGCCCCGCCTGCGCCAGCAGTTGCTGAAACTCGTCAAACGTCGCCTCATCAGGGCGCCAGCCGTAGCTCTCATCCAGCCAGTAGGTGAGCAACGCCGCGTGGGTCAGATGCTCATTTTCCCGCGCCAGGATCTGGCTACAGGCCACGAGATTACATTCGCTAAGCGTCCCCATCACCCAGTGATTGTCGACCCCTTCCCAGCTGGTTTTGCACACGGCACCGGTAATGGCGGCATTGCCCCGGCACCACAGCAGGCGTCCCTGCAGTTCATCAATACGCGGGAACGGCAGCACGCCCCAGCCCACCTCTTCCCCCACCAGATCCAGTTCGACCCATACGTCGCGGTCTTCCACATCCACCAGCGCAGGGTTATTGGGAAACGTTGGCCAGAAGCGTTCCGGCGTCAGTTTGATAGAAACCGACACACAGGAAGGCAACGTGCGGATGGCCTCCATCACATTGCTGATATCGTGGTTGCCCGCCGGGAAGGCACGCAGCACCAGGTGTTTGTTCTCCCGCATCACCGCACGCGCCATCGCGCTAAAGCATTGGCTATAGCGGGACAGACTGCGGGGATCGATATGCGGAGAGGGATCGTCCTGGCCGGTCAGTTCCCAGTTCGGCCGGGAGATCGGCAGCAAGCCGTCGGTGTTGGAAAGCGCCACCAGCAGCCCGCTCATTGCCGGAATTTGCTGGCACAACAGGGTGAGCTTATCCGCCAGGTACTGGCACCAGAATTCGACATCGAAACGTATGCTGCCGTCTTTATCAATCAGCTGCGGATGCGCCGCCAGCAAGTCGGCCGGAAAACTGAGTTCTTTTGCCTGAAGATAGAATTTCAGCCCGTTTTTCTGGCAGTAGCCGGCCAGCCGGTTGAGGTAGACGCAGCGAGCGCGCTGCTGGCTGGAGAGGCGATCGTTGTACTGATGCGGGGTGTAGCCTTTGGGGGAAACCAGCTTGTCGAACAGATCGACCTGGCCGACCACTACGGTATTAAAATCATGGCGAACCGCCCATTGCACTAGCTCACAGGCTTTATCCCAGTTCCAGAACTCCTGGTTATTGAGCTCCAGCGCGCGCGTCTTCCACATCATCTTCTCCCTCAGGCCACTACGGCGAGCGGCTATTGTAAGCACAGATGAGGGAGAAGAATCAGCGTTCTGAAGTGAGCTACTTCACAATAAATCGCGTTGGTGCAAAACAGTTGAGCAGCCGATGGAGGATAAAGACCATCGTCAGGGTCGCTAGCAGCGATACCGTCACCGAGGTTGCGCGGTAGAGATCGCTGAACACCAGGTCGCCATCCGGCTGGAGGTTCTGGCCGAACATAATGCCGATGGTGGTGATACTGGCAAACCCCACGCCCGCGCCGACTTTTTCCATCACGTGCAGCCGTGCGCTAAAGGCAAGGCCAAGGCCAATCAGCGGCATCATCAGCAGCATATGGCTGCTGTGATCGTAGAGGATCAGCTGTACCACCAGAATATACAGACAGGCCAGCACCACGCCCGCCACGCGCCAGATTGAGCTGATGACCGCGCCGCGATAGTGCATCGGGAAGAGGATCAGGATCCCTGCCATCAGCGCCGAGAGCGAATCGCTCAGATCGCTTATCTGGAAAACGACGAAGATTATCGTCGCCACGGTGCCGGAGAGCAGCGATTCGTGACGCACGCGGGCGGCGTCTTTTTCAATCAGCGGCGACGGCTTACGCGCTTCCACATCCGGGATCAGGTAATGCAGCAGCGCGCTCAGCGCCACCGCCATCACGCTAGCTTCGATGTTAGAAAACAGCAGCGTATGCCAGTTGGCGGTGGGATAGCTCATAAAGTTGAGCATCACGCTTTGGCACACCACGCCCATCGAGCCAAATAAAAACAGCGGCCCTTTACTCATAAAGCGAAAGCGCACCACGTACAGTGCGAACACCGCCACCGTCATGATCACCGGCCATTGGCTCAGATAACCGATGATCAGCACCATTTCGAGGCAGTTTAACGATGCGCTGAAGATAAATTGTTTGGCGACGTGGCGATTAAACACCGGCACCAGCGACATCAGTAGCAGTGGATAAACCACAAAGAAGACGCCGTAGTGGGTGTCGTAAAAGGTCGAAATGCTCAGCGCAATCGTCCCGGCGATAGAAATGCGCATGGTCTGACGGAAATCATTCGCCGTATAGACGATGTTTCCGTGAGGGGTAAAGACCTGCGCGAGGGTGTTAATAGACATAGTGCAGCCAGCTAATCAGGTGGATTTGCAGCCCGGAGAAGAAGCGGGCAAAAGCGCCTTCGCTGTTGTAGAGCTGCACCGTGGCGCGTGCACCGGTCGGCAGCGTTTTCTCCAGCGGTTCATCGAGGGCGACGTGAATACGCATACGCTGCGCGTCACGCACCCAGCGAGTCGATTGCTCGGGCTGGGACAGCTCGCCGTTTACCGCTTCCTGGCCTGCGAGAATACCGGCATCGCTGCTGGTCACTTTCGCGGCAAAAACTTTCCCGGGAAACGCATCAAAGACTACCGCCGCATCGGTACCCTGTTTGGTATGACGCAGGCTCTTTTCGCGGAAATCGGCGACGATATCGGTGTTTTGATTCACCACAGCCATCACTGCGCTGCCTGCTGCCGCGTACAGCCCTGGGCTCAACTGCAGGTTGCTGACGGTACCATCCGCTTCGGCGCGGATCTTCGTCCAGCCGAGGTTCAACTGCGCTTCCTGAAGCGTGGTTTGATACTGCTTCAGCGTCACATTGCGATTATCGTCACGTTCACCGCGCTGGATTTGCAGATTGTAAATGGTGGCGTGCAGCGCGGTGACCGACTGTTCGCTGGTCTGCCAGGTAGTACGCACTTTATCGAGATCCGCCTGCGAGACGTTCTGCATGCTGCTTAAACGCTGATAGCGATCGTAGGTCACCCGATCGTTACGCGCGGTGAGCTGCGCGGTTTTCAGGTTCGCTTCGGCGGCGGCAATTTGCGCATCAAGCTGCTGGTTGCTCAGTTTGGCCTGCGCCAGCGCCAGCGTGGCAGCATCGACTTTATTCTGGAACGGCGTGGGATCGAGCTCATACAGCAGATCGCCTTTTTTCACTGCGCTGTTGTTGTGCACGTAGACCTGCGAAACGTAGCCGGACACACGCGAGGAGATCGGCGTGACCACGCGCATCACCGTGGAGTCCGGGGTGAGCGGGATCCAGATATCAGCGACGATAAAATAGGCAAACATCAGCAGGAAAGAGACAATACTGACCCTTACCCAGCGGGCAAACTTTTGTTCTGGCGTCATCATGGTGTTATTCGGTTTTGTTATTCTCTTCGCGGATAATCCGCAGATTGCAGGCAATGTGATTCAGGGTGTCGCTAAACTTCGCGATGTCTTCGGCGGGGATATCGTGTGATACCCGGGTCTGGAACGCTTCAATCACCTGATTTAGCGTCTGGAGTACGGACCGACCTTCATCGGTGAGCGTCAGCAGGCGAATGCGTTTGTCATACGGCGAAACCGTGCGCAGCAGATAGCCCTGCTGCTCCAGCAGCGTGAGCGTGCGCATCAGCGGCGGCAGCTCAATGCCCTGCATTTCCGCTAGCTCGCTCACCGACACGTTATCGCCCAGCTGATGAAGCTGCATCAGCACCGTCCAACTGGACTGGGTCAGGCCGGTATCGGTAATCGCATGATCGATGATAGATCGCCATTGGCGTACAACCATCGCCATACGCATCCCCATCGGGCGGCGGGCAAACAGTTCATCTTCAGTCATGACAATCTCCGATTATTTCGTACCAGCACGATAATACTTACCATGGTAAGTATCAAGGAACGTAATCGGTAAACCGCATGGAATGCACAATGGCCCTACTTTCCGGCGATGTATTCCACATCCATCGACACACAGTCAACAAAGCCGATACGGGCAAGGGTGGTGGCGGGGCCTTTGGCGACGAACGGTACGCGATATTCATCGTCTTCAATGGTCACTTCGCCAAAAACTAATTCTGGCGTCAGGGTACCGAGGGTACTTTTTTCACGATACCAGTGGGGAAAACGGCCTCGTAAATAGTCGTCTTTAACCATTAATAGTGCTTTGCGGGAGAAGTCATGGCGGCACAATTCGCTATCATCCGAGCCAATTTCATAAATGAAAAATATCACCGCAACGCCCGAAGTCAGCAGGGCACAAAATAGTGCAGTCACTAATAATGTTTTTTTCATGCTGAAGGTAAGTTGATTGGTTTAAAGGGTTATGGCATCAATAGTCATTCTAGAAACAAATAAATTCTTGTAAAGCAATGCGTTGGTATTGTTTCGTAAATATCGTTCGATTCAATCAATAAAAAATACCAAGCCTACGAAATTAATCATAACGATAGCCAGTAAACGCATCATTTCGTTTTAGATACGATAAAAATGACACTTTATCATTCCTACAGCATTAGGACCGTCTAATCTATTATCATTAAAAAGTCATCCTTGAGTACGTAAAATGAAATCGGTTTGTATATTTATCGGATATATATTATTTCAATAAAGACAATAAATATAAAACTTGGGAGATATCATTTACCTCACGCATTATTTTTGGTGGTTGCGACAAACCTCCCTCTTCCGCTTAACGAAATCACAGGATCCAAGAGTGGACAACCGCCCCCGTTTGGTGGCAGGATAAAAAGATGAACACAAATGTGACCGTCCTTCGCTCAAACCGTTGGTGGCTGCCTGCATAACAGGCGGCACGGGTTACGTTACCTATTTTCCAGAAGCCGCCGAAAGGCGGCTTTGTTGTTTCTCAGTGGCGTCTTTCGGCTCAATGCATGATGAGGAGTCTCTGATGAACACCACCCACACAATCCTGACCGGCGACCGTCCAACTGGGCAACTGCATCTTGGCCACTATGTTGGTTCTCTGCGCCTGCGCGTCGAACTTCAGCATGAACATCAACAGTTTATCCTGATTGCCGATCTTCAGGGGCTGACGGATAACGGCAGCAATCCGCAGAAAATCAGCCACAACATCCTTGAAGTGATGGCCGATTATCTGGCCGTCGGCATCGATCCAAAACGCACTACCATTTGCCTGCAGTCAGCCCTCCCTGCGCTGGCTGAGCTGACCGCGCTATATATGAATATCGTCACCGTCGCCCGCGTCGAGCGTAATCCGACGGTCAAAAACGAGATTGCGCAGAAAGGCTTTTCCAGCGCGCTGCCGGTGGGTTTTATGGCCTATCCTATAAGCCAGGCCGCCGACATTACCGCTTTCAACGCAGACTTTGTGCCTGTGGGCGACGACCAGCTGCCAATGATTGAGCAAACCAACGAGATTGTGCACAAAATGAATAGCCTGACGACCACGCCGGTGCTGCGCCACTGTAAAGCGCTGCTGAGCGATGTAAGCCGTTTGCCGGGTATCGATGGTGGCGCGAAGATGTCGAAATCGTTAGGCAATACGCTGACCCTTTCCGCCAGTGAAAGCGAGATCCACCAGGCGGTAAGCGCCATGTATACCGACCCCAACCACCTGCGGGTGGCCGATCCGGGGCAGATCGAGGGTAACGTCGTTTTCACGTACCTGGATGCTTTCCATCCAGATAAAGCCCTTGTCGCCGAGATGAAAGCCCACTATCAGCGCGGTGGCCTTGGTGACAGGCAGTGTAAGAATGTGCTGGAGAGCTGCTTACAGGAGTTGCTGGCTCCTATCCGCGAACGCCGCGCCAGCGTGGTTCAGGACAAAGGACAGTTGATGGAGCTGCTGCGCCAGGGCAGCGAGCGGGCACACGAAGTGACACAGCAGACGCTGCATGCCGTGAAACGCGGGCTGGGATTGCCGGTGCTGTTCTGAAGTTTTCGTGGGCATTTGCTAGTAGATGCCCACTTCACATCTTGATGGAAGGAGATATATGGTGGAATGGAAGCGAACAATATCCGATTTTTTACCACTATACAGACGCAAAAAAGCCCA
>NZ_JAKCNS010000065.1 GCF_021440345.1 Kluyvera intermedia
GGGAGTGACCATCTCATTAATTATCCCACGCTAAGACTATATTTTGTACAGCAGTGGAGAAGGATGAGAGACCAGCAGTTCATTAACAGGGACTCCTTTTTGCTTAAGCGGCTCAATGGTTCTTTCTATATAAACCGTATTCCAGAGTGTTATCGCCGCCGTATGTAGTGTCAGCGCCGGTGGCGTGGTAACGCTGATCCTCCCACCCCCAGATCCCTGATTTCATTCAGCCGGTGCATGAAGGATGCTCGCCCAAGGGCCTCACCCTTATTCAGCCCCGCCTGTATGCATCGGCCTAAGCCTTTATCGCAAAATCAGTCCAGCATAAACAGCGTCCGATCTCTGCAGAAAATCGCCCTCTGCGCTACGAGTTTGAACGCATTTACTCTGTTTATAGGTAACATTCGCTCCACGATATAATGATATCGGCAACGTATTCAGCATCCTGAGCATGAGTCAGAAGGTGATCCGCCTTACCCAACGAAATGAAACTCTTGGGATGCTTTGCTGCTTTGAATATTTTTTCGGCCTGCTCAATTAACACAGTATCATCTTCAGTCGCATGAAAAATAAGCAGAGGCTTGTTCATGGCGAACACCTTATGAGCGATTTTGTGTTCCTGAATATTGTCCAGCATCTGTTTCTTTAAGGTAAATACCCGCCCGGCCAGCTCAACGGGATAGGCTCCATGCTGGTTAATGTTTTCAACATCATCCTTAAAAAGACGTTTTACGTGTGTCAGTTCTCCGGGTGATCCTATGGTGACAACGGCCTTTGCCTCAGGAACTTCGCCGGCAATAGACAGAATGGCCGATCCCCCCAGGCTATGGCCGATGAGCAAAGAAGGCGCTTCGTACTGTCGGCGGAGATAATCTACCGCGCAAAGCAGGTCCGAAATATTGGATGAGAAGTTGGTGTTGGAAAAATCCCCTTCGCTGTTTCCCAGACCAGTAAAATCAAACCGGAGAACGGCGATAGCATTCTCTGTCAGTTTCCGCGCAATACGCGCCGCGCCTTTGAGGTCTTTGCCACACGTAAAACAATGAGCTAACAGCGCAAACGCTTTAGGATTTTCAGGAAGGGGTCGGTTCCGGCTGAGGGCGAAATGACACCCTAAGCGTTAGCTCTGTGTCGTTGCACGATGTCAGCGACGGTATTCTT
>NZ_JAKCNS010000066.1:0-54045 GCF_021440345.1 Kluyvera intermedia
AATGCTCAGGTTTATGCTCTTAGTGAATGTATTGATAATGAAAGAGATAAAAAACCGCGATGCACGGATATCGTCGGGGAGATGAAGTAAATAAACAATTTCATGCATAACAAAAGACTAATAACAAAGTGAATCATGGCATGTTTCAAGTGAGAAACATTGATGTAGTTAGATGGTTTGTTTTATTAGCAATGTGAATGGTAAGTGTAATATATAAAAATATGAAGTATGTATTTGCGATAAATTGCAAGAGTAAAAATAATGGCGTGAAGAAAAATACCTGGAGAGATACATAAGATGTGGCCTCTTGGTATGTGATAGCAATGATTATCGTGCTGGACGACAAAATTGCCGAGGATCAACTGAGCGCCATTTCATCGCGTTAAGGTCGAATCAGAGACTATCGCGTGCGACTTAAATCGTTATAATGTGACTGTTGTCACGTTTTGTCTGATGACGTTATTGCCGTTAGTATTATTCGTGTGATGAGAGTGGTTTATGGAAGAAAGGATGAATCGCAGCCCTGGCGGTAGACTGGCGCTCTGGGTTTTCTACGCGTTTTGCGGTTACTTTGTCTGGGCGATGGTGCGTTACATTTGGGTCATCAGCGCAGTACAAAGCATCCCTGGGGCAACCCTTGACGGTGAGATTGGTTCTACCAGCGGCAAATGGCTGGGAGCGCTACTGGGTTTTCTGTTACTGAGTATCGTGGGTTTACTATTGGGGGGCATCGCCTGGTATACGCGTCCTCGCACGGCTGAACAGGAAGAGCGCTTGTAATATTGCTATGCTGGGGATCGGTTTACATCCTTAGGTAGCGATGGAATGGATCTCACGACATGGCAGCAACACATTGAGTTGTGGTTTGAACAACATTATGACGGCGGCGATGCTTCGCATGATATTGCCCATTTCCGCCGGGTATGGCGGTCCGCGCAGCAGATTGCCGATGGACAGTCGGTTTGTCTGACCGTCGTTCTCTTCGCCAGCTATTTTCACGATTTGGTCAGTTTGCCGAAAAATCATCCTGACCGCGCCCGTTCTTCTCTCCTATCCGCCGAGCGGACGTTACAGATTTTATCGCGCGATTTCCCGCAGCTTCCTGCCGAACATCATGCCGCCATTGCCCATGCTATCGAAGCGCATAGCTTTAGCGCGCAAATTGCGCCGCAAACGCTAGAAGCCAAAATTGTGCAAGATGCCGATCGCCTGGAGGCGCTGGGGGCGATAGGTCTGGCGCGCGTCTTTGCGGTCTCTGGTGCCATGAATACCGCGCTATTCAATGCCGATGACCCTTTTGCCGAGAGTCGCGCGCTGGATGATAAAGCTTACGCCCTTGATCATTTCCAGACTAAGTTACTGCGGCTGCCGGAAACCATGCAAACGGCAAAGGGTCGTGAAATAGCACAGCGTAACGCGGATTTTCTGGTGCACTTTATGGCCAAACTGGGTGCCGAATTGAGCGGAGACCCTGACTCGCTGAATGCCAATGTGCTCAGACGATTCGCGGCGCAAGATCTGCCCAACTTATGATAATCTCAGGCTTATTTTCCTTTTTCTGTATCTGGTCAATTTTATGCAACAGCGAGTCTTAATAAACGAGGTGGTGGCGAGCCCTGAACCGGATGCTCAGGCGCTGCTCCAGCATATTCTGGAAATTTACGATCTTAAGACCGTTGTCGCCGAGCTGATTGCTGTGGGGGAACAGCACTGGAGCCCGGCCATCATCAAACGCGTCGTCGCGTTATCGCGCGCCAACACTCGGTTGAGTGAAAATGAGTGTGCGCATCTGGCGGCGATGCTGCCGAAACCACCGGCGCATCATCCGCATTATGCGTTTCGTTTTGTCGATCTCTTCGCTGGAATCGGTGGGATCCGCAGCGGTTTTGAAGCCATTGGTGGACAGTGTGTTTTTACCAGCGAGTGGAACAAACATGCGGTGCGGACCTATAAAGCCAACTGGTACTGCTGTCCGCAGGAACATCAATTTAATGCCGACATTCGCGACGTCACGCTCAGCCACCATCCCGAAACCAGCGACAGTGAGGCCAGGGCGCATATTCTGCAGTCTATCCCCCAGCATGATGTCCTGCTGGCGGGTTTTCCCTGTCAGCCATTCTCGCTGGCGGGGGTATCGAAAAAGAACGCCATGGGACGGGCGCACGGGTTTGCCTGTGATACCCAGGGAACGTTGTTCTTTGACGTGGTGCGTATTATTGACGCTCGCAGGCCGCCTATCTTTGTGCTGGAAAACGTCAAAAACCTGAAGAGCCACGATAACGGGAAAACCTTCCGTGTCATCATGCAGACTCTGGATGAGCTGGGTTATGAGGTGGCTGATGCGGCGGCAATGGGGGCTGACGATCCGAAAATTATTGATGGTCAGCATTTCCTGCCCCAGCACCGCGAACGTATTGTACTGGTGGGTTTTCGCCGGGATTTAGGGCTGCAAGAAGGGTTTACTCTGCGCGATATTCCCGCGCTATACCCGGAACATCGTCCTGGTTTTGCGGAATTACTGGAACCAACGGTCAATCCGAAATTTATCCTGACGCCGGTGCTATGGAAATATCTCTATCGCTATGCCCAAAAGCATCAGCAGAAGGGCAACGGTTTTGGCTATGGTCTGGTCGATCCTACGCGGGCAAACAGCGTCGCGCGTACGCTCTCAGCGCGTTATTACAAGGATGGTGCCGAGATCCTCGTCGACAGAGGCTGGGATCGTTCGTTGGGCGAGAAAGACTTTGACGATCCACAAAACCAACTGCATCGCCCGCGTCGTCTGACGCCGCGTGAATGCGCGCGTCTGATGGGTTTTGAATCACCGCAGGGATACCGTTTCCGCATCCCGGTGTCCGATACGCAAGCCTATCGCCAGTTTGGCAATTCCGTTATCGTGCCGGTGTTTGCCGCCGTTGCTCGCCTGCTGGAATCGCGCATTTTGCAGGCCGTAGCGCTACGTGATGCGGACAAGAACGATGGCAGACGTTCACGATAAGGCCACCCGCAGTAAGAATATGCGCGCGATTGGCGCGCAGAACACGGCTATTGAAAAACGGATGGCGGCTTTGCTGGATTCGCTTGATCTGCGCTGGTTAGCGCAGGACAGCAGTCTGCCGGGCCGCCCCGATTTTACCCTCAGTGACTACCGCTGCGTGGTCTTTACCCACGGCTGTTTCTGGCATCATCACGACTGTTATCTGTTTAAAGTCCCTGCCACCCGAACTGAATTCTGGCTGCACAAAATTAACGGCAATGTTTTGCGCGATGCGCGCGATATGAGGCTGCTCAGTGAGCAGGGCTGGCGCGTACTGGTCGTGTGGGAATGCGCGTTACGGGGACGAATGAAGCTGAGTAACGCTGCGCTGTGTGAGCGTCTGGAGGAGTGGATCTGCGGCGGCGACGGCAGCGCGCAGATCGGCACTCAAGGGATTTCGCGTCTGACTTTTATTTCTGCGTCGGACACGCAATAGCCACACTTTTCGCCGGGAACAGATACTTGCCAAGCGTGACCAGCACGACCGCCGCAATGATAATCGCCAGCGCCAGCCACTCTATGGCGGACAAATTTTCGCCGTTAAAGCTGGTGCCTAACAGCACGGCGACCACAGGGTTAACGTACGCATAGCTGGTTGCCACCGCCGGAGTGACGTTGCGGATAAGATACATGTAGGCATTAATGGCGATAATCGAGCCAAATACCGACAGATAACCCACTGCGAGAAAACCGCGTAAATCGGGCATGGTGGTCAGACGTTCCCCGCTCAAGAGCGAAGCTGCCATCAGGACAATTCCGGCGGCCAGCATTTCAATGGCCCCGGCCATCATTCCGCTCGGCAGCGTAATCCGCGAGCCGTACACCGAGCCAAACGCCCAGCTCAGGGAACCGATTAAAATCATCAATGCCCCCCAAGGATTGCCGCTGAGGTTGCCGCCGCTATTGAGCAGAACAATTCCGGCAAGACCAATGGCAATCCCCATCCACTCCAGTTTACGCGTAGCGATACCAAAAAAGCGGCTAAAGCACAGGGTAAATAATGGTACGGTGGCCACCATTACCGCCGCGATACCGGAAGGCACATGCTGATGTTCGGCGACTGTTACCATGCCGTTACCGATAGCCAAAAGCAGCACGCCAATCAGCGCTGCATTCAACAGCGGTTTAGGTGCCGGCAGACGGTGACCGGTCGCCAGCAGAAAAATGAACAGTACGATGCCCGCTGAGAGAAAGCGTACGCCCGCCATCATCAGCGGCGGCCAACTGGCCACGCCAATGCTGATGGCAAAGTAGGTCGATCCCCAAATGATGTATAACGCGAATAGCGCGCCAACCAGCGGCAACAGATGTTTAAAACGCATACTTCCTCACGGCAAAATAGCAAGCAGGCAGATAGTAAACGCCAAAACTACCTCGCTGGCGAGTGCTTTAATTCAGGGATTGATGTTGCCTTTATGTTATGAATATGTATCACTTACTCCCAGCGCTTTTTTGCTTCATACTTTGTTATCAATACAAAAATGAAGGATGTCACTTGTGGCAGGAAGTAGCTTATTAACGTTATTAGATGATATCGCCACCTTACTGGACGATATCTCCATGATGGGCAAGCTGGCGGCGAAGAAAACCGCTGGCGTATTGGGCGATGATTTATCGCTCAACGCGCAGCAGGTCTCGGGCGTGCGCGCGAACCGCGAGCTGCCGGTGGTGTGGAGTGTCGCCAAGGGATCGATGCTCAACAAAGTCATTCTGGTGCCATTGGCGCTGCTGATTAGCGCCTTTATTCCCTGGGCGGTAACGCCGTTGTTGATGATTGGTGGCGCCTACCTCTGTTTTGAAGGCGTTGAAAAAGTGATGCATACGCTGCATGAGCGTAAGCATAAAGATGATGATGATGCGCGCCAACAGCGTCTGGAAGCGATTGCTCAACAAGACCCCGGTAGCTACGAGCGCGATAAGGTGAAGGGCGCTATCCGTACGGATTTCATTCTGTCGGCGGAGATCGTGGCTATCACTCTGGGCATCGTTGCCGAAGCGCCGCTGCTCAATCAGGTGCTGATTTTATCCGGCATCGCGATACTGGTGACGGTGGGGGTTTATGGCCTCGTTGGCGTTATCGTGAAGCTTGATGATATGGGCTACTGGCTAGTAGAAAAACGTAATGCACTGGCGCAGGGGCTGGGAAAAGGGCTGCTGGTGGTTGCGCCGTGGCTGATGAAGATACTCTCGGTGGTCGGTACGCTGGCGATGTTCCTGGTCGGTGGCGGGATTGTGGTTCACGGCGTTGGTCCACTGCATCACGCGATTGAGGCATTCTCTGCACAGCAAACCTCCTGGGTGGCGATGCTGCTGCCAACGCTGATAAACCTGGTGCTGGGCTTTATCCTCGGCGCCGTCGTGCTGACGGTGGTAAATGGGATTTCACGTCTGCGTCAGAGCAATGTATAAAAAATGCTACCCCGCTACGCAAACCGGTCAGGAATCGGCTAAGGTGAAACAGTTTCACCCTGATACCGGAGGCAATAATGGTCTTTTTGGTCAGTGATGAAGTCAGGCCCAAAAGCGGCGGGCCGAGGATGGTCGTAACGGGATATGCCAGCGGGATGGTTGAATGCCGTTGGTATGATGGATTCGGCGTCAAGCGGGAAGCTTTCCGCGAAGATGAGCTGATCCCCGGCGATATTCATAAACAAGAAAAGACGTAATGACCGCGTCTACGCCCGGCGTTTGCCGGGCGATTTATACTCGTCTTCCTTCAATGTGAATGATTGCGAGTATCGAACTGCATATTTCAGAATCTTTGTCGTAGCATGAAGTTGTGGAGCATCATGAATTATCAGCAGCAGACAAACGTCAAAAGAGAAAGCGTTGTGGTGATAAGCAGTAAGCACAGGGGGCAAAAGTGCATCCCTTAACGGTAAAGACCACTGCCTCACCTCCTGGACTGTGGGCGAGGCTGACCCGGCGCATACGACCTGAACGGGTCGTGAACATCTGCTTTCTGGTAGTGATGTTTTTTTCGACACTTTTGACCTGGCGTGAAATCATCGTGCTGGAAGATGCCTATATCTCCAGCCAGCGTAATAACCTCAAAAACGTCGCTAACGACATGGATGCGCAGCTACAGTTCAACACCGACAGGCTGCTGTTTTTCCGTAACGGTATGCAGTCGGCGCTTCAGATCCCTCTGGCTTTTGAAATTCTGCGTACAGCGGAACAGCAATTTGAACGTCAGCGCGCCTTACCGGATTGGCGAATTTCCCTCAATAACAACCGTACTCTGCCGCTCACCGGCGTGTCGGATGCGTTCGTCGAAAATACGCATCTGCTGTCGCGCGATAACGCGCTGCTGGGGAATGAGTTTATGGCGAGCATTGAGCTTGGCTATCTGCTGCGGCTCTCATCGCTAACTCGTCAGCATGTTTCTCGTTTCGAGACGCATATGATTTACGTTTCCCGCGCGGGGTTCTATCTCAGCACTGAGGACGAGCAGCGCGGTAGCATTACGGAATACTATTACAAGTTGGTCACTAGCCCGTGGTTTACCATCCAATCCCAGCGTAATAACTCGGATCGCGGCGTCAAATGGCTCACCACCTTTAATCAGGACAAACCCCCGAGTGCAGAGATGGTCATTGCCTCTGCGCCGCTGGATTATCAACAGTATTGGTACGGCGTGCTGGCCATCCAGCTGTCGGTCAACGAGATGGCCCAGTTTCTCATACAGTCGATAGAAGGTGAGGACGACGGTGAATATCAGCTCTACGACCGCCGCATGAATCTCATTGCTTCTTCCGAACAGCTTCCCTCACGGCGCGTTCAGCTCTCACAGGAAGTGCAGGCTCAGCTTTCTCACGCTTATGAGAGTGACAATGAAGGCAGCGTGCGTCAGCTTTCGCGTTTTATCAGCTGGGAAAAGCTGCGTAACTTTGATGGTGTACTGCTGCGTATTCACAGTCTCGACGATGGCATACGCGGAGATTTCGGCAGTATCAGTATCGCCTTGACGCTCCTGTGGCTGCTGTTTACCTCGATGCTGTTGATCTCGTGGGCGGTGATTCGCCGTATGGTGCGCAATATGTCGTCGCTGCAGGATTCGCTGGAATGGCGTGCGTGGCATGACATGCTGACGCGTTTGTATAACCGTGCCGCGCTGTTTGAGCGTGCGGGCAAAGCGCTGGCGCTTTGCCAACAGAACAATCAGCCGATGGCGGTGATTCAGCTCGATCTCGACCATTTCAAAAGCATCAATGATAAGTATGGCCATCAGGCCGGCGATCGGGTGCTGGTGTATATCGGGCGGGTGATTATGAACAAAATCCGCAAACACGATATTGCCGGGCGTGTCGGTGGGGAAGAGTTCTGTATTGTGCTGCCGGAAACGTCTCTGGAACAGGCCCGCGTCATAGCCGAGCGTATTCGCGAAAGCATCAATGCCCGTGAAATTCTGGTTGGTAAGAAACAGACGATTCGGGTCAGCGCCTCGCTCGGGGTGTGCTGTAGCGAAGAGCTTTACCAATACGACTTTGAGCATTTGCAATCCATTGCCGATAGCCGTTTGTATCAAGCGAAGAAAGGCGGGCGCAACCGTGTCAGTACGGAAGATTAAGAGCAAAGTCGGCGACAGAGGCCATAGCACATAAATTTTACTTATGGATAAAATAAACCCTAAGAAAAATCTCAAACGTTGGATGAGGATTTTTTGAATGAATAATCATCAACTATCTGATTTTTAACGCTGTTCCAGGAGAGGGTATGAACGATGGATGTCCGGTCATACTTATTTATTAGGTGAATAATTCTTGTCATTCGAAATAAACGAAGATAATGTTTCATCCACGTCAGATTTCCTGATGTAACGAATATTTCAATGCTTCTTGCTTCGGCAAGGTTGATCCCGACGCGTAGGTGTCGGGATTTTTTTACCCGCCTAGCGCGTCACTTCCGTGATGCTGAAATCATGAATATCCAGCTCGAAGGCTTCCGCCAGCTCATGCCAGGTATGGTATTCTCGACCGTCCACGCTAACATGATGCGGGTCACTCGCCGCACGATGAATCTCGCTTTCGCTGATCTCGTTGATGGCCGCCAGCAGCGCATCAACATTTACCCCCCGAGGGTTAATGGTCGTTTTCATCATCAGTACCTTTTTTCCGCTCCCTGTATAAGTATACATCTGTTGAATGGTTCTGCTCATTTTTTGAGCAATTAACAGTAAGCGACGGATTAATAGGCAGTTATGCAGCAATGCGCTGTCAGCCCGACGATTTTGTTCTACACTGGGCTAAACCAATCAGGAGATGACGTTTATGCAAGTTAACGATCGTGTGACGGTCAAGACCGATGGGGGGCCACGTCGCTCCGGTGTTGTTCTGGCCATTGAGCAGTTCAATGAAGGAACGATGTATCTGGTGGCGCTGGAAGATTACCCGCTGGGGATCTGGTTCTTCAATGAGCTGGGGCACCCTGATGGGATCTTTGTCGAAGTAAACGAATAGTATTAGACGTCTGGCGGTAGACATACCGCCAGTTTCCCTGTCCCGCGAGTCCTAGCGCATATTCACAAAGATGCCCGAAGTGACGTTCTCTGCCAGGCGAACAACGTGGTAGATAACCTGTTTGTTATGCGTTTTTATCTTCCTTTTAATATTACCCTTATGTGATGATACCGTTTTGGCTTTAATATTCATCTGATCGGAAATTTGAATCGTTCCCTGGCCTGACATCCACATTTTCAGCATGCTTGATTCTGTCCGGCTTAATGACAATGTGGAGACGCTAGTTTGCTTTGCATCTGCAGTTTCTTTTTTCAGATAATTCCCTAGAATAATATCAAGCGTTTCCGGTTTTATCGATTTGGAGCTAATTAGCAGATTACTCCGTACCATCAAATATTCATCAAAATGTATATTGGCAATAGCCATAAAAACGATGAATAAAGTTCTGGGATGTTGATTAATGATCTGCTTGATATGCAGGCTACTCTGCACATCGTGAATGAAGCAGTCCTCATTAATGAACACGACAGAGGGTTGTCGGGCGCTACAGATTTCCGCAAGCCCGTCTACGCTGTCTACATTGTCAATATCTCGCTTCTTCACTCCACGACTGGCCAGGTATCCGGTTAACCCTAGCCGCGTGTAACTGCATATATCCATAATAATCGTTGACATGGCATACCCTCACTCAATGCGTAACGATAATTAACCCATTACCCTCGAACTTCATCGTCCTAACGAACCTGGTGAAAATAAAAATGAGAATGAAGACGATCAGGCGGCATCAACTATCCCGTAAAGTTACGTATAATTTGCCAGGAATCTTCTCAAAGTAAAGTAAATGTTATGATTTGTGAATAATCTAAAAACAAATAACCCGCACCAGCGATATGCTGGTAGATGTTTTATCGTTTTTATTTTAGGAATTTCCTTATAATAGCCGCGGTGGCATTATGGAGAATTTATGCGTGGTAACTCGGTGATAATATCTGCTAATAGATCGAATATTTCACCAAATAAATGTTCACAGAAGGGGGCAATCAATGGCATTAATGCAGCCATCAGCAAAATACCCACGGTCAACGTAATAGGGAAGCCAATCACGAAGATGGACAGCTGTGGCGTCATTCGGTTGAGCATGCCCAGCGCCAGGTTCACCGTCAGAAGCAGGGTGATAATCGGCAAAGCCAGCATCAAACCGTTAAGGAAGATCATGCCACCGGCTCGAGTGAGCGCCAAAAATGCGTTGCTATTGATCGGTTCGCCGCCAATAGGCAGAGTGTGAAAAGTATCGACTAGCAGTGAAATGAGCCACAAATGGCCGTTAAATACCAGAAATAGCAGCAGCGCCAGCATATCCATAATACGCGCCAGCACCGGCATGTTGAGATTGCTGCCGGGATCGACAAATGTGGCGAACGACAGGCCCATCTGTAAGCCAATAATCTCGCCGCTGGTCCTTATCGCAGCAAACGCAAACTGCATAGTAAAGCCCAGCGCAATACCGATAAGAATTTGCTGTAGCGCGAGCCACAGCGCATGCGCCGAGAATAACGGAACTTCCACCACCGGCAGCGACGGGGCTATCACAATGGTTATCAGCACGCCAAGGCCCAGCTTAACCCGCTTAGGTACCGACTTTTCGCTCAGGATCGGCGCGGTGGTGATCAGCGCCAGTACGCGCAGAAGCGGCCAGAAATACAGGCTTATCCAGGAGATCCACTGGTCGCTGGTGACGTGCATCATGGGGCTTAACCGATGATGTAGGGAAGGTTATTGAATAACGTGCGCACATAGTCGAGCAGCAGGTTGAGCATCCACGGCCCGGCGACAATGATGGCAATAAAAACGGCAATGATTTTAGGAATAAATGACAGGGTCATTTCGTTAATCTGCGTGGCTGCTTGCAGAATACTGATAATCAGGCCGGTCACTAGCGACACCAACAGCAGCGGGGCGGCCAGCGCTAGCGCCACCTTCATCGCTTCAGTGCCCATCATCATGACGGATTCAGGGGTCATGGTTACTCCTTAACTGTAAAAACTTTGCGCCAGCGACCCAACCAGCAGCTGCCAACCATCAACCAACACAAACAGCATCAACTTGAACGGCAGCGCGATAGTGGCAGGGGGAACCATCATCATCCCCAGCGCCATCAGTACGCTGGCAATCACCAAATCGATAATCAGGAACGGAATGAAGATGGTGAAACCAATCTGGAAGGCCGTTTTCAGCTCACTGGTCACATAGGCCGGTAGCAGAATGCGCATCGGTACGGCTTCTGGCCCCTGAATCGGCGCGCTGTTGGCAAGCCGTGCAAACAGCGCCAGGTCAGCTTCGCGCGTCTGGCGCAGCATAAACTCACGCAGCGGCTGCGCGCCTTTATCCAGCGCTTCCTGCATGGTGATTTTGTCTTCGCTAAACGGTTGATAGGCGTCGGTGTAAATTTTATCGATAACCGGCGACATGATAAAAAAGGTTAAAAACAGCGCCAGCCCCAGCAGAACCTGGTTTGGCGGAGCGGACGGCGTACCTAACGCGCTGCGTAACAGGCCAAAAACGATGATGATGCGGGTAAAGCTGGTCATCATCAGCAAAATGGCCGGAATAAAGGTTAGCGAGGTGATAAACACCAGCGTCTGCACTGGTAGCGACCAGCTCTGGCCACCGTTGGCTAGCGGCTGGCTGATTAAGCCCGGCAGCTCGGCAAAGGCCGAAGGGGAGAGAAGCAACAGCCCGCCCAGCGTAAGGGAAAATAAACGACGCATCAGGATCTCCCGGGACGCTTAAGCATAGTTTTCATCAGTGAAGCAAATTCTGGCGCCGCCGCCGGTGACGGCTGAGCATCGACAGGGGCCGGCGGTAAGGTATGCAGTAAAGTGACCTGCTGGGCGGTTACGCCAAGCACCAGTCGCGCATCTTCGACGTTAACAATCACCACCCGTTCACGATTGCCCAGCGAAGCGCTAGCGCTCACCGACAGACCGTTGACCGTGCGGCCTTTTAGTGCGCCGGGCATCACCCGTTTCACGACCCACGCGGCAGCGAGAATTAACACAATAATGCCCAGCAGCGCGCCGCTAACCTGAATCAACGGCGAAGTCATGGGTTCATTGGCATGCGCCACGGTGACCGACTCAGTGGTGTGCGCGGTCGTTGCGGTCGATGTCGGGTGCGTTGTGCTGGGCTGGGCTTTCATATTAACGACTCAGGCGACGCATACGTTCTGATGGCGTAATGATATCGGTGATGCGTACGCCGTATTTATCGGCCACCACCACCACTTCACCCTGGGCAATCAGATAACCGTTAATCAGAATATCCAGCGGTTCGCCAGCCAGACCGTCCAGCGCGACGACCGAACCTTGGGTCAGACGCAGCAGCTCTTTAATGGTCATCCGGGTACGGCCCAGTTCGACGGTCAGTTTGACCGGGATATCCATAATCAGATCGATATCCTGCAATGTGCCGCTGACATCGCCGCCGCCAAGTTGCTGGAACACCGCGTCAGCGGCGCTTTTGCTGGTGGTTGATTGTTGCTCGTTCAGCGCTTCAGCCCACAGATCGTCCACGGATCCGCTGTTGTCATCGGGTGGAGTATTCATATCACTCATTTGGGCTGTTCCTCGTTCAGCGAATTCAAAATCGGGTTGATCAAATGTTCTACGCGCAGCGCATACTGGCCGTTGACGGTGCCGTACTGGCTGGTAAGTACCGGTACGCCATCGACGTGGGCAATAATGCGATCGGGCTTGTCAATCGGCAGGACATCACCGGGTTTTAATTTGAGTATTTGTGATAAACGCAGCGATATATCGGCGAAGTTCGCCACCAGTTCCAGCTCTGAGTGTTGTACCTGGCGCACCAGGTTTTCCCGCCAGTTCTGATCTTCATTGCGCGAGTTCTCCAGCGGTGGATTAACCAGCAGCTCGCGCAGCGGTTCAATCATGCTGAATGGCAGGCAAATATTGAACTCGCCGGTCAGGTTGCCGATTTCCACATGGAACGGCGTGTTAACCACGATGTCGTTTGGCGAGGTGGTGATGTTGGTGAATTTCACCTGCATCTCCGAACGCACGTACTCCACTTCCAGCGGGTTAATCGCTTTCCACGCGTCGCTATAGCCTTCCAGCGCCAGCTTCAACATGCGGTTGATCACGCGCTGTTCGGTATGGGTGAATTCGCGCCCCTCGACCTTGGTCGGAAAACGGCCATCGCCTCCGAACAGGTTGTCAACGGCGATAAACACCAGGCTTGGTGAAAACACCACCAGACCGGTGCCACGCAGCGGTTTCAGATGAATCAGGTTGAGGTTGGTCGGCACCGGCAGGTTACGCGCAAACTCGTGATACGGCTGAATGCGGATCGCACCGACGGTAATGTCCGGGCTACGACGCAGCAGGTTGAACAGCCCCATACGGAAGTGGCGCGCAAAACGCTCGTTAATGATCTCCAGTGCCTGCAGACGTTCACGAACCACACGTCGCTGAGTATTGGGATCATAGGGGCGAATATCATCTTCGCCCACTGCACGCGCCAGAGGCTCGCTGGCGTTATCGCTGTCACCGTTGAGCAGCGCATCAATTTCGGCCTGAGAAAGAATACTGTCGCCCATAGCGCTATCGCAGAATAAAGGCGGTGTACAGAACGTCGGTAATGTCCTGTTTAGGCTGATTGGCAATCAGCGGTGCGCTCAATGTCGCTTTGATATCGGCGGCGAGCTGTTTTTTACCCTCGTCGGTGGCGAGCTTGGTTGCATCCTGGCGCGACAGCAGCAGAAGCATCCGGCTACGCACTTCCGGCAGATAGTCGTTCAAACGCGCACGGTCGGCTTCGCCCTTCATCCGCAGGGTCACACCCACGTAGAGCACGCGATCGGCATCGCCCAGGTTAACCGTAAAGGTATCCAGCGGGAAAAAGACCGGTGCGGCCGGCGGTGGGGCTTCTTTTGGCGCGGCTTCAGCGGTCTTATTTTCAAAACGCCAGTAGCTGTAGCCCGCGGTGGCGCAGGCGGCAAGCGTTACCAGCACCAGTAGCGGGATCCAGATAGAGCGTTTGCTCTTTTTAGTGATTGCGGTGTCAGTCATCTGAAACGGTCTTCCTTTTAGTACTGCTTATCAGATGATTATCCCGCCTCCCGCGCGGGTCAAAGCGTGGAAAAGACGGGAATAATCATGTTACCTCGGGCGTTTAAGCAAAGATGTCTACTGCGTTGTCGCCGCGGGCGGCGGATTGCAGCGCGGCAGGGACGGCCAGCACATCGCCATCTTCCTGGCCGTCAGCGGCACTCGTGTTGCCGCGCGAGGCGAAAGACTGCTGGGATGAGGACTGTTGCTGCTGACCGGCAAAACCGTCGCTGCTGATATTGCTCTGCCCCAGTTGAATACCGTTATCCTCAAGCTGGCTGCGCAGCATCGGGAGTGCAGCCTCCAGCGCGGCGCGTACGTGGCTGTGCGGTGACATCATCTGGATCTGCGCAAGGTTATCTTCCACTTTCAGCGTGATGTGCACCTGACCTAAGGCCTCGGGGTGCAGACGCAGTTCGGCGGTCTGCTGACCCTGACGAGTGAACAGCGTGATGTGCTGGCTGACGTTTTGCTGCCAGTCCGGCGTACCAAGCTGTGCATGGATGTTCGCGGTGGCGGCTGCGGCAGACGCGGCCGCTGGCGTGACGGTTTGCGCGGCGACCGGGGTCAGCGTGGAGGTTGGTGCCGCCGGGCTTGGGGCGCTTTCTGCTTCTGCCTTTTGTGCAGGGATCACAAAGGCGGAATCTGCGGGCAGGGCGCGAGCTTCGGTCTGTGGTTGTGACGCAGGCGTGCCTTTCACATCGACAAAGCCTTCCGCTTTACCGCCGCCGCGGTTTAGCGACGAGCTCAGGGTGTTGAGCGTCTCGCTTGCCGCCGTTGGCGTGGTTGTGCTGGCAACCTGCTGAATTTGCGGCGTGGCTGGCAGCATGGCCATTAACGCGCTGAGGCTTTTCAATTCCTCGTCGCTGAGTTTACTGTCCGCCGCTTTATCATCGCTGTCCGACGTTGAAACGCTCTCTTTGCCCGCCGTCAGCTCACTTTTAAGGTGGGCGGCTAATGAGCTCAGCAGCGTCTGCGCATCCACCGGCGTCGCGACATCAATATCGGCCGTCGCGCTGGCAGCGTCTTGCTGCATTAACCATTGGGTGAGAGATTGGCCCTGGGTTTTCAGCGAACGCGTCGAGTCGACCTCATCGCTTGCCGGTAAGGTGGCTTTTTCCGCGCTGACGCCAGGAAGTTGGCTTAACGCCCCCGTCAGGAGTGCCAGAAAATCCTCAGGGCTGCCCGCGGTTTTCGCCGCAGCATCCGCGCCGGGAAGGGTTGCATCGCTGACAACAAGATTAGGCAGAGTGATCATTCGGGTTTCCTCAAGGTAGCGCGTTGGGCAAACTCATCCATCTTCTTCTGGTCAAGGCGGTTTTCCGCCAACAGCTCTGCGGAGGCCTGCCTGTCCTGTAGCGTTTGCCATGCCTGCAAACGCTGTTTTTTCTCTCGCCAGAAAGTCAGCGCCTGTTCCACCTTGTTATTCCACTGGATTAACTGCTGGCGGTGTTGGTCAATGGCTTTCTCAAGCGTCTGGATAAACTGCTGGTAGTTTTGCCAGCGTAGGCTGGCTATCCCCTGACTCATGTCGTTGTTCAGGTTGTTCTGGTATTCAAGCTGGTAGTCCATCAACATTTTCAGCTGTTCTTCCGCCTGCTGGCAGCCGCGCCGCATCTCGCCCAGTACCAGGGCGGCGTTGTCGACATCGGTTTCTGCCAGTTCTTTTAGCGTTGCTAATGCACCATGCTGCGCCATGTTTGTGATCCTCTTGCTTCACTCTACCCGTCATACTTCGAGTGGCATGTGTGTTGGCTGCGTTCGTACACCCCAGTCACTGACTTCAGTCAGCTCTAGGGGATTCACTCTCTTGCCGCCTTCATGTCACTCGAATTATTTAGGGTAACGACGTTGGGAAAATCATTTCCAGATTCAGGATTGACGATTCCCAGTCTGCTTTTTCAAGAATGCCTTGCTGCAAAAACGCCTCCAGCTGCGGCCACAGCGTAATGGCCTTGTCGAGCATCGGATCGCTGCCTTTGGCATAGGCGCCGACGCTTATCAGGTCACGGTTACGCTGGAAGCTGGAGAGCAGTTGTTTAAAGTGCCGGACCTTCGCGTAGTGCTCTTCGCTTATGAGCGCGGTCATTGCACGGCTTATCGACGCTTCGATATCAATGGCCGGATAGTGACCGGCTTCCGCCAGCCGTCGCGACAGTACGATGTGGCCGTCGAGAATGGCGCGCGCGGAGTCGGCAATCGGGTCCTGCTGGTCATCGCCTTCGGTCAGCACCGTATAAAACGCGGTGATGGAGCCACCACCGCTGATGCCGTTACCGGCGCGTTCTACCAGAGCAGGCAGCTTGGCGAAGACCGACGGCGGATAACCTTTGGTTGCCGGAGGCTCACCGATAGCCAGGGCGATTTCACGCTGCGCCATCGCATAGCGGGTGAGGGAGTCCATAATCAACAGCACGTGTTGACCTCGGTCGCGGAAATCTTCCGCCACGCGGGTGGCGTAGGCGGCACCCTGCATGCGCAGCAGCGGCGAAACATCAGCCGGTGCGGCGATCACCACCGAACGGGCGCGCCCTTCGGTGCCGAGAATGTTCTCGATAAAATCTTTGACTTCGCGGCCACGTTCACCGATAAGCCCGACGACAATTACGTCGGCGCGGGTATAGCGCGCCATCATGCCGAGCAGCACGCTCTTACCGACGCCGGAACCGGCGAACAGCCCCATACGCTGGCCGCGACCCACGGTGAGCAGGGCGTTGATCGGCCGTACGCCGGTATCCAGCACGTGCTCGATAGGCGTTCGTTGTAGCGGGTTAAACGGCTGGGTGATCAGCGCGCCGGTTTCGGTGGTGTCGGGAGCAGGGAGGCCGTCCAGCGGTTTACCGCTGCCGTCCAGGACGCGCCCAAGCAGCGCCGGGCCGAGCGGCAGCTGTTTGCCGCTTTGCAAACCTTCACCGGCGATATTGCGTGCATAAACGCGCGCGCCGGGCAGGATCCCTTCGACCTCTTCCAGCGGCATTAAAAACAGGCGCTGGCCGTTAAAACCCACCACTTCGCTCTCAACTTCCTGAGTCTCTGTGCCCTGCTGACGTTCGATAATGCAGGTTGCCCCCAGCGGCAGCTGTAGGCCGGTGGCCTCCAGAAGCAGCCCGGTGGCGCGGACCAACCGGCCGTAGCGGCGTACGGCGGGAAGCTGTGCGATGCGTGCTTCAAAGTTGTCTAACGTGTTGAGCCAGCGGGTCAGACGGACGGTCATCAGCAGGCTCCCGGTGCCGCCAGGCGGCACAGTTCCTGCCAGCGGGTAGCCACGCTGGCGTCAAGATCGCCTTCATCGGCGGAGACTTTACAGCCGCCGGGATGCAGGGTTGGGTCGCCGCGCAGCCGCCAACCGTGCAGGTTGAGCGTTGCACCAAGCATCTCTTCGACGCGCGGTAAATCTTCCGGGCTCACCCGCAGCTGCGGTTTGCCGGTAAACAGCGGCTCTTGTTGCAGCAACGATTGAATCTGTTTAATCAGCGCGGTGTTATCCACCACCGGCACCTGGCCGACGATTTGCCGCGCCGCTTCCAGCGCCATCTGCATCAGGCGTGAAGCGATAACGCTGTCCAGCGTATCCAGGGTGTGCTGGAACTCGCTCGCCAGCTGTTGCATGCGGGCATGAATCGGCGCCTGTTCCTGCTTTGCCTGCACCAGACCTTGTTCCAGCCCCTGCGCCAGACCTTCCTGATAACCTTGCTGTTGTCCGGCGGCTTGGCCTTCACGCAGCCCGGCCTGATAGCCCTGTTCATGGGCTTGAATCTGTAGCTGGGCCAACTGCTGCTGTTGCAGCTGTTCGGCAGAAATTTCCTCCTGCGGCTCGCCGTCGGGTTCATCGACGGAGAGCGGGGTAAACTCGGCCACCGTCGGTGGCGCGAGGTCGTCAGGCTGCCAGACTTTCCACGGTGTGGTATCAGACATAGGTGTCGTCTCCGCTGCCAATCACCATCTCGCCGGTCTCGGCCAGTCGACGGACGATAAGCAGAATCGCTTTCTGTTCGTTCTCCACCTGAGACAGACGCACCGGCCCACGGTTGGCCAGGTCGTCGCGCAGAATATCGGCCGCACGCTGGGACATATTGCGCAGGAACTTCTCGCGTAGCGGCGGCTCGGAGCCTTTGAGGGCAATAAGCAGCGATTCGGAATCCACTTCCTGCAGCAGGCGTTGGATGCTGCGGTCGTCGACTTCGACCAGGTTTTCGAACAGGAACATTTCGTCGATGATTTTCTGCGCCAGATCGCCGTCGAACTCGCGCACCGCGGAGATAACTGCTTCTTCCTGCTGCGTTTTCATCAGGTTGATAATTTCTGCCGCCGTTCTCACGCCGCCCATTTTGCTGCGCTTGAGGTTCTGGCCGTCGAGCAGGTTGTTCAGCACTTCGGTCAGCTCTGCCAGCGCGGCTGGCTGTACGCCGCCGAAAGTGGCAATACGCAGCATCACGTCGTGGCGCAGACGTTCATCGAACAGCGCCAGAATATCGGCCGCCTGGCCGCGTTTAAGATGCACAAGAATGGTGGCGATAATCTGCGGATGCTCGTCGCGGATAATATCGGCCGCGCTCTGCGGCTCCATAAAGTTGAGCGTTTCGATGCCGCTGGTGGTTTCGCGGGTTTCGAGAATATCTTCCAGCAGGCTGGAGGCACGCTCTTCGCCCAGCGCTTTGACCAGCACCGAACGCAGGTATTCATTGGCATTGACGCTCAGTGCGGCAAACTGTTCAGCTTCTTGCTCGAACTCTGCCAGCACGTCGGTCAACTGCTTGTTGGAGATCTGCTTGACGTTGGCCATCGCCGTACTGAGCTGCTGCACTTCGCGGGTGCTGAGGTGCTTGAACACCTCAGCCGCGCGATCTTCGCCAATCGTCATCAGCAAAATGACGCTTTTGTCGATTCCGGAAAGATTACTCATGATCGTTATTCATCCATTGGCGAATGACCAGCGCCACGACGCGCGGATCGTTATCAGACATCTCACGGATACGCTGGCTCATGACTTCAGCGCCCAGACGCTGGTTGGCACGGCGCTGCTGTGTCTGTTCATCTTTACTCAGGCGTACCTCAACGGCTTCCTGAATTTCCTGCTGCGCTTTGCTCTGTTCAACGGCGGCTTGAGCAACCTGCTCACGGCGCGCCAGCTGCGGTTTAATCGCTTTACGCCACAGCAGCCACGCCACGATCAGGACCAGTAACCAGCGGCCTGCGGACATCAGCTGATCGATAAACGACTGTTGTTTCCAGAACGGCAGTTCGCCACCGGACTCATCGGTATCGGTGAACGGTGAGTTGACCACGTTGAGGGTATCGCCACGCGTCGTGGAGAAGCCCATCGCTTCGCGGGTCAAATCTTCAATCTGCTTCATCTGGTCGCTGGTCAGCGGCAGCGGTTTACCGTCCGGCAGATTGCGATAATTGACTACCACGGCCACCGAAAGACGCTGGACATCGCCGACGTTCTTTTTGGTATGCATGATAGTGCGGTCCACTTCGAAGTTGCTGGTTTCGCTGCGCTGGCTGTTATGCGGGCCGGTAGTAGTGGTGGTGCGTGCGGCGCCATTCTGGCCGTTGGCGGCCTGATTCGCCGTTTGGTTAGTCGGTGGGTTGGCAATCGGCGCTGACGGCGCGGGCGCTGGAGTATTTGACAGCGCACCCGGCACGCCGCCCGGATACGGGCTACCGCTCTGATCGCTTTCGCTCACCTGACGGGAACGAATGGCCGCCTGAGTGGCGTCACCGTTTGGACGGTACTGCTCATCGGTCTGTTCTTTATTATCAAAGTTAACCTGCGCAGTGACCTGCGCGTGAACGTTGCCGTTACCGACAATAGGCCCAAGGATGGCTTCGATGCGGCGC
This sequence comes from Kluyvera intermedia, assembly GCF_021440345.1. Taxonomy (GTDB): domain Bacteria; phylum Pseudomonadota; class Gammaproteobacteria; order Enterobacterales; family Enterobacteriaceae; genus Kluyvera; species Kluyvera intermedia_A. The sequence continues at coordinate 19,467 of NZ_JAKCNS010000066.1, forward strand.
TGCACGCGGCCTTCAACGTCAGCGGTATATTTCAGCTGAGCATCATTAAGGTCACGGGCGCTGGTATTGGATTGGGTCAACAGATGCCCACCCTGATCAACCAGTGTCACGTTACCCGGCGGCAGGCCGGCAACGGCGCTGGAGACCAGGTGCACCACGGCGGAAATTTGCCCTTCATCGAGCGCGCGGCCCGGTTCGAGGTTGACGGTAATCGACGCTGACGGTGATTTTTGCTCGCGCACGAACAGCGACGGTTTTGGCATCGCTAAATGCACCCGCGCGCTTTTGACCGGGCCAAGCGTTTCGATGGTTCGCGACAGTTCACCTTCCAGCGCGCGCTGGTAGTTCACCTGCTCGCTAAACTGGCTGATGCCGAATTTTTCCTGGTCCAACAGCTCAAAGCCCACGGTGCCGCCTTTCGGCAGACCGAGCTGAGCCAGACGTAAACGCAGTTCGTGAACTTTATCCGCAGGCACTTCCAGTGCGCCACCGTTATCGGCAAAGCGATAGGGGACGTTCATCTGGGTCAGTTGAGTCACAATCGCGCCGCCGTCCTGGTCGGACAGATTGCTAAACAGCGTGCGGTAGTCCGGGGCTTTGGCCCACAGAACCATGGCCACGAGAACGGCCACCGCAGCGGCGCTTGCCACCATCAGTGGAATTTTTGGATTGGCGCGCAGGCGATTCACCCATTCAAGGGTTTTATTTTGTGTGGCCGTAGCACTCGCGCTCATTGCGCACCTCGTCGATCCTGATCAATGGCGTTAAACGTGAACGAAAACAAAGCAGACTCCCAGGTCAGAACACATAAAGACAGCCATGCCATTATTTGACGCTTTGCGATTTTTGATGGCCCAAATAACCCATTTTTATAGCGCTATTTAGCGCCTTTATCTTATTGACAAACTGCTAAGCTCGTTCACAGGTTAAAATCAATCTGGGAGTCAAGATGGCGATTCAGGGTATTGAGGGCGTCCTGTCACAGCTGCAGGCGACGGCGTCGATGGCGCGCAATCAAAGCGTGGATACACAGCCGACGATAAGTTTTGCCGGCCAGCTGCACGCGGCATTGGATCGGGTGAGCGAGGTACAAACCAGCGCCAGAACGCAGGCGGAGAAATTCTCGCTGGGCGAACCGGGTATCGCGTTGAACGATGTGATGACCGACCTGCAAAAGGCGTCAGTTTCACTGCAGATGGGCATTCAGGTGCGCAATAAACTGGTTAGCGCGTACCAGGAAGTCATGGGTATGCAGGTCTAAATCTGTGCGGGTGGCGAGATTGTCGCCACCGCTATGTTCAGACGTAAGTTCTCACGTCTATTTGCTCGTCCGTCTATCCGGGCGGCTTTCATTTTGCACAACCCCATTATTCTCCTGTGTATTTTCCAGACATCCTTCAGCCCCACAATCCTCGTCGATATCGTCAATTACCGTGAAACGGTAGGGGGTTTAACGCTATAATGTTGCTGTATTTTTCTCCCGGAACAGGACGGATAATGAAAAAATTAGCCATTGTAGCGGCGCTGTTGACGCTGGCGGGCTGTGCGCAAATTACCGATTACTCAACCGTCGTCAAAGCGCCGGCGCCAGAAGGGTTGGCCGGTTACTGGCAGACCACGGGACCGCAGCGCGCGCTGGTCAGCCCTGAAGCGATGGGTAGTCTGGTGGTGACGCGGGCGGGTGATACGCTGGATTGTCGCCAGTGGCAGCGTGTGATTGCGCTCCCGGGTAAACTGACCCTGCGCGATAACGAAGTGTATAACGTCACTAACAAGCTGGACGTGTATGCGGTTGAACGTAAAGGCGATTCGCTGGAGTATGATGGCATGACGCTGCATCGTGTTGAGCGCCCAACGGTAGAGTGTGCGGCTGCGTTAGCGAAAACGCCGTTGGCCTCGGTACTGCCATAATTCGGATGTCGCTCCGGCGCGCGGATGGCCGGAGCATCCCCGTTCAGTGGTTTTGATCAACATTATCCTGCGGGACCAGTACGAAGCCACCCTGATTTCCATAGGTGTTCATCACCGTTTTCTGGATTGAGGATTGACCGACCAGTTTAGCCAGCTCGTCCATGCGTGCCTGCAGCAGACGTTTTACGGTATTTTCATTATCCAGCACGGTACGCAGCAGCGGACGGAGCTGTTCCTGGACCGGATCGTTGGGCTGACTGTCCTGGGTTAACTGAGCAATTTTCTGCACCGCATTAACGTAGTCCATTTCACTGGCAATCAGTTCGTCCCACAATCCCTCCGTGGCAAGCCGCAGCATCATATTGCTTTTTTCAACCAGTTGTTGGTACGAGAGATAAAGATGCGGTGCGTAGCTCATTAGACGGCGTCCTGAATCAAATTGGGCGAAAGTAAGGATTCCTTCCAGGCATCGGCGATATTGCGCATAAGGCCTTCGACCTCTTCAACCGCGCTGCAATCATTGCGCAAATTGGCCTGCAGAAGACGTCTGACCATATAGGCGTAGAGCGCTATCATATTCTGCGTCAGCTCGTCTTTGCTCTCTTCTTCAAGGCCAACCTTCAGACCATTTTCGATGATATTGATAGCTTTCGACAGGGAAAGACCTTTCCCCTGTAGATTGCCGTCCTGCATAAACAGGCGGGCGCGAATCAGCGCGCTGAGCGCGCCATCGAACAGCATAGTGACAAGCTGTTGCTGGCTGGCGCTCATGACCGCGCTTTCTACTCCAATCTGTGCGTAGGCCTGCGTACCTTTTGCCCCGTACATGACGTCTCTCCTGATAGTGATGATTATTTAGAGTTGTTGGTGGACTCAAACTGCTGGGTTAAGTAGCTGCTGGTGTTATTCAGCGAGCTCATTAACACATCCAACTGGGTAAACTGCGCTTTGTAGCGGGCGACCTTCTGATCGATGATGTCGCTGGCTGCGTTGTAGTCTTTGGTCAATTTATTCAGCGTTTTGCTGACGCCATCTTTGGCGGCTTGAATGATCCCGGTGCTGGAAAGCCAACTGGTCAGGTTGCTGCCAATATTGGTGGTAATACCGGTCTTTTTACCGTCACCGACGATAAGCTGGCCGACGTCGGCGGAATCTTTTTTCAGCGCCGCGGTCAGTTTGGTGTCATCGATTTTAAGCTGGCCGGTACTTGGATCGGAGGTGATACCAATCTGCGCCAGCGTTTTAAAGGCGGAAGAACTCGCGGTGTTGCTCAAGGCGCTCTTCAGCTGGGTCTGGATTGTGCGCAGGGTAGAGTCGCCGATCAGCGCGCCATTGCTCGTACTCTGCGCATCTGCACCTGGGTCAACGGCGGTGTATTTGGTCAGGCTGCTGAAGGTATCCTGCAGCGCGTTATAGGCGGTCACCCAGTCTTTGATGGCGGCCTGCGCTTTGGTGTTGTCCTGGGTGATGGTCAGCGTTTGGTTGCCGGTGGTGACATCATTCAGGTTCAGGGTGATATCTTCCAGCGCATCGCTGATGGTGTTGCTGCTGTTTTCAATCGCCACGTTGTTGACGGTGAGTTCGGCGTTTTGCGCGGTGACGCTCTCTTTCATGCCGCCGCCGGTGCCGTCATAACCCATAAAGCTTTGCAGAGCGCTGTCGCCGCTGACGCTCAGGGTCATACCGTTGTCTTTACCGGTGTCATTTGAGGTAATAGACAGACGATACTCACCGTTGCCAACGTTAATCACGCTGGCGCTGACGCCCGCTTTGGCGTTGTTGATTGCATCACGAACACCGGTTAACGAAGAGTTCGCGGCGCTGATATCAATGGTGACCGGCTTCTTGCCACCACCTTGTTGAATGGTCAGTACGCTGTCGCTGGTGGCGATGGCGGCTTTACTGTCTTTTTGCGTTGATGTCGACGTCAGGGTTTGCGCCTGCGCCAACTGAGTAATTTTAATCGTATATTTCCCGGCAATCGCGTTCCCGGTGGTGGTGGCGCTGAATGCGGTACTGCTGCTGGCGGTGGTCGTGGCGGTAAAGAGATCGGCTTTCCCCAGAGCGGTATTGGCGGTCTGGAAAGCCTCAAGGGCGCTTTTCATGGTGCCATAGGCGCTGAGCTTGGACGTATAAGATGACTGTTGTTTTGTAATAGGTGTCAGTGTGGCTTTTTCTGCTGCGGTAAGGCTATCCAGAATGTCGCCAAGCTTCAGGCCCGAACCGATTCCCAATGAAGAAATGCTTGCCATTTTTATTCCTTAATATGTCGACACGTAAAACGAATATTTGGGTTATCGGCCTGAATACGACAAAGTTTACGCTTAATCGGTTTTTTTTAATGGCCGGAATAAGGGGCACAGGAAAGAGTAATTCGGCGGCTAAAAAAATTCGTGAATACTAAAAAAAATTCTAAAGGTTGTTTTGCGGCAGACGATAACAAGTTTGACGGCGATTGAGCCGACGGGTGAAAACCCAATACGTAATCAACGACTTGAAATATAGGATAACGAATCATGGCACAAGTCATTAATACCAACAGCCTCTCGCTGATCACTCAGAACAACATCAACAAGAACCAGTCTGCTCTGTCCAGTTCTATCGAGCGTCTGTCTTCTGGCTTGCGTATCAACAGCGCGAAGGATGACGCAGCGGGTCAGGCGATTGCTAACCGTTTCACTTCCAACATTAAAGGCCTGACTCAGGCAGCTCGTAACGCCAACGACGGTATCTCCCTGGCGCAGACCACCGAAGGCGCGCTGTCAGAAATCAACAACAACTTGCAGCGTGTACGTGAACTGACCGTACAGGCTACTACCGGGACTAACTCTGAGTCTGATCTCTCTTCTATCCAGGACGAAATCAAATCCCGGCTGTCTGAAATTGACCGCGTATCTGGTCAGACCCAGTTCAACGGCGTGAACGTTCTGGCGAAAGACGGCACCATGAAAATTCAGGTTGGTGCTAACGATGGTCAGACTATCTCCATCGACCTGAAAAAAATTGACTCTGATACCTTGGGTCTGAATGGCTTTAACGTAAATGGTTCCGGTACTATTGCGAACAAAGCAGCGACTATCAGTGATTTAACCGCTGCAAAAATGAACCCGGGAACCAACACCATCACTACTACAAACAATGCATTAACTGCAGCTCAAGCTCTGAACCAGCTGAAAGATGGTGACACGGTTACTATTAAAGCGGGTGTTGCACAGACTGCAACAACTTATACCTATAACGCTGCTTCAGGTAACTTCTCGTTTGAAAATACTTCGAATAACACCTCAGCATTGGCTGGTGGCGTTGCTGCTGGCCTGCTGCCACCTGCTGGGCAAACGTCTAGCGGTGTTTATAAAGCAGAAAGTGGCGAAGTTAACTTTGATGTAGATGCAAATGGCAAAATCACGATCGGCGGCCAGGATGCTTATCTGACTGCTGATGGTAACCTGACAACAAACAATGCTGGTGGTGCTACTGCTGCAAAACTTGATGCCTTGTTCACAAAAGTTGGTGATGGTCAGTCAATTGGTATCAATAAGACTGCATCAATCACTATGGGTGGGACCACCTATAACTTTAAAACGGGTGCTGATACGACTGCTCCAGTTGTTGCTGCCAACGCCGGTGTATCTTTCACTGATACAGCTAGCAAAGAAAGTGTTCTGAACAAAGTAGCTACCGCTAAGCAAGCTACTGGTACTGCTGCTGCTGGTGATACCTCAGCTACCATCACTTATAAATCAGGCGTTCAGTCATATCAGGCAGTGTTTGCGGCCGGTAATGGTACTGCGAGTGCAAAAACTGTAGATAATACAGCGATTGCAGGAGCAACAGCAACCTATACTGATTCTGATGGCGAAATGACCACAGTTGATTCATATACTACTAAATACTCTATTGATGCTAACAATGGTAAGGTTACTGTTGACTCAGGAACTGGCACTGGTAAATATGCACCAAAAATTGGTGCTGAGGTTTATGTAAGCTCTAATGGTACACTGACTACTGAGTCTACAAGTGAAGGTACCGTAACTAAAGACCCACTGAAAGCACTGGACGCAGCTATCAGCTCCATCGATAAATTCCGTTCTTCCTTGGGTGCTATCCAGAACCGTCTGGATTCTGCGGTCACCAACCTGAACAACACCACTACCAACCTGTCTGAAGCGCAGTCCCGTATTCAGGACGCCGACTATGCGACCGAAGTGTCGAACATGTCTAAAGCGCAGATCATTCAGCAGGCCGGTAACTCCGTGCTGGCAAAAGCTAACCAGGTTCCACAGCAGGTTCTGTCTCTGCTGCAGGGCTAATCCCCCGCAACCTGACCAACCCCGCTTCGGCGGGGTTTTTTTGTTAACCGAATTTCACTTACTCCGCAAATAAACCCCTCTTTTCCCCACTGTTCCATCGATTAAAACGCCTGTAGAAACGGATAATTGTGCCGATAACTCATATTAATGCAGGGCTGTTTATCGTGAATTCAATGTATACCGCTGAAGGTGTAATGGATAAACACTCGCTATGGCAACGCTATGTGCCGCTAGTGCGTCACGAAGCGCTGCGCCTTCAGGTGCGTTTGCCAGCGAGCGTGGAACTGGACGATCTGCTCCAGGCGGGCGGTATCGGCTTATTGAATGCTGTTGAACGCTATGACGCTCTGCAAGGAACGGCATTTACCACTTACGCAGTGCAACGCATCCGTGGGGCGATGCTGGACGAACTACGCAGCCGCGATTGGGTGCCGCGTAGCGTCCGGCGGAACGCTCGTGAAGTTGCGCAAGCGCTGGGTCAACTTGAGCAAGAGCTGGGACGAAATGCGACGGAAACCGAAGTCGCGCAGCGATTGGGGATCGCGATTGAGGAGTACCGTCAGGTGCTGCTGGATACCAACAACAGCCAACTGTTCTCCTACGATGAGTGGCGAGAAGAGTACGGCGACAGTATCGAGCTGGTGACGGAAGAGAATCAACACGAAAACCCATTGCATCAACTGCTGGAAGGTTCCTTACGCCAGCGCGTGATGGAGGCCATTGAAGCCTTACCGGAACGCGAAAAGTTGGTGCTCACCCTCTATTACCAGGAAGAGCTGAATCTCAAAGAGATTGGCGCCGTACTGGAAGTGGGAGAGTCGCGCGTCAGTCAGCTGCACAGCCAGGCAATTAAGCGTCTGCGCATCAAGCTGGGTAAGTTGTAGGTTGGAATAACGTCACGTTGGACCAAAATGCCGCATTATGAAATGAAAACCCGGAGTTATCATGATGATGCAGGTAAAAAGACGGCCACTAAGCCGCTATCTGAAAGACTTCAAACACAGCCAAACGCATTGCGCTCATTGTCATAAACTGCTGGATCGCATCACGCTGGTCCGTGAGGGGGAGATAGTCAATAAAATTGCTATCTCTCGTCTGGATACCCTCATGGATGACACCGCGTGGCAGCAGGAACGGGGCGCATGGTCAGCCCTGTGCCGTTTCTGCGGGGACCTGCACTGCAAAGAACAGAGCGCATTCTTCAACATTATCGGTTTTAAACAATACCTCCTCGAACAAACGGATATGAGCGCCGGAACGGTGCGCGAATATGTGGTGCGTCTGCGACGGCTGGGAAACCACCTCAATGAACATCAGGTTTCGCGCCAGCTGTTGCGCGAACGCCACGCCGAAGATCAGCTGGAGCAATGGTTGCCGAGCGTGAGCACCAACAATTATCGTATTGCACTGCGTAAATACCTCCGCTTTCATCGCCAGATAGCGCCCAGCGACGAGCAAAACTTCGCGGACTGTGAAACCTCTGATATATATTAAATTGGAATAAGATGTATCTCATGGGTGTTTGTCTTTAATGGCGAACGGTTTACACTGGCAAAAAAAGTGAAGCTTTTCGGGGGTATAATGAAGCTGAAGTTTCTGGGTCGTCAGGCGCTGATGGGCGTAATGGCCGTTGCGCTGGTAGCAGGGGCGAGCGTTCAAACGTTTGCTGCTGAGAATTTGTTAAACCAGGTGAAAGAGCGCGGTACGCTGCGCGTCGGGCTGGAAGGCACCTATCCTCCGTTCAGTTTCCAGGGCGAAGATGGCAAGCTGACCGGTTTCGAAGTGGAGTTTGCCAATGAACTGGCAGAACACCTTGGCGTAAAAGCCGATCTGAAACCGACCAAATGGGACGGTATGCTCGCCTCTCTCGATTCTAAGCGTATCGACGTGGTGATAAACCAGGTGACGATTTCGCCGGAACGCCAGAAGAAATATGACTTCTCCACCCCGTATACCATCTCCGGTATTCAGGCGCTGGTGAAAAAAGGCAGTGAAGACACCATCAAGACCGCGGCTGACCTGAAAGGGAAGAAAGTCGGCGTGGGTCTGGGCACTAACTATGAAGAGTGGCTGCGTCAAAACGTGCAGGGCGTGGATATCCGCACCTACGATGATGACCCAACCAAATACCAGGATCTGCGCGTAGGCCGTATTAAGGCCATTCTGGTCGATCGTCTGGCGGCATTGGATCTGGTGAAGAAAACCAACAATACGCTGGCGGTTGCCGGTGACGCGTTCTCCCGCCAGGAATCCGGCGTTGCGCTGCGTAAAGGCAACGAAGACCTGCTGAAAGCGGTGGATAGCGCCATTGACGCCATGCATAAAGACGGTAGCCTTAAAGCGCTGTCTGAAAAATGGTTCGGTGCTGACGTTACGCAATAACCGCACTGATTTAAAAAAGGCGCTGATGGAGCGCCTTTTTTTATTTTGGGCGCATAATAAAAACGAGACTAAGGAGATTCTATGTCACTGCAAAATTTAACCCGTTTTCCCCGTCTGGAATTTATTGGCGCGCCAACGCCGCTAGAATACCTGCCGCGTTTTTCCGACTATATCGGCCGCGATATTTTCATCAAACGCGATGATGTCACGCCATTGGCAATGGGCGGCAATAAGCTGCGTAAGCTGGAATTTTTAGCCGCTGATGCGCTGCGCGAAGGGGCCGACACGCTGGTCACCGCCGGGGCGATTCAGTCTAACCACGTGCGCCAGACGGCGGCGGTGGCGGCAAAACTGGGGCTGAACTGCGTGGCGCTGCTGGAAAACCCGATGGGTACCAAAGCGGAAAACTACCTCAGCAACGGCAACCGCCTGCTGCTTGATTTGTTTAACGTCCAGGTGGAAATGTGCGATGCGTTGACCGATCCGAACGCGCAGCTGGCCGAACTGGCGACGCGTATTGAAGCGCAGGGTTTTCGCCCGTACGTGATCCCGGTTGGTGGCTCAAACGCGCTGGGAGCGCTGGGCTATGTGGAAAGCGCGCTGGAAATTGCCCAGCAGTGCGAAGGAGCGGTGGCGCTTTCGTCGGTGGTTGTCGCATCCGGCAGCGCGGGTACTCACGCGGGTCTTGCGGTAGGGCTGGAACAGCTGATGCCTGAGACCGAGCTGATTGGCGTGACGGTGTCGCGTAAAGTTGCCGACCAGTTGCCGAAAGTGGTGACGCTACAACAGGAAGTTGCCCGTAGCCTGGAGCTAACGGCAAAAGCCGGTATTACTCTGTGGGATGATTATTTCGCACCGGGCTATGGCATCCCTAACGACGATGGCATGGAAGCGGTGAAACTGCTGGCGCGTCTGGAAGGTATCCTGCTCGATCCGGTTTACACCGGCAAAGCGATGGCGGGGCTTATCGACGGTATCAGCCAGAAACGCTTCAAAGATGAAGGGCCAATTCTGTTTGTTCATACCGGCGGCGCGCCTGCGCTGTTCGCTTACCATCCTCACATTTAAATAGAACGCGCCCATGCAAGAAAGTATTCAATTAATTATCGATTCCGCGCCGTACCTGCTTAAAGGCGCGGTCTTTACGCTCCAGCTCAGTATTGGCGGGATGTTCTTCGGTCTGGTGCTAGGGTTTATTCTCGCGCTGATGCGCATGTCGGCAATCGCCCCGATACGCTGGCTGGCGCGCTGCTATATTTCGATTTTCCGCGGCACCCCGCTGATTGCGCAGCTGTTTATGATCTACTACGGCCTGCCACAGTTTGGCATTGAACTGGATCCTATCCCGTCAGCGATGATTGGCCTGTCGTTAAATACCGCGGCCTACGCGGCGGAAACGCTGCGCGCGGCCATTTCGTCTATCGATAAAGGGCAGTGGGAAGCCGCCGCCAGTATTGGCATGACGCCGTGGCAAACGCTGCGCCGGGCCATTTTACCGCAGGCCGCGCGCGTGGCGCTGCCGCCGCTGTCGAACAGCTTTATTAGCCTGGTGAAGGATACCTCGCTGGCCGCCACCATTCAGGTGCCGGAGCTGTTCCGCCAGGCGCAGTTGATTACTTCGCGCACGCTGGAAGTGTTCACTATGTATCTGGCCGCCTCGCTGATTTACTGGGTGATGGCTACGGTGCTGTCGGCGCTGCAGAACTATTTTGAAAACCAGCTGAACCGCCAGGAGCGAGATCCGAAATGAGCGCAATTGAAGTCAAAAACCTGGTGAAAAAATTCCACGGGCAGACGGTGCTGCATGGGATCAACCTTGAAGTGGCTGAAGGTGAGGTGGTGGCCATTATTGGGCCTAGCGGTTCTGGTAAAACCACGCTGCTGCGCAGTATCAACCTGCTCGAACAGCCGGAGAGCGGCACCATCCGCGTGGGAGAGATAACCATCGATACGGCGAAACCTATCGGCCAGCAAAAAGGGCTGATCCGCCGGTTACGCCAGCATGTCGGCTTTGTCTTCCAGAGCTTCAATTTGTTCCCGCATCGAACGGTGCTGGAGAATATTATCGAAGGTCCGGTTATCGTCAAAGGTGAAGACAAGCCGGGGGCGATTGCTCGTGCTCGCGAGCTGCTTGCCAAAGTCGGACTGGTGGGAAAAGAAGGAAGCTATCCGCGTCGTCTTTCCGGCGGGCAGCAGCAGCGTGTAGCGATAGCGCGCGCGCTGGCGATGCGTCCGGACGTTATTCTATTCGATGAACCGACCTCGGCGCTGGATCCCGAACTGGTGGGCGAGGTGCTCAACGCCATCCGCGCACTGGCGCAGGAGAAGCGCACGATGGTGATTGTGACCCATGAGATGAGTTTTGCCCGCGACGTCGCCGACAGAGCTATCTTTATGGATCAGGGGCGCATCGTGGAAGAGGGCGAAGCCAAAGCGCTGTTTGCGAATCCGCAGCAGGCGCGCACCCGACAATTCCTGGAAAAATTCCTCATGCAGTAGCCTTGATTCGCGCCCCGCGCGATTGCGTGGGGCGCGAGTTAATGACTTTTTTTCCATCGCAAATGATGGACTGTCTATATCATCCCTCTTTTTATGAAAAATTTTACTTAAGGGTGCCTAATCAATAGGTAGATATTATGTTGCCTGATGATTGGCAAAAGTGCCTGGCAGCGGGAATATCGCGGCATGAGTTACGAAAATAGGGTGAATTGGGATTATTTTGTTGATGCATGATACTTTATACATATAAATAAGATTTATGTGTTAGTTTTCTGTATTCATAAAAATAATTGTTAATCAGGGGATTTCTCGTTTGTGATGAGAGACGATGATTTTTTCAGTTGGCGGCGGGAAATGCTGCATCTTTTCCAGGCAGCTTCAGTAAGTGACCAGATCTACCGAGTGCTTCAGCAGCAAACGGAACTTCTGGAGTACGATTTCTTCGCCCTGTGCGTTCGTCATCCCGTGCCTTTCACGCGGCCTAAAATTTCGGCGTATAGCACCTATCCAGACGCCTGGATGTCGCAGTACAAGTCGGCAAACTATATGGCTATTGACCCGGTGCTAAAACCCGGTAATTTTTCGTTGGGCCATCTGCGCTGGAATGACGAGTTGTTCTGTGACGCACAGGAACTGTGGGATGCCGCGCGCGAGCACGGTTTGCAAACCGGTGCCACCCAGTGCCTGATGCTGCCAAATCACGCTCACGGCTTCTTGTCGGTGTCGAGAACCCGGACATCACGCACTGCGCGTGCTGACGATGAGATTGCGCTGCGTTTACAGATCCTGTTGGAAATGAGTCTGCTGGCGTTATTACGCCTGGAAGATGAAATGGTCATGCCGCGGGAAATGAAATTCAGTAAGCGTGAATTAGAAATTCTGAAATGGACGGCGGAAGGAAAAACGTCAGCCGAGATCTCGATGATTCTGGCTATTTCGGAAAATACGGTGAATTTTCACCAGAAGAACATGCAGAAGAAATTCAATGCGCCGAATAAAACGCAGATTGCCTGCTATGCCGCGGCGATTGGCGTGATCTGACCTGTTTTGACGTTCTGCGTGCCAGACCGCAAACCGGCTGTGAGCAATGATGCTAACAGCCGGTTTATTATTACTGGCGGTAAGCTTGTTTAATTTGCTTAACGGTGCTGGAAAATACGGCAGCCTGAGCGTCATCTTCTAACTGCGCAATTTGCTTTTCCATCTTAATAATCACGCGGCCTGCATCTGCCTGGCCCATTGCCTGCAGCATCAGGGTCAGCAAAGACTTCAGGCAGGAAACTTCCTGCGCCAGATTTTGATTATTTTCAGCGGTGGAAAAATCAGGTGTGCTCATTTATTGCCTCGTACGATTTCTGCGCAATATGCGCGGTGCGGATTGTGAAAGCGGCGCAGTATACCACAAGCCTGAAGAAAAACAGGAGTGGCTGTTTTTTGCGCGCTGCTCAGATCTGATATTAATTATTATTTAACAGTGTATACACAGCAAGTTAGCGTTGAATTGTTTAATTCTGGTTCATGTGCCGTTAATTGTTGTTACATATTATGAGTCTTATTTATCAAATATACGATAAAACACCTGTTTACGCCGCTTAAGTCCGCCAGAGTGCTGAGTTATCCATCTTGCATCTTATTGTTTTTTAGCACTTTCCAGAAGATGTACATGATTATTTCCAAAAACGAGATCGAAATCGAAGCCTTGGCATTTTTAGACTTTCACAGTTGATATAAAACCCGGTAGTATGGGGGAATTAAGCAGTAGTAGCGTTATCCCTATTCTGGAGATTATTCCTTTGATCAACGTTTTTCTTGTTGATGACCATGAACTGGTGCGCGCAGGGATACGACGCATTCTTGAAGATATAAAAGGTATTAGAGTCACCGGCGAAGCCAACTGTGGAGAAGATGCGGTGAAGTGGTGCCGTGCTAATCCGGTTGATGTTGTGCTTATGGATATGAACATGCCGGGGATCGGTGGCCTTGAAGCTACGCGTAAAATTGCGCGTTCTGCGGTCGATACCAAAGTCATTATGTTAACCGTACATACGGAGAACCCACTGCCTGCGAAAGTCATGCAGGCGGGCGCAGCTGGCTATCTAAGCAAAGGTGCTGCGCCGCAAGAGATGGTTAATGCTATTCGCTCGGTGTTCTCCGGTCAGCGTTATATTGCCTCGGATATCGCTCAGCAAATGGCATTGAGTCAGATTGAACCGGAAAAAACGGAATCGCCGTTTGCCAGTTTGTCTGAACGTGAATTGCAGATTATGCTGATGATCACCAAAGGTCAGAAGGTGAATGAGATCTCAGAGCAGTTAAGTCTGAGCCCTAAAACGGTAAACAGTTACCGCTACCGGATGTTCAGTAAGCTGAATATCCATGGCGACGTTGAACTGACCCACCTGGCAATTCGCCATGGCCTGTGCAATGCGGAGTCGTTAGCAAGTCAGTGAGTGATGTTTTTGATTCAAAAGCCTTTCTGAAAACTGTAACCAGCCAGCCCGGCGTTTATCGTATGTATGACGCCGGCGGTACGGTTATTTATGTTGGTAAAGCCAAAGACCTTAAAAAGCGTCTTTCCAGCTATTTTCGTACCAACGTAGCCTCCCGTAAAACGGAAGCGCTCGTCGCCCAAATTGCCCAGATTGATGTCACCGTTACCCATACTGAGACGGAAGCGCTGCTGCTTGAGCACAACTACATCAAGTTGTATCAACCGCGCTATAACGTACTGCTGCGGGATGACAAATCTTATCCTTTCATCTTTCTGAGCGCCGATACTCACCCACGCCTGGCGACCCATCGCGGCGCAAAGCATGCGAAAGGTGAATACTTCGGGCCGTTCCCCAATGGCTATGCTGTTCGCGAAACGTTGGCGCTGCTGCAAAAAATCTTCCCGATTCGTCAGTGCGAGAACAGCGTTTACCGCAATCGCTCGCGCCCCTGCCTGCAGTATCAAATTGGCCGCTGTCTGGGCCCCTGCGTGACGGGGTTGGTGAGCGAAGAAGAGTACGCGCAGCAGGTTGAGTACGTACGCTTATTCCTTTCTGGCAAAGACGATCAGGTCCTCACGCAGCTTATTGCGCGGATGGAAAAAGCCAGCCAGGCGTTGGCTTTTGAAGAGGCGGCGCGCATTCGCGACCAGATCCAGGCCGTACGCCGGGTGACTGAGAAACAGTTTGTGTCGAATAACGGCGACGATCTTGATGTTATCGGCGTTGCGTTTGAAGCGGGCATGGCCTGCGTACATGTGCTGTTTATTCGTCAGGGCAAAGTGCTGGGTAGCCGCAGTTATTTCCCAAAAGTTCCAAACGATACCGAATTGGGCGAAGTGGTGGAGACGTTTGTCGGCCAGTTCTATTTCCAGGGCAGCCAAATGCGTACGCTGCCGGGTGAAATCTTGCTCGACTTCGCGCTAAAAGATAAAACGCTGCTCGCGGACTCCTTATCCGAGCTGGCCGGGCGGCGCATTCAGGTACAGACAAAACCGCGCGGCGACCGTGCGCGTTATCTGAAGCTAGCGCGCACCAATGCGGTCACGGCGCTGTCGACTAAACTGTCACAGCAGTCCACCGTGCATCAGCGTCTTCAGGCGCTGGCCGCAGAGCTGAAGCTGCCGGCCATTAAACGCATGGAGTGCTTCGATATCAGCCATACGATGGGCGAGCAGACCGTCGCCTCCTGCGTGGTATTTGATGCCAATGGTCCGCTGCGGGCGGAGTATCGCCGCTATAATATTACCGGCATTACGCCAGGCGATGACTATGCTGCGATGAATCAGGTTTTGCGCCGCCGCTACGGTAAAGCCATTGATGAAAGCAAAATCCCCGATGTCATTTTGATTGACGGCGGGAAAGGGCAACTGGGGCAGGCTAAGACAGTATTTGCCGAGCTGGACGTGCCGTGGGATAAACACCATCCTCTGCTCCTTGGCGTCGCTAAAGGCAGCGATCGTAAAGCCGGGCTGGAGACACTATTCTTTGAGCCGGAAGGTGAGGGGTTTAGTTTGCCACCGGACTCACCCGCGCTGCATGTGATTCAGCACATTCGCGATGAATCGCACGATCATGCCATTTCTGGCCATCGTAAGAAACGGGCGAAGGTGAAGAGCACCAGTACGCTGGAGACGATTGAAGGGGTGGGGCCGAAACGGCGTCAGATGTTGCTCAAATATATGGGCGGTTTGCAGGGTTTGCAGCAGGCAACCATCGATGACATCGCGAAAGTGCCCGGAATATCGCTTGGGTTAGCAGAAAAGATCTTCTACTCGTTGAAACATTAGGGGCTCTGTAGCAACATAGGGCTAATATTTACTAACAACAGATAGTTACCACGCCATGCAATATAATATCCCTACATTGCTTACGTTGTTCCGCGTCATCCTGATACCGTTTTTCGTGCTGGCGTTCTACCTTCCCGTTGTCTGGTCACCGTTTGCCTGCGCGCTGATCTTCTTTATTGCCGCGATAACCGACTGGTTTGATGGTTATCTGGCCCGTCGCTGGAACCAAAGCACCCGGTTTGGCGCATTCCTCGATCCGGTTGCGGATAAAGTGATGGTGGCCATCGCGATGGTGCTGGTGGCTGAGCACTACCACACCTGGTGGGTAACATTGCCTGCTGCCACCATGATTGCTCGCGAAATTATTATCTCTGCGCTGCGCGAGTGGATGGCGGAGCTGGGTAAACGCAGCAGCGTTGCCGTATCGTGGGTGGGTAAGGTAAAAACCACCGCGCAGATGACTGCACTGGTCTGGATGCTGTGGCGGCCAAATATGTGGGTTGAGTGGGCAGGAATTGCGTTATTCCTGGTCGCAGCGGTACTGACACTATGGTCAATGCTGCAATATTTGAACGCTGCACGCGGCGATTTGCTTCAAGAGTGATCGTTTCGCCGTTATTTTCAGCAAACGACACCAAGTTGCGAAAAATACCGTTGACTCACCGCGCCAGATAAGTAGAATGCAACGCATCGAACGGCAGCACTGATTGCCAGACGATAGCAAAATCAAGTGGTTAGCAAATCAACTTGATAATGCGGGAATAGCTCAGTTGGTAGAGCACGACCTTGCCAAGGTCGGGGTCGCGAGTTCGAGTCTCGTTTCCCGCTCCAAATTAAAAGCATCGGCAGTTGCGGATGTTATTAAAGCTTCAAAGGCGCGTTAGCAAAGCGGTTATGTAGCGGATTGCAAATCCGTCTAGTCCGGTTCGACTCCGGAACGCGCCTCCACTTTCTTCCCGAGCCCGGATGGTGGAATCGGTAGACACAAGGGATTTAAAATCCCTCGGCGTTCGCGCTGTGTGGGTTCAAGTCCCACTCCGGGTACCATGGGAAAGCCAAGAATAATCAAAGCAATAAGCAGTGTCGTGAAACCACCTACGGGTGGTTTTTTTGTTTTTATGGCTCCTTTCCTAACATCATTCCTAACATGATCGGCGTTTAAGCCTGTTTTTGGTTGTGTACTTCCCATCGTGAAATGCCTGCGGCATAGCAAAAATCAGCCAGAAAATTCAGCCCTGACCATTCCCGGATCCCTCCGCGAACCTTCTCCACATAAATTGCCGTCTCGCCGTCTCGGTGCAAACCGAATAGCTTCCATTGAGCATCCTGGGTTTTTATCGCGACTACGCGAGTAATCAGCTCTGACTCGTAAAGCCCGATAAAATTTTGTCTCGGCCTGGTTGTGACTCTCATTCTTCATTTCCCACAAAAGAACAAACCTTAGGTATGCAGTTAGCAAACCTAAGGTTTGGACTGCATGTGTTGTCAGCAAATGCTTTAACAGGTCCTTCAGCTCAGCAAAAGCTCGATTTTTTCATCAAAGCCCAATTGGCGATGAAGATCACCAAAAATGATATGTTGCTTATATATACAGTACCAAATTCGATTTTCTCCCTATAAGATAGATCGCATTTCCGCGAGTGTGGTTTACAAGGAAAAGCTGTCAGCATGCATCGCTCTGTTTCTAAGTTTTATCGCATCCCCCCTTTACTTATTCGGGCGCTAAAAAGCGGGGTCGCCTCCGTGGTGGAGTTTCATCTCAGCAGGGGATTGCCGAAAGATTCACGAGATTCTCTGGGAAATAGCACATTGATGATTGCGGCCCAGAATGGGCATTTCGCTATTTGCGAAATGTTGTTGTGTGCGGGTGTCGATGTTGAACATCAAAACAACCTCGGGTTTCGCGCCAGTGACCTCGCGCAGGAGCAAACGCTGCGTGATCTGTTAGCTCGTTATCGGCAATCTCCTCCGCCTGACGGGCAGCAACTAGCAGGGGAGCTAGATGATGAGGCAAACGTTGAGCTTGTAATTGAAGCCGATGTCGAAACAGAACCTCCCGAAACCGAAGACGCAATGGATTTTATGCAGTGGGATGCTGAAATCGAATCGGAACCCGCCGAAGATAATCTGACATTACGACACGCTTCCGCTGAGGCTCAGCAATTATTATCCCGCTATCGCCCGATAGATAACGCTGCTGAGTGGATCGATATCGAACTCTCCCTTCCTGACCCGCCGACGCCAGTTTCTCACTCTCCGCAAAATTATCCCCATTTCTCAACGTTGCTCACTAGCGCACTGGATGCCGGTCGTGTCTCTGTTCGTGACATCCGGTCTGCCGGGGAAGATGATTTCGGCATGCCGTGGCCTGAATTCCGGCTCAGCGTAGAGGCATTGATCAAGGACCTACCTTTGATTGTGGATGGTGATGATGCTTTCCCGGAAAGTGATGCCTGTGGGGAATTAGCGGCGAGTGATGATCTCGAGCCCTGGTTTGACGCTTTCGGTGCATTGCGGCAGTCCGGCGTCTTTGAACGTTATCTCGTGGACATTCGCCAATGGGATGTCGTCGATAAAACAAAGGAAGAGCGACTCGGGCAGCGCATGGATACGGCGCTTATCAACTTGATGACGATCCTGGCGAGATTACCCGAAGCAGAATATCTACAGTTGCTGCATCCGAATTGCCTTCCCGCGACATCGCCTGAGATTACTGAAGAGGATGACGACGCGGAAGAAGCGGATGAGGAAATCTCTTCCGCAGCCGATGACGATGACGATGACGCCATCACCTTTAACGATCTGCTCATTCTGCTGAGAAGTGGGAAAGCTGAAGAGTACCAGGATAATCATATCCCTCGCCCGGAGTACCGTGACCTGCAGCAGAT
Source organism: Kluyvera intermedia (assembly GCF_021440345.1). Classification (GTDB taxonomy): domain Bacteria; phylum Pseudomonadota; class Gammaproteobacteria; order Enterobacterales; family Enterobacteriaceae; genus Kluyvera; species Kluyvera intermedia_A. The sequence continues at coordinate 37,736 of NZ_JAKCNS010000066.1, forward strand.
AGTCGAGCGCGCCCAAACGCTCATCCCTGATGAATGCCATAATGTCAGTCTGTATGTCAGTAGTTACAGAGACGCATGGGAGGGGTTAATCCACGCCAATTTACGTCTTGTGGTCGCGATTGCGAAAAAACACTGCGGGCGAGGATTAGATATCGAGGATCTGATCCAGGAAGGTAATCTGGGCTTGATCAAAGCCGTTGAAAAATTCGACTATCGGCGTGGATTCAAATTCTCTACCTATGCCTCCTGGTGGATCCGCCAGAAGATCAGCCGCGCAATTGCCGATCAGGTTCAGCTCATTCGTTTACCCGTTCACTTCTATGAGCAATTCAGGCGCTGGCGGAGCAGTCTGGATCAGTTGCTGCATCGCCAGGGGATAACGCCCACCCTCAGACGGTTGCAGGAAATGACCGACCTGCCAGAGCGTCAACTTCTTCAGATGGCTAAATATGAAGAACAGACGGTGCTGATTGGTGATTTTCATGAAGACGCTCAGGACCGCGAAGCAGCATTGTCGGGAGACGCGCTGCTGACCAGAAGGGATTTCACCAGTGCTCCCGTTCAGTCTCTGGAGCTAAGAGAACATATTTCATCGGTCCTGAATACGCTGTTGCCACGCGAAACACAGATCATAAAAATGCGTTTTGGCATCGGTATGACGCAAGATTTCACGCTGGAAGAGGTGGGTAAACAGTTTGATGTCACGCGAGAAAGGATACGTCAGATAGAAGCCAAAGCGCTCCGTAAGCTCCGTCATCACAGCCGGGCGTCGAAATTAGGCGGCTTCGTCGAACAGTGGGAAACCACGTTGAGCGAGATGCAGGAAGAAGAAGAATGACGACCATGCGCCATGCGCCACCGAATGCAGCCATTATGATCGAAGCTCTGCGAGGGCTCGGCTACAACACCGCCACCGCACTGGCTGATATCATCGACAACAGCATCAGTGCTGGTGCTCGTAAGGTCGATCTGGCTTTTCACTGGCGTGAGTCGGATAGCTATATTGTGGTTCGGGATAATGGTTGCGGCATGTCGGCCGCTGAACTGGATGTTGCGATGCGGCTGGGGGTCAAAAACCCGCTGACAAAGCGTCCAGGACACGATCTGGGCCGCTTCGGTCTTGGACTCAAAACCGCCTCCTTTTCGCAATGTCGTCGCCTGACGGTCTCCTCTAAAAAAGAGGGGATAACGACCATCCTGCGGTGGGATCTGGACATTCTCGCCGCCAGTACGGACGACGGTTGGTATTTGCTTGAAGGTGCTGACCCAGGGAGTCAGGAGGCGTTAGCAAATGCGGAACCTGACTCCCACGGTACGGTGGTGCTGTGGGACGTTTTAGACCGAATTGTCACCCCCGGCTACGGTGAGAAAGATTTCCTCAATCTGATGGATGGCGTTGAACAACATCTGGCGATGGTATTTCACCGATTCCTTGAGGGGAACGCTACCCGACTCACTCTCACTCTCAATGGTCGCAAAATTAAAGCCTGGGATCCCTTTCTCAGCGGGCATCCTTCCAAGCCCTGGCATTCGCCTTCGGCAATGGCGCCAGGCGCTCCTGCCGTGAAGGTGGAGTGTCATGTTCTGCCGCATCAGGATCACCTGACGACGCAGGAGTATCAACAGGCTCAAGGACCGGCAGGCTGGACGGCTCAGCAAGGATTTTATGTATACCGGAATGAGCGATTGCTGGTGGCGGGCAACTGGCTTGGACTTGGAAATCCCCGGGCCTGGACGAAAGATGAAACCCACCGCCTTGCGCGGATCCGTCTGGATATCCCTAATGATGCCGACATAGACTGGAAGATTGATATTCGTAAATCGATGGCGCGCCCTCCGGTTTCGCTGCGTCCCTGGTTAACTCAACTGGCGCAATCAACACGCGATCGTGCGGTAAGGACATTTGCCAAACGCGGTAAAATGAATAAGCGCAAGCCCGGCGAGAAACTCGTTCATCTCTGGCAGGCGCAGAAGACGTCATCAGGTGTTCGTTACCAGATTTCGTTACAACATCCTGTCATCAGCAATGTCCTTTCGCAGGCTGGTGAGTTATCCCCACAAATTCAGGCCATGCTAAGACTGATTGAGGAAACCGTTCCGGTTCAGCAAATCTGGCTTGATACGGCTGAGACAAAAGAGACGCCGCGGACAGGCTTTGAAACCGCGCCGCCCGCAGAGGTGTTATCCGTATTGCAGGTCATGTACCAGACCCTGGTTGGTCAGCAGGCGATGTCACCGGCGCTGGCGAAACAGCATCTGCAAAATTTGGAACCTTTCGATAATTATCCCGAATTAATTGCACAACTCCCCGACGATCAACAAGAGAAATCGCTATGAGTCTGAATCCCTTGGATGACACGCAACTGAGTGTATTGCAGATTGTACAAACGCTCCTGCAAGGCCAGGATAAAAGCACGATCACCCCTGGCATTCTGCGCCAACATATTGACATGGTTTGTCAGATGAAACCGGAGTGGAGCCGCCTTGATAACCGGGATATTCTGGTCGAAGAGTTGATCCGCCGTTATAGCATCTGGATGGGCGAAGATACTTCTCTGAGTAATGATGAAGGACATCAACCTTGGCTGACCGCAGATGCGAAACGCGAGTGGCGCTACTGGCATCGATATCGCCAATGGCTTGGTAAAACGATGCCCTGGGGAGTCCTGGATACCCTTGACCGTTCAACGGATCGTGTTCTGGGATTACTTGAGCAGCCAGGGCGGGAAGGGCGCTGGGACCGGCGTGGTCTGGTGGTCGGCCATGTTCAGTCGGGGAAAACCAGTCACTATACCGGTCTAATCTGTAAAGCCGCGGATGCGGGATATAAGATAATCATTGTGCTTGCGGGTTTGCATAATAACCTCCGCTCGCAGACCCAAATGCGTCTGGATGAAGGATTTCTTGGCTACGAGACGAGTCCACTCAGAGAAAAAGTGACCATCATTGGGGTGGGCGATATTGATAGCGATCCCGTAATTCGTCCCAATTACGTCACCAACCGATCTGAAAAGGGCGACTTCAGTGCCGGAGTGGCTAAGAATCTGGGAATCAGCCCCGAGCAACGGCCCTGGCTGTTCGTGGTAAAGAAAAATAAATCTATTCTGAAACGCCTGCATACCTGGATTGAGAACCATGTTGCCACCAGTGTTGACCCCGTCACCGGAAAGCGTTTTGTTTCGGAATTACCGCTGCTAATGATTGATGATGAAGCGGATAATGCCTCAGTTGATACGGGGGAAATCGTCTACGATGACGATGGAAAACCGGATGCTGAACATCAGCCAACGGCAATCAATAGCCTGATTCGTAAGCTTTTGATGCAGTTCAGCCGTAAGGCGTATGTCGGCTATACTGCCACTCCCTTTGCCAATATTTTTATTCACGAGAGCAATGAAACGCGTGATGAAGGCCCGGATTTATTCCCTTCCGCCTTTATCATTAACCTCGGCGCACCTTCTAATTACATTGGCCCGGCGAGGGTATTTGGTCGGGCCGCCTCGGAAGGGCGGAACGGTGAACTGCCTTTGATCAGGCGGGTGAGCGATCATTGCAGCGATGACGGAAAAAGAGGGTGGATGCCGGTTTCTCATAAGAGCTCGCACTATCCCACGCTCGATACGCTAACCCATTTCCCGGACTCGTTAAAACACGCCATCGATAGCTTTTTGCTGGCGTGCTGTGTCAGAGAATTACGCGGTCAGGGAGATAAACACAGTTCGATGCTGGTCCATGTGACCCGCTTCAATAAAGTGCAATCGGTCGTTTATGAGCATATTGACGCCTACATTCAGGACGTGAGACAGCGACTGATGCGAAGGATTGGACACGAGCCTTTTTTACATCAGCTTGAATCACTCTGGCAGGCCGACTTTTTGCCGACTGGTGAGACGATTCGCGACGTCATGCCGCAGCAGATTCCGGACGACGCCTTTGCGTGGCGGGAGATCGTCGACAAGCTGTATACCGTGATCGAAAACGTGTCGGTACGAATGATAAACGGAACGGCGAAGGATGCGCTTGATTATTCGGACAGTGCGGCAGGCTTAAAAGTCATTGCGATTGGCGGAGACAAACTGGCTCGAGGGCTAACGCTTGAGGGATTATGCACCAGTTATTTCTTACGCGCCTCCCGCATGTATGACACGTTAATGCAGATGGGGCGCTGGTTTGGCTATCGACAGGGATATCTGGATGTATGTCGGCTGTATACCACCGATGAGCTGATTGAATGGTTTGAGCACATTGCGGATGCCTCAGAAGAGCTGCGGGAAGAGTTTGACAATATGGTCGCCAGCGGCGGAACCCCGCGTGATTTCGGGCTAAAAGTGAAATCACACCCCGTGTTAATGGTGACATCCCCCTTAAAAATGCGTAGCGCGCGCTCACTATGGCTCTCTTTCAGTGGCACGGTGGTCGAAACGATTTCGTTGTTTAAAGAACCGGAGTACCACAAGCGTAACTACTCGGCCTTCCAGCATCTGACCGGGCGTGTCGGTTCTGGCGCGCCGATCCCTGAGAGACGGCGCGCAGAGAAGATTGAAAAATGGAAAGGGGTCATTTGGCAAAACGTCTCTCCCGAGCCGATCATTGATTTCTTAACGGAATATGAAACCCACGCTCAGGCCAGGAAAGCCAACAGCAAACTGCTGGCGGATTTCATTACGCGGATGAATCGTGTTGATGAACTCACCCAATGGACGGTGGCGGTGATAGGGGGGGGCGTCGAGCGTCATCATGCTGTCTGTGGCTTCCCCGTCCCGCTTATGATGCGTAAAGCGTCTGAGGGGGTCACTGACCGCTATTCTATTGGCCGTTTACTTTCCCCACGCGATGAAGGGATTGACTGCGATGAATCGACCTGGCTTGCCGCGTTGGCCGAAACGCAGCGTATTTTTCATGCCGATCCCGGACGCAATGAAGGGCGAGAGGAGCCCGTCATTCCTGGTGGCGTAGTACTGCGTCGGATCAAAGGATTTGGCATAAACGACATCCCGGCACAGCGTCAAAAAGGGCTACTGCTCATTTACTTACTGGACCCGCAACAGGCGTTGTCGGCAGCGGAATATCAGGACGATGCCTTGCCGGTGGTGGCTTTTGGCATCAGTTTTCCGGGAAGCCGCAGTGGGGTAACGGTGGAGTACAAAGTGAACAACGTACTGTGGGAGCAAGAGTATGGTGCGGCTGAGTAAAGATGATCTGCTGGCGGCCTGGAAAGCCTTAGATCGATCTCAGATAGACGAACAGCCCGGCGCTCAGGGCTGGCGCGGGATTCGGCTTTTTAAGCACCAGGGTTGTAGCTTTCATGCCGGGCGTCGTCAGCCTGATAATGAAGAAATGCTGATTGCCGTGTTTCCTCATCCTCTTTCGCCGGGGTCGACGGCGCTGCCGTCCTGTAAAGGATTTCGCGTTGAGATGACCGGAACAGAGGAGGGGCGGCAGAACGGTTTGATGATCCGTCGTCAGCAAACGGGGAATGCGGATGTCTTTACGACGATGATTCTGGATATTCTCCATTCGCTCCTGAACGTTTCTGAACCGCGTCTGTTTGAAACCCTGCTCCGTCGGATTCGTTTATGGCAGGCGTTTATGGAGCGCGATACCCGTCCACTCAGTCATGAAGAAGAAGTGGGGTTAATCGGGGAATTGACGTGTCTGGAGCGGTTAATCGAGAGCGGTCTTGCGCCGTCAACGGCAGTCGAAGCATGGGTAGGACCGCAGCATGGCCTACAGGATTTTGAACTCGATGAACGCGCCATTGAGGTAAAAAGCACCACAGCAGAGCAGGGCTTTTGCGTAACCATCCACGCGCTTGAACAACTGGACTGGCAGCGGCTTGGCTCGCTCATGTTGTGCGGTTTGCGCTTCAGCGAGCATCCCACCGGCGCGACCCTGAATGACCTCATTTTCCGTTTTCGTCAGCGGTTTGAGGGAAACGCTCTGGCGGCCTGTCTTTTTGAGGGATCGCTTTGTCACGTCGGATATTTCACTGAACATGCTGAATTCTATACACGTCATTTCTTGCTGACAGAGGCGTTTGCACTTCCGATTGAAGCGGATTTTCCCTCTTTGACGCATGCCAATGTCCCGTTGCCGGTGGTGAGTGCGTGCTATCAACTCGAACTCCAGACACTTATTCCTCAGGCTCAAAATTTTAACCATTGCTTATCAGACTTTGCAGGATTACCGCATGGAACTTATTGATTTTTTACGTCAAACGCAGAATGAGATTCGCAAGGAATATCAGGATCAAATGGCTCAGCCTGGGGTTGAGTCGCCTTTTCCGGAACTGATTTTTACCGATATTGTTATGCGTCATATGGCCGATATCGGCATGACATTCGATGATGCCGAGACGTGTCACTTTATGGCGAAAGTCAGTGGACACAATGTGCGTCTCAGCGGTTATGCCTTCTCAGAAGATGGCGATCAACTTGACCTTTTTGTCAGCATTTATCACGGTAGCGACGAGCTTTGTCACGTCCCGGATGCTGAGACAAAAGCGATTGCCGGTCACTGCATTCAATTTTTGCAGAAGTGCGTTGACGGTAAATTATCATCCACGCTCGATCAGTCCAATGATGCCTGGCAACTGGTGACGACCATCGAACAGTCATACACGGAACTGGAGCAAATCAGAATTTATGTTCTGACCGATGGTCAGGTGAAAACCCGCTGGTATCAGTCCCGCGATGTGGCCGGTAAAACCATTAAATTAGAGGTTATGGACATTGTCCGCCTGTTTAATCACTGGCAGGAAGGTAAGCCACGCGACGAACTGCAGGTTAATTTTGATGAGGTGGGGGGGGGCGCACTCCCCTGTGTCTGGATCCCGGATGAAATGGGTGAATATGATTATGCACTGACGGTGGTTCCGGGCGAGACGCTGCGATTTATCTATGAAAAATATGGCAACCGGATTCTGGAAGCGAACGTTCGCTCATTTCTGAGCCAGACGGGGAAAGTCAACAAAGGGATTCGTGACACTTTACGCGAGCAGCCTGAGCGTTTTATGGCTTATAACAACGGCATTGTGATTGTTGCCGATCAGGTCAGGCTTGGCGAAGCGCCGGGAGGTGGTCCTGGTATTGCGTGGATGCAGGGGATGCAGATTGTCAACGGTGGGCAGACGACGGCTTCTATGTTTTTCACCAAAAAGAAATTCCCGGCAACCAATCTGCGTAACGTGCGTGTACCCGCAAAAGTCATTGTGCTGAAACAGACGAATAATGCACAAGAAGAGATGCTAATTGCGGATATTTCGCGCTTCTCGAATAGCCAGAATAAAGTCAATATTTCCGATCTGTCAGCCAATCGACCGGTACATGTACAGCTGGAAAAAATGGCAAACACGGTGTATTGCCCGGACGGATACAGCCGTTGGTTTTACGAGCGAGCGAACGGCAGTTATAAGGTTATGCTGGAACGGGAAGGTAAAACACCCGCTGGAATCAAACGGTTAAAAGACGCGATTCCTGCCTCTCGCCGGATAACGAAAACAGATTTCGCAAAATATCATTGTGCCTGGCTCCAGCGTCCGGATTTAGTCAGCCTCGGCGGACAGAAGAACTTTGCCGCATTAATGTCGATGATCGACAAGGATACTGAGCGTTATGGGGATGAGCTGAACATTGAGAGTTTTAAAAATTACATCGCGCAGGCCATTATTTATAAGAAAGCCTATAAGTTGATTAATTCACTTTTCCCCGCATTTAAGGCGAATATTGCCGCCTATACCGTGGCCGCCTATTCACATCTTTATGGCAACCAAACGGATCTGGCAGAGATCTGGAATCAACAGGGCATTGAGGAAACGATGGGCAACCGCCTTGTCAGCTTAGCCCATCGGGTGAATAGTCTTCTGAACGAATCCGCGAATGGCAGGATGATTTCAGAGTGGGCGAAGAAGCCTGAATGCTGGGAGTATGTGCGCAGCAAAATCTATTTCTCCGCACATGGAAAAATGGAAGACCACATGAGTAGTTAAATTGTCCACTGAGTTCATGATCGAAGCCCCGCGTGTGTGTTATGGGTTGCTCGTAGCGGGGCTTTGTTGAATAAACCGAACTTTTTCTTAGTTGAAGACTTAGATTACACATCATCTTACAACGCCGGTAGCCCCATGGCGCTTCACATCATCATTCTTTAAAATATTCTCAGGCAGAAAACTCTTCTCCTGTGCTTCTTCTGTGCTCAACGTTATCCAAGTCTATTTATTTACTGCCAATTACAGTAAAATGAGTAAACAATTACAGCAAAGTTTCGCAATGCACTGCTATGTAACTCATTGATCCTGCGTAGAATTTAAAATCCCTCGGCGTTCGCGCTGTGTGGGTTCAAGTCCCACTCCGGGTACCATGGGAAAGTAAAGAATAATCAAAGCAATAAGCAGTGTCGTGAAACCACCTACGGGTGGTTTTTTTGTTTTTGTACCTTTACTCCACCATTCGCTTTCGCCATCAGGGCAGAGACTCAGCGCAAGCATTTTCTGTAAGACCATCAACGAGAGTATAAATTAACTCTTGTTTAGCTGGGCTAACCCCGCTCCGGTTCATGAAATGATCATGCCATCCATCTTCTGACAACCACAGCACGAGTTAGGCGGTAAAAAAGTCTAATTTTTTGCGAAACGGTTGCCAGAGATATGGCGATCGTTTTTTGCCATATCCATCAATAGCATCATGCCAATATAATTGCTCCAGTTAAAAGCATTTTGCAGCACCACGACCGCATTGCCTTTTTGTTTATCAAAACCGATAAAGCTGGAGTAGCCGCCAATATAGCCTACTTGATAAGTGATTTTTTCCCGACCGATAAAATCGGTTACCCAGGCAAGATCCTGTGAACCTTCGGGGCGTTGAAAATAGATATTGCTGACTTCGGAAAACACCACATCCAGTACGCTGTCGTCGGTTTTTGACACGTGATAACGGGCGTAGGCGATTAAATCTTCGGCGTTACTGTACAAACTCGCCGCCGCCACCATGTTATTGGTGAAATGCCAATCGGGAGTTAACTGCCCGCGCGGGATGAATTTGGGCTGGTCGCCTGCGTGACCAAGCGCTCGCTGCGGGAAACCTTGCAATTCCTGGGGAATAAAGCTGCTGTTAGCCATTTTTAGTGGTCGAAAAATAAAGTGCGACGCTAAAGTCTGTATATCTTCGCCAGTTTTATATTTTAGAATGTAACCGATAAGTGCATAGCCGAGATTGGAGTATTCCGGTGTTTTACTTTTTGGCGCTCGCCAGTCGGCTAAATAACGCAACACGTTATTGCTATCCAGTTCGCCATAAAAATTTTCACCACTCCCTAAATAGCCGATGAATTTTTCCAGCATCTGAATATCCATATTCTGACGCGGCAGACCGGAGGTGTGAGTGACCAGCTCCAGCAAAGTAATATTTTGTGCATCCATACTGAGCGGCGTGCCTGGCGGTAACAGGGTCGCCAGTTTGTCATCCCAACTGAGTTGTCCTTCATTCACCAGGCACGCCACCACTTCTGCCGTTACCCCCTTGCTGAGAGAGCCGAGGGCAAATAGGGTATCTGGCTTGACAGGGTAGCGATGGACTGCATCGGTTACCCCCCAGCTGTAAAACTGCGGCTCACCGTGATTGTGGATCACAGCGACGGTCATCCCTGAGACGCTTTTTTGCGTCATATAGTGACGTACCAGGCTATCAACGTCGCCATCCAGCGATTGATGAGTGAGGAGTTCCTGAGTACCTGCCGGGGAGGACATTTGGGAGAGCGTGCCGCAGCCGCTGAGTAGCGGGATAACAAACAGCATCCATTGAAATCGGGTAGTAATGTTCTGCATACCTGTTGTTGTGTGTGGTTGTCATCGGTGCGCGGGAAATGTACCACACCTGGCGCGCTTCAAACGTACTGTTTGCTATATTTTGGCCGCCGGGTAGGTTGTTTTCGTTGTTTTTCAGAACTGTTACCCAGAACCTCCGGGTGGTTGTCTTGTTTTTGTCCTTAGCCCCATCTGCACCCTAAACATCCCGCGTTTGCACCATCAGCTAACATAACCCGTGCATTTTGCAGCAAAAATGCGCAAAGCGTGACTATTGCATTATTTATGTACTTTATTGTTAACCAGATGTGATCACCACCGTAATTTCACTTCATCGCACCGGAAGCCCCAAAACGGCGCTCTATACTCAAAATTGTCGAATTCCGGGCAGTGGTGCGCAAAGTTGGCAACCATTTTGCTTAATGATTTGGCCTGAAAAGCGTAAGGAAACCTCGCCGTTATCAGCAGGATATTGTCAGGATGTCGTTTGTTTGGTGAACGTGCCAGTCGTTCGGCTTCACACCGCTATGCATAAACCTCTTTGCTAAGGTAGATAATAATGTCGCTGAAATTGATTAGAAGTCCGCTTTCTCTTGTGTTGGCAGGTTGTCTGGTGACGGCGTTTTCCGCCCAGGCTGATATTGTGATTGGCGTTGCTGGGCCATTTACTGGGCCAAACGCCACTTACGGCGATCAGTACTGGCACGGTGCGACTCAGGCCGCAGAGGACATTAACGCCGCTGGGGGGATCAACGGCGAAAAAATTAAACTGGTACAGGGTGATGATGCCTGCGAACCAAAACAGGCCGTGTCGGTGGCTAACCGTTTGGTCGATCAGGATAAAGTCCAGGCCGTTGTCGGTCATTTCTGCTCTTCTTCTACTATGCCTGCGTCAGAGGTTTACAGCGACGCTGGAATTATCGCTATCACCCCAGGCTCCACCAACCCGTTGATTACCGAACGCGGGATGAACGACATGTTCCGCATGTGTGGTCGTGATGACCAGCAGGGCGGGGTGGCCAGCGATTTCATCATCGACAAGCTCAAAGCCAAACGCGTGGTGATCATTCACGACAAAGACACTTACGGACAGGGTCTGGCCGATGCCACCCGTGCGGCGCTGGCCAAACGCGGCGTGAAGGACGTGATGTATGAAGGCCTGTCGCGCGGTGAAAAAGACTTTAACGCATTAGTGACCAAAATTGGTGCCCAGAAACCGGACGTCGTGTTCTTCGGTGGCTGTCACCCAGAAGCGGGCCCGCTGGTGCGCCAGATGCGTGAGCAGGGGGTACAGGCGGCATTCTTCTCCGGCGACTGTATCGTCAATGAAGAGATGGTGACTGCGGCGGGTGGCCCACAGTATACCAAGGGCATCTATATGACCTTCGGCAAAGATCCGCGACTGCTGCCTGAGGGCAAAGCAGTTATCGAAAAATTCCGTGCCAACAAGTTTGAGCCGGAAGGCTACACCCTTTACTCCTATGCCTCTATTCAGGCCATCGCTGCGGCGTTTAAAGCTACCGGCGGCACCGATTCAACCAAAGCCAGCGCCTGGTTGAAAGCTAACCCGGTGGAAACCGTGATGGGCAAAAAAGCCTGGGACAGCAAAGGCGACCTGAAGGTTTCGGACTACGTCGTTTATCAGTGGGATGACAAAGGCAAATATAAAGAAGTCGAGTAACGCTCAGCGCCGGTATGGTGACATATCGGCGCTCAATAATAGGCCTATAACAAGAGCGCACGATGATGGAGACATTCTTTCTGCAGCAGTTAGTCAATGGCTTGACGCTCGGTTCAGTTTACGGATTGATAGCCATTGGTTACACCATGGTGTACGGCATTATTGGCATGATTAACTTCGCTCACGGCGAAGTGTATATGATCTCGGCTTACCTTTGCGCTATCGGTCTGGCGCTGCTGTCCTTCTTCGGTTTGCACTCATTCCCGCTTCTGATCCTCGGCACGCTGGTGTTTACCATCGTGGTGACCGGTGTCTATGGCTGGACGATTGAGCGCATTGCATACAAACCACTGCGCAACTCGACGCGCCTGGCGCCGCTGATCTCCGCCATCGGCATGTCGTTAATTCTGCAAAACTATGCGCAAATCAGCCAGGGGCCGCGCCAGCAGGGCGTACCAACGATGCTTGACGGCGTGCTTCGTCTGCATCTTGGCGAAGGATTTGTGCAAATCACCTATACCAAAATCTTTATCCTGGTAGCCTCGTTTGCCGGGATGCTGCTGCTGACCTGGATTATCGGCCACACCCGCTTAGGGCGGATGTGCCGCGCGGTGCAGCAGGATCGCAAAATGGCCTCCATTCTGGGGATCAACACCGACCGGGTTATTTCGCTGGTATTTATGATTGGTGCGGCGATGGCGGGCCTTGCCGGGGTGCTGATTACCATGAACTACGGCACTTTTGATTTCTACGCCGGATTTATTATCGGCATCAAAGCGTTCACCGCTGCGGTACTCGGCGGAATTGGCTCACTGCCGGGGGCGATGCTTGGCGGGCTGCTGCTGGGGATTGCCGAAGCGCAGTTCTCCGGCATGGTGAACTCGGACTACAAAGACGTGTTTTCCTTCGGCCTGCTGGTGGTGATCCTCATCTTCCGTCCGCAGGGCCTGCTCGGTCGCCCGATTGTGGCCAAAGTGTAGGAGCTGAACATGACAACTTTAACCGCTTCACACGATGGTTTTTCGCTTAAACGCTGCGTTCTGGACACCATTTTTTCCGGGCTGGTGGCATTAATTCTCTTTGGCCCCATCGTCGGCGTGGTGCTGGACGGCTATAGCTTTAACTTCGAAGGGCAACGGCTGGTGTGGATCATCGCGGCAGTGATGGCGGGGCGATTTCTGCTTAGCGCGTTTCTGATGACCCAGACCGGACGCCGATTTGCCACACGCTTTGAAGGCGATAGCGCCGGGGTGTACGTCCGTCCGGCGGGCTACAAAAGCCGGATGCGCTGGGTTATCCCGTTGATGCTGGCACTGGCTATCTGCTTCCCATTCGTGGCTACCAAATATGTGCTGACCGTCGCGATCCTGGGTTTGATTTATGTCCTGCTGGGGCTCGGACTCAACATCGTGGTCGGTTTGGCCGGTCTGCTGGATCTGGGCTACGTGGCCTTCTACGCCATCGGCGCGTACGGCCTGGCGCTGGGGTATCAGTATCTGGGGCTGGGTTTCTGGTCCATGTTGCCTATTGCCGCGCTGATGGCCGCTGCCGCCGGGGCGCTGCTCGGCTTCCCGGTATTACGCATGCACGGCGATTATCTGGCGATTGTCACTCTCGGTTTCGGCGAGATTATCCGTCTGATCCTCAATAACTGGCTGAGCTTTACCGGCGGCCCGAACGGGATCTCCGCACCGCCGCCAACTTTCTTCGGGCTTGAGTTTGGCCGCCGGGCTAAAGAGGGAGGCGTGCCGTTCCATGAGTTTTTCCATTTGAGCTACAACCCCAACATGAAGTTTATTTTTATCTACGCGGTGTTAGTGCTGGTGGTGTTGCTGGTGCTGTACATCAAACATCGCCTGACGCGAATGCCGATTGGCCGCGCGTGGGAAGCGCTGCGTGAAGATGAAATTGCCTGCCGTTCGATGGGCCTTAACCATGTGCTGGTGAAGCTCTCGGCCTTTACTCTTGGGGCGTCAACGGCGGGGATCGCCGGGGTGTTCTTCGCCACCTATCAAGGCTTTGTGAACCCGACTTCATTTACCTTCTTTGAATCGGCGCTGATCCTCGCCATCGTGGTGCTGGGCGGTATGGGCTCGACCGTCGGCGTGGTGCTGGCAGCCTTTGTCCTCACAGTCACCCCGGAACTGCTGCGCAGTTTTGCGGAATACCGCGTGCTGCTGTTCGGCGTGCTGATGGTGGTGATGATGATCTGGCGGCCGCGCGGCCTGATCCGTATTAATCGCAGCGGCTATGCCGTGCGTAAAGGAGTCGCACCATGAACCGCGATGTGATTTTACGCGTGGAGCATCTGATGATGCATTTCGGCGGTATTAAAGCGCTAAACGACGTTAACCTCGAAGTGGAGCGCGGGTCGATAACCGCGCTTATCGGACCAAACGGTGCGGGAAAAACCACGGTATTTAACTGTTTGACCGGTTTCTACAAAGCCTCCGGGGGCCATATTCTGTTTAATGCGCGGGGCAAAACCACCAACGTTATTCAGATCCTTGGGCAGAAATTCCAACCGGGCGATTGGCTGAACCCGGCGCAGCTTGGATCGCGAGTCTTCTACAAAATGTTTGGCGGCACGCATCTGGTGAATCGGGCGGGGCTGGCGCGCACGTTTCAGAATATCCGCTTATTCCGGGAGATGTCGGTGGTGGAAAACCTGCTGGTCGCCCAGCATATGCAGGTCAACCGCAATCTGCTTGCCGGGGTATTGAATACGCCAGCCTACCGCCGGGCGGAAAGTGACGCATTGGATCGCGCTTTTTACTGGCTGGAGGTGGTGGATCTTGTTGATTGCGCTAACCGGCTGGCAGGAGAGATGTCATACGGCCAGCAGCGACGGCTGGAGATTGCGCGAGCGATGTGTACCGGGCCGGAGATTCTCTGCCTCGATGAACCTGCCGCCGGGCTGAACCCGGTGGAGACGCTGGCGTTGAGCAAAATCATCCGTTTTCTGCGGGAACATCACGCGATAACCGTCTTACTGATCGAACATGATATGGGAATGGTGATGGAGATTTCGGACGATATTATCGTGCTCGATCATGGCGATGTGATTGCGCAGGGCAAAGCGGAGCAGATTCAACATGACGAGAAGGTGATTGCCGCCTATCTGGGCGCCAGCGAAGATGAGGTTCATCTATGAGCGAGCCGATGCTGGAGTTTCGTGAAGTGGATGTGTTCTACGGCGTGATTCAGGCGCTTAAACAGGTGTCATTGCAGGTCAATAAGGGCGAAACCGTGTCGCTGATTGGCGCCAACGGTGCGGGAAAGTCGACGCTGCTGATGTCAATATTCGGCCAGCCGCGGGTGCGCAGTGGTCAGATCTTGTTTGGCGGTGAGGACATCAGCCATAAATCGACCTATTTCGTCGCCTCGGCGGGCATTGCGCAGGCCCCCGAGGGGCGACGCATCTTTCCTGATATGACCGTCGAAGAAAACCTGCTGATGGGGACCATTCCAATCGGCAACAAATATGCTGCCGAAGATCTGCAAAGCATGTTCGATCTCTTCCCGCGTCTGAAGGAACGGCGTAAACAGCGGGCGATGACCATGTCCGGTGGCGAACAGCAGATGTTGGCGATTGCCCGTGCGCTGATGAGCCGTCCCAAGCTGCTGTTGCTGGATGAACCGAGTCTGGGTCTGGCGCCGATTGTGGTGAAACAGATCTTCCAGACATTACGCGAGCTGGCGCGAAACGGCATGACCATCTTTCTGGTTGAGCAAAACGCCCACCATGCGCTCAAACTCTCGGATCGCGGTTACGTGATGGTCAATGGGCAAATTCGTCTTAGCGGCAGTGGCGAAGAACTATTAGGTAATGAGGATGTACGTAAGGCCTATCTGGGCGGCGTATAGCGAGATGGGGTAATGATGCTGGAGTTCAGCGGTAAACTCCTGCATCATTGCCGCCTGAATCTAAGATACACGTCATCAACAACGATAGAGATAAGTATGAAAACGGGACCATTAACCGAAAGCGAACTGGAATGGCTGGACGAAACGATTGCTAAGTATGCCACCGATGCGTCAATTATCGACGTCTCAGAACTCGACGGTATGCTGACCGCAGTGCTTTCGTCACCGCTGGAGATTGAACCAGCCGAGTGGATGTTCGCCGTATGGGGTGGGGCCGAGCACGTGCCGCACTGGGCGACCGACCGCGAGCGCGATCGCTTTGTCAATCTGACGCTGCAGCATATGAGCGATATTGCCGATCGTCTGAATGATTATCCCGATCAGTTCGAACCGCTGTTTGGCACTCGCGAAGAAGAAGATCAGGAGCTGACCATCGTTGAAGAGTGGTGCTACGGCTATCTGCGCGGCGTGGGTATGAGCGATTGGACCGGTCTGCCGGAAGAACTGCAGGCGGCGCTGGATAATATTGCCCTGCATGGCGATGAAGAGAAAACCACCGAACTGGGTAAATTCACCGCCGAAGAGTACGTTGACAGCATCGATCAAATCCGCCCTTCGGCGCTGGCGCTGTATGACTACTGGATGGATAACCCAAAAGAAGCACCGGTGCAGCAGCCGATTGTTAACGCACCGAAAGTCGGCCGGAACGATCCGTGCCCGTGCGGCAGCGGAAAAAAATATAAGCAGTGCTGCTTAGCGAAATAAGCAAAAAGCCGCCTATATCTGGCGTGATATTGGCCAGATATGCGGTATTACGATCAGCTTCCCAGCTGATTGCGCTCCTTGTTTACCACCTGCCATATAATCTGAGCGGCGCAAGGAGCACGCAGGGGGTGGCCAATCGCCGCCGCCCCCTGCACCCCCAGGCTCTGGCGGCAGAATAGCCGCTGCGCGGTACCCTCA
>NZ_JAKCNS010000066.1:54060-59208 GCF_021440345.1 Kluyvera intermedia
CAGACGCCACCTATGCCGCTGTACTCTTTTCGCTAAAAGCAAAAATCGAAGTCGCTGGAACCGATGAGTCCCCGCTTGAAATCGGTGAGCCGGAGAATGGAAGACAAGGTCAGTCCGCCAGGACGGCGGACTGAGGCGAACCGAGACACGACAAAATTGCCGGGAGCAATTTTGAACAACGCTTGCGTTGGCCCGAAGGGCGAGTCCCAGGGATGGGACGAGTAGCGTCGAGTTTCGCCGTGCCGCAGGCTGGAGTTCGCAGGCGAACGCAGTGCGAAGCACCGATTTCGCTGCGGGGCCGCGGGGATTGCAAAGGGGGGCGCCGCGCCCCCCTTAGCCCGTTCACAGATACTGCTGTTTCATGTTCCGCCAAACATAAAGTGAACGGAATTTTGTGCTTAGCTGACAATGTTTATGCAGACTTCATTTTTAATTCTGATTCAGCGGTTAGCCCGCCGGGCAACAATAAATAAACGTGGAAACGCCAACAGCACCTGGCCATTCTTTTGTCGAGGATAATGCTCTTCGAGCAACTGCAGGTAGCGATGCAGGAAGGCCTGCTGATTGACGTTATCAAGATCCTGCAAATATGGGCGCAGCCCGGTGGCGCTTAACCACTCGATAATAGCCTGATGCGACGCCAGCGGGTGAAAATAGGTGGTTCGCCAGATATCCACCTCACAACCGCTGTTGGTCAGTAAATCATAATAAACCGCAACGCACGGTAATGGCGTTCGCGCACGCGGCGGATGGCCCAGCTCATGTGCCACCTGACGCATTGACGCATGTGACGGTTCCTGCCAGTTATCCGGCATTTGCACCGCGAGGACGCCGTCTTTTGCCAGCAGTGATGCCAGATGGGGGAACAGGGCCTGATGATCGGCCACCCATTGCAGCGAAGCGTTGGCGTAGAGCACATCCAGCGGCCGTTCCGGCTGCCACTCACTGATATTGGCATTAACAAACTGGCAGTCAGGCAATGCCTGCTGCGCCTTCTCCAGCATGGCGGGCGAATTATCCACGCCGGTAATCACCGCATCAGGCCAGATATCACGTAGCAGCTCGGTGCTGTTGCCCGGGCCGCAGCCCAGATCGGCAATGTGTTTAGCTGACGGTTTGGCAATACGGGCCAGCAGCTCCGCCGCCGGGCGAGTACGTTCGGAGGCAAATTGCAAATACAACGAGGGATTCCAGTCGGCCATGCCTGACTCCTTTGGGTGTCATTAACGGCTTACAGCATAGCTCAGTGGGGGAGGTTTGGTAGAAGAAAGGCGGTGAGCCGCCGAAGCCGCTCACCGTTTCGGCATTAACCTGGGTAGATCCCGCGATCTTTACGGGCCAGCAGAATGCGCTCACATGCAACGATGTAGGCTGCGGTACGCAGAGAACAGGTCTTCTCCGCGGCTTTTTCCCAGACGTGTACCATCGCTTCGGTCATGATTCTATCCATGCGGGCGTTAATCTCCTCTTCGCTCCAGAAGAAGCTCGCCATGTCCTGAACCCACTCGAAGTAACTGACGGTTACCCCCCCGGCGTTACACACGACGTCCGGTACGACGACAACGCCGCGGCTGGCCAGTACATCGTCGGCATCCGGATAGGTCGGTCCGTTAGCACCTTCCAGAACCAGTTTACACTTCAGAACTTCCGCGCGTTGACGGGTAATCTGACCTTCCAGCGCCGCCGGGATCAGAATGTCCATGTCCACTTGCCAGAATGCTTCGCCATCGATGGTGTCGGCCCCTGGGAAACCGGCAATCTGCTTGTGTTCAACCTGCCAGGCCGTCAGCGCATCCATATCAATACCGGTGGCATTGAAAAGGGTCGCGGTGTGGTCCTGAATGGCGACCACGCGCGCACCTGCGGCGGAAAACAGGCGGGCGGCTTCGCTGCCGACGTTACCGAAGCCCTGAACCGCAACGCGAGCGCCTTCAACTTCAATATTGGCACGATGCGCCACTTCGCGACCGCTGATATACACCCCGCGACCGGTGGCTTTTTCACGACCAAGAGAACCTCCCAGGTGAATCGGTTTACCGGTGACCACGCCGGTAATGGTGGTGCCGTGGTTCATGGAATAGGTATCCATCATCCACGCCATCACTTTCCCGTTGGTGCCAACGTCCGGTGCCGGGATATCTTTCTGTGGCCCAATAATAATGCCGATCTCGCTGGTATAGCGACGCGTCAAGCGTTCAAGCTCACCCTCAGAGAGTTCGAATGGGTTAACGCGAACGCCGCCTTTCGCACCGCCATACGGCAGGTTCAGGGCAGCACACTTGATAGTCATCCACGCCGACAGCGCCATGACTTCATTAAGGTCTACATCCGGGTGGTAGCGCACGCCGCCTTTGCCCGGACCACGGGAAAGGTTGTGCTGTACGCGGTAGCCTTCGAAATGGCGGATTGTGCCATCGTCCATTTGTACGGGGATGTCGACAATCAACGCACGTTTTGGATGGCGAAGGGTGTCTATCCAGCGGGTTAACTCACCGAGATAAGGAGCGACGCGTTCGATTTGTTGCAGGTAGGTGTTCCAGGCAGATGTCTTACTATCGGAAGCATAAGATAACTTATCCATGATAAACCTTAGTCTTGTAAGTAATTTATTCTTAGTTAGCCGTGGTATGCAGAGTGACTCACTGCATGGCTTAAATTTAACATTTATTTAAAGTTTCGCATCCGTATTGCACTAAAAAAGTGCAGCGATAAATGGACGTTTTTTTCGCCGGCAGTGAATAATTATTATTAGTACAAGCGGGAGAGTGCTGTGAATCGATGGAGAAGGGGATAAATGATGCAGCTAAGTTGAATAACTAGCGGCTACAGCTATTTTTCGTAATTATGATAAGCCTCAAAGAATTGCGTTAGCCGGAAACATCATCAGGGCGAACTGATGATGTTTCCGCACCGTCTTTAACCCACTGACGGTAACAATCCGGTAGCAATACTCGCCTGAATAATAATCACCGCTATCCCGCAGGCAAATACCAGCCACAGCATGGGCTTGCCACCAGCCACGCGATAGCCGCCAGTTGGGTGATGCTTACGGCTTTGAAGAGTGAGCAGCGAAGGAATAATCAGCGCCAGAACAGCCAGGGCGACGCCAGCGTAGCCCAGAGCCATCACGAAACCACGTGGGTAGAATAGGGCAAAGGCCAGCGGCGGCAGGAAGGTAATGGCCCCGGTTTGCAGACGCCCGCGCACGCTATTTTTTCGCTGGAACAGGTCGGCCAGATAATCAAACAGCCCAAGCGCTACGCCGAGGAATGAGGTTGCCAGCGCCAGGTCAGCAAACAGATGCACCGCCAGCTCAACGTGAGGTGAGGCGACGACTTCGCGGATCGCCATCAGCAGGCCGTTTAAGCCGCTGTGCTGCGCCATCAGCGAACCGAATACCGGAGCGTCAATGCTGCCAAGCGTCGCAAGCTGCCAGAATAGATAGGCCACCAGCGGAATGGCGCTACCGATGACGAATACCCGACGCAGCTTGCGTATATCGCCATTCATATAGCTGACGATGCTCGGTACGCTGCCGTGGAAACCAAACGAGGTGAAGATAACCGGAATGGCGGAAAGCGCCAGCCCTTGCTCCAGCGGCAGCGTCAGCAGGTTGATTTTGTGGATATGCGGCAGCAGCAGCGCCAGCATGACGATCAAAAAGATGATTTTGGCGCTAAACAGGAAGCGGTTGAAGAGATCGACTAGCGAAGTACCGATACAGATAACCAGGCCGCCAACGGCGGTGAACAGCAGTACGCCGAGGGACGGTGGCATATCAATGCTCAACCATTGGCTGAGGCTTGAGGCCAGCAGTTCACCTGCGCCGCTGATATAGGCAGCCGTCAGCGCATACATCAGGAACATCATGCTAAACCCGGTGACCCACTGTCCGTAGCGCCCGAGATAACGCAGCGCCAGCGAACCCAACCCGGTGTCGGCAGGAACGTGCTGATAAACTTCCAGCAGCAGCAGGGCGGTGTAGCACATTAATGCCCACAGCCCAATCAACAGCACCAGCGTAACGCCAAAGCCAACGCCCGCAGAAGCCAGCGGCATCGCCAACATTCCTGCGCCGATTGTGGTGCCAGCTACGATTAAAATACTCCCCAGGGTACGGTTTCTCACGCTTTCCTCTACTTCACGACATAATCACAACGAAAGATGCCGCGCAGAGTATGTGAAAGCAATGATTTCGTCAAATCTGAATTACAGTAGCTGTATAGTTATGTTTACGATTTTTACTGGGCGAGAGAAAGCTGCGCTAGCGCAAAACATATAATATAAATGCACGTTATGGTGGTGCTTTATTACGGGAGGAAAAATGGACTCTATTCACGGTCATGAAGTGCTGAACATGATGTTGGCGTCGGGTGAGCAATACAGTATGGAAAGTCTCGAAGCGGCTATTCATGCACGCTTTGGTGAACAGGCGCGTTTTCATACCTGTTCTGCAGAGAATATGAGTGCCGCCGAGCTGGTGGCATTTCTGCATAAGAAAGGAAAATTTATTCCGCAGGAATCTGGTTTTAATACCGCTGAAAGTAAAATTTGTCGGCATTAATCGGCAGCGGCGTTTAACGCCGCTGCCCGATAATTAATTTTGCGTATCGAGCGTTGCCAGCTCTTTATCAATAAAGTACAACCCTTCACCGCTTTTGCCCGCCAGCGTCAGCTTATCGATAACGGATTTAAACAGTTTCTCTTCTTCATGCTGCTCAGCCACGTACCATTGCAGGAAGTTAAAGGTCGGGTAGTCCTGATTGGTCATTGCCGCATGAGCCAGTTCATTGATTTTGCTGGTGATCAGCTGCTCATGTTCGTAGGTGACGCGGAATAACTCATCCAGCGACGCATATTCAGCAACCGGCGTTGGCACGGTGTTGATGCGCGGCAGGCTGCCGGTATCGGTCAGATAATCGAACAGGCGCTGCATGTGCGTCATCTCTTCTTGCGCATGACGGCGCAAAAAGGACGCAGCACCTTCAAAGCTGTTGAAACTGCACCAGGCGCTCATCTGTTGATACAGCAGCGAAGAATAGAGTTCGAGATTCATCTGTTCATTTAATTTCTCGATCATTGGCGCTTTAAGCATAGTTTCGCTCCTGAAAAATACGTTACAAGTTAATTACCGCGAAACTATAATTT
>NZ_JAKCNS010000067.1 GCF_021440345.1 Kluyvera intermedia
AAGTTGGCAGCATCACCCTTGCATATTACAGCTACGTCCGGAGCCTTAAACCTTACAGGCGCCAACAAACCATAGCCCTCAATTTAGGTCTTGTGCTCCGCCGCACCCCTGCGGCTTAAAAACGCGGGTCGTCGATGCCGGATTATTAACCAGCTTCTCCACCGCCCTGCGGGGCCGTCTGACCAGCTCCCCACCACAGTTAGGGCAACGCATATTCATCTTCCCGGCGCACGCTATACAGAAAGTGCACTCAAAAGAGCAGATCAGCGCCTCGCCGGAGTCGGGAGGCAGATCGATATCGCAGCATTCACAGCCGGGCCTGAGTTCCAGCATCGATGTTTCCTTCTATTAACGGGGCAGGATAGCTCAATCCCCCATCCCCACAGTATACATAACTGCTGGTATTAATAGCATTAAGTAACTACTGGTCTTCTGTCAGCTCAACCGCGTCAGTCCACGCTCTTTTCAACGATACTCTGTTTCGGTGCAAAAATTAGTATGTACCCTTGCAACAGAAAAAACTGTATAGATAACCAGTGAACATAACTATCAGGTAACCTATATGAGCAGAGACAGATATAACCTTTCCATCGCCGTATTCGTTTTGCTTCTTAAAGATAATGAGATCTGCATGCTGAGACGAGGTAACACGGGCTGGATGGATGGCTACTTTAGCTTGCCCGCCGGCGGGCTGGAACAGGGCGAACCCCTTTCGCACGCAGCGATCAGGGAACTGAGGGAGGAGACAGGGGTTGTTGCATCCCCTTCTGAAATAACACTTGCCCATACCATGCATGTGCGGACTGAAAACCGCTCATGGATAGGCCATTATTTTATATGCCAGAAGTGGAGCGGTGTTGCTTTTCTCGCGGAACCGGACAAACACGCTGAACTCATCTGGCGAAATATCGCTACTCTGCCTGAAAATACCATTCCGTATGTCCGGCAGGCGATCGAAGCCATACAGGTTGGCCAGCGTTATTCAGAGTTTGGCTGGAGCAGCATTGGTTAAGTACGTCCCTTTCTGACGCCACTCAGCCCCGGGCGCTTGCCGTGGCATGAAAACTTAAACGCCCTTCAGCAGAGGAAGCAGATGGTTTTCGGTAAGAGGAGCGAGCTTAACATCCTGATGCAGTTCCGGTTCAAACCAGATGACTTCCTCAATTTCAGCAGTGGGTTCGAAAGCGCTTCTGTCCGCGCTGATACGGAAGATATCAGCACATACAGTATGACCAGGCTCATTAGCGGCGGTATCGGTGAAACGACCAACGGGTACAAGCTCATCCGGCGCAACGGTGAAATGGAGTTCCTCTTCAAGCTCGCGTATAAGTGCGGCTTCCGGGCGCTCGCCCGCTTCAGGCTTGCCTCCGGGTTGCATAAAGTAAAGCGTGCCGCGCTTCCTCACTAGCAGGCAGCGCCCTCTGCTATCAGTGATAATTGCCGCTGCAATATTAATTTGTCCTGTGGTTTTCAAAAACACCTCATCTGTAGTTGTTGAAGGCTTCCGGAGCCCGCAGACTAGCGGGCATTGACGGCACTCATCAGATCCTGCCACAGCGCATTGGCTGTCGCCTGATAGCCTTCCGCCGTCAGGTGAATAAGGTCCGGACGGGCTTTACCCTGGTTTGCCAGACGTTCAATACTGCAACGACCACCCATCCAGGCGTACCAGTCCCAAAAGAGCGTATGTTCGTTTTGCGCAACCTGCTTCTGGATATCAATAATCGACTGAAGCACGGGGGATTCCCGCTGGCTACAATCAGCGCCTTTTTTATTCATCACGCTGCTTCCCGGGCCGACTAACAAGACCGCGGCGTCAGGCTGCATCTGACGTATGATTCTGATCTGTCGGGTCAGGTTTCGCTGATACTCCGCCAGATCAATATCCGTGTTAAAGGCTTCGTTGGTGCCGTAGGCGAGGATCACCAGATCCGGTGCCAGCTTATTCAGCACCGCGCCCCAGTTATCATGCCATTTGTCGAGAATAGAGATCTGCGCGCCATTGGTGCCCAGCGCGCTGACAATAACGCCATGCGGCTGCGCAGATGTCAGCCACAGACCGGCAAGCTGCGCCCCGCCGCCGTCCGCAAGTGACAGAGAAAATGAAGAAGGAACCTGCGCCGCGTCGGACAGCGCCCAGTGTCCCTGCGTATCCCCGAGTGCCAGCGGCTGTTGCTGGAGTTGCAGGGTCGCTGCCCCCTGGGAGCGATACAGCACCTGAGCCTGAATTTGCGCCTCGCCATCACGCACATTAACCTGAATATCGCTGCTCCCGGTGAGCGGAGTGGCAATATTGCCGCCCAAGGTAAAGCCAGGATTGCTCAGCCGCCGGCTATTCTCAAGCTTCCAGTTTTTTGTTTTGCCATAACTCACGTTGTTATAGCGGTTTCCGGGAACGGCCATCGGGCTGACAAAGCCAATACCGCCATTGCCATACTTTTCCTGAAATGCCTGCCGGAGCTGGCCGGAAAGAAAATCAGCGGCGGTATGCGAGTCCCCCAGCACCAGAATATGTGTGCGCCGGGTGTTACTGTTGCGCAGTTTTTCAGCCAGCGCTGTCAGCCCCGGATCGCCATTATCCGTCCATAACCCGTGTGATTCCTGACGCGGCGCGGAGGCTTCTTTCACCCGATCCGCCGTTTGAGTGCAGGATATGAGGGCCAGCGCCGAAATCAGCAAAATGACGCTGGTGGAAAATAGCAGACGATTATTTTTCATAAAGCTCCTCACTTGCCGGTGACACAAAGTGAATTTGCTCAACAATCTTGCTGGCAATGAGCTGAGCACCGGCCGGGGTATAGTGTATACCGTCGCTGGCTCTGACGCTCTTAAGCTTGCCATTAATCATCGCGGAAGAGGCATAGAGGTCTGCCTGATATCCAAACAGCGTATTGACGCTGATAACCACCCCGCCGACCTGTTTCACTTCCGATTCATACAGCCTGTTGAGAATTGCCATCCCCTTGTTTAACTTGGCCTTCTGCATATTTGGCGGCAATACCCAAATCACCGGGATATTGTACTGGTTACCCAGCTCAAGAATTTGGCGGATACGACTGCGGTATTCGTCATCCCATGGTTCACTACCAAATCTGAGGTAGGTTCTGCTGTTTTTTACCGGCATATCCCAGGGATCATTCGGCCCGAGGAACACGGCGATAAGACCGATATCTGCATTACCCATCAGCGCCTTTTTAACGGTAGCTGGCCAGTCAAAGAAGCCTGGATAAGCAAGGCCGGTGCTGCGTTTGCTCAGATCGATGCCGGAGGCCTGGTAATCATCATGCAGTATCTTCAGCACTCGCGGCGCCACACCTTCCATCATGGAATCGCCAACCATCAGCACCTTGCGTCCGGAAGGCAGAAGCGCTTTGCCCTCTTCATCATATAAGTGACTGGCCACCTCGAATCCGCTATTTGCCTGCAGCTCGTAGATAAAAGATGGCCGACGGGTGGAAATCCATTTGCCCAGTTGCCGTTCGTCAACAGGGGTATCCGCCGCCACATCAGCGGAAACCAGCAGATCTGCCGGGGTGTTCAGGCTCGCAGGCGTCGGCATCAGCGC
Organism: Kluyvera intermedia; assembly: GCF_021440345.1. Taxonomy (GTDB): domain Bacteria; phylum Pseudomonadota; class Gammaproteobacteria; order Enterobacterales; family Enterobacteriaceae; genus Kluyvera; species Kluyvera intermedia_A. The sequence continues at coordinate 3,566 of NZ_JAKCNS010000067.1, forward strand.
ACTGCCCGTGAGTTGGGCGATAAAGGTCCCTTTTGCCACTTCCGCCGCAGACATGACTTTTGCGCCGGTCAACCAGACAGGTGAAGTAACAGATGCCCAGGGACTTTCCCGATGAAAATGTAATGCCCAGTACTGATTCAACGACTGCTGATTAAGCCATATCAGGCCCAGCATGCTCGTAAAAATGATCAATGAAGATTTGAGCGTCTTGTTGATAATGTCGGCGTAATCAGAAATTTGCATAAATGAATCCAGGCACCCCTGACGGAGCAAAGAAAAAGGCAATCGCCAGCACGGGAATAATCACCAGTGGGAGCGCATACCATTTGATGTTCAGCAGGAATGTCGCCAGCTGATTACGTATCTCAACAATCCACGGGTAGCAGATAAAGAATGCGGTAAACATCGCGATTATCGTCATATCGTCCATGGTGACAGAGGCGAGATCCCCCTGAACCATATTCAGAATGAGACTGCACGCATCCGGAAGATTCCCGGCCCGGAAAAATATCCACGCAAAGCAGACAAAATGAAAGGTGATCAGACGCGCCAGCAGATCCGGCAGAACTATTTTTTGCAGCGCCGGCGAGCGTTTTTCCCACAGATTGTAGATAACCAGCCCCGCACCGTGCAACGCGCCCCAGATGAAGAAATTAAACCCTGCCCCATGCCAGATGCCGGAAATAATCATCGCCAGCATCAGGTTGATTTGGGTACGCGAAAACGAGCCCCGGCTACCGCCTAAAGGAATATAGATATATCTGAGGATGAAACTGGACAAGCTCATATGCCAGTTTCGCCAGAACAACTTAAGGTTCGCGGCCTGATAAGGATGGGAGAAGTTTCGTGCAATTCGGAAGCCAAGCAGTAACGCCAGCCCGGTGACTAAATCGCTATAGCCGGAGAAGTTAAAATAGATATTCCACGCCCAGCCATAAATGGCAATCAGGGTTCTGGCGGCGGTTTGCCCCTCTGGCAGTTCGAATACCCCAGTGACAAAGCTGTCATTGAGCCATGAACTGAGCAAAAAGAGCTTCACCAGCGCCAGCGCAATCAACAGCAGTGCACGTTTAAACTCCAGTATTCCTGGTCTTTTGCCGCTGATTTGCGGCAACAGCTCACTGGCATTATTCACCGGCCCGGCAATCAGTGTTGGGATAAAATTGACGTATAAGAATGTACTGAGGACATCGGGCCTTTTCAGCTTCCCATCAATGACACTCATCACCATGCTGATAGAGTTGAATAGATAAAATGACATCCCCAGCGGCAACAGCATCGTCATTACCGGTAACGAGAGATGAACACCGAGCGCCTCAAGGTTAATTTGCAACCACTCATTCATGGAGGCGTAATATTTAAATACGGCAAAAAAGACAACCACCAGAACAGACAGCGCCAGGATCGCGGTTTTTTTTCTGGTGGATTTATCAGCGAAACAAACCAGTCCCCAGACCAGCAGACTCCAGGATAGCAGGACCAGCAGCGCGTTTATTCCGCTCAACCAGACAAAAAAGTATCCCGCCAGCAACAGCATCACATTTTGCAGCTTAAACCAGGGGGCCAACAGCCAGTAAACAATGAAAAACATCCAAAAAATCAGTAAAAACTCAATGGAAAACAGCGTAGCCATAGATATTAATCCCAGGAAATCCCTTCAGGTGTGGCAGTACCAGCCGAACCAGAAACGCAATTCCCAATCTGTTTATGATGCTGTACGGCGTAATCGCTAAGGAGGATGGCTCCTCTGGGGGCAGCATATCGGAGTGGCAAGCGTCGTCTCGAGTTCGCAGATCGACATAGCATGCGCGAAGAGATCCCGGCATGGCAGAGAGTATTATGAACAGAGAGGTGGCGATAATACGGGCGAGAAAAAAGATATTCTGTGAAGCTAAGGAAGGTGCGAATAA
>NZ_JAKCNS010000068.1 GCF_021440345.1 Kluyvera intermedia
GTTTCAGGGGGCTACATCACTGCGCCACTCCAGTGGGCTTACGCCCAGTTTTTCGCGGAAGATTTGCCGAAAAGTGACCGATGACTGAAAACCTGACTTCTCGGCTACTCGTTCAATGGAGAGTGTGCTGGTTTCGAGCAGTACCTGGCTGCGGCGCAAGCGCTCGGTCGTTATCCATTCCCCCATCGACATCCCGGTCGCTTTTTGGAAATGGCGGGTTAACGTTCGACGGCTCATGGCGGCCTGTTGGGCGAGTGAATCGATATTATGCGGCATCTCCAGATTGGCTTGTAAATACTCGAGCAGCTGATTGATTCGATTATCGCCGGTATGGTGCGGCACCACCTGTTCAATGTACTGCGCCTGGCCGCCTTCGCGGTACGGCGGTGTGACCATCCTGCGCGCTATTTGATTGGCGACGCTGGCACCAAATCGCTGTCGAATCACATACAGACAGCAGTCCAGCGCGGCGGCAGTACCGGCTGAGGTAATGAGCCCGTCATCATCGGTATAGAGTACGTTGACATCGAGAGTGATTTGCGGGAAAAAACGCTGGAAGGCCTTTTCGTACTCCCAGTGGGTGGCGGCGCGCCGGTTGTCGAGTATACCGGTATAGGCGAGCGCAAAAGTCCCCAGGCACAGTCCAACCAGCGTAGCGCCATTTTCGCGCGCCTTAAGCAACGCATCGAGTAGCGCCGGAGAGGGTTTTTCATCGACGTGCCGCCAGAAAGGGACAATCACGATTTCACACTGTGCCAGCGTGGTGAAATCGTGGGTGGCTTGCACCGCCGTTCCTTCCTGTGACCACACCAGGCCCGGTTCCTCGGCGCAAATATAGCGCGTAAAACGCGGCTGCCCTCCGGCGTTTGCGCCAAACAGAATCAGCGGTACCGAAAAGTGAAAGGTGCTGAAACCTTCGCTGGCAACGATCGCAACCGTGGTAGGCATACCGCTATTCTCCGTTAAAACGTGACGCTGTCACCGTCATCCGGTGCGCTAACAAATGACTGTATTTCATTATCTTGTGCATATTGCAGCAGTGCCTGGCGGGTGACTAAGCAGTGGTTAACCGCCTCCATATGGGTGGCCACAATTTGCGCCTGCGGCACAATATTGTGCGCTTTCAGCACGTCCTCTTTGCCAAAGATTATCGGCCCAAACCCGAGCAGGTGCGCCCATCCGGTATTCATAATCACCACACCGGGCTGGTAACGGCGCATATTATCAGCCACGCCATCAATCCAGATAGAGTCGCCGACGAGGTAGAGCGTTTTTTCTGCGGGGTGCTGAAATATCACTCCGCACGCTTCACCGAGCCGTTCGGCTAATTCGGCTATGGCGTAGGCATCATCGGAACCGTGCTGGCCGTCGGTTTTTATCAGCGTAATGTCTTCGAAATGGCTGTTGGCTGAAAGTTGACGTAACTGCGTAAATCCCTGGGCCCGTAAAATAGCTTCATCGCTATCATTTTGTACATAAATCAACATCGATTTCGGGATAAGCGCAGCGGCCGCCTCATCCCAGTGATCCGGGTGAGTGTGGGTCACAATGATAGCGTCAACATCCAGCAGTGTGTGGATACTTACCGGCAGGTCGACCATCGGGTTGCGAATTTGCGAGCGCGCGCTGCCGCTAAATCCTGGATAAGCCCCTTTTTTCGCCAGCATGGGGTCGATAAGGAAGCGTTTACCGGCGTAGGTGATTAACTGAGTCGCGTTACGAATCTGGGTGATTTTCATGGCGGGGATCCTGTGTATCCGTTATCTGATAACAACAGTATGCGGGAGCGGTGTTTTTTCGCCGCTGGCCAGAAGACAACTTTCGATGTTATTGGGCCAATTTGTGTTTCACACAGCTGAAATGATGCCATTAAGGCATAGTTATCATGAAAAATGAGTATCAACAATGGCATTGAAAGCCATAGACAGTGGCGTTAATTTGTATTTATCATACAAATAAAATAAGCCATAGCGCGTTCGCGTGTTACTCATTCACTTGTGGGTCTTTAATTATGTCTGCAGAAGTTAACGCTCTGATAATGCTGGCACAGCTCAATGAATCTAAAGGTTTTTTCCGCCGCGCATTGTGTATCTGGCAGGAGATTTCTACCAGCGTACTCGCCAATAGAGAACAATGTCGAATGGCGTGGGATAAAATCAATGTTTGCCACCTTCAGCTACAAATGAAATCAACGCGAGAAGTCGTGACCAATGATTCCAGAAAACAGGATGTTGAGCGCGATAAAATAAAGATCCAGCAGCTTCTTATGCAGGGTTATAGCATTAAGGAGATTCAGCTGATGACGGGCAGATCGAGCGCGTTCATTTATAAATATAACCCGCAAGGTAAGGCTATTCATTAATAGCTCGACGGCGGGACACCAAATGCCTGGCGAAATGCGTAGCTAAAAGCAGCGGTGCTGGAATAACCGACCTCGAGCGCAACGGCGGTAACGTTCTTATTCTTTTTTAGAATCATCACTGATTCGAGAATACGCATTTTCTGTTTCCAGGCGCTAAAAGGCATTCCGGTTTCTTTTTTGAAGTGACGGGAAAAAGTACGGGCTGACATCCCCAGATGGCTGGCCCAGTCTTCCATGGCATGTTCCTGGCCGGGCGATTCCTGGATGGTTCGGCAAACCTTCATCAGCGCTGCGTTTTGCGGCCATGGCAGCATCAGTTCCACTTCCGGCAGTTGCAAAATCACATCCAGCAATACGCTGACCAATTTTCCCTCTTTGCCCGTGATATCGAAGCGTTCTGGCGTGTTAGTGGTGGCATAATGGATAAATTCGCGCACAAAATCGCTGATCGCCACCACTTTACATTCATCAATAGGCGCCGGTAAAAAGTCGGGTTCAATGTCCAGATTTTCCAGATACACGTCATCCAGCGCCCATACGGCATGACGGGTGTTATGCGGGATCCAAATTCCGTAATGAGCCGGAATCACCCAGCATTTTCCCGCCACATCAATACGCATACTTCCTTTACGTGCGAAGTGAAACTGGGCAAATGCATGACTGTGCTGGTCGACATGATTGTTAGCCGCTAGCACATAGGAGCGAAAATAGACCGACTGCGGCAGCTCCTTCATTGAGTCATCGGGTGAGGAGATCCAGCGTTTTGCCTGTGTGGTCGTGAAAGAAGGGCAATCGTCCATCATTATGACGTCTATTCGATAAATATTGTCCTCACATCATAATACATACCATCGCGTTATCAATAATAATCTTACACAGAAAATACTGACTCAAATATGGATAGGGATCATGGCCACGGTTTGCTCAGACGTAATAAGTGTTAATGAATTAAATGATAACTGGTCTCGAATGGGTAACGATCTACTCCGTCAGGCTGATATTAAGATTAACGGGGCGCGGCCATGGGATATTCAGGTGCACCACGCCGATTTTTTCAAACGTGTATTTCAGCAGGGTTCGCTAGGATTGGGCGAAAGCTATATGGAAGGGTGGTGGGATTGTGAACGCCTCGACATATTATTCTATAAAATTCTTAAGGCAAAACTAGATAAACAAATGCCCGGTAATCTGAAGGATATTTTACGCATTGCCAGCGCCCGTTTGTTTAATCTGCAATCACGCAGCCGCTCGTGGATTGTCGGGAAAGAGCATTACGATATTGGTAACGACCTGTTTACCCTGATGCTCGACCCGCATATGCAATATTCCTGCGGTTACTGGAAAGAAGCGCAGACGCTAGAAGATGCGCAGAATGCGAAACTTAAAATGATTTGTGAAAAACTGCAGCTACAACCAGGCATGCAGCTTCTGGATATTGGCTGCGGTTGGGGCGGGCTCGCCGCCTATGCGGCACGCAATTATGGTGTCAGCGTAGATGGCGTCACCATTTCGCGAGAACAGCAAAAGTTGGCCCAGCAACATTGTGAGGGACTGGACGTTTCGATTTTGCTGCAGGATTATCGCGATCTGACTAAAACGTACGATCGCATTGTTTCAGTCGGGATGTTCGAGCACGTTGGTCCAAAAAATTACGACACCTATTTCAGCGTTGTCGACCGTTGCCTCAAACCCAACGGCATCTTTTTACTGCATACCATTGGCAGTAATGAAACCGGGGTGAATGTTGACCCGTGGATCAATAAATACATCTTCCCGAACGGCTGCTTGCCGTCTATCAGGCAGATAGCCAATGTCAGTGAATCGCGGCTCATCATGGAAGACTGGCATAACTTTGGCAGCGATTATGACAAAACGCTAATGGCATGGCATCAGCGGTTCAACGCGGCCTGGCCCGCGCTGGCCCCACATTACAGCACCCATTTTCGCCGGATGTTTAACTACTACTTGTGTGCTTGTGCAGGGGCGTTTCGCGCACGTGATATCGAGCTATGGCAGGTGCTATTCAGCCGTGGTGCTGAAGGCGGGATGTACGTTTATCGCTAGCCAAAATGGGATGACGCCGGAGATTGCCCGGTGTCGGCAGTCAGCAAAACAACGCCGGTATTCACCGGCGTTGTTATATCGCTTAAAACATGGAATAGAGCAATGCCGACACGGTCAGAATTCCGCTTATCATCACCAGCACGGAGGTAGGGCCTCGCAATGGTTGTAACGCTGGGCGAGTAAAGATTAACCAGGTTGGAATAATAAACAGGAAAATCGCGATCAGCGGTCCGCAGATGGTTTCAATCATATTGATAACATCCGGGTTTATATAAACCACAAGGGATGTGACAATAAACATCAGTACCGAAATAACCAATTTAATACGCTGAATGTGGCTGGCGCGCTGTATTTTAAACAGGTCAGTCGCCAGTACGTTAAAGGTTTCGGCAACCGGCATCGAAATGCCTAAAAATGACTTAGTCATCCCCAGAATAGCAATAAACGGTGCCAGATAGAGGATCGCGCTCATACCACCGTGGCCGCCAATCACCGACAGCACGTTTAGGTTTTGCGCTTTCGCCATCTCAAACGTTTCACGCGGCGTGCTCAAAATACAGCTCAACACGAAGAAAATAATGCTGAAGAAAATGAGCGCATAGGCACGGCGAATCACTCGTACGGACTGATTCTCACCGCCATGTCCCGGTTCACGATACCAGGAGGCCAGCGCCGGGATGAGCGGGGCGGAACACAGTGAGAACGCAATCAGCGGCAGGGTTAACCACACATCTTTCAACGAACTGCTCATCGACGACGATTGCGTCTGCTGCCAGGCGCTGGAAATGTTGTTGAAATTCCATGCCGGAATTTGCGAAGCCGCAATCACGATAATGGCAATCGCGAACGGCAGAGCCAGCGCACTCAGGGTGCTGACGACTTTGTCGCGCCCTTTGCTGAGGACAAGATGCAGAATGAGCAGTACTGCGAGCGTCAGGCTCGCCCGGTTTATACCGGTAATATGCAGACGCTCAATCAGGAAATGGCTCAGCGCGTTGATTAAGGAAACCGCATACACCAGCGTGACCGGATAATGCGCCACGCAGAAGAACACCTTCATCGCCTGGCGGCCTTTGGCACCAAAAAAAGATCCAAACAGCGGCAGCGTTTGATCGGCCTGGTCATGTCCTTGCTGGTCTCGCATAAAGACGCGGCAAATCAACACGTGCGGGACCAGCGCTAGCGGAATGGCGAGTAGGAGTAGCATAAGAAAGATCAGCGGGCCGCGCGTTCCAATTTCTACCGGTAGAAACAGCGTACCTGCTCCAACCGTTGCGCCATAAACACCCATCATCCAGATGGTATCTTTTGAGGTCCATTGAGGACGGGATATCGCTGTTTCTTTAATCATAATACTCATAAATATCGAAAAATAACGCGAACGTTAATAGTGAGTTATTAGGGGTAACTTAAAAGGGAAAGATGAATAGCGGGGTAAACCCTATTATTATTTTTTGCAGCAAAAAAGCCTTGTTTTCGATACTACTGGCTGTTCTGCGCGGGCGGCAAGCAGTTTTTGGAAATATCCGGAAATTAATAGATATTCATAATGATGTTTCACATCGTTGTAACGTATTTCCTCAACAGGAAAAGAATCGGTGACGATTCACCGATTCTTGCTATCAATTAATTACCCCAACGATCTTTGAGATAATTCACCGCATCCTGCGTTTGCGGTTGCTCAAGGTATCCCTCACGGAACAGGATTGTACCGTTGATGTTTGAGGCCGACTCGTTCAGGTCTATCTGCTTTTTCAGCTCTGGTACGCCGCCTTCAATGGTCCAGTCAGGTTCATTTTTTGACGGTTCACCCACTTTGTACAGCGCAATACCAATATAGAGTCGCGTATTGGTTGGCTTCACGACGTCGGCCCACCATTTCGCCAGCACATCATAGCGGGCGGCATCGCGGGCAAAAGGCCAGTAAAGCTGCGGGGCAATGTAGTCCAGCAAACCCTGCTGCACCCACTGACGGGTATCCGCATAAGACTCATCGTAAGCCGCCGCGCCGCGCGTGTCAGAACCCGCAGGGTCGTGCGAGCGGTTACGCCAGACACCAGCCGGGCTGACGCCAAATTCTACGTTAGGATTCAACTGCTTAATCGTACGCGATACCTGAGCTATCAACTGCTGGGTATTGCTGCGACGCCAGTCTGCTTTCGAGGCAAAACCCTGGCCATATTGGTTGAAGGTGGCATTGTCGTTAAGTGCGGAGCTACGAGTTTCGGTATAGAAATAGTCATCAAACTGCACGCCGTCGACAGGATACCGCGACACCACTTCCGCCACGATGCTGGTTATCCAGTCGCGCGCCGCCGGGATACCAGGGTCGACCACAAAACGGTCGCCAGCGGTACGGATCCAGTCTCGATGCAGAACGTAGACGCTCGGCGGTGACTGCGACAGAGTATTATTGAGCGCGGCAATTGTCGATGGTTTGATGTTCACCGAGACCCGGTAAGGGTTAAACCAGGCGTGGACCTTCATGCCGCGCTTGTGGGCTTCATCCAGCACAAACTGCAGCGGATCATAGCCCGGGTATTGGCCGATGTTGCCCGTCATCATATCTGACCACGGCAGAATATCGGACTGCCACAGCGCGGTACCATCCGGCTTAACCTGGAAAAAGATAGTATTGATGCCAAGGCTCTTGAGATTGTCGAGCTTTGCTCGCATCGCCGCTTGCTGCTGGTTAATGCGCAGCGTGTCGCTGCCGGCGTTGATTGAGCTTATCGGTGGCCAGTCAAGACGCGACACGGTGGTTAACCAGACGCCACGCATCGGTTCATTACTGTGCTGGGTTTTGCCCGGGGTGGCGGTGGACGGTGATTTAACCGGAGTCTTTGAGTCGCAGCTGGCCAACAAAAGCGCGGCGATAATCAACGCGCTGGCCTTTTTCATGTTTGACATGCGAGAAAAACTAAAAGAACTGAGAGTCATAGGTGCCGTTGTTCGGGTTGTCACGAGTGGAGCATATTTTCTTACTATTGGGGACGAAGTCAATCGCTTAGCCCGCAGGGAGTATGGTCTTTACTAACCCAGAGCAATGAATCTACGGTTAGTACGAAGCCGGACATTATTATTTTGATAAAAAACGATTATTACTTTGAGAAAACGCCACCATGACCGGCGGATATCGCCTGTTGGGGCAGCCACCTGGCGAGCGGTGGCTACCTGGAGATGATGACTAAAAATAGAAAATAAAACTAAAGCGGCTCGCTAGCCCAAGGGAGAAGGCTGCCTGTACCGCAGGCAGGCTCATCAGGAAAAGAATAATGGCCGAGAGAACGATACGAATTAGCATGATGGCTCCAGACATAAATGCGTGGCGTCGAGGGACAACCTTCGACGCCTGATGATGATTACTCCTCCGGGTGCTGTTGTTTTTTAACTTTTCGCAGCAACAAAAACATCCGCATCGTTCGCGGTTGGCGCTGCGACGAAGGAGTATCAGGGATAAGGCCGGTATGCTTGTTGTAACCGTTAAAGAACAGATTCAGGGTCACTGCACTAAACGTCGCGAGCATGATCCCGCTATGCAGCAACGGCTGTAGCACCGTCGGAAACTGCGAGAAAAAGTTGGTTGAAAGGGTGGGCGTTAACCCTACGCCGAGGCTGATTGCCACGATATAAAGGTTATAGCGGTTGGTTGAGTAGTTAATCCGCGCCAGAATTCGAATACCGGTGGCAAGCACCATACCAAACATCACCAACCCCGCGCCGCCAAGCACGAACTGTGGGATGGATGCCACCAGCACCGCCATTTTCGGGACCATCCCAAAGGTAATCAGAATGCCGCCGGAAGCGACGCAAACCCAGCGACTATGCACACCGGTAACGCCGACCAGGCCGATATTTTGCGAAAATGACGTGTGCGGAAAACTATTGAAAATCCCACCGAATAGCGTACCAACCCCGTCGACGCGCAAGCCGCGTACGATATCTTGTGGTGTGAGTTTACGGCCAACAATCTCGCCTAATGCCAGAAACATGCCCATTGATTCGATAAATACGATGATAACGACGGCAGTCATGGTGAGGATCGAAATAGGATCAAATACCGGCGTGCCTAATGCAAATGGGGTCACGATGGCGAACCATTTTGCATTATATAAGCCGGTGAGACTCACTTCATTCATCATCATAGATAAGACAAAACCAAAAATAATACCCAGCAGCACCGCGACGTTTGACATAAAACCTTTTGCGAAGCGGGTCACCAGCAGAATGAATAACAGTACGGCAAATGAAATGCCGAGATAAACAGGGCTGCCGTATTCTGGATTACCTTTGCCGCCTGCGGCCCAGTCGATACCTACCTGAATAATACTCAGGCCGATAGAGGTAATAACTACCCCGGTGACTAAAGGCGGGAACAGCGGCATAAGTCTACCGATCAGCGGCGCAATTAGCGTCGTAATAATCCCTGCACCAATTGTCGCGCCGAAAATACCCATGAGCCCAATGTCCGGGTTAATGCCAATGGCGATCATCGGCGTTACCGCCGCAAAGGTCACAGACATAATCACCGGCAGGCGGATCCCTAAAACCCGGCCAATACCGATGCATTGCAGTAGCGTCACGACGCCACAGCAAAAAAGGTCAGAGCTTATCAGTAGGGCCACGGTGTCTTTACTGAGCCCAAGTCGGTTGCCTATCATGAGAGGAACGGCAACCGCGCCTGCGTACATGACCAGAACATGCTGTAAACCCAGGATTATCAGCTTGCCAGGGGGAAGTACGCGATCCACCTCATCTACCGCATGTTGGCTACCAGTGACCGATGGTGGTTGAGAATCAATGGCACTCATAATTGCTATCTCCTGAATATTTTAATGCAGGCCATTCATGGCCCCAGAGGAAGAATGAACAAAGACGATGAATACTTCTTCACATCATGCTTAGGTGATGCCAGTTTTTATTTCGAAGCTGATAAATATATTGAATTGGGTGAGGCATCACATAAAAAGCATTAAATCAACGGAGAAACGGATCGAGACGCTGTAATGGCAATGGATAAAATCATCACAATGAGATACATCCAATCAGTCGAATCGCAATATGATTCGCGGCGCTTGATTCTGAAGGTTCTGACGCTCTTATTAGAGCGTTTTATTAGATATTGATCGCAAAAAATAAGTTACATTACGATTAAGCATAAAGTGCGTCTGATTATTGCATCTAACCCTTTGATGAGATCAATAATAAAGGGAAGCAGATGAATAAATTTATTGTTGCCGATATCACCCGCTGTATTGGCTGCCATGCCTGCGAAGTTGCCTGCGTGACTTCCCACCACGACGATAACTGGCCGCGACGTCGGCAGGACTTTCAGCCGCGAATCCACGTTATCTCGCAAAATAAAGAGAACCACGTAGCAACTTGCCATCACTGCAATGACGCGCCGTGCGTCACCTCATGCCCAACGCATGCGCTGTATCTCGACAATCAGAGCATTCAGTTTAAACAGGTATGGTGTATCGGTTGTAAAAACTGCGCGGTCGCCTGCCCATTTGGTGCGATTGAGATGGTAGCGGCCGGTGAAAACGCGCCGCAGCTGGCGCAAAAATGCGATCTATGCCATGAACATGTCAGCGGGTATCCAGCTTGTGTGACCGTTTGCCCAACGCAGGCGCTGCGGCTGATGGATGACGTTGGGTTAACCACCTTACGCCGCGAACGGCAAAACCGTGTCGCGCAAGGGCGGCCAGTACAGCCACAGCAGCGCAATAAACGCGACGTTTTCCTGGCGAAACCACCGCGGTTAGGGGTGAAGAAAATAGATGCCGCAACGCGAATAACCCATTTTGGCGAGATTGATAGCGGGCTGAGCGGCCGTGATGCGCAATATGAGAGCGAACGCTGCCTCCACTGTGCCAGCAAAGCCTGGTGCAACTGGACATGCCCGCTGCATAACCACATTCCGGAATTTATTCGTCTGGTACAACAAGGTGAAATTATTGCCGCCGCAGAGCTCTGCCATCAGAGTAGTTCTCTGCCGGAAATCTGCGGGCGGGTTTGCCCACAGGATCGGTTGTGTGAAGGTGCCTGTACCCTCAAGAACGCCGGAGGCTCCGTCATGATTGGCAGCCTTGAGCGTTACATCACCGATACCGCGCTGGCAATGGGCTGGCGGCCTCAGCTACACGATATGGCGCCACGGAAAGAACGTGTGGCCATTATTGGTGCCGGGCCAGCGGGACTTGGCTGTGCGGATATTCTGGCACGAACAGGAGTGCAGGTTACCGTCTTTGATAAGCATCCAGAGATTGGCGGGCTGCTCACTTTCGGCATTCCACCGTTCAAGCTCGATAAAAATATCCTCACTACCAGGCGCATGTTGTTGAGCGACATGGGCGTTACTTTCTATCTCAATCATGAAGTGGGGCGTGATGTCGCATTTGGCGACCTGGTGGACAATTACGACGCCGTCTTCGTGGGTGTGGGCACCTACGGCCTGATGTCGGCTGGGCTGGAAGGCGAAGACTCGTCCGGCGTTATCCAGGCGTTACCCTTCCTGATTGCCAGCACTCGGGAAGTGATGGGCCTTGAAGCCAGTACGGAATACCCGCTGGTCGATATAGCAAATAAACACGTGGTGGTTTTAGGCGGCGGTGATACGGCGATGGACTGCCTGCGCACGGCAATACGACGTGGTGCAGCCAGCGTGACCTGCGCGTACCGTCGCGATGAGCTCAGCATGCCAGGGTCCAAAAAGGAAGTGGTGAACGCGCGCGAAGAAGGCGTCGAATTCTGTTTTAACGTCCAGCCGCAATCCATTCGGCGTAACCGGCAGGGACACGTTATTGCCATCGGCATGATCCGCACCGAGATGGGGGAACCCGGTGCCGATGGTCGTCGGCGTCCTCGTCCGATTGTCGGCTCGGACTTTGAGCTAAAAGCCGATGTGTTGATTATGGCGTTTGGCTTCCAGGCGCACACAATGCCGTGGCTGCGAGGTCACGGTGTCCAGCTTGACCGCCTGGGACAAATTCGAACCGGAGGAGCAGGGCGAGGCACCACGCAGACCGGTAATGACAAGGTATTTGCCGGTGGAGACGCGGTACACGGCGCTGACCTGGTGGTAACGGCGATGATGGCCGGAAGACAGGCAGCTTACGACATGCTGAAGATGTTTACGCCAACGGTGGAAATATGACCCATTTTATTCTGGCTGATGCTGACGCCTGTATCGGCTGTCGCACCTGCGAAGTAGCCTGTGCGCTGGAGCATAGCACCGATAGCTCACCTTTCGCGCCGCGCTTAACCGTGCTGCGACTCGATACGGTGAGCGTCCCGGCGATGTGCCACCAGTGTGAAAATGCGCCCTGCGTGGCGGCCTGTCCGGTTGGAGCTTTAGGTATCGGCAGTGAGCGGGTTGAAGCTAATTCATCGGCCTGCATCGGGTGCCAAAGCTGCGTTATTGCCTGTCCTTTCGGGGCGATTTCGATCGGTGCGGCGGCAGAAATTGTGAAGTGTGATCTTTGCTATGGGCGTGAGCGTGGCCCGGCGTGCGTGGATGTCTGCCCGACGTCGGCATTACGTAAAATCACCGAGAATGAGTTACGGACACTGCAGCAACAGCGTCAGCGCGCGACGGTGTTTTGACCAACTTTTTAATCAACGATAAAAGGCCGCAGTCTCTAACCTGCGGCCTTGTGTTATGCCCGGCTCAAGGTTAGTTCAGGGCATCCATACGTTTCCACATTTTCGCAGCCACCTTGCTGGCTTCGGCAAAAATTGGCTCGCAGTCGAAGGTAAACTGCCTGTTTTCATACACCATCACACCGTTGACCATTACGCTGTGTACGCTGTTTGCCCCCATCCCGAAAGCAATATGCCCGGCGATGTTTTCGGCCAACAGCGGCGTAGGCGCAAGATAATCGCTGATGGTTAAATCTGCCTTGTAGCCGGCCTCAATTCGACCAAATTTCGCGTTAAAATTACGGCTTAGCAAGGTATTACCATTGCTGAGCGCGCGGGCAAAGCTGTCCGGCCACCATGCGCCACCGGCGTCGCGATGTTTGAAGAAAGCAAACTTCATCTCTTCAAACATATCGGATCCGATACCGTCGGTACCCAATGCCAGGTTGCGATATTCAGGTAACCGATAGTTATAGCCCACATGGTTGTTCATGTTGGAGCGAGCGTTATGTACCAGGAATCCGTCGCGCTCGTTTAGTAGGGCAATATCAGCATCGGAGAGATAAAGACCGTGAGCGACCAGCGTTTTACTGTCGATGAGGTCAAACTCTGCCAGCCGCACCAGCAGATCTTTGCCGTACCGGTGGTGACTGTGAGAAACATCGTAGCTGTCCTCCGCCGCATGGATATGCAGACCTCGACCGGTGGCTTTTAACGCTTCCCCGAGCATCGATAGACCGTCGTCAGTTACCGTGAACGGCGCGTGTGCGCCGATATGCGCTTCCACCAGGTAGGGTTCGCGTCCTGCTTTTCGGGCCTGGTCAATTTCATCGGCAAACCGAATATTCTCTTCGACGCCTGCCTGTAGCTCTTTTGATCCGCCGTTACGGTCGGTAGTTTCAAAGCAGGTCATGCCGCGCAATCCAACCTTCAAAAACGCATGACGTAACTGGCTTAGCGACCCGTCGATGTAGTTTGGTGACGCATGATGATCAATCACCGCCGTGCAGCCGCTGCGAATAGCTTCCAGCGAGCAAATAAGCCCACTGTAATACAGCGACTCTTCGTCAAGCGCACGGTCGAGACGCCACCAGAGGTTTTTTAGCGTAGAGATAAAGTCCGGGCTCGGGGCAATATTGGCCTGAATACCGCGCGATAATCCCGAGTAAAAGTGGTTATGGGCGCACACGTTGCCCGGCATCACCAGCCGACCATGCATCTCTTTGACGGTGGCCTGTGGGTAGCGGGAAGCAAGGCTGCTGCCGGTGGCAATGATCTCATCATTTTCAATGACGATATCGACATTTTTCTCCACCTTCGCTGGATAAAGCTGTGCGATGGTGGCGTTTTTCAGGATCAGCATACTCATGCGGCGACCGCTCCCAGAAGATAGTGATGATGACGATAAACGTGGCTGATGATGCGACACATCGCGTCAAGTTGTGGCGGAATGTGCGCGAACTGGCCTTCGTCGTTCAGCGTCAGCAGCCAGGTTTTGTCGTCCTGACGGATGTGTACCTGATAGCCCTCCACGAGGAACCCCGGATTACTGCTGTTGCTGAAATCCTGCGGCAGACTAAACACGGTGACTTTGTCTTTGTACGGTTTACCTTGCCACGGACAGAACTGGGCGCAGTTACCGCATTCATTACAGAAAGCGTCGAGGTGCAGGGTTTGATAACGGTTTTCGAAGCCTGGAACGGCGATTGAGACGTTGGCACGGTTCGGGCATACGTCCACGCACTTGCTGCATACGTAGTTACACTCGAGACAGCGCGCGGCCTCCTGAGCAACAAATGCATCGCGGTCGTCTTTATCAACTTTCGCAATGACGATGGTGCCTTTGCGGCTATAGATTTCAGCAGGGTCGACGTTATTCCAGCGTTTATCGCCGTGGTGGCTGCGGATATTTTCTCGCGCCAGAATCGTGTCGGTCGCACGACGGGCGTTACCGATAGCGGAGACGATAGAAGAGGGGCCGCGCTGCACGTCGCCTATCAGGAAGACGCCAGAATGTCGCGTTTCACCATCCGCATTGACCTCCGGCCAGCCGTGTTCATCCACGGGAATCCCCATTGCCGCCAGGGCACCGACGTCTTGCTGCTCGCCGATTGCGGTGATCAGCGTATCGACCTGTAACGTACAGGTTTCTGCGGTTTCAACCGGGCGTCGGCGGCCTTTTTCATCCGGCTCGCCCAGCGCCATCACGCGTACGGTCAGGGTGCCGTCGGCGTCAAACTGCTCTGGATTATTCAGAAAACGGAAGGCGACGCCATCATGGACCGCTTCTTCATACTCTTCGCGCCAGGCTGGCATTTCTTGCTGCGAACGGCGATAAATGACCGTCGCTTTTTCGACGCCCGGCACGCGCAGTGCGGCACGTGCGCAGTCCATCGCCGTGTTACCCGCGCCAACGATGGCCACATGCTTGCCTAATTGCAGATGATCGCCCCGGTTGTATTCGCGCAGGAACTGCAGTGATTTACGGACATTCGGGTTATTCCCGCGCAGTTTTACGCCGCTATTTTTATCGGTCCCGGTGCCAATCAGCACGTAACGGAAGCCTTCCTGCTGTAGTTTCGCCACCGTCAGATGTGGATCACAGCCGTAGACAATCTCAACGCCGTGGTTGACCACAAAATCAATATCCTGCTGGATGAGCTCCCCGGGGATACGGAACTGCGGAATGATGTTACGCACTACGCCACCGGCGCTGGTTTCACGTTCAAATAAAGTGACACTGTAACCCGCGCGGGCGAGGAAATAACCCGCAGCCAGACCGGCCGGACCTGCGCCAACAACCGCTACCGGGTGAAGCGTGCCGGAACCCGCCGGTTTATGCCAGCGGCGCTGATATTCCCCCCAGCCTTTTTCCAGGGCGATTTTTTTCAGTTCGCGGATATTCAGGGCGCTATCGTAATCGAGGCGGGTACAGTTGTACTGGCACTGGTGATCGCAGATATGTCCGGTAATAGCCGGCAGCGCGTTGCGCTGGTAGATAAGTTCGAGCGCATCGGCATAACGCTGCTCGCCCAGCAGACGGATGTACTCCGGAATATCTTGCTTAATCGCACAGGCAGTGACGCAAGGCGCAACGTAGCAGTCGGTCATCGGTAGTTTTTCTGCTACGTTGATGCGATCGTTTGGTTTCCACTGCTTCTGGGTGTACTCCATGCTGACCGCTTTTTCCGCCAGTGCGTTCAGGCGTTTGACATCCACCTGAGTCATTTCCCAGCCACTAGATTGTTCCAGCTCGCGCAAGCATTCGCTTAAACGCAAATAGCCGCCCGGTTTAAGTAGATCGGTAGCCATGGTTATTGGGTGAATACCGGTCTCAAAAATCTCGCGAATATTGAGTTGGCTGGCGCCCCCGGAATAAGAGATTGGCAATTTGCCGTCAAATTTACGCGACAGCAGGGCGGCCACGTTGATGGAAAGCGGGAATAGCGCCCGCCCGGACATGTACATCTCGTTGCCCGGCAGCGCACCTTTGTTGTTAACCGTGCCGAGGGTATTGGTTAGCTTGACGCCAAAGCCGAGATTTTTCGCTTTGGCCAGCGTCAGTAGGCGCTGCAGCATTTCCAGCGCCTGATCGATTTTCAGGTCGTGATCGAAAGATTCTTCATTAAGGCCGATATAGCCGAATCCGCAGGTATCGAGAATTTCACGCACCCGAGGGTAGCCCAGCAGCGTCGGATTAAGCTTAACAAAGGTATTAATCCCTTTCTCTTCGAGCATATAACGGCAGATGGCTTCAATTTCATCCGGTGGGCAGCCGTGCATGGTTGACAGCGTGACCCCTTGCACCAGCTGGGCGGGGATGCGATTCACCAGCGTTTTCAGGCCGGGCGTACCATGGCGGGCGAGGAATGCATCATTAGACAGCCAACGGTTCAGCGTTGCCTGATACCGAGCAAATTCAGGCTGTTTGCCCGCGTCCATCATGCTATCGATGAAATGCTGCATGGGGGGCTGTTTGATTCCGTCGAGGTTATAGCCAACGCTCATATTGAAAATAAAAGACTTGCCGGTTTTCATCGGCGTTAGCGGCAGG
This sequence comes from Kluyvera intermedia, assembly GCF_021440345.1. Taxonomy (GTDB): domain Bacteria; phylum Pseudomonadota; class Gammaproteobacteria; order Enterobacterales; family Enterobacteriaceae; genus Kluyvera; species Kluyvera intermedia_A. The sequence goes on from NZ_JAKCNS010000068.1 coordinate 16,125, forward strand.
ATCTCTTCAAGTAAATGCAGAATAAACCATGCTTTGAGATATTCATCTGCCGCTTTGACCAGCGTGAACTCGGTTGACCATTCGGTGTTAAAGCATTCGTCTTCTGCATCAATACAGGGTTTTTCCAGCTCTAGCTTGTCGAGGATTTGCACCGTTTTCAGCTCAATAAACCGTCCGCCGGTGAGCCAGGAGGTAATGATATTCTGCGCCAGTTGGGTATGCGGGCCGGCGGCAGGACCAACCGGGGTGGCGCAGCTTTCACCAAAAACGCTAAGCTGGCGGTGAACGTCAGGCGAGTAGAACTGTTGTTCCGGAATACCAAAGATAGAATGGTGATGCTGGTATTCATCAAAAATACGCGTCAAAAGTTCCTCAAACGGAACGGGACGCATGATATCTCCCATAACCCTCTCCTTAGACTTTCTTGTTAAATCACATAAGCCGGGATTGTGATAATTCCGACGGATTGAGAGAGGTGGAGCAACAATCACACCAGTTATTTATCAGCAGAAGAGAGAAGTGAATATTTGTGAAGGAGATCTAAAGTTAATCCGGCTTTGTGAATGGACTCACAATGACTTAATGAGAATTAAAATCAATCCTGCAAACAGGGTTTTATTATTTATCAATAACAACATAGTTCTATCAATATGAGAATATCACGATTACTGTTCACTATTTATCCTGCATTGTAGCCGCTCAAAGTCGTCGGGCGTGTCAATATCAAAGACTATCTCCAGATAATCCAGCGTTATTCGTTGATGCCTATCGGCAAGCAGGCGCTGGCGTACATTTTGGCCTTCGCCTTGTTGCAAGCAGCGTAGCAGAGTCTGGCGTTTAACCAGAATCGGGTGCCCTGGAATGCCCTGATACTCCGGGAGTAACGCGCCATTAATTCGCTGTAACCAAAGAGAATGAAAGATTTTTGGGGCCAGGAAAGGTAAATCTCCGTGGGTGATAAAGCAGTAGTCATGGATTAGCGCCTGGGCTCCGGCCTGTACCGATGAAAATAGCCCCTGCTGATAATCAGGATTATAGACGACAGTAATCCCCTGATGGCTGGAATAACGTTCGGCAAGCTCCTGATGGCGAAAGCCAATGACCAGAATAATATGTGAGCAAAATGATTGGGCGTTTTTAATACTTGCATCAAGTATTGTGCCCCCCTGGCAAGGTAACATCATTTTCCATTGACCCATGCGGGTAGATAACCCGGCGGCGGTAATAATGCAATCGACCTGCGTCATGTTTCCCTCAGAGGAATGGATTGGGAGTGAATATATGGAAAATATACCGTACGTTGACTATATTTTTTGTGATTTGAATGCCGATGCCAGCCCATTGCTTATTTCTGCCGTTGGTGCCGGTGGCAAAACCAGCACATTACTGTGGCTGGCCGAGCTTTTTATGCAGGCTGGACGGCGAGTTTTACTGACCACAACCACCCATATGTGGGTGCCGGAATCGCTACCGACCCTCATTTGCCGGGATCCGCTGGCGCTCCCCGCGTCCAACTGGCAGCGCCCGATCCAGGCCTGTTTTTCAAGCTGGCTTGCCGATGCAGGTAAGGTCAAAGGATATTCTCCTGAAACGCTGGATGCCCTGATTGCACAGGGACAAGTCGACGTCGTCTTGGTAGAAGCTGATGGCGCTCACGGTTTTGCACTGAAAGCACCAGATGAGCATGAACCTTGCATCCCTCAATGCAGTTGTTGCGTAGTTGCTGTCATGGGGGCAGGGATGCTCGGAAAAATGCTTGGGCCAGCGAGCGTCCACCGCTGGCCACTTTTTTCCGCGATTACCGGTGCAGCGCAGGGAGATAGGCTCACGTGGCCAATGTTGCGCAGTCTGATTCACCATCCGCAGGGCGCGTTTAAAGGTGCCCCTGATGGATGCCGGCGGATAGGGTTGCTCAATCAGATTTCTCAAAATGAGAATTTACAAATGGAGTTGTTGATGGCGGAAACTGACGTGGATGCCCTCTGGGTCGGAGCGGTTCAGACGAGACCTGCAATTACGCGCAGACGAGTGAGAAAGTGACTCCATTCCGGGGTGATGAAAGGATATCCATTTGAGGTTGTTATGAATATTTTCTCAGAAGCGGCAAGACTCGAAGAACAAAACCGTCCGTTTGCGTTGGCGCAGATTGTTGATAGCCGTGGCTCAACGCCTCGTCATTGCGGACAAATGCTGGTACGTGATGATGGCAGCATTGTCGGCACCATTGGTGGCGGCATGGTCGAACGGCGGGTGATTGATGAAGCGCTAGACGCGCTGCATGACAAATCCTCACGTATGTTTCATGGCCGGATGGCGCGTACCGGCAGCGACGCCGTGGGTTCGGACTGCGGCGGTGCGATGTCGGTTTATATCAGCGTTCACGGCCTGCGGCCAAGACTGGTGCTGATTGGCGCCGGGCACGTAAACCGGGCTATTGCTCACTGCGCTGCGCTGCTGGGATTTACTATCTCGGTGGCCGATATCTACCCGGAAAGCCTCAATCCGGACCATTTCCCGCCGTTGACCGAGTTGCTGCATGCCGAAAATTTCAGCCTCGCCGTCGATAAGCTGGCCATCCAGGCCAATAATTTTGTGCTGATCGCCACCAATAATCAGGATCGGGAGGCGCTAGATAAACTGGTGACTCAGCCTACCGCCTGGCTAGGATTACTGGCGAGTCGCCGCAAAGTGCAGGTGTTTTTGCGCCAACTGCGCGAGAACGGCGTAACGGAAGAACAGATTGCCCGTCTGCATGCGCCGGTGGGCTATAACATTGGTGCCGAAACGCCAAATGAGATTGCCATCAGCGTATTAGCTGAAATTTTGCAGGTGAAGAACCAGGCTCCCGGCGGGCTGATGATGGCCAGTGAGTCACCGGCGCAACCCGTGCGTGTTGTCATCCGCGGGGCGGGCGACATTGCCACCGGCGTGGCGATGCGTCTGTGGCACGCGGGATTTAAGGTCATCATGCTGGAAGTGGAAAAACCAACCGTTATCCGCTGTACCGTGGCATTCGCTCAGGCGGTATTTGATGGCGAAACGACGGTGGAAGGGGTTACTGCCCGGCGAACGTCTTCAGTGAACGAGGCGCTGAGCGTGGCGGATAATGGTGAGATCCCGGTGCTGGTCGACCCATTATGTGAAAGTTTGCATGAATTACAGCCTGGCTGCGTGGTGGATGCCATCCTTGCGAAAGAGAACCTGGGGACGCATTGCAATCTGGCCCCTTCGGTGATTGCGCTGGGTCCCGGTTTTTGCGCCGGTAAAGATTGCCATGCGGTGATTGAAACCAATCGCGGCCACTGGTTGGGACAGGTGATTTATCAGGGCTGTGCGCAGGAGAACACCGGTATTCCGGGTAACATTATGGGGCACACGGCAAAAAGAGTGATTCGCGCACCGGGGCCTGGCGTGATGCGCTCCAGGGTGAAACTGGGCGATATCGTCAATGAAGGCGACGTTATTGCGACCGTAGGCGAACATGAAATCATCGCCCCGCTTGGCGGCATGGTACGCGGGTTGTTAAACGATGGCCTGGTTGTCGATAGCGGATTTAAAATCAGCGATATCGACCCGCGTGGGGCGAATGCGGATTACACCAGCGTTTCAGACAAGGCAAGGGCCATTGGTGGCGGGGTGCTTGAGGCGCTAATGACGTTGATGAATCAACGAATCAAACAGCAGAAAAAGCAGCTAACGGTGGTATAACCCGCCTCGTCCTGGCACACCCGGAGTGCCGTTGAATAAACCCGGATTCGGCGTCAATGCCGCATCCGGGTCGCCATATTATCCCTCAATGACGGTTCCGGTTTTACCTTCAATACCTTCTTTCGCTTTGCTCAATACCGTTATTAATGCTTTACGGCCCGGGCGAGAGCGGGCAAACGATGCGGCAGCTTCTACTTTTGGCAGCATCGAGCCTTTAGCAAAATGACCTTCGGCAATAAACCGCTCGGCATCTCCCAGCGTCAGTTTGTCCAGCCACTGTTCGTTGGGCTTGCCGAAATTGATCGCCATTTTTTCAACCGCCGTGAGAATAATCAACATGTCGGCGTCAATCATGGCCGCCAGCCTGGCGCTGGCCCAGTCTTTATCGATCACCGCGCTGGCGCCGCGCAGATGGTTTCCCTCACGAATCACGGGGATCCCACCGCCACCGGCGGTAATCACCACGTGATGGGCATCCATCAGGGTTTTTACCGTCTCTTTTTCAACAATATCCACCGGCATTGGCGAAGCAACCACGCGACGATAGCCGCGTCCGGCGTCTTCTTTTAGGGTATAGCCCTTGCGGGTAAGCTGTTCGGCTTCTTCCTTACTAAAAAAGGAGCCGATCGGTTTGGTCGGATTGCTGAAGGCCGAGTCATTGCCATCCACTACGACCTGGGTAATGATCGTTGCCACCGGAACAGGCATGTTGCGCGAGAGCAGCTCTTCCCGCAGCGCATTTTGCAGATCATAGCCAATGTAGCCCTGGCTTAACGCCACGCACACCGACATCGGCAACATTGGGGTATGTGCTTCCGTTTTCGCGGCGGCCTCAAAGGCGAGGTTAATCATTCCCACCTGTGGGCCATTACCGTGAGTCACTACCACCTGGTGTCCCTGGGCAATCAGGTCAACAATGGCCTGCGCTGTTTGCTTTACCGCCTTCATTTGTCCGGCCAGATCGTCGCCTAACGCATTGCCGCCAAGGGCAAGCACAATTTTTTTGCTCATTGAATCCTCTCTTTAAGATGCCATTCCACCGGCCGAAAGCAGGGTGGGAGAAAAGGGTGCCCGGCGCAGGAAACGGCCCTGACCGGCGACGCCGCAAAACGTGCCGTTGCTGAAAATGACTCGGCCGTGAGACAGGGTCTGACGAATCGCACCCTGGCAGATAAAGCCTTCCCACGGCGAATAGTCAGCGTTGTCATGCAGCAATTCATGACGAATGGTGGTGGTGCAGCGCGGGTCTATAATCACCACGTCGCCATCGGCCCCTGGCGCCAGCCGTCCTTTTTGCGGCCATAGGCCAAATAACTTCGCCGGATTAGCGCTGGTGAGCGCGACGAACTGTTCAGGTGAAATGCGCCCGCTCATTACCCCGTGCGAGAAAAGCAGCAGCAGGCGATTTTCTACTCCGGGTAGGCCATTCGGACAGCGGCTGAAATCGCCGCTAGACAGATGTTGGCGCTGGGCCATTGAAAATGAGCAGTGGTCGGTGGCTAAGACATCAATCGCGCCGTCGACCACACCGCACCACAGCGCATCGTTATTGCTGGCGTTACGCAGCGGCGGACTCAACAGATACTTCAACGCGTCTTCGCGCTCGTAGCAGCGCTCGTCGAGCAGCAGATACTGCGGGCAGGTTTCGACCCACACCGGCTGATGACGTGCGCGCGCCAGGCGGAGATAGTCCAGTCCCAGTCCGTTTGACAGATGGACGATATAGAGCGGGGCATTCCCCGCAAGCTGGGCGAGATTGATCATCCGCGCAATCGCCTCCGCCTCGCATTCGAGCGGGCGGCTTAGCGCGTGATAACGCGGTGCGGTTTTACCCGCCGCAAGAAACTCTGAACGTTTACGGGCGATAGCCGCATCGTTTTCCGGATGCACCGTCGTCAGCGCACCTGCCTGATGCAGATGACGCATCGCCTGCAACACTTCGTCATCGTTGAGTTTGTATTGATAGGTTAAATAGAGTTTAAAGCTGCTGATACCCGCCTCAACCATCATCGGGATCTCGTCTAAGATAGCGTGGTTGATATGCTGTATCACGCCGTGAAAACTGTAATCAATCACGGCTTTATAGGCAGCATAGCCGTGATAAGTTTCGAGCTGATGGCGCAGCCGACAACCCGCCGGGCCAAACCCCATATGATCGACAACGGTGGTTGTCCCCCCACAGGCGGCAGCGCGAGTACCGGTAAAGAAATCATCGCAGCTGCGGGCAAGGCCGGTATCAATATTAAAGTGGGTATGGACGTCAACGCCGCCGGGCATAACATAGCAGCCGCTGGCATCGATGATTTCGCAGGGTTGTTCGACGGTAATCTCATTGGCGAGCTGGCTGATTAGGCCATTTTCAATCAACAGGTCCTGTTTTGCCTGACCGTCGGCGTTGACGATTGTGCCGTTTTTAATCAGTACACGCATAGAACACTCCAGACTCCCGCCGCGAACGACGGGAGGGATATGGCCGGATTTACTCAGTAGCTAACCAGCTCAGCGGAATTGCGGCATACATTGCCGCACACGTCACCAGATGCGACTTCCAGGTTTTCTCGTTTGGCGCGTGAGCTTCAGGTTCTTTACCTGGGCCAAAGCCAATCACCGGAATGCCGTGGCGGCCCATAATGGATACCCCGTTGGTGGAGAAGGTCCACTTATCGACAACCGGGGCTTTGCCAAACAGACCTTCATAGGCACTGCTCAATGCGCGGACGGTGAAGTGGTTTTCTTCGACTTTCCAGGTTGGGAAATAGCATTCGGTTGGATAAACCAAGCCGGTCCACGATGGGCGGTCATAGTTGTACATGGAGACGACCGCGTTGGCTTTCTGCACTGCCGGCAGCGCACGGATCTCTTCCAGTGCGCCTTCCCAGGTTTCACCCCAGGTCAGGCGGCGGTCGATAGAGACAGCGCAGCTATCGGCAACGGCGCAGCGGCTTGGCGAAGTAAAGAAGATCTCTGAGACGGTAAGCGTACCTTTACCGAGGAAGGCATCGTTGCCCAGATTATGGGAAAGTCCCTGCAATTCATTGAGAATTGGGCCCATTTTGAAGATAGCGTTATCACCACGTTCAGGGGCAGAACCGTGGCAACTGACCCCGGAGACATCGATACGAATTTCCATACGTCCGCGCTGTCCACGATAGATTTGGCAGTCGGTTGGCTCAGTACTCACCACGAACTCCGGACGAATACCGGACTGTTCGATAATGTACTGCCAGCACAGGCCGTCACAGTCTTCTTCCTGTACGGTACCCGTAACCAGTAGGGTGTACTCGTCTTCTAGCCCAAGGTCTTTGATGATTTTGCCCGCGTAGACCATTGACGCCATACCGCCTTCCTGGTCAGATGCGCCGCGTCCGCCGATCAGTTCGTCGGTTTCCATTCCTTCGTATGGGTCAAAACTCCAGTTTTTCATGTTGCCGATGCCGACGGTATCAATGTGCGCGTCCATCGCGACCAGTCGTGGGCCGTGACCGATGTAACCCAACACGTTGCCCATTGGATCAATTTCAACCTTGTCAAAACCGACCTTTTCCATCTCTTCCTTAATACGGTGTACGACGCGTTTCTCGTCGCAGCTTTCGCTCGGGATAGCAATCATGTCACGCAGGAAACGGGTCATGTCCTGCTGGTAGTGGTTTGCTTTTTCAACGATCAATTTAAACGGAATATGTTTAGCCATGAGGATATTCTCCAGTTCTGAATTTATGCGTATTTAGCGTGCTGCCGGATGCTTACCTTCCCAGACGACTTCCCGATAGTGCTTCACGTCGGTATCGCCTTCGGTGCTGATCACCAGCACAACGGAGTGGCTATCCAGCTGCAGTTTGTTCATGAGCGCATCGCGCTGAGGGTGATGATGGACAGCGGCCAATATGCCAAGGCCGACCGCGCCTGACTCGCCGGAGATCACCCGCGGGTCGTTACCGAGTGGGTTGCCCAGCACCCGCATACCCAGGGCGGCGACGGCGTCCTGGCAGGAGATAAACTGCGTCGCGCAGTTGCGCAGGACTTCCCAACCGAGCGGATTTGGCTCACCACAGGCGAGACCCGCCATGATGGTGGCCATCTCTCCGCCGACGTTGACTATCTGGCCTTTCACCCCAGAGCGGTAAAGGCAATCGGCCAGTTCAGGCTCGACGATAACGGAGTGGAGATTACGCGCGCCGTAGACATCAACGAGGTAACCCAACACGCCACCCGCCAATGCGCCAACGCCGCCCTGCAGGAAAACGTGAGTAGGGCGAGTCACGCCCATTGCGGACATCTGTTCAACCGCTTCATCGGCGAGCGTGGCGTAGCCTTGCATTATCCAGGTAGGGATTTTGGTGTAGCCATCCCAAGCGGTATCCTGTACTACCTCCCAGCCGTTCTTCTGAGCGGTCTGCATCGTAAAGCGCACGGTATCGTCGTAGTTCATATCGGTGACAATACACTCTGCGCCGAGACGCAAAATGGCGTCCACACGCTCTTGAGCAGAGCCTTTCGGCATATAGACAACTGCATTTTGCCCAAGCTGTTTTGCCGCCCATGCCACGCCGCGGCCATGGTTTCCATCGGTGGTGGTGGCAAACGTCATCTTCTCGGTAATGCGGGACTTCAGGTCATTGAGTGAGAGTTCTTCTATCGCTAAGCCATATTTCTCACACAGCAGCCGGGCGATGGCGTATGAGCCGCCGAGCATCTTGAAGGCGTTAAGGCCAAAGCGCTGAGACTCATCTTTGACCAGTATTTTGTCGATGCCAAATAGCGCGGCCAGTTCGTTGAGGGCATACAGCGGCGTCGGCTGATACCCGGCGATTTTTTGATGGAAATGGCGCGCCTGCTGCGCCTGCTGGCAAGAAAACAGCGGTGAGGTTTCACCACTAAAAAAGCGGTTATCGGCAATATCCATTTTCAGTGAGAAAGCAGACATACTCTGTCCTTATTCATCATTATGAGGTCGTCGGGGGGGGCCCCCCGCCCCGCNNGCGGCCCCGACGGCCCCCCGGGGAGATTATTTGATGCGTTTTTGCGCTTCGTTGAGCAGTTGTTCCAGCAGCACGCCAGGTTTGGCATATTTGCGGCAGAGGATCATTGAGGCGATGATATAAGGCTTCCAGCTCGCTTCTTTGTAAGTCGCAATACGGTATTTCTCAAACACAGCTTCGGTGACTTCACCTTCTTTGCAGGAGACGCCGCTGATATCGGCTGGCAGGCAGTGCATATATAACGCCTCGCCGTTACGGGTCTTCGCCATCATCTCTTCGGTGCAGTGCCAGTCTTTATGCTGTGCGTTTTGCGCCAGACAGGATTTTTCAAGCGCCTTAAGCCCGTCATGGTCGTTAGCGCGCAGCAATTCAGTACGTTGCTCCATGACCTGATACGGTGCCCAGGATTTCGGATAAACGATATCTGCGTCTTTAAAGGCTTCCGCCATATCCGTGACCTGACGGAAACTGCCGCCGGAGGTTTTGGCATTACTTTTCGCCACTTCAATGACGTCAGGAATCAGGTCATAGCCTTCTGGATGGGCTAACGTCACATCCATACCAAAGCGGGTCATCAGCCCGATAATGCCCTGTGGCACGGAAAGCGGCTTGCCGTAGCTGGGTGAGTAGGCCCAGGTCATGGCGATTTTCTTGCCTTTCAGGTTCTCCAGCGAACCAAAGTGTTCACGCAACCAGGCCAGATCTGCCATCGACTGGGTAGGGTGGTCAATATCGCATTGCAGGTTGATGAGCGCCGGGCGCTGTGGCAATACGCCTTGTTTGTGACCGTCATCCAGCGCTTCGCCGACTTCACGCATGTAGGCGTTACCGGCACCAAGATACATATCGTCGCGAATACCAATCGCGTCGGCGCAAAATGAGATCATATTGGCGGTTTCACGCACCGTTTCACCGTGCGCGATTTGCGATTTCCCTTCATCAAGATCCTGTTGCGCCAGTCCTAGCAGATTCAACGCAGAGGCATAAGAGAAGCGGGTGCGCGTGGAGTTATCGCGGAACACTGAAATCCCCAGCCCGCTATTAAAAACCCTGGTCGCGATATTTTCCGCACGCAGCGTCTTTAAGGCTTCAGCAACATCCAGGACCTGTTTTAATTCGTCCGGTGATTGCTCCCACGTCAGCAGGAAGTCCTTATCATGAAGGTTGGAGTTAAGCTTGTTGATATCCTTAATCAGTTCGTTAACAGTTTTCATTATGCAATCCTGGTAGTGAATGACGGCTTATTGATTGCTGGTTGCCATAGCGGCAAACATCAGCACTGTATTTCAACTAACAATAAGCGTGCCAATTCACAGGATAAGCATTGAATAGCCGATAAATGACGTTTTAATGGGATAACAGTCACAAATCATCGACTGTTGCACTCTGTCAATGAGAATATAATGGCTCATGATTTCGTTATATTTAAATATATACAGCGATTGCAACGAGACCTGAATCTGAAAATATCGTCAAATTGATAAAAGCGGTGGGGTGATTATCAGATTGATATGAAAATGTGATACCACTTCCATATTTAACGCAAGATGATAAAAACAGGGGCCGTCGGCAGTAATTAATGCGGAAGCCTGGAGTAGTATCTACTGATAGAAATATAAATGTAGACGTTCACCCAGCATAGCTTTCAGTGAGTGATATTATGATACCTTCAACGACGTCATCTATCTTGATGCAGATTCAGCCTACGATTCAACGTTTTGCCAGAATGCTTTCAAGTGTTTTGCAACTGGAAGTTGAAATTGTTGATAATTCACTGTGCCGAGTTGCTGGCACAGGCGTCTATGGAAAGTTTCTTGGGAGAAAATTAAGTACAGATTCGCGACTTCTTCGTTACATTATTGAAACAAAGAAGGAGAAAGTCGTTACCCATTCACGCTTTGATCCCCTGTGTGAAGGTTGTGAAAATAAAGAAACCTGTAAAGAAAAAGCTTTTCTCGGTACTCCGGTCATTTATCAGGAGCAGTGTGTTGGTGTCATTAGCTTGATAGCGTTGACTCGCGAGCAACAAGAGCGAATAAACGATAACATCACCGAGTTCTCTGATTATGTTCGTCACGTCTCATCCATATTTGTTTCACGTCTTCTGGAAGATCAAAGCGGTAGCGATAATATCCAAAAGATGTTTTTAACCATGCTCGATAATATGGACCAGGGTGTACTGGTCGTTAGTCAGGAGCAAAAAGTTAAGTATGTGAATCAGGCCGCATTAAAAATACTTGGTTCCAGCCAGGGAAATATGGTGGGGAAGTCGATCAATTTTCGACCGCTAACGTTTGCACAGAACTTTATTCGCGGCCACGTTCAGCATGTTATTTCTATTGATGATAAAAAAGATCTCATCATCGGGCAGTTACACGCTATCCAGGATCAGTGGCTATTTCTGATGGCATTTCATCAGTCACATTCCTCGGCCGATCTTTCCACGACGCAAGAAGGGCCGCAAATAGAACAGCTGGTTGGGGAATGTCGGCCAATGAGGCAGCTAAAGAAACTGATTAGCCGCATTGCCCCCAGCCCTTCTAGTGTAATGATTGCAGGAGAGAGCGGTACAGGGAAAGAAGTGGTTGCCCGCGCGATACATCAGCTCAGCGATCGTAAAGATAAACCTTTTATCGCTATTAACTGTGCCGCTATTCCTGAGCAATTACTGGAGAGCGAACTGTTTGGCTACGTTAAAGGTGCTTTTACCGGTGCTTCAGTTAACGGTAAGGTTGGCCTGATTCAGGCGGCTAATGACGGTACGCTGTTTCTTGATGAAATCGGCGATATGCCGCTGACTTTACAGGCAAAGCTATTACGCGCCATCGAGTCGAGGGAGATCCAGCCGGTTGGCGCCAGTAACCCCGTTCCCGTCAATATTCGTATTATCTCCGCCACCAATCAAAACCTCGACCAGTTTATCGCCGACGGTAAATTTCGCGAGGATCTCTACTATCGCCTTAACGTTATTCCGCTCAGACTGCCGCCACTGCGAGACCGGCAGGATGATATTGAATTACTGATTCATTATTTCCTGCATTTACATACCCGGCGTTTGGAGCTGGTTTACCCGGGCGTGGATCCCGAGGTGATTAGCTTGCTCAAATGCTATCGCTGGCCGGGCAATATCCGCGAACTGAGTAATCTGATGGAGTATCTGGTTAACGTTGTGCCGTCAGGAGAAGTTATTGACGTTTCTCTGCTTCCGCCGAACCTGGTGAATAGTGGGAAAATGGCCGAACGTGGTGAAGGCGTAAATTCAACCACGGCACGGGCGGTAAAAGAAGAGGAGAGCGTCACGGGGCTTGAAGAGATGGAGCGGCAAATGATTCGCGATGCGTTAAGCCGCTACAGTAATAAAAAGCAGGCAGCCGACGAGTTGGGTATCGGTATCGCGACCTTATATCGCAAGATCAAAAAATATGATCTGATCGTTGCCTAGATCCTCAGGCGGGCGAGGGGATAGCCTTCGCCTGCATTGGCTATAACATTGTAACCATCATAAAATAGTGAATACTCACTAGCTTTTCTTGATTCGACTATTGGCCCACGGGTCAATGGCCGGTTCATCAGCTGCATCCTCAGTCATATCTTCAAGTGAATCCAGATAAAGAGCCTCGACTTCAGCACGAGCCCACGGGGTACGGCGCAAAAACTTCAGGCTGGATTTTACGCTCGGGTCTTTTTTAAAACAGTTGATACTGATGAGCTGACCTAATTTTTCCCAACCATAATGCGCCACCAGTGCGTTGACCTGCATCTCAAGAGTTACACCGTGCAGAGGATCTTTGGAAATATGCGCTGTCATGTTGGGTCCACAAATTCAAATTATTAGGCAAGTGAAGGTTACAAGAAATAGCATAAGCCAGCAATCACCGACGGGTTATATCCGGTTTTTTTTGGCGCTCGTACGAGAAATCTAACGCACAATGACTCTGCTAAAATCACAGAATTCACGTAGAACGCCAAAAACACACAATTAGCTTATTAATCATTATGTTAAGATAATAATCACGGATAAAATCACTCAACAGTCAGTTAAAACGTAAATCCTTACAAGCGCATCAACACAGAAGGGTTCGGCACAGATGACACATTGCACAATAACTGATAAATTACCTATTCATCTATCTATTCATTAAGCGATTCAGCACTATGACAAATCGGTCTGATATGATACGCCAGCTCCTACGCCAGGGGCCCATGCCTGTAAGGCAACTTACTGATATTATGGACATTAGTCAGCCTACCGTTTCCCGTGCTTTGAAAACGCTTGGGGATGATGTTGTTCGAATCGGCTCGGGGCCATCTATTCAATATGCTTTGCGCGATGCTTTTCGCGGGTTTAGTTCTGCGCCTATTTATCGCATAACGGAAGAAGGGCAGATAAAACCACTAGGCAGGCTTATTCCGGTTCACCCGGATGGATTTGTCATGGAACAGACAGATAATGTATGTCTGCATAGTGACGGGTTACCGTGGTGGCTTTTTGATATGCGCCCTCAGGGATTTCTGGGGAGAGCCTATGCCTCAGCCTATTCAGCTGAACTTGGTTTGTCTCAAAATCCAGAAGACTGGGCAGACTCCGATGTGATTAGAGCCTTGCTGGCTCATGGCCATGATGCGGTGGGGAATTTATTAATAGGGGAACAGGCAAGAAATCAATTCGTCGAGATGCCTTCGCCAACTCCGGTTGAACGATCTACCACGTATCCTACGCTAGCATTGGCGGTGAGTTCAGGTGAGATTCCGGGTTCATCTGCTGGAGGTGAGCAACCAAAATTTTGCACCTATACCGAACGTGGCCATGTGCTAGTAAAATTCACCGCTCTGGACGACAATCCCATCAGTGAACGCTGGAGGGATTTACTGCAGGCCGAACATCTTGCGTTAAAAGTGCTTGGTGTAGAAACCGAAGTATTTGATTTTGAAGGACAGCGTTTCCTTGAGATCCCTCGGTTCGACCGCGTAGGCCAGCTCGGCCGAATCGGTCTTTTCTCTTTACGGGCGCTGGAGGCGGAGTTTGTCGGTCGTGCCAGAGACTCCTGGCCCGTTCTGGTTAATGAACTGGTTAAGCAGGGGCATGTTCATCCTGATGCCGCCATCAATACGGCGCGGCTGTGGGCGTTTGGGATGTTGATCGGCAATACCGACATGCACCACGGCAACTTATCATTCATCAGTAGCCATGGTCGTCCATACCAGCTTGCGCCAGCTTATGACATTCTGCCAATGGGCTTTGCGCCTAAATCAGGTGGTGGAATGGTTAATACACTGCGGCCGGCATTGCTCGTAGAAGCTATCGACGGGGAAATCTGGCACGATGCGTTGGACCTGGCTGAGAATTTTTTTGCTTTAGCCAACGAATGCCGTCATTTCTCTGCCAATTTTGCACCATGCCTTACGGCATTGCGCGGCCACCTTGACGAGGCTAGGGGACGGATATCGCGCCTGGGGTAAATTGTCATTGTTTGTCTGGGCGACGCAAGAGAGTTGCCCAGGCAAAGCAGCTAATCATCATGTTCAATTTGCAGGGGTAACGGTTCGGGATGGTGTCATGTATTAGCATATGCGATTTAACATAATATACATTATGCGCACTAATGTCATCCCAGATAGAATCCGCAGTTTTTCGGTCATACTTGGCCTGATAGATTTGGTGCCTTATGTCGCTGCGCATAACGATTGAAATGTCTTGCGGCCTTCACTGGGATTATCGAACGTCCTGATAATTTTTCTTAGGACCAAATTCAAATGAAACGATTAATACTTACCGCAGTTGCTCTATCATGTGCAGCTTTACTTCCACTATCCTGTCAGGCAAATGCCGATTCACTTGGCATCAATAAAGACTGCGATAACCACCCGGTCAGTCAGTATGGCATGGATTCCATCACTGCTTCCGGTCAGTACAAAGCCGAACCTCAAAAATTCATGAAAGCTATGACTGAATTTTGTAACAGAGGCAAAACTATGGGTGACATGGGATTTGACGCTGCGTACAGCCTGTCGCTGGCGGAGTCCAAAAAATGGACGGATGCCAACCTGCGCGGTCAAAACGAAGAGCAGAAAAAGTTTACCAGCAATATCGCCAGCCTTCTGAGCTTCGCAATGCTGAACGGCTTTAGTGGATTTGACTATCCGGAGCCACCAGAGCAGAAAGACGCATTGCCGACAGATTCATTTAAGCCATTTGAAATCTGTGATGCAATTTCGTCCAATGCAGCGGAACGGTCCACCTCTCAGTTGCCTCCGCAGGTGCAAATTTCACTGGCTGAATGGAATCAAATAAAGAAAGAGTTTGCATCAGTATGCTTTGTTGGAATAATGGCCGGTAACAGTCGCAAGCCAGCTGATAACAGAATGCTGGCCGGACTTAATGATATTGCCAGAAGTGTCTATTCTCAGGCATATGATACTGGCTCCCGATATCCTGCATTACCCACTTCAAATCAGGCAATTATTGAAAAAAAAGAAGCAGCAAAAGCAGCAACCGACAGGACGGAGCAGTTTCGGCAGAAAAAAAATAAATCAAATCAGGAGATTGAGCAGAATCAGAATGACAGAGAAAAACAAAGAGAGATAAATCATGAGTCTCAACAAGTTATAAACTCACTGCGCAATGCTGTAATGCGACGAATTAACTATGCGGGAGATTATTCAGGTAAAAGGTGTTCGGTTAAAATCTGGCTATCACAGAAAGGTGTGGTGTTATCAGCCAAAGATGAATCTGGTGATGCAGAACTTTGCTCCGCAGCATTGCAGGCAACAAAGGGTGTAGAGATAAACCCGATGAGTGATGATGTTTATAAAATATTTCGGAATGTAACGCTGGAATTTGCGTTGTAACGCTTATCATATAATCTTGGAGCAGATAAAAAGGAGTCTTTGTGTTTACAAAGACTTCTTTATCATTGCTATTTTACTTTATTTATTCTTTGTTAACTCAAGCCGCATGGCTCTCCTGCGGAGGGC
>NZ_JAKCNS010000007.1 GCF_021440345.1 Kluyvera intermedia
GCTGCAATCACTACCGTACTGGCTAAAACCTACGGCGGTGCTGCTCGTGCTTTCGACCAGATCGATAACGCACCAGAAGAAAAAGCTCGTGGTATCACCATCAACACTTCCCACGTTGAATATGACACCCCGACTCGCCACTACGCACACGTAGACTGCCCAGGCCACGCCGACTATGTTAAAAACATGATCACCGGTGCTGCGCAGATGGATGGCGCTATCCTGGTTGTTGCTGCGACTGATGGCCCTATGCCACAGACTCGTGAGCACATCCTGCTGGGTCGTCAGGTAGGCGTTCCGTACATCATCGTGTTCCTGAACAAATGCGACATGGTTGATGACGAAGAGCTGCTGGAACTGGTAGAAATGGAAGTTCGTGAACTTCTGTCTCAGTACGATTTCCCAGGCGACGACACTCCTATCGTTCGTGGTTCCGCGCTGAAAGCGCTGGAAGGCGAAGCTGAGTGGGAAGCAAAAATCATCGAACTGGCTGGCTTCCTGGATTCTTACATCCCAGAACCAGAGCGTGCGATTGACAAGCCATTCCTGCTGCCTATCGAAGACGTATTCTCCATCTCCGGCCGTGGTACTGTAGTTACCGGTCGTGTAGAGCGCGGTATCGTTAAAGTTGGCGAAGAAGTTGAAATCGTTGGTATCAAAGAGACTGCTAAGTCTACCTGTACTGGCGTTGAAATGTTCCGCAAACTGCTGGACGAAGGCCGTGCTGGTGAGAACGTTGGTGTTCTGCTGCGTGGTATCAAACGTGAAGAAATCGAACGTGGTCAGGTACTGGCTAAGCCAGGCTCTATCAAGCCGCACACCAAGTTCGAATCTGAAGTTTACATCCTGTCCAAAGATGAAGGCGGCCGTCATACTCCGTTCTTCAAAGGCTACCGTCCACAGTTCTACTTCCGTACAACTGACGTGACTGGTACCATCGAACTGCCAGAAGGCGTAGAGATGGTAATGCCGGGCGACAACATCAAAATGGTTGTTACCCTGATCCACCCAATCGCGATGGATGACGGTCTGCGTTTCGCAATCCGTGAAGGCGGCCGTACCGTTGGCGCGGGCGTTGTTGCTAAAGTAATGAGCTAATTGCTGATATTATTTGACGCAATGCGCAATAAAAGGGCATCATTTGATGCCCTTTTTATACGCTGTCGAACCAGAACCTGGCTCATCAGTGATTATTTTTGCCATAATCATTGCTGAGACAGGCTCTGTAGAGGGCGTTTAGTCCGAAACTCAATTTCGGTTTGGATCGCCTCGCACTCGCGGGGTGGAAATGTTTGTAGAATACTTCTGACAGGTTGGTTTATGAGTGCGAATACCGAAGCTCAAGGGAGCGGGCGCGGCCTGGAAGCGATGAAGTGGGTAGCCGTTGCCGTCTTGCTGATCGTAGCAATCGTAGGTAACTACCTTTATCGTGACATGATGCTGCCGCTGCGTGCGCTGGCCGTAGTAATTATTATTGCTGCAGCGGGTGGTGTCGCGCTGTTGACGACGAAAGGCAAAGCGACCGTTGCGTTTGCTCGTGAAGCGAGAACTGAAGTTCGTAAGGTGATTTGGCCGACTCGCCAGGAAACGCTGCACACTACGCTGATCGTTGCTGCGGTCACTGCGGTAATGTCACTGATCCTGTGGGGGCTGGATGGTATTCTGGTTCGCCTGGTATCCTTTATCACTGGCCTGAGGTTCTAAGATGTCTGAAGCACCTAAAAAGCGTTGGTACGTCGTTCAGGCGTTTTCCGGTTTTGAAGGCCGTGTAGCCACGTCGCTGCGCGAGCATATCAAATTACAAAACATGGAAGAGCTGTTCGGCGAAGTTATGGTTCCGACCGAAGAAGTGGTCGAAATCCGTGGCGGCCAGCGTCGCAAAAGCGAACGTAAATTCTTCCCGGGCTATGTACTCGTTCAGATGGTGATGAACGATGCAAGCTGGCACCTGGTGCGCAGCGTTCCGCGCGTGATGGGCTTTATCGGTGGTACCTCTGACCGCCCAGCGCCTATCAGCGACAAAGAAGTTGATGCGATCATGAACCGCCTGCAGCAGGTTGGTGATAAGCCGCGTCCTAAAACAATGTTTGAACCTGGTGAAATGGTTCGCGTCAGCGACGGTCCATTCGCAGACTTTAACGGCGTTGTTGAAGAAGTTGATTACGAAAAATCCCGCCTGAAAGTTTCTGTTTCTATCTTCGGTCGTGCGACCCCGGTAGAACTCGACTTTGCTCAGGTTGAGAAAGCGTAAGACGGCGATCAAAAAAGCATCGATTTAATCGTTGCACGAGGCGCGAAATTGGCATACAATTTCGCGCCTTTTGTTTTTATGGGCATCTGCCTGTAAAGCGAATTTTTATCACGGGGAGCCTCCTTGAGGCGCTATCACCCAATTAGAGGATTTTAGAATGGCTAAGAAAGTCCAAGCCTACGTTAAGCTGCAGGTTGCAGCTGGTATGGCGAACCCAAGTCCACCGGTTGGTCCAGCACTGGGTCAGCAGGGCGTGAACATCATGGAATTCTGCAAAGCGTTCAACGCAAAAACTGATTCCATCGAAAAAGGTCTGCCAATTCCGGTTGTTATCACCGTTTACGCTGACCGTTCTTTCACCTTCATTACCAAAACGCCTCCAGCAGCAGTTCTGCTGAAAAAAGCCGCTGGTATTAAGTCTGGTTCCGGCAAGCCGAACAAAGACAAAGTAGGTAAAGTTTCCCGTGCTCAGGTACAGGAAATCGCGCAGACCAAAGCTGCCGACATGACTGGCGCCGACATTGAAGCGATGACTCGCTCAATCGAAGGTACTGCACGTTCCATGGGCCTGGTAGTGGAGGATTAAGAAATGGCTAAACTGACCAAGCGTATGCGCGTGATCCGTGAAAAAGTTGATGCTACTAAACAGTACGACATCAACGAAGCCATTGCTCTGCTGAAAGAGCTGGCCACTGCTAAATTCAACGAAAGCGTTGACGTTGCTGTTAACCTCGGCATCGATGCTCGTAAATCTGACCAGAACGTACGTGGTGCAACTGTACTGCCGCACGGTACTGGCCGTTCAGTTCGCGTTGCCGTATTTACCCAGGGCCCTAACGCTGAAGCAGCTAAAGCTGCTGGCGCAGAGCTGGTAGGTATGGAAGATCTGGCTGACCTGATCAAAAAAGGCGAAATGAACTTTGACGTTGTTATCGCATCTCCTGATGCAATGCGCGTTGTTGGCCAGCTGGGCCAGGTTCTGGGCCCACGTGGTCTGATGCCAAACCCGAAAGTTGGTACTGTAACTCCTAACGTTGCTGAAGCGGTTAAGAACGCTAAAGCAGGTCAGGTTCGTTATCGTAACGACAAAAACGGCATCATCCACACCACCATCGGTAAAGTGGACTTTGACGCTGACAAACTGAAAGAAAACCTGGAATCTCTGCTGGTTGCGCTGAAAAAAGCTAAACCAACTCAGGCTAAAGGCGTGTACATCAAGAAAGTTAGCATCTCCACCACCATGGGTGCGGGTGTTTCCGTTGATCAGGCTGGCCTGAGCGCGGTAGCGAACTAAGATTCGCCTTTACGTGGGCGGTGGATTTGTCTACAATTCTACCCCCACGTTTGTTAACGAAAGTTAGCAAATAAAAAGATTTGTTCGTTGGAGCCTGGCCTATCCAGGCCTCCGTCGAAGACCGCAGGTGTTTCGAAAGAAGCTTAATGCCCTGCGTAGACGGTGACAGAACGCTAAGATTATTTTTAATACTCTGGCTTGTTTCTGCTCACCGTATTTAGACGCTCTTTCCGTTGGGGAGAGTGAAGTGAGTTCCGGAACATGAGTTCCGGCAAACATCCAGGAGCAAAGCTAATGGCTTTAAATCTTCAAGACAAACAAGCGATTGTTGCTGAAGTCAGCGAAGTAGCCAAAGGCGCGCTGTCTGCAGTAGTTGCGGATTCCCGTGGCGTAACTGTAGACAAAATGACTGAACTGCGTAAAGCAGGTCGTGAAGCTGGCGTATACATGCGTGTTGTTCGTAACACCCTGCTGCGCCGCGTCGTTGAAGGTACTCCTTTCGAGTGCCTGAAAGACACGTTTGTTGGTCCGACCCTGATTGCATACTCTATGGAACACCCGGGCGCAGCTGCTCGTCTGTTCAAAGAGTTCGCGAAAGCGAATGCAAAATTTGAGGTCAAAGCCGCAGCCTTTGAAGGTGAGTTGATCCCGGCATCGCAAATCGATCGCCTGGCTACACTGCCAACCTACGAAGAAGCAATTGCACGCCTGATGGCAACCATGAAAGAAGCTTCGGCTGGCAAACTGGTTCGCACTCTGGCTGCTGTACGCGATGCGAAAGAAGCTGCTTAATAGCGGTTGTCTTTGTAAAGTATTTGCTTACGTATAAACTTATTCTGATTTTCAGGAACAATTTAAATGTCTATCACTAAAGATCAAATCATTGAAGCAGTTGCAGCTATGTCCGTAATGGACGTTGTAGAACTGATTTCTGCAATGGAAGAAAAATTCGGTGTTTCTGCTGCTGCCGCTGTAGCTGTTGCTGCAGGCCCAGCTGAAGCTGCTGAAGAAAAAACTGAATTCGACGTCGTTCTGAAAGCAGTTGGCGCTAACAAAGTTGCTGTTATCAAAGCAGTACGTGGCGCAACTGGCCTGGGTCTGAAAGAAGCTAAAGACCTGGTAGAATCTGCTCCAGCCGCTCTGAAAGAAGGCGTGAGCAAAGATGACGCTGAAGCACTGAAAAAATCTCTGGAAGAAGCTGGCGCTGAAGTTGAAGTTAAATAAGCCAACTTTTCTAGTTGAAGCCTGAGAAATCAGGCCGATGGCTGGTGACTTTTTAGTCACCAGCCATTTTGCGCTGTAAGGCGCCAGTAGCGTTTCACACTGTTTGACTGCTGGCTGTCCTAACAATGCCTGTTTCTATCGACGACTTAATATATTGCGACAGGGTGCTCGCTCTGTGTAAATCGCAATGAAATGGTTTAAGCGTGATAGCAACAGGTATTGCGGAAAGTGTTCCATTTTCCGGTCAACAAAATAGTGTTGCACAAACTGTCTGCCAATGGACAGATGCGTCGACTTGTCAGCGAGCTGAGGAACCCTATGGTTTACTCCTATACCGAGAAAAAACGTATTCGTAAGGATTTTGGTAAACGTCCGCAGGTTCTGGACATACCTTATCTCCTTTCTATCCAGCTTGACTCGTTCCAGAAGTTTATCGAGCAAGATCCCGAAGGTCAGTATGGTCTGGAAGCAGCTTTCCGTTCCGTATTCCCGATTAAAAGCTACAGCGGTTATTCGGAGCTGCAATACGTCAGCTACCGCCTGGGCGAACCGGTGTTTGACGTTCAGGAATGTCAGATTCGTGGCGTGACTTACTCCGCACCGCTGCGCGTAAAACTGCGTCTGGTGATCTACGAGCGCGAAGCGCCGGAAGGCACCGTTAAAGACATCAAAGAACAAGAAGTGTACATGGGCGAAATTCCGCTCATGACCGACAACGGTACCTTTGTTATCAACGGTACTGAGCGTGTTATCGTTTCTCAGCTGCACCGTAGCCCAGGCGTCTTCTTTGACTCCGATAAAGGTAAAACCCACTCTTCGGGTAAAGTGCTGTATAACGCGCGTATCATCCCTTACCGTGGTTCCTGGCTGGACTTCGAGTTCGATCCGAAAGACAACCTGTTTGTCCGTATCGACCGTCGTCGTAAACTGCCTGCGACCATCATTCTGCGTGCCCTGCAGTACACCACTGAGCAGATCCTTGACCTGTTCTTTGACAAAGTTGTCTTCGAAATTCGCGACAACAAACTGCAGATGGAACTGGTGCCAGAGCGCCTGCGTGGTGAAACTGCCTCCTTCGATATCGAAGCGAATGGCAAGATCTACGTAGAAAAAGCGCGTCGTATTACTGCGCGTCATATTCGCCAGCTGGAAAAAGACGATATCAAGCATATCGAAGTTCCGGTTGAGTACATCGCGGGTAAAGTTGCAGCTAAAGACTACGTTGACGAATCTACCGGTGAGCTGATCTGTGCAGCGAACATGGAGCTGAGCCTGGATCTGCTGGCTAAGCTGAGCCAGTCTGGTCACAAGCGTATCGAAACGCTGTTCACCAACGATCTGGACCATGGCGCATACATTTCTGAAACTATCCGTGTCGACCCAACCAACGACCGCCTGAGCGCGCTGGTAGAAATCTACCGCATGATGCGCCCTGGTGAGCCGCCGACTCGTGAAGCTGCAGAAAGCCTGTTCGAGAACCTGTTCTTCTCTGAAGACCGTTATGACCTCTCTGCGGTCGGTCGTATGAAGTTCAACCGTTCTCTGCTGCGCGACGAAATCGAAGGTTCCGGTATCCTGAGCAAAGAAGACATCATCGAAGTGATGAAAAAGCTCATCGATATCCGTAACGGTAAAGGCGAAGTCGATGATATCGACCACCTCGGCAACCGTCGTATCCGTTCCGTAGGCGAAATGGCGGAAAACCAATTCCGCGTTGGCCTGGTACGTGTAGAGCGTGCGGTGAAAGAGCGTCTGTCTCTGGGCGATCTGGATACCCTGATGCCTCAGGATATGATCAACGCCAAGCCGATTTCTGCAGCAGTGAAAGAGTTCTTCGGTTCCAGCCAGCTGTCTCAGTTTATGGACCAGAACAACCCGCTGTCTGAGATTACGCACAAACGTCGTATCTCTGCCCTCGGCCCAGGCGGTCTGACCCGTGAACGTGCAGGCTTTGAAGTTCGAGACGTACACCCGACTCACTACGGTCGCGTATGTCCAATCGAAACGCCTGAAGGTCCAAACATCGGTCTGATCAACTCCCTGTCCGTGTACGCACAGACTAACGAATACGGCTTCCTCGAGACTCCGTATCGTAAAGTGACCGACGGTGTTGTAACCGACGAAATTCATTACCTGTCTGCTATCGAAGAAGGTAACTACGTCATCGCTCAGGCGAACTCCAACCTGGATGACGAAGGCCACTTTGTAGAAGACCTGGTAACTTGCCGTAGCAAAGGCGAATCGAGCCTCTTCAGCCGCGACCAGGTTGACTACATGGACGTATCCACCCAGCAGGTGGTATCCGTCGGTGCGTCCCTGATCCCGTTCCTGGAACACGATGACGCCAACCGTGCATTGATGGGTGCGAACATGCAACGTCAGGCCGTTCCAACTCTGCGTGCTGATAAGCCGCTGGTTGGTACCGGTATGGAACGTGCTGTTGCCGTTGACTCCGGTGTTACTGCAGTTGCTAAGCGTGGCGGTACCGTTCAGTACGTCGACGCATCCCGTATCGTTATCAAAGTTAACGAAGACGAGATGTATCCGGGCGAAGCGGGTATCGACATCTATAACCTGACCAAATACACCCGTTCTAACCAGAACACCTGTATTAACCAGATGCCGTGTGTGTCTCTGGGTGAGCCAATCGAGCGCGGTGACGTGCTGGCAGATGGTCCATCTACCGACCTCGGTGAGCTGGCGCTCGGTCAGAACATGCGCGTGGCGTTCATGCCATGGAACGGTTACAACTTCGAAGACTCCATCCTCGTATCCGAGCGTGTTGTTCAGGAAGACCGTTTCACCACCATCCACATTCAGGAACTGGCATGTGTGTCCCGTGACACCAAGCTGGGGCCTGAAGAGATCACCGCTGACATCCCTAACGTGGGTGAAGCTGCGCTCTCCAAACTGGATGAATCCGGTATCGTTTACATCGGCGCTGAAGTGACCGGTGGTGACATTCTGGTTGGTAAGGTAACGCCGAAAGGTGAAACCCAGCTGACGCCAGAAGAGAAACTGCTGCGTGCGATCTTCGGTGAGAAAGCGTCTGACGTTAAAGACTCTTCTCTGCGCGTACCAAACAGCGTTTCCGGTACCGTTATCGACGTTCAGGTCTTTACTCGCGATGGCGTAGAAAAAGACAAACGTGCGCTGGAAATCGAAGAGATGCAGCTGAAGCAGGCCAAAAAAGACCTGTCTGAAGAACTGCAGATCCTCGAAGCTGGCCTGTTTAGCCGTATCTACGCGGTGCTGGTTGCCGGCGGTGTTGAAGCTGAGAAGCTCGACAAACTGCCTCGCGATCGCTGGCTGGAACTCGGCCTGACCGACGAAGAGAAACAAAATCAGCTGGAACAGCTGGCTGAGCAGTACGACGAACTGAAACACGAGTTCGAGAAAAAACTCGAAGCGAAACGCCGCAAAATCACCCAAGGCGACGATCTGGCACCGGGCGTGCTGAAGATTGTTAAGGTATACCTGGCCGTTAAACGCCGTATCCAGCCTGGTGATAAAATGGCAGGTCGTCACGGTAACAAGGGTGTTATCTCCAAGATCAACCCGATCGAAGATATGCCACACGATGCTAACGGTACGCCGGTAGATATCGTACTGAACCCGCTGGGCGTACCATCGCGTATGAACATCGGTCAGATCCTTGAAACCCACCTGGGTATGGCTGCGAAAGGTATCGGCGATAAGATCAACGCCATGCTGAAACAGCAGCAAGAAGTCGCGAAACTGCGCGAGTTCATCCAGCGTGCTTACGATCTGGGTACCGACGTTCGTCAGAAAGTCGACCTGAGCACCTTCACCGATGACGAAGTGCTGCGTCTGGCAGAGAACCTGAAGAAAGGTATGCCAATCGCAACGCCAGTATTCGATGGTGCTAAAGAGTCAGAAATCAAAGAGTTGCTGCAACTCGGCGGTCTGCCTTCTTCTGGTCAGATTACCCTGTTCGACGGTCGTACCGGTGAGCAGTTTGAGCGTCAGGTAACCGTAGGTTACATGTACATGCTGAAACTGAACCACCTGGTTGATGACAAGATGCATGCGCGTTCTACCGGTTCTTACAGCCTGGTTACTCAGCAGCCGCTGGGTGGTAAGGCGCAGTTCGGTGGTCAGCGCTTCGGGGAGATGGAAGTGTGGGCGCTGGAAGCATATGGCGCAGCATACACCCTGCAGGAAATGCTCACCGTTAAGTCTGATGACGTGAATGGCCGTACTAAGATGTATAAAAACATCGTAGACGGTAACCATCAGATGGAACCGGGCATGCCGGAATCCTTCAACGTACTGTTGAAAGAAATCCGTTCCCTGGGTATCAACATCGAGCTGGAAGACGAGTAACTCTCGCTCAAACAGGTCACTGGTGCCGGGGTAAGACCCGGCGCCAGATTGTGCTAACTCCGACGGGAGCAAATCCGTGAAAGATTTATTAAAGTTTCTGAAAGCGCAGACTAAAACCGAAGAGTTTGATGCGATCAAAATTGCTCTGGCCTCGCCAGACATGATCCGTTCATGGTCTTTCGGTGAAGTTAAAAAGCCGGAAACCATCAACTACCGTACGTTCAAACCTGAGCGTGACGGCCTTTTCTGCGCCCGTATCTTTGGGCCAGTAAAAGATTACGAGTGCCTGTGCGGTAAGTACAAGCGCCTGAAACACCGTGGTGTGATCTGTGAGAAGTGCGGCGTTGAAGTGACCCAGACCAAAGTGCGTCGTGAGCGCATGGGCCACATCGAGCTGGCATGTCCAACTGCGCACATCTGGTTCCTGAAATCGCTGCCGTCCCGTATCGGTCTGCTGCTCGATATGCCACTGCGTGATATCGAACGCGTACTGTACTTCGAATCCTATGTGGTTATCGAAGGCGGTATGACCAACCTGGAACGTCAACAGATCCTGACTGAAGAGCAGTATCTGGACGCGCTGGAAGAGTTCGGTGACGAATTCGACGCGAAGATGGGTGCGGAAGCAATCCAGGCCCTGCTGAAGAGCATGGATCTGGAGCAAGAGTGTGAAACTCTGCGCGAAGAGCTGAACGAAACCAACTCCGAAACCAAGCGTAAAAAGCTGACCAAGCGTATCAAACTGCTGGAAGCTTTCGTTCAGTCTGGTAACAAACCAGAGTGGATGATCCTGACCGTTCTGCCGGTTCTGCCGCCAGATCTGCGTCCGCTGGTTCCACTGGATGGTGGCCGTTTCGCGACTTCTGACCTGAACGATCTGTATCGTCGCGTCATTAACCGTAACAACCGTCTGAAACGCCTGCTGGATCTGGCTGCACCTGACATCATCGTACGTAACGAAAAACGTATGCTGCAGGAAGCGGTCGATGCCCTGCTGGATAACGGTCGTCGCGGTCGTGCAATCACCGGTTCTAACAAACGTCCTCTGAAATCTTTGGCCGATATGATCAAAGGTAAACAGGGTCGTTTCCGTCAGAACCTGCTCGGTAAGCGTGTTGACTACTCCGGTCGTTCTGTAATCACCGTAGGTCCATACCTGCGTCTGCATCAGTGCGGTCTGCCGAAGAAAATGGCACTGGAGCTGTTCAAACCGTTCATCTACGGCAAGCTGGAACTGCGTGGCCTGGCCACCACCATCAAAGCCGCGAAGAAAATGGTTGAGCGTGAAGAAGCTGTCGTTTGGGATATCCTGGACGAAGTGATCCGCGAACACCCGGTCATGCTGAACCGTGCACCAACACTGCACCGTCTGGGCATCCAGGCGTTTGAGCCAGTACTGATCGAAGGTAAAGCTATTCAGCTGCACCCGCTGGTCTGTGCGGCATATAACGCCGACTTCGATGGTGACCAGATGGCTGTACACGTACCGCTGACGCTGGAAGCCCAGCTGGAAGCGCGTGCGCTGATGATGTCTACCAACAACATCCTGTCACCTGCGAACGGCGAGCCAATCATCGTTCCGTCTCAGGACGTTGTATTGGGTCTGTACTACATGACCCGTGACTGTGTTAACGCCAAAGGCGAAGGCATGGTGCTGACTGGCCCTAAAGAAGCTGAGCGTATCTATCGCGCAGGTCTGGCCTCTCTGCATGCGCGCGTTAAAGTGCGTATCACCGAATATGAAAAAGATGAAAACGGCGAATTCGTTGCGACTACCAGCCTGAAAGACACGACCGTTGGCCGTGCGATTCTATGGATGATCGTGCCGAAAGGTCTGCCTTTCTCCATCGTCAACCAGGCGCTGGGCAAGAAAGCTATCTCCAAAATGCTGAACACCTGTTACCGCATTCTGGGCCTGAAGCCGACCGTTATCTTCGCTGACCAGACCATGTACACCGGCTTTGCTTACGCAGCGCGCTCTGGCGCATCTGTCGGCATCGACGACATGGTTATCCCAGAGAAGAAATACGAAATCATCAGCGAAGCGGAAGCTGAAGTTGCTGAGATTCAGGAGCAGTTCCAGTCTGGTCTGGTAACCGCTGGCGAACGCTATAACAAAGTTATCGATATCTGGGCTGCGGCGAACGATCGTGTATCCAAAGCGATGATGGATAACCTGCAAACTGAAACCGTTATTAACCGTGACGGCGTCGAAGAGCAGCAGGTTTCCTTCAACAGCATCTACATGATGGCCGACTCCGGTGCGCGTGGTTCTGCAGCACAGATTCGTCAGCTGGCAGGTATGCGTGGTCTGATGGCTAAGCCAGATGGCTCCATCATCGAAACGCCAATCACCGCGAACTTCCGTGAAGGTCTGAACGTACTCCAGTACTTCATCTCCACTCACGGTGCTCGTAAAGGTCTGGCGGATACCGCACTGAAAACAGCTAACTCCGGTTATCTGACGCGTCGTCTGGTTGACGTTGCACAGGATCTGGTTGTTACTGAAGACGACTGTGGCACGCTGGAAGGCATCACCATGACCCCGGTTATCGAGGGTGGTGACGTTAAAGAGCCACTGCGCGATCGCGTACTGGGTCGTGTGACTGCTGAAGACGTTCTGAAGCCGGGCACCGCGGACATTCTGGTTCCACGCAACACGCTGCTGCACGAACAGTGGTGTGACCTGCTGGAAGAGAACTCCGTTGACTCCGTCAAAGTGCGTTCCGTTGTATCCTGTGACACCGACTTTGGTGTATGTGCGCACTGCTACGGTCGTGACCTGGCGCGTGGCCACATCATCAACAAAGGTGAGGCTATCGGCGTTATCGCGGCACAGTCCATCGGTGAGCCGGGTACACAGCTGACGATGCGTACGTTCCACATCGGTGGTGCGGCATCTCGTGCGGCTGCTGAATCCAGCATCCAGGTGAAAAACAAAGGTAGCATCAAGCTCAGCAACGCGAAGTCGGTTGTGAACTCCAGCGGTAAACTGGTTATCACTTCTCGTAACACCGAGCTGAAACTGATCGACGAATTCGGTCGTACCAAAGAAAGCTATAAAGTGCCTTACGGCTCTGTTATGGGCAAAGGTGATGGCGAACAGGTTACTGGCGGTGAAACCGTAGCAAACTGGGATCCACATACCATGCCGGTTATCACCGAAGTGAGCGGTTTCCTCCGCTTCACCGACATGATTGACGGCCAGACCATTACTCGTCAGACCGACGAGCTGACCGGTCTGTCTTCTCTGGTTGTTCTGGATTCTGCTGAGCGTACTGCTGGTGGTAAAGACCTGCGTCCAGCGCTGAAAATCGTTGATGCGAACGGTAACGACGTTCTGATCCCAGGTACCGATATGCCTGCTCAGTACTTCCTGCCGGGTAAAGCGATTGTTCAGCTGGAAGATGGTGCTCAGATTCACTCTGGTGACGCCCTGGCGCGTATTCCTCAGGAATCCAGCGGTACCAAGGATATTACCGGTGGTCTGCCACGCGTTGCGGATCTGTTCGAAGCACGTCGTCCGAAAGAGCCAGCTATCCTTGCGGAAATCACAGGTATCATTTCCTTCGGTAAAGAAACCAAAGGTAAACGTCGCCTGGTGATCACGCCGTTAGACGGTAGCGATCCATACGAAGAGATGATTCCAAAATGGCGTCAGCTCAACGTGTTCGAAGGCGAACGTGTAGAACGTGGTGACGTGGTTTCCGATGGTCCAGAAGCACCGCACGACATCCTGCGTCTTCGTGGCGTACACGCGGTAACGCGTTACATCACCAACGAAGTACAGGACGTTTACCGTCTGCAAGGCGTTAAGATTAACGATAAACACATTGAAGTTATCGTTCGTCAGATGCTGCGTAAAGCGACCATCGAGAATGCCGGTAGCTCCGACTTCCTGGAAGGCGAGCAGGTTGAATACTCCCGCGTCAAGATTGCAAACCGCGATCTGGAAGCGAACGGCAAAGTGGCGGCAACCTATGCTCGCGACCTGCTGGGTATCACCAAAGCGTCTCTGGCAACCGAATCGTTCATCTCTGCCGCATCGTTCCAGGAGACTACACGTGTCCTGACCGAAGCAGCCGTTGCGGGTAAACGCGACGAACTGCGTGGCCTGAAAGAGAACGTTATCGTAGGTCGTCTGATCCCAGCGGGTACCGGTTATGCGTACCACCAGGATCGTATGCGCCGTCGCGCAGCGGGCGAACAGCCTGCAGCACCACAGGTAAGTGCAGAAGAAGCATCTGCAAACCTGGCAGAACTGCTGAACGCAGGTCTGGGCGGTTCCGATAACGACTAATCGTTCACGTTAGTGCGATAAGTTGAAAAGGCCAGTCATCATGACTGGCCTTTTTTATTGTTCTTTTTTTGTATCCCCCCATATTTAGCACTGCCAGGCTCCAGCCTGGAATATTGTGCAGTGCCTCACTCTGACCTTCTTTTGGCTTGGCTATACTGCATCGGGTATTGCGTCTAACTCTACCTCAGAAAATGGATAACCTCATGAATAAAAAAATATTTTCTTATTTCATTGGCTCTGCAACTGCAATGGCGCTTTCTGCAGTTATCGCCAATCCTGTTTTTGCCGCAGACACCCAACCGCATAAACCTAAAATAGCGTTAGTTATGAAATCGCTGGCGAATGAGTTTTTCCTGACGATGGAAAATGGCGCAAAAGACTATCAAAAGAAAAATGCGGATAAATTCGATTTGGTTTCTAACGGGATTAAAAATGAAACCGACACCTCAAGTCAGATCCAAATCGTTGAGCAGATGATTGTGTCAAAAGCGGACGCCATTATTATCGCGCCGTCCGATTCGAAAGCGCTGGTTCCGGTAGTGAAAAAGGCGGTTGATGCCGGTATCCTGGTGATTAATATCGACAACCAATTCGATGCTGCGGTGCTGAAAGACAAAGGCTTGAACGTGCCATTCGTTGGGCCAAATAACCGCAAAGGGGCGAAAGATATTGGCGACTATCTGGCGAAACATCTCAAGGCGGGCGACGAGGTCGGCATTATCGAAGGTATTCCAACCTCCACTAACTCACAGCAGCGTACGCTTGGTTTCCAGGATGCAATGTCTGCTGGTGGCATGAAAGTGGTTTCCGTACAGTCCGGTCAGTGGGAGATGAATAATGCCAACGCCATTGCGGCGGCTATGCTGAGCGAATACCCGAATATCAAAGCGCTGCTGGCGGACAACGATAATATGGCTCTGGGTGCGGTTTCGGCGATTCGTGCAGCCGGGAAACGTGGCCAGGTACAGGTTGTCGGCTATGACAATATCGAAGCGATTAAGCCGATGCTGCAGGACGGTCGCGTGCTGGCGACGGCGGATCAGTTCGCATCCCAGCAGGCAGTCTTCGGGATTGATACTGCGCTGGATGCGTTAAAAGCCGGGAAGAAACAGAGTGAACTCTCTGGTAGCGTTGAAACGCCGGTTAAACTGATTGTGAAGCAGTAACCCGCATCTGACTCTCCGGGGTCATGTTGATGGCCCCGGATTTTTATAGGGATTCGACAGAGCAGGTGCGTGCGTAAAATGGCTGATTAT
This sequence comes from Kluyvera intermedia, assembly GCF_021440345.1. Classification (GTDB taxonomy): domain Bacteria; phylum Pseudomonadota; class Gammaproteobacteria; order Enterobacterales; family Enterobacteriaceae; genus Kluyvera; species Kluyvera intermedia_A. The sequence continues at coordinate 14,673 of NZ_JAKCNS010000007.1, forward strand.
CAAGAAATCTTGTCAATGTCCGGCATCGGTAAAACCTACAATGAACCGGTGTTGACCCATATCGATCTCACGTTGTATGCCGGAAAGGTGTTGGCATTAACGGGGGAGAATGGTGCCGGAAAAAGCACGCTGTCTAAAATCATTGGCGGCCTGATTACGCCAACTACCGGCACCATGACCTACCTCGGGCAGCCTTATGCCCCAACCAGCCGTAAAGAGGCAGAAAAGCTCGGCATCCGTATGGTGATGCAGGAGTTGAATCTGCTACCTACCTTAACCATCGCCGAAAACCTGTTTCTCGATCAGTTGCCAAACTGGGGGGGATGGATACACCGTAAGCGCCTGCGCGAGATGGCGTACCCGGTGATGGAGATGGTCGGCCTACAGGCACTCGACCCGGATATGCTGGTGGGAGAGCTCGGTATCGGTCACCAGCAGATGATTGAAATCGCCCGCAACCTGATCGGTGACAGCCGTATTCTTATTCTCGATGAACCGACCGCGATGCTCACCAGTCGTGAAGTTGAGCTGTTGTTCGAGCAAATTAAGCTCTTTAAACAACGCGGCGTTTCGCTGATTTATATTTCTCATCGCCTCGATGAGCTGGCGCAAATCGCGGACGATATTACGGTGCTGCGTGACGGAAACGTCGTCTGTACCGATGATATTAAACGCTATAGCAGCGACCAGTTGGTTTCACTGATGGTAGGGCGCGACCTGGAAAGTAGCTTTGATATTAGTGCCCGCCGTCGGGGTAATCCGATACTGCAAGTGGAGCATTTTACCCGTGGCAAAGCGCTGCAGGATATCTCCCTGACGCTACATCGGGGCGAGGTTCTGGGGATCAGCGGGCTGGTGGGGGCCGGGCGTACGGAACTGATGCGTGCGATTTTTGGTGCGGACCGTATCGACAGCGGACAGTTGCTGGTGGGCGACCCGCTTAAACCCGTCACCATTCGCACACCGGCGGAGGCGATTGCCCACCGCATCGCGCTAGTAACGGAAGATCGTAAAGGAGAGGGATTGTTGCTGCCACAGTCGGTTGCTGCGAACACCTCGCTCGGCAATGGCGAAAAAGTCAGCCGTCTGTCATGGCTGAATGCCGATGAAGAGCGGCAGCTGGCGCAGAAATATATCACCCGGCTAGGCATTCGCACGTCGGGGTCTGAATTTGCCGTCGATAGCCTGTCCGGTGGCAATCAGCAAAAAGTGTTGATTAGCCGTTGGCTGGAGCGAAACTGCGACGTCATCCTTTTTGATGAACCGACGCGCGGCATTGACGTTGGTGCCAAGCGGGACATTTACCTGCTGCTTAATGAACTGACGCAGAGCGGTAAGGGGTTGATCGTTGTCTCCAGCGATCTAAGAGAGTTAATGCTGATTTGCGATCGTATTGCGGTTCTTTCGGCCGGTAAGCTGGTGGAGACCTTTACTCGCGATAGCTGGACACAAGACGCTATTCTCGCCGCCGCATTTTCGGGCTATCAACATGCCACTGGGAATTTACACGATGAGTAACACTTCACTGTCCGCCAAGGGCCGGGCCGTTTCATGGCGTGGGCTGAGCAGCTATCTAGGGTTGATTGGCGCGCTGCTGGCGATGATCGTTCTGTTCTCGTTTTTGAGCGATCACTTCTTAAGCCTGAACACCTTCAGCACCATCGCCAACCAAATTCCCGATCTGATGGTGATGTCGGTCGGTATGACCTTCGTTTTAATTATTGCCGGTATCGACCTGTCGGTGGGCTCGGTGTTGGCGCTTTCGGCGGCCGTCGTCAGCGTGACTTACCTTAACCTGCATTGGTCTCCGTGGCTGGCTGCGCTATCCGGTATCATCGCGGCGACGCTGGTCGGCTCGTTGACTGGGCTGATTTCAGTTATCTGGCGTATTCCGACCTTTATTGTCTCGTTGGGAATGCTGGAAATGGCGCGCGGCAGCGCGTATCAACTGACTGATTCCCGCACCGCCTATATCGGCTCAAGCTTTGATTTTCTTGCCGACCCAATTATTTTCGGCATCTCGCCGTCATTTGTTATCGCTGTGCTGGTCATTATTGTTGGACATCTGGTACTGACCCGCACCATTTTTGGCCGCCACTTAATTGGCATTGGTACTAACGAAGAAGCGGTGCGGCTGTCGGGCATTAATCCTGCGCCGTATAAAGTGATTGTCTTTGCGTTGATGGGCGCGCTCGCCGGGCTGGCTTCGCTGTTTCAGGTGGCTCGACTGGAAGCGGCTGACCCGAACGGTGGTGTCGGTATGGAACTGCAGGTGATTGCCGCGGTGGTGATTGGCGGAACCAGCCTGATGGGCGGGCGAGGTTCAGTTATTTGTACGTTCCTCGGGGCGCTGATTATTTCCGTGCTGGCGGCAGGGCTGGCGCAAATTGGCGCGAGTGAGCCAACAAAACGGGTGATTACCGGCGCTGTTATCGTGGTGGCCGTGGTGCTCGATACTTACCGCAGTCATCGGCAGAAAAAGTAGCGAGGAAGGTCGTCGGAAGTGCAAAAGAAAAGGCACCCTTCAGGGTGCCTTCTGCATTCTTGCGGTAGCGTGATTAGCTCACCAGTGGAATACGACGATACAGCTCAATCATGTCGGTCGCCAGATCCTGGATAACCATTGCGTTCATCAGGTGATCCTGGGAATGAACGGTGATCAGGTTAACCGGCAGTTTGCCCGTGCCTTCGTCAATGCCGATAAGCTGGGTCTGGATACCGTGGGCCAGTTTGACAAACTCGCGGGACTCTTCCATCGCCTTTTCCGCGCCTTCGAAGTCACCTTTGCGTGCAAGCTGTAATGCAGTTAATGCTGAACTACGTGCGGCACCAGCATTCACCAGCAGTTCCATGATGATTGATTCTAAATCTTCCACGTCTTTCTCACTCCATTAACTTAAGGGCTTTATCAAGCACTACATCGCCTTTCATCATGCCGTAGTCCATCATATCGATGACGGCGACTTTTTTGCCTAAAGGATCGGCCAGAGCCTGCAGTTTAGCCTGCTCATACTTAACCTGTGGACCGAGCAGGACGATATCCGCATCGTTGATATTTGCTTTAAATTCGGCCACCGGTACGGCTTTAATTGAGACCTCAATTCCTTTTTTCTGAGCTGCATCCTTCATCCGTTGAACCAGCATACTGGTGGACATTCCTGCAGCGCAGCATAAAACGATATTCTTCATAATGCTCCCTCATGACCCGTGATGAACCATGTTTATCGCGAGCTGAAACGATCAACAACTGCTTTGCGACGATTGTGTGTAAGGCATCACAAAGATCGCTTCAAAAAACTGAAACCGGTTACATTTCTGTATGCGGAAGACAAAAAAACCCGCAATGCGGGTTTTGTGTGAACTGCGCTGTTCGTCAGGAAGTAGATGTCTGCAAGATGCGGTTTTTTCCCTGATGTTTGGCTTTATAGAGCGCTTCATCGACGCTGGAGACCAGATGTTCCAGCGTCTCCATATGCCATTCACCCAGTCCGGCGCAGAAAGTGACCCTGAGACCTTCTTCACGCCAGGTCCGGTTAGCCACGCTAATCCGCCACAGCTCAAGCAGCGCGCTGGCTTGGGCAACGTGTTCCGCTGTAAAGATAATGGCGAACTCCTCGCCGCCGTAGCGATAGAGTGAAAGCCCATGCGCTTGCAGGATAGTGATGCCTTCACGGGCGACGTTACGCAGCACAATATCGCCGCTGAGGTGGCCCCAGGTATCATTGATCGATTTAAAGTTATCGATATCGACCAGCGCGAGGGCAAAGGGCTGATGGTCGTTTATCAGCGCGGAGATATCCGTATCGAACGCCCAACGATTTTTACACCCGGTGAGCGAGTCTACCGTGGCCTGCCTGACATAGGCTCGCTCGCGCTCTTTATTGACCTCAATCGCTTTGTGCAGCATCACCTCAAGTCCGGGAGCATGTTTGGTGTCGCCGGTTTTTATGGCATTGATGATATTCATCAGGATGCCGCGAGACGCCTGACGCAGGTACAAACCAAAGGTGATAATGATGATCCCTGCCAATGCGAAACCCCAGCAGACGATAATGCTCTCGTGCTGTGCGAGTTGATTTAGCGTTTGGTCAGACACTTTATAAATGACGAACCAGTCAGGATTGGTAAACGAATAATAGTAGTACCAGGTGCGGGTGGCTTTATCGAAGATCTCTCCATCGCCAGCGGTCATGTTGTCGACGAGCGAATCCGGCACGACGGGTTTAAACAGCTTACCGCTATCCGGATGTAGCAATGCCAGCCCATCACGGTTCACAACGAAAAACTCACCCTGCACCGGAGGCTTCATCTGTCGCAACGTGTGGCTCATTGCCGTTAAGTCAAAATGAAACGCCAGCGTACCTTTTAACTTACCGTCGGGGGAGATCACCGGTTTTGCCAGGGTAATGGTCTGTTGTTGGGTAAAGAAATCGATATAAGGTTGGGTATAACGGCTGAAGATCCCAACATCGCCTTGATGAATAAACCATGGGCGGGTGGTGGCATTGAACACAGGTGAATCGCTTCGCTCGACCACCTGCGGAGCACGCAGGTAATGGCCAGCCGTATCAGCGATGGACAATGAGGATACGGTCGGCATCATCGACAGCAGCTGCATCATCGATTGCAGCCCTTGTTGCGGATTGAGGTTAACCACTTTATTCAGCTCGTCGTTACGCGACAAATAGGTCGCTGCCCGGCCCAGGATATAGTCATTTTCGCGCAGGATGGATTCGGTGTAGTTAACGGCGAGATTGTGGGTGAAATTGCGGTTAATGCTATGATAATCGCGAATAATGTCGTTTCGCTGGATAAGCGTGACCAGTGCGGCGATGAGGATAAAAGTAAGAAGGATCCCCGCAAAGCTAATAAAAATAGGGGTCGTAAACGACAGTCTTCTGCTGTGATGATTCATAACGGTCTTGATTCCTGGGGTGAATTGCAGAAGAGCGGCGGATTTTGAAACTGCAATCTCATATATCTTTTTAACCGAGGAATTATAGTTCACCACAGATAATATAAGTATTTAATCTACACCTTTAGATTAAATCGCTAGTACCAGCCTGTTTTTATGAAATATTCGTTTTTATAAATTGGGCAGGGCAGCAGAGGAAGAAACGCCGCCCTGGTCGGCTCAGATTGCCGACCAAAGCAGCGTAAAACGTCAAACCCAGCCGGACAACGCCCGTTTCATGTCTTTGCGAGGCGCTATCCAGACTGTTTATTTCTGTTACCGTGTTTGCGTTAGCGCTGCGAGGCGCGCCCCAGCCAGCTATCCCAGTCTTTCCACACCGGTTGCAGTCCACGCGCCGTTAACGCGCTGGCCACCTCAACTGGCGTGCGTGCATCGTGCGGTGAGAACTGCTCGAGCTCGGGTTTCTCGTCCGCATAGCCACCGGGCTGCGTTTTCGAGAAGGCGCTAACGTTGTTGATGGCTAGCGGAATCACGTGATCGCGGAACCACGGAGACTCACGGGTTGAGAGCGACAGCTCGGTGTCCGGAGAGAATAGCCGGAAGGCGCAAATCACCTGTACCAGTTGACGCTCATCCATCAGTGAAGCGGGCTCAATACCCCCTGCACACGGGCGCAGACGCGGGAACGAGATTGAGTAGCGGCTTTGCCAGTAGCGCTGTTGCAGCCACAGCAGATGCTCGGCAACCATAAAGCAGTCCACCCGCCAGCTATCCGAAAGCCCAATCAGTGCGCCGAGCCCGATCTTGTCGATACCGGCTTGACCCAGCCTGTCCGGGGTATCCAGACGCCAGAAGAAGTCCTGTTTTTTCCCTTTCAGGTGATGCTGAGCGTACATGCCTTCGTGGTAGGTCTCCTGATAGACCATCACTCCGTCAAGACCCAGCGTTTTCAGCTCGGCGTACTCCGCGGTGTCCAGCGGCTGGACTTCCATATGCAGTGAAGCGAACTGGCGGCGAATATTGGGCAGATGGCGGCGGAAATAGTCCATGCCGACTTTCCCCTGATGCTCGCCGGTGACCAGCAGCAGGTGCTCAAACCCCAGCGCCCGAATGGCCTCGCACTCGCGGGCAATGTCATCTTCGTCCAGCGTCTTGCGCTTGATGTGGTTACTCATCGAGAAGCCGCAGTAGGTGCAGTCATTGGCGCACAGGTTGGAGAGATATAGCGGTACGTAAAAACTGACGGTATTACCAAAACGCTGGCGAGTCAGCTTCTGGGCCCGCTGTGCCAGCGGCTCAAGATAGTCGGCAGCAGCGGGGGAGAGCAGCGCCATCAGGTCATCGCGATTAAGCGAAGAGGCGTTAAGCGCCCGTTCGACATCGGCGGCGGTTTTGCTGTTGATGCGTAGACGAATATCATCCCACTCCAGCTCCCGCCAGCGGTCGGTGAAGGTTTTCATGCCAGCGCCTCCAGGAAACCCGTCAGCGGGCTGGTGGCATTTGCCTGCGCGCTGCGGTTGCCCGGCACCGCCTGGCGCGCCAGGAGCCCCGCCTCAACCGCCAGACGGAAGGCCGTAGCCATCATGACCGGGTCGTCGGCCACGGCAATCGCCGTGTTGACCAGTACCGCCTCGGCCCCCATCTCCAGCGCCTGCGTTGCATGGCTCGGTACGCCGATCCCGGCATCCACCACCACCGGCACCGTAGCCTGCTGAATAATAATTTCCAGCATCGCGCGCGTTTCCAGCCCCTGATTAGAGCCGATGGGCGCACCCAGCGGCATCACCGCCGCGCAGCCAACTTCCTCCAGCCGCTTGCACAGCACCGGGTCGGCGCCGCAGTAGGGCAGTACCACAAATCCTTGTTTGACCAATGCTTCTGCGGCTTTCAGCGTTTCGATAGGATCCGGCAGCAGCCAGCGGGCATCGGGGTGAATTTCCAGTTTCAGCCAGTGGGTTCCCAGCGCTTCGCGCGCTAGCTGGGCGGCAAAAATGGCCTCCTCCGCGGTTTTTGCACCAGAGGTGTTGGGCAGCAGCGTAACACCCGCCTCAACTAATGGCGCCAGAATGGCATCGTTGTGCTGACGTAAATCCACCCGTTTCATCGCCAGCGTCACCAGTTGGCTACCGGAGGCGCGAATGGCATCCACCATCAACTGCGATGAGGCAAATTTTCCCGTGCCGGTGAACAGATGTGAATCAAACGTCTTATCGGCAATACGTAACATCTCAACCCCCTGCAATAACCTGAAAAAGCAGGATCTGGTCGCCTTCCTGCACGATGTGCTGTTCCCACTGCTCGCGCGGCAGGATCCGTTGATTCAGTGCCAGCGCGGCACCCGGTTTAAGCTGATTAAGCTGGGCCAGTAGCGCGTTGACGGTTTGCCCTTCGGCGCACTGTAAAGGCTCGTCATTGAACTGAATCTGCATGTTGCCCTCCGCATACCGGGCAGCCGATGGCACGACGCAGCGCGAGGCTGCGCCACTGGCTGGTTTTGCCATCAAACAGACGCAACTCTCCGTTAGGCGATTCAATACCGCTGAGGAGTTTTAGGGCTTCCAGCGCCTGTAATGTCCCCATAATGCCGACGACCGGGCCAATAATACCGGCGGTGCGGCAGTTGCGTTCTGGCTCGATATCGTCCGGCCACAGGCAGCGGTAGCAGCCCTGCTCCCACGGCGGCGTGAGTACCATCAGCTGGCCGCCAAAACCGACGGCGCTGGCGGTGACCAGCGGTGTGCTCAGCGCCACGCAGGCGGCGTTAATTTCCTGGCGGGTGGCCATGTTGTCAGTGCAATCCAGAACGACATCCGCCTTTGCCACCGCGTGGCGCAGCGCGTCGCCGGTTAAACGCTGCTGTAGCACCACCAGTTCGATGTCCGGGTTGAACCGTGACAGCCTTTGCTGGGCGACCTGCGCCTTCGAACGCGCGACGTCGTCGTTGGTGAACAGAATTTGCCGCTGGAGGTTGCTCAGATGCACATCGTCATCGCCGGCGAGCACCAGCGTGCCCACTCCCGCCCCGGCGAGATACAGCGCGGCCGGGGAGCCTAAACCCCCTAAGCCGACGATAAGCACGTGGCTGCCGAGCAGCTTTTGCTGGCCTTCTATCGCAATATCACCGAGCAATATCTGGCGGCTGTAGCGCATAAAATCGCGGTCATTCATCGCCGACTCCTGCTAATTCAAGCAGCTGCGCGGTGGCGCTGCGCCAGTCTGCCGCCTGGGTTATCGCACTGACGACGGCAATGCTGCCGACGCCGGTTGCCAGTACGGCGGGCGCGCGCTCAAGGCTGATACCGCCAATGGCGACGGTCGGGTAATCTGCCAGTCGCTCGATGTGGCTCGCTAGCTGCGTCAAACCCTGTGGGGCGGAGGGCATCTCTTTAGTTTGCGTCGGGAAGACGTGGCCCAATGCGATGTAGGACGGGCGGGCGGCCAGCGCCACGTCAATTTCCATATCATCGTGGGTTGATACTCCAAGGCGCAGCCCTGCCGACTGAATCGCTTTCAGGTCAGTCGTTTCGAGGTCTTCCTGGCCCAAATGAACGCCGTAAGCATTGTGCTTTATCGCCAGCCGCCAGTAGTCGTTGATGAACAGGCGAGCGTCGTAACGGCGCCCCAGTTCAATGGCGGCCACAACGTCGGCTTCTACCTCTGCATCGCGCTTATCTTTGATGCGTAGCTGAATGGTGCGCACTCCGGCTGCTAACAGGCGTTCAATCCACTCCACGCTATCGACGACCGGATAAAGCCCGAGGCGAAACGGCACGGTTGGGAAATCAGGCTGGTACATTACGCCTCCTCTTTTTTGAGGTAGATTTCGCCGCCTTTGGCGCGGAAGTTCTCCGACATGTCCGCCATTCCGACTTCAATGGTTTGCGCGGCGGCGTAGTCGCGCACTTCCTGGCTGATTTTCATCGAGCAGAATTTCGGCCCGCACATCGAGCAGAAGTGGGCAACTTTACCGGATTCCTGCGGCAGCGTTTCGTCGTGATAAGCGCGGGCGGTGAACGGGTCGAGCGCCAGGTTGAACTGATCTTCCCAGCGGAATTCGAAGCGCGCTTTCGACATGGCGTTATCGCGGATCTGCGCGCCCGGATGGCCTTTGGCTAAATCGGCGGCGTGGGCGGCGATCTTGTAGGTAATCAGCCCTTGCTTCACATCTTCTTTGTTCGGCAGTCCGAGGTGCTCTTTTGGCGTGACGTAGCACAGCATCGCGCAGCCGAACCAGCCAATCATCGCTGCGCCAATTCCGGAGGTGAAGTGGTCGTAGCCCGGTGCGATATCGGTGGTCAACGGCCCGAGGGTGTAGAACGGCGCTTCGTGGCAGTGTTCCAGCTCTTCGGTCATGTTGCGCTGGATCATCTGCATCGGTACGTGCCCTGGGCCTTCAATCATCACCTGCACGTCATATTCCCAGGCGATTTTGGTCAGCTCGCCCAGCGTATGCAGCTCGGAGAATTGCGCTTCGTCGTTGGCATCCTGAATGGAGCCCGGACGCAGGCCATCGCCCAGCGACAGGGAGACGTCGTAGGCGGCGCAGATTTCGCAGATTTCACGGAAATGTTCAAACAGGAAGTTCTCTTTGTGGTGGGAGAGGCACCACTTCGCCATGATGGAGCCGCCGCGCGAGACAATGCCGGTCAGACGTTTAGCGGTCATCGGCACGTAGCGCAGCAGCACGCCCGCGTGGATGGTGAAGTAGTCCACGCCCTGTTCGGCCTGCTCCAGCAGGGTATCGCGGAAGGCTTCCCAGGTGAGATCTTCGGCGATCCCGTTCACCTTCTCCAGCGCCTGATAGATCGGAACCGTACCGATTGGGACCGGGCTGTTACGCAGGATCCATTCGCGGGTTTCGTGAATATAGCGCCCGGTGGACAGATCCATCACCGTATCGGCACCCCAACGGGTAGACCACACCAGCTTTTCAACTTCTTCCTCGATGGAAGAGGTCACGGCGGAGTTGCCAATGTTGGCATTCACTTTCACCAGGAAGTTACGGCCGATGATCATCGGTTCCGATTCCGGGTGGTTAATGTTGGCAGGAATGATCGCGCGCCCAGCGGCGACTTCATCGCGGACAAATTCTGCGGTGATGTTTTCCGGCAGGCGTGCGCCAAAGCTCATCCCCGGATGCTGGTGGCGTAGCACTTCGCTGCGGATGCGCTCGCGGCCCATGTTTTCACGCACGGCGATAAATTCCATCTCCGGCGTGACGATCCCCTGGCGGGCGTAGTGCAGCTGAGTGACGCGGCGACCTGCTTTGGCGCGTTTTGGCGTCAGCAAACCGGTGAAGCGCAATTCATCCAGGCCGTCGTCGGCCAGGCGCTCTTTGGTGTAGGCCGAGCTGCGGTCGTTTAACTCTTCGCTGTCGTTACGTGCGGAAATCCACGGCTGGCGCAGTTTGGCCAGACCTTTTTGAACATTAATCGCCACGTCCGGATCGCCATAGGGGCCGGAGGTGTCGTAGACCGGAACGGCTTCATTTTCTTCAAACTGCGGCGTGTCTTTTGAGCCGCCAATCAGCGTCGGGCTGAGCTGGATTTCGCGCATGGGAATACGGATATCCGGCTGCGAGCCGGTAATGTAAATGCGTTTGGAGTTCGGGAAAGCGGTGCCTTCCAGAGTGTCGATAAAGTGTTGGGCCTGGGCGCGCTGTTCGCGGCGGGATGGTTTAGTTGTGGCAGACATAGCTCATTCCAAAAAAGTAAGGAGTGGCTTGTCAGACGACGGATGAAGCAAGAGATGATTACACTTCATCATTCAGGCTGCCTCTGCGTTGGCTGCCTTCGTTCACCCAGTCACTTACTCTGGTAAGCTTCTGAGGATTCTCTCAGTTGCCGCCTTGATGCAACGTGAATGATTTTGTGTAATCGGCACGACTCTTGTTCCCTTCGCAGGTCTTAACCTGATCAGGTTCCGCGGATCCCGAATTAACGGTCTCAGCCCGTGCTTGCGCACTGGGCACTCCGACAAGAAGTAACCTCAGATGAGAGGTAATGAATGTAAACTACTCGTTAATGCCGCAAATCTCAAGCCGGGCGTTTTAATTCACCCTGATCGAGCGTTTCGAAAGCCAGCATTATCAATTTGTCTTCCAGCCGGAAGCGGGCTTCCAGCGCTTCGCCAATGTCGGACAACGCCTGCTGAAACTCATAGCAGTTATCCTGATCGATGGCGCTTTCCAGTGTGGAGTCGTAGAAATCCATAATCAGCTGCGTGTTGGCATCCAGCTGCGGCCAAATCTTCGTCGCGTTTAAAAGCGGAGTGTCGCCTTCCATTTTATGGATAATACGTTCATAAATACTGAAATGACCGGCAGAAAGGTAGTCGACCAGACGCTGGCAAAAATCATCGAGCGCTTTTTCGTTAAGACGCATGAACGATTCTTTGCCAGGCTTAAGGCCAACCAGATTGTAGTAAGCCACGAGCAGGTGCTTACGAATATTCAGCCAGCGGTCGACCAGTCTATGGTGTCCTTTTACACGCTCTGTCAGGCTCTCTAACTGGTTTAGCATAGGTTGACCCCCGCATCGTTAAGATTAAAATCTGCTCACGTCAAAATGTAATAATAATGTTAATAACATGCCTGTGAAGCAAAGGTTGCGCAAGAGATATGGATCGTATAATTGAAAAATTGGATCGCGGCTGGTGGATAGTCAGCCACGAACAAAAATTATGGTTGCCCGGTGGCGAAATACCACATGGCGAAGCGGTAAATTTCGATCTTGTGGGGCAGCGCGCGCTGCAGATTGGTGAATGGGAAGGATCCCCGGTGTGGCTGGTTCAACAGTCGCGCCGCCATGATATGGGATCGGTGCGGCAGGTGCTCGATCAGGACGTCGGCCTGTTCCAGCTTGCCGGGCGCGGCGTGCAGTTGACGGAGTTTTATCGCTCGCACAAATTCTGTGGCTACTGTGGGCACCCCATGCATCCGAGCAAAACCGAATGGGCGATGCTGTGCAGCCACTGCCGCGAACGCTACTACCCGCAAATTGCCCCCTGCATTATTGTCGCCATTCGCCGCGATGACTCCATTCTCCTTGCCCAGCACGTTCGTCACCGTAACGGTGTGCATACCGTGCTGGCCGGCTTCGTGGAAGTGGGCGAAACGCTGGAACAGGCGGTGGCGCGCGAGGTGATGGAAGAGAGCGGTATTAAAGTGAAAAATCTGCGCTACGTGACCTCTCAACCCTGGCCGTTCCCACAGTCGCTGATGACCGCTTACATGGCGGAGTACGACAGCGGTGAGATTGTTATCGACCCGAAAGAGCTGCTGAACGCCAATTGGTACCGCTACGACGATTTACCGCTGCTTCCACCGCCGGGCACCGTCGCACGTCGGCTGATTGAAGATACCGTGGCAATGTGTCGGGCTGAATACCAGTGACATGTTACACTGAGCGCATCAACGCTAAAGGAATGTAAAATGACCGAACTCAAGAACGATCGTTATCTGCGTGCGCTGCTGCGCCAGCCCGTTGATGTGACTCCGGTGTGGATGATGCGCCAGGCAGGCCGCTATTTGCCGGAGTACAAAGCCACCCGCGCACAGGCCGGCGATTTTATGTCGCTGTGCAAAAACGCCGAGCTGGCTTGTGAAGTGACGCTGCAGCCGCTGCGCCGCTACCCGCTTGATGCGGCGATCCTCTTCTCGGATATCCTGACCATCCCCGATGCGATGGGGCTGGGGCTCTATTTCGAAACCGGGGAAGGCCCACGCTTTACCTCGCCAATTACCAGCAAAGCTGACGTGGACAAGCTGCCGATTCCGGATCCGGAAGGCGAGTTGGGCTACGTCATGAACGCCGTGCGAACCATTCGCCGCGAATTGAAAGGCGAAGTGCCGCTGATTGGTTTCTCCGGTAGTCCGTGGACGTTGGCGACCTACATGGTGGAAGGCGGCAGCAGTAAAGCCTTTACCGTGATTAAAAAAATGATGTATGCCGATCCGAAAACGCTGCATCTGCTGCTCGATAAGCTGGCCAAAAGCGTCACTCTGTACCTGAATGCCCAGATTAAAGCCGGTGCGCAGTCGGTGATGATTTTTGATACCTGGGGTGGCGTGCTGACCGGTCGTGATTATCAGCAGTTCTCGCTCTATTACATGCATAAAATCGTCGATGGTTTGCTGCGTGAAAATGATGGCCGCCGCGTGCCGGTGACGCTGTTTACCAAAGGCGGCGGACAGTGGCTGGAAGCGATGGCAGAAACCGGCTGCGATGCGCTGGGCCTTGACTGGACCACTGATATTGCCGATGCGCGCCGTCGCGTGGGCCATAAGGTTGCGCTGCAGGGCAACATGGATCCGTCCATGCTCTACGCGCCGGGTCCACGTATTGAAGAAGAAGTGGCGACGATCCTTGCCGGTTTTGGTGAGGGCGAAGGCCACGTCTTTAACCTCGGTCACGGCATTCATCAGGACGTGCCGCCGGAACACGCGGGCGTCTTCGTGGAGGCGGTTCACCGTCTGTCGGCGCAATACCACCGCTAAGGGATGAGTATGGATCTCGCGTCGCTGCGCGCGCAGCAGCTTGAGCTTGCTGGATCGGTTTGCCGTGAAGATCGTTTGTTAAGCGATCCGCCGCGTCTTATCGGCGGCGCCGACGTGGGATTCGAGCAGGGTGGTGAGGTGACGCGTGCAGCGATGGTGCTGCTGAAGTATCCGTCGCTTGAACTGGTCGAGTATCAGGTGGCGCGTATCGCCACCACCATGCCGTACATCCCCGGATTTCTCTCGTTTCGCGAAGCGCCGGCGCTGATGGCGGCATGGCAGCAACTGTCGCAAAAGCCTGACCTGCTGTTTGTCGACGGCCACGGCATTTCTCATCCCCGTCGTCTCGGCGTGGCCAGCCATTTTGGCCTGCTGGTGGATGTTCCCACCCTTGGCGTGGCGAAAAAACGCCTGTGCGGTCAATTTGAACCGCTGGCGGCTGAATCCGGCGCGCTGGCACCGCTGATGGATAAAGGCGAGCAGTTGGCCTGGGTATGGCGCAGTAAAGCACGCTGCAACCCGCTGTTTATCTCAACGGGCCACCGCATCAGCGTCGATAGCGCGTTAGGCTGGGTGCAGCGCTGCATGAGCGGCTATCGTCTGCCAGAGCCCATGCGCTGGGCAGACGCGGTGGCATCGGAACGCCCGGCATTTATGCGCCTTGCAGCAAAAATGCCCCATATCAGGTAAACTGCGGTTAATTTCCGTATTTGAGAACTCATCATGTTACAAAACCCGATTCACCTGCGTCTGGAGAAGCTGGAAAGTTGGCAGCACGTCACCTTTATGGCTTGCCTATGTGAACGCATGTACCCGAACTACGCCATGTTCTGCAAGCAAACCGAATTTAACGATGGTCAGATTTACCGCCGCATCCTCGATCTGGTGTGGGAATCACTGACGGTTAAAGATGCGAAAATCAACTTCGATAGCCAGCTGGAAAAGTTTGAAGAAGCGATTCCTGTGGCCGACGACTACGATCTGTACGGCGTGTACCCGGCAATCGATGCTTGTGTGGCGTTGAGTGAATTAATCCACTCCCGTTTAAGTGGCGAAACGCTCGAGCATGCTGTCGAAGTCAGCAAGTGTTCGATTACCACCGTAGCGATGCTGGAAATGACTCAGGCTGGTCGCGAAATGACCGACGAAGAGCTGAAATTGAACCCCGCTGTAGAGCAAGAATGGGACATTCAGTGGGAGATTTTCCGCCTTTTAGCCGAGTGCGAAGAACGCGATATTGAACTGATTAAAGGGCTGCGCGCAGACCTCCGCGAAGCCGGCGAAAGCAATATTGGTATAAATTTTCAGCAATGAGGCAATAAAACGTGATTTACCGCCTGAATTGTCACGCCTGAAGGCTTCACATCTGCCCCCCGTCTGGTCTACATTTGGAGGGCGAAAAAAAGTGGCTATCGGTGCGTGTATGCAGGAGAGTGCTTTTCTGGCATTTTCGTCGCACTCGATGCTTAGCAAGCGATAAACACATTGTAAGGATAACTTATGAACAAGACTCAACTGATTGATGTAATTGCGGACAAGGCTGAACTGTCTAAAACCCAGGCTAAAGCTGCACTGGAATCCACCTTGGCTGCTATTACTGAGTCTCTGAAAGAAGGTGATGCTGTGCAACTGGTTGGTTTCGGTACCTTCAAAGTGAACCACCGCGCTGAGCGTACTGGCCGCAACCCGCAGACCGGTAATGAAATCAAAATCGCCGCAGCCAACGTGCCGGCATTTGTTTCTGGCAAAGCACTGAAAGACGCTGTTAAGTAAGATTGCGTGGCAGTGAACAGTTTTAAAGAAGGGGCGGTTTCGCCCCTTTCGTTTCTCTGGCGCCGTTTATCGGGGTTGGCGGGCGTACTGTTGCTGACAGCCTGTAGCCATAACAGCGAATTACCTCCCTTTACCGCCAGCGGCTACGCTGACACGCAGGGTGCCGTGCGCATCTGGCGTAAAGACAGCAGCGGTGAGACGCACCTTCTGGCCACCTTAAGTCCGTGGCACAACGGCAGCACCTCAACCAGCGAGTATCGCTGGCAGGATGATAAGCTGCGGCTGATCGAACTGAATATCTACGGTAAACCCTCCGAACACATCCGCGCCCGTTTCGACAGTAACGGCGAGCTGAGTTTTATGCAGCGCGAGACTGATGGGCAAAAACAGCAGCTCTCCAGCGACCAGGTCGCACTTTATCGCTATCGTGCGGAGCAGATCCGTCAGACCAGCGATGCGCTGCGGCTGGGGAAAGTCGTGCTGCGCCAGGGGCGCTGGCATGCCGACAAGACGGTGACGACATGCGAAGGCGAGACGGTTAAACCTGATTTTGACTCGCGCGCCCTCGGGCATATTGCCAGTCGCCAGAGCCGTGCCACGGCTGAGGTGAGCATTGCCTGGCTGGAAGCACCAGAAGGCTCCCAGCTCCTGCTGGTGGCAAACCAGGACTACTGTACCTGGCAGCCGACCGAAAAGACTTTCTAAGGTTTACCCGCGGTGCATGCCGCCCATATGGCCGCCGTTGTGTCCGCCACCCTCGCAGCCATAGCCCATCCCCCCGTGACGCGGAATACCAGCCTGAGCCATTGCGACATCAAACTTAACCCGCTGCTGGTCAAGCTGCTGGCTCAATGCCTCTCTTTCTTTCGCGACGGCCTCAATTTTGGCGCTATCGGGTTTATCCGCTGTGAGCAGCGCGTTGTACTCATAGTGTTTGGACGTTAACTGCTGGCGCAGTGCATTGGTCTGGGCGTAATAGTCGTTACGCAGCTTTTGCACGGTAGCCTGCTGGGCCTCGGTAAGTTGGCTGTAGCCGCCGTTCTTTGAGTCATTGTTCCAATGATGTGGGCCCGCCAGGGCTACGCCGCTGGTCAGGGTAAGCGTAGCGAAGGCTAATAGCGCAAGGGTCAGTTTATTGTTCCGTTTCATGGTTGATTCTCCTGTAGTGTGTTCTCCTTAGCTATTGCATCTTCTGTGCCAGCTTCTCATGTCGCGATATAAGCGGGGTGGCGTGCGGCGGATTGCTCAGAGCGAGTAAAAATGACCCGCAGCGGGTATCCAGCCGAGTCATTTTTACCCGTTCACTCGGGGGAATTGTGCTGATAGGCCGGGTTACGGGGCATGAAGAGTGGCATGATTTCTGCTGAGGGATAGCACAGGAAAAAGAAAAGGAAGCACCATGAACCTCTTACGATTACCGAAGGATTCGTTAGCGACCGGCATTAGCTGGCTGCTAACCGGCATGGTGTTGCTGCTGATGTGTTTGTTCTCTACGCTCATCGTTCGCGACCATCTGCGGGAAAACGCGTCGGCACAGCAAACGATTGAGGAGAAGGGCCGCGTGCTTATCCGCGCGCTGGAGTCCGGGGCGCGTGTCGGAATGGGAATGCGGATGCATCATGCGCAGCTCCAGACCATGCTGGAAGAGATGGCGTGGCAGCCCGGCGTACTGTGGTTTGCGGTGACCGATGAGCAGGGGAAAATTATTGCCCACAGTGACGCGCAGCAGGTGGGACAGCCGCTTTACGACGCCCGGACGATGCAGACGCTCGCGCCGGGCGATACCGAGCGCTGGCGGCGATTAACGTCACCGGAACCGGCGCTGGAAATTTATCGCCAGTTTCGCCCGCTTAATGCGCCCGGTTCACACCATATGCGCATGATGATGCGCCGCAATGTGGTCGAGACGCCGCAGGTTATTTTTATCGCCTTCGATGCCCGCGAGTTGGATGCTGAACAGGCGCGCGGGCTGCGCAATATGATTGTCATGCTGTGTGCCGCTGGCGTCGTGATGGTGGCAACCGTTCTCGCGCAGTTCTGGTTCAATCGCTATCAGCGTTCGCACAGGCAATTGCAGGAAGCCACGCATCGTAAAGATAAACTGGTTGCGCTAGGGCACCTGGCCGCCGGGGTGGCGCACGAAATCCGTAATCCGCTGTCGTCAATCAAAGGATTGGCGAAGTACTTCGCTGAACGCACGCCGCCGGGTGGAGAGGCCTATGAACTGGCGCAGGTGATGGCGAAAGAGGCTGACCGCCTCAATCGAGTGGTCAGCGAGCTGCTGGAGCTGGTGCGTCCGGCGCATTTAAAATGGCAACCGGTGGATCTTAACGAGGTGATAAGCCATTCGCTTCAACTGGTGAGTCAGGATGCGTTAGGCCGGAATATTACGCTGCAATTTACCGCTCAGCCTTCGCTATGCCGTATTCAGGCCGATCCGGATCGCCTCAATCAGGTGCTATTAAACCTCTATCTCAACGCCATTCAGGCGATTGGCCATGAGGGTGCCATTACGGTGTCGGTGGCGGAGTGCGGTGACGGACGCGTCAGGCTTAGCGTGACGGATAGCGGCAAAGGGATGACGGCAGAGCAGCTGCAGGCCATCTTCACCCCGTACTTCACCACTAAAGCCGATGGTACTGGGCTAGGATTGGCGGTCGTTCAGAATATCGTTGAGCAGCACGGCGGGACAATTCACGTTGAAAGCACGCCCGGCAAGGGAGCGGTATTTACCCTCTACCTGCCGGTCAATGGGCAACAAAAGGATGAGCAAGGATGAGTCAGGAACAGATCACTATTCTGGTGGTGGACGACGATATTAGCCACTGCACCATCCTACAGGCGCTACTGCGGGGCTGGGGATATCAGGTTGCGCTGGCCAATAACGGTGTGCAGGCGCTGGAGAAAATCAGGGAGCAGGTATTCGATCTGGTGCTCTGCGATATCCGTATGGCGCAGATGGACGGCATCGAAACGCTAAAAGAGATAAAAGCCTATAACCCATCGATACCGGTGCTCATTATGACAGCCTACTCCAGTGTTGATACGGCGGTAGAGGCATTGAAGTCCGGTGCGCTGGATTATCTGATAAAGCCGTTGGACTTTGACCGTCTACAGCAAACGCTGGCTCAGGCTTTAGCCCATACGCGCCAGCCTGAATGTTCTGCTTCGCCAGGGCCTGCGGCGCAGTTTGGTATGGTCGGCGATAGCCCGGCGATGCAGACGCTGCTGAATAATATCGCGCTGGTGGCACCGTCGGATGCTACCGTGCTCATTCATGGCGAATCCGGTACCGGCAAAGAGCTGGTTGCGCGGGCATTGCATGCCAGCAGCGCTCGTCGTGATAAAGCGCTGGTGACGCTCAACTGTGGGGCGCTGAATGAATCGCTGCTGGAATCAGAGATGTTTGGCCACGAGAAAGGCGCGTTTACCGGTGCGGATAAGCGGCGGGAAGGGCGTTTTGTGGAGGCCGATGGTGGCACGCTGTTTCTGGATGAGATTGGCGATATTTCGCCGCTGATGCAGGTGCGCCTGCTGCGGGCTATTCAGGAACGGGAAGTGCAGCGCGTAGGGAGCAATCAGACGATTTCGGTCGATGTGCGCCTGATTGCCGCAACGCATCGGGATTTAGCCGAAGAGGTGAGCGCCGGGCGTTTTCGTCAGGATCTCTACTACCGTCTGAACGTAGTGACTATCGATATGCCGCCGCTGCGCCAGCGCCATGAGGATATCCCGCAGCTGGCGCACTATTTCCTGCAACGCTATGCCGAACGTAATCGTAAAACGGTGCAGGGTTTTACGCCTCAGGCCATGGACCTGCTGATTCACTACGCCTGGCCGGGTAATATCCGCGAGTTGGAAAATGCGGTAGAGCGTGCGGTGGTCTTGCTGACGGGCGAGTATATTTCGGAACGTGAGCTACCGCTGGCGATTGTCGGTGCTTCCATTCCGGCATCATCGACCGATGAGGGAATTCAACCGCTGGTGGAAGTGGAGAAAGAGGTGATTCAGGCGGCGCTCGAAAAAACGGGCGGCAACAAAACTGAAGCCGCCCGTCAGTTGGGCATTACGCGCAAAACGCTGTTGGCGAAGCTCAGCCGTTAGTTGTGCTCACGCTCGATGGCGCGCCAGCCGATATCGTTACGGCTGAAGCTGCCGTCCCAGTGAATATTAGTCATCAAGGCATAGGCACGTTGCTGCGCTTCGGCGACGGTATGACCCAGCGCGGTGGCGCACAGTACGCGGCCGCCGTTGGTCAGAACACGATCATCGTCAGCAAGCTTTGTTCCTGCGTGGAACACTTTACCGTCGGCAACTTCTTCCAGCGGCAGGCCGTGGATAACATCGCCGGTACGGTAGTCGGCCGGGTAACCGCCAGCGGCAATCACCACGCCCAGCGAGGCGCGTTCGTCCCACTCGGAGGTTTTCTCGTCCAGCTTACCGGCGCAGGCGGCGAGGCACAGATCCACCAGATCTGATTTCATGCGCAGCATGATCGGCTGAGTTTCTGGATCGCCAAAGCGGCAGTTGAACTCGATAACTTTCGGGTTGCCCTGTTTGTCGATCATCAGGCCCGCGTACAAGAAACCGGTGTAGGTGTTGCCTTCCGCCGCCATGCCTTTAACGGTTGGCCAGATGATGCGTTCCATGGTGCGCTGGTGGACTTCATCGGTAACGACCGGAGCAGGCGAGTATGCGCCCATGCCACCGGTGTTCGGGCCGGTGTCGCCATTGCCTACGCGCTTGTGGTCCTGGCTGGTAGCCATCGGCAGTACGTGCTCGCCGTCGACCATCACGATAAAGCTCGCCTCTTCCCCATCAAGGAACTCTTCGATAACGATCCGGTGGCCCGCGTCGCCAAAGGCGTTGCCGGCCAGCATATCGTGTACGGCGGCTTCCGCTTCTTCCAGCGTCATCGCCACGATAACGCCTTTACCGGCTGCCAGACCGTCTGCCTTAATGACGATTGGTGCGCCTTTCTCGCGCAGATACGCTAGCGCAGGCTCGATTTCGGTGAAGTTCTGGTACTCGGCCGTTGGGATCTGGTGACGAGCAAGGAAATCTTTGGTGAACGCTTTGGAGCCTTCCAGCTGCGCAGCGCCTTCGGTTGGTCCGAAGATGGTCATACCGGCGGCGCGGAAAGCATCGACTACACCAATTACCAGCGGCGCTTCCGGGCCGACGATAGTCAGATCAATCTTCTCTTTCTGGGCAAAGCTCAGCAGTGCCGGAATATCGGTAACGCCAATCGCCACGTTTTGCAGTGTTGGCTCCAGCGCGGTACCCGCGTTGCCCGGCGCGACAAAAACGGTATCAACCTGTGGTGACTGCGCTGCTTTCCAGGCCAGCGCGTGTTCGCGCCCGCCGTTGCCAATAACTAATACTTTCATCGTCTGCTCCGTGGATTAATGGCGGAAGTGGCGCATGTCGGTGAAGATCATCGCGATGCCGTGTTCGTCGGCGGCGGCAATCACTTCTTCGTCACGAATAGAACCGCCAGGCTGGATAACGCAGCTCACGCCTACGGCCGCAGCGGCATCAATACCATCGCGGAACGGGAAGAAGGCGTCAGAGGCCATGGCAGAACCTTTTACTTCCAGGCCTTCGTCGGCGGCTTTAATCCCGGCAATCTTAGCGGAGTACACGCGGCTCATCTGGCCTGCACCGATGCCGATGGTCATGTTCTCTTTGGCGTAGACGATGGCGTTAGACTTAACGAACTTCGCCACTTTCCAGCAGAACAGCGCATCGCGCAGCTCTTGTTCGCTCGGTTGACGTTTGGTGACGACGCGCAGTTCGCCTTCTGTCACCATGCCCAGGTCGCGATCCTGAACCAGTAAACCGCCGTTCACACGTTTGAAATCCAGTCCCGGCACGCGCTGAGCCCACTGACCGCAGGTCAGGACGCGGACGTTCTGTTTAGCCGCAGTAATCTTCAGCGCTTCTTCAGTGGCGGATGGCGCGATGATCACTTCAACAAACTGACGAGAGATGATGGCTTGCGCTGTTTCGGCATCCAGCTCGCGGTTGAAAGCAATAATGCCGCCGAATGCGGAGGTTGGGTCGGTTTTGTACGCGCGGTCGTAGGCATCGAGCAGAGAAGTGCTGACCGCAACGCCGCATGGGTTGGCGTGCTTGACGATAACGCAGGCTGGCTCGTGGAATTCTTTGACGCACTCTAGCGCCGCATCGGTATCGGCGATGTTGTTATAAGAGAGCGCTTTACCCTGTACCTGAGCTGCGGTGGCCACAGAGGCCTCTTTAACATTCTCTTCTATATAGAAGGCAGCTTGCTGGTGGCTGTTCTCGCCATAGCGCATATCCTGCTTCTTAATGAAGTTCAGATTCAGCGTACGCGGGAAGCGGCCAGCGGCTTCTTTGCTTTCACCGTGATAGGCCGGAACCATGCTGCCGAAGTAGTTGGCAATCATGCTGTCGTAAGCGGCGGTATGTTCGAACGCTTTGATAGCGAGATCGAAACGGGTATCGAGGGTCAGAGAACCTTCGTTGGCATCCATCTCTTTAATAATAGAGGTGTAGTCGCTGCTCTTCACCACGATAGCCACATCTTTGTGGTTCTTGGCGGCGGAGCGAACCATGGTTGGGCCGCCGATATCGATGTTCTCTACCGCATCTTCCAGCGAGCAGCCTTCACGGGCGACGGTCTCAGCGAACGGGTACAGGTTAACGACGACCATATCAATAGGCTCGATGTGGTGCTGCTGCATAATGGCATCGTCTTGACCACGACGGCCAAGAATGCCGCCGTGTACTTTAGGATGCAGGGTTTTTACACGTCCATCCATCATTTCCGGGAAACCGGTGTAATCGGAAACTTCGGTCACCGGCAGACCTTTCTCTGCCAGCAGGCGGGCTGTGCCACCTGTCGATAGCAGTACCACACCGCGTGCGGAAAGTGCCTGGGCGAATTCGATGATACCGGCCTTGTCAGAAACACTGAGCAGAGCGCGGCGGACTGGACGACGTTGTTGCATGGTAAATCCCCTGGATTTGACTATTACAGAGAGCGTTAGGTGAATTCTTGCGGAAAAACTCAGCTAACGCCCCTTACGGGGCATCCTTGTTTTGCGGTGGCATTGTAACGAAAACGTTTGCGCAACGCTCGCGAATTTTTCGCATTCCGCCGAAGCGGTTATTTTGTCCCTCTATATAAGGCCCAAGATAAAGAGATGAGGGGGGTTAATCATTAGATTTGTGGATAACTCTGTGTG
>NZ_JAKCNS010000069.1 GCF_021440345.1 Kluyvera intermedia
AATCATGATTAATATTATCTTTCTGATGATTTTTGATTATTTTCAGATTTTTTTAGCCGAAAATAAGTAGCCCGAGAAACCCCTGTTTTTTCTAGAATTATTTTTTCTGATTGCTTTTGATTGATAAGTTGTCTGACAAGTGCTGCTTTCGAGTGCGGCTTCCGTCCAAATTTGACACCGGATGCCATCGCAACAATTCTGCCGTCATTAGTACGTTCCAGAATACGTTCTCGTTCTGCTTCTGCAACAGCTGCCAAAATTTGAATCACCATTTTCCCCATAGTTCCTTCTGTACTTAGTCCGTTCTCCAGAAAACGAATGGCTATTCCCTTTTTATAGCAAGCATCAACAATGTGGATCATGTCTGCGGTATTGCGGCCAAGCCGATCCATTTTGGTACAAATAATGATGTCATCCTTTTCTGCACGGGCGAGCAGTCGCTGTAACCCTTCGCGCTCATCCGTGGCTCCTGACATCATATCAGTAAAAATCCGGTCATCTCTGACACCGACAGATTTCAGTTCCGTGATCTGTACCGTCAGTTTCTGATGGCTGGTTGATACTCTTGCATATCCCAGTAATGCCATATTGGTCTCACAAATCGATATTGATACTGCGTAGTATCATAAAGTATAAATCGCGATTTTTGATACTCATGTTTGACGTCGTTTTGAGCGGTCTCAAAACTTATAACATTTGAGATAGTTAAAAATAGACCTAAGTCATAGTTACGCAAGGAGTGCTGGATGCCTATCGATTTTTTGACTGAAGAGCAGAAGCAAAATTATGGATGTTATGCGGCAGAGCCGAACGAGGTACAACTGTCCCGTTATTTTATTCTGGACGAAAATGACCTGACATTCATCGCACAAAGGCGCGGGGACCAAAACCGTCTTGGCTTAGCCCTTCAACTAACATCAGTCCGATTTTTAGGCGCGTTCCTGTCTGATTTGACTCTGATTCCGCAAAATGTACAAACCTTTGTGGCCACGCAACTTTCAATCAGTCGGACTGATATTCTGGCTGAATACGCAAAACGAGAACCAACCCGCTGGGAGCATTACGCTCAAATCAAAAAATATTATTACTATCATGAATTTGGGGAGTTTCCGTGGACCTTCAGATTGAACCGGTTGCTGTATACCCGAGCCTGGATTAGCAACGAACGCCCCAGCCTGATGTTCGATTTCGCCACCGCATGGCTGGTACAGCATAAAATTTTATTACCAGGGGCCACAACACTCTCCAGAGTGATCACCGAAATCCGCGAACGAGCAGCTCACCGTCTTTGGCAAAGATTACTGGCATTGCCCAATGATGAACAGAAACAACAACTGGATGAATTGCTGAGCTTTAGTGAAGGCCAGAGAGTATCCATGTTCGAGCAACTGAAAAAAGGTCCGGTGACAATCAGTAGTCCTGCGTTTAATGATGCACTGGATCGTTATAATAAATTGCACCAACTGGGTTTTCAGCAACTTGATTTTACAGGTCTTCCACCGGCTCAGCTAAAAAGTCTCGCCCGCTATGCCAATGTTACCTCGGTAAAAAAGATAGCTCGTATGCCCATGAAGAAACGTACAGCGATACTTATTGCCTTTGTTAAATCATTGGAGGTCACTGCGCTGGATGAAGCCATCGATGTTTTGGACATGCTGATCACTAATATTGCGGGAGAGGCTAAAAAAGCGGGGCAAAAGAAGCGGCTGAGGACGCTGAAGGATCTGGACCGCTCTTCGTTGATGCTGGCTAAAGCCTGCGCACTCCTGCTAGATGAGGTAACTGATGATGCGCACCTCCGAAAATCGATTTTTTCCTGCGTTCCCAAAGAAAGACTGGCTGAGTCAGTCAAAATGGTCAACGAACTGGCCCGGCCAGCAGACAATAATTTCCAAGATGAAATGATTGAACAATATGGACGCGTTCGCCGTTTTCTGCCCAGAGTACTCCGGGAGTTAACTTTTCGGGCTGCTCCGGCGGGAGAACATACCCTGGCAGCCTTTAACTATTTATCGTCACTAGGCACTTCAAGAAAGCACATCCTTGACGATGCGCCGAAAAATATTATCACCGGTGCCTGGAAACGACTGGTCCTTGACGAAGAAGGCCGAGTGAGACGACCTGGCTATTCACTATGCCTACTGGAACGATTTCAGGATGCATTAAGGCGGCGGGATATTTATCTTGAGAATAGCGATCGTTGGGGTGATCCACGGTCAAAACTGTTACAAGGGGCAGAATGGCAAGCCCAACGCGTCCCTGTCTGTCGAGCATTAGGTCACCCTGTAAATGCTAGGCAGGCAACAGAAAAGCTGGCTCAGCAGTTGGATTTTGCCTGGAAAACGGTAGCTGATGGTTTTAATGATAATGCGTCAGTTCATATTGACCACGCAGGGAAACATCTTACGCTGACTATCAGCAATCTTGAAAAACTGGATGAACCACCCAGCCTGATAACTCTCAACAGGCAAGTCAGACGCCTTTTACCCTTGGTGGATCTGACGGAGCTATTGCTGGAAATCAATGCTCATACAGGATTTGCCGAAGAATTTACTCATGTCAGCGAGTCCAATGCGCGAGCGAAAGATCTGCATATCAGCATTTGTGCCGTATTACTGTCAGAAGCCTGCAATATTGGCTTTGAGCCATTGATTAAGCACAATATTCCATCATTAACCCGGCATCGCCTGAGCTGGGTTAAACAAAATTATTTTCGGGCCGAAACGCTTATCAAAGCTAATGCCCGCCTGGTAGATTATCAGGCTACCTTGAGCCTGGCACAGCGATGGGGTGGAGGAGAAGTTGCTTCTGCTGACGGTATGCGTTTTGTTACGCCAGTAAAAACGATTAACGCCGGACCAAATCGAAAATACTTTGGCTCCAATCGGGGAATTACCTGGTACAACTTTATTTCCGATCAATTTTCTGGTTTTCACGGCATTGTTGTACCGGGCACCTTGAGGGACTCAATCTTTGTTCTGGAGGGTTTACTTGAACAGCAAACGGGGTTGAATCCACAGGAAATTATGACTGATACAGCAGGTGCCAGCGATTTGATATTCGGCCTGTTCTGGCTGTTGGGATACCAGTTTTCTCCCCGTCTCGCGGACGCCGGAGATGCCGTTTTCTGGCGAGTAGATAAAAATGCGGATTACGGCCCTCTCGATGAACTGGCCCGTGGTTGCATTAATCTGGCACTGATTGAGGCTAACTGGGACGATATGATGCGGATTGCAGGCTCTCTTAAGTTGGGTACTGTACAAGCATCAGAGTTAATCCGCAGTTTATTGAAGAGCACGCGTCCGTCCAGTCTGGCACAGGCCATCATTGAAGCGGGGCGAATAAATAAAACGCTGTATCTGTTGAATTATATTGATGATGAAGATTACCGTCGCCGAATACTAACGCAACTAAACAGGGGTGAAGGAAGACATAGTGTGGCTCGCGCCATTTGTCATGGTCAACGTGGCGAAATCAGAAAGCGCTATCGCGAAGGGCAAGAGGATCAACTTGGATCGTTGGGACTGGTAACAAATGCTACTGTTTTATGGAATACGTTATATATGCAGGAAGCCCTTGGATATATTAATACTGATAGTCATCCTACTGAAATTAATGAAGAAGATATATCCAGATTATCACCATTGATGCATGGCCATATCAATATGTTAGGCCATTACACATTCACCTTGTCTGAAAAGGTGATGAAAGGTGAGCTAAGACCGTTAAATCAACAGGTTAACGAATATATAGACGCTTAGCGTAGGTTTTCGCCCCATTGGACCTCAAACCCCTACCCTTGGCTGAATGTGTCAATAAATATAAATTAATACCCTACTCTGACGTTGTTTGTGCTCAACATCTGACATCAGGTTAGGGTATGCCTCAATCTGACGGCTGCGAACCGCCAGGGACAGGCGCAATGTCAGATTCTGTCGCGGCCTTGGCGCGTGCCTGGAAGCGTTCATAGCAATCCAGCCCGCAGAAATGTTCGACGTATTCCGCGCCTTCCGGGGTGAAGGCGGCATCGAGCGGAATTTCTTTGCAGCATACGCAGCAGGTGGTGCAACTGGCAGTGTTCGGGGCGTTTGCGTTCATGGTGGTACTCCTCCAGATTGGTAGCGAAGCTCAAAGCTGCCCACTCTCGGCTGGCTGGGAAGCGGTCATGATCTTCCCTTGAAGGCCCGCAGCAGCCGCGTCACAGACAGGACAAACAAGCCGGTCAGCGTGAGGGCTGCAATACCCCAGTGCTCCCCGATGAACGCGCCGGCCGTCGTGCCGGCTAGCACAATGGCGAGAATCGGCAAATGGCAGGGACAGGTGAGCACGGCCAGCGCGCCCCACAAGTAGCCGGTGATCGGTTTGTGCGTCTCAGACGGCAAGTGCTCTGGGCTGTTCATGGCAGACTCTCCGCGTGCTGTGCCGGTTCGGTTGGCATGGCGGCCAGTTGCATTTCGAGGCTGGCCAGGGCCTCGCGCCGACGCTCGACGAGTTGCCGCAACACGGCAAGCTGCGCAGACGCACCGTCACCGTCCGCAGCATCCAGCGCCCGGCACAGCCGCGCCAGTGCGTCCAGGCCGATACCCGCTTCGAAGGCAGCCCGTACAAAGCGCAGCCGTTGCAACGCGGTGTCATCGAACAAGCCGTAGCCGCCCGTGGTGTACGCGACCGGCCGTAGCAATCCGCGCAGCAGGTAGTCGCGCACGATATGCACGCTCACCCCGGCATCAAGGGCCAGCCGGGACACTGTGTAGGCGCTCATTGAACACCTCCTTTTCCTCATCCGGCGCAGCACGAAAGCTGCTTCACGTCCTTGCTGAAGGTCTGCGCCGCGAGCTTCAGCCCTTCGACCATGGTCAGGTAGGGGAACAATTGGTCGGCCAGTTCCTGCACGGTCATACGGTTGCGAATGGCGAGCACCGCCGTCTGGATCAGTTCACCCGCTTCCGGGGCCACCGCTTGCACGCCGATGAGCCGTCCGCTACCTTCCTCGATGACCAGCTTGATGAAGCCGCGTGTGTCGAAGTTGGCAAGCGCACGCGGCACGTTATCCAGTGTTAGCAGGCGACTGTCGGTCTCGATCCCGTCGTGATGTGCTTCCGCCTCGCTGTAGCCCACGGTGGCGACCTGCGGGTCGGTGAACACCACGGCCGGCATTGCGGTCAGGTCCAGGGCCGCATCGCCGCCAGTCATGTTGATCGCCGCACGAGTGCCGGCCGCTGCCGCCACATAGACGAACTGCGGCTGGTCGGTGCAGTCGCCGGCCGCGTAGATGTTCGGGCTACTGGTGCGCATGCCCTTGTCGATGACGATGGCCCCCTGCGCATTGACGGCTACCCCCGCCGCTTCCAATGCCAGGCTGCGCGTGTTCGGTGTCCGGCCGGTGGCGACCAGCAGCTTGTCGGCGCGCAATTCACCGTGCGTGGTGGTCAGCACGAATTCACCGTCCATATGGGCGACCTGGCTGGCTTGCGTGTGCTCCAGCACCTCGATGCCCTCGGCACGGAAAGCGGCTGTCACCGCCTCGCCGATGGCCGGGTCTTCACGGAAGAACAAGGTATTGCGCGCCAGGGCCGTGACCTTGCTGCCCAGCCGGGCAAAGGCTTGCGCCAGCTCCAGCGCCACCACCGACGAGCCGATTACGGCAAGGCGTTCGGGAATGGTGTCGCTCGCCAGGGCCTCGGTGGAAGTCCAGTAGGGTGACTCTTTCAAGCCCGGAATCGGCGGGACCGCCGGGCTGGCACCCGTGGCGACCAGGCAGCGGTCGAACATCACGACGCGCTCGCCACCCTCGTTCAAACTAACGATAAGGCTCTGGTCGTCCTTGAAACGCGCTTCACCGTGCAGAACGGTGATGGCTGAATTGCCGTCCAGGATGCCTTCGTACTTGGCATGACGGAGTTCTTCGACACGGGCCTGCTGCTGGGCCAGCAGCCGCTCGCGCAAGATCGTCGGCGGTGTGGGTGGCATGCCGCCGTCGAATGGGCTTTCCCGGCGCAGATGGGCGATGTGGGCGGCGCGGATCATGATCTTGGACGGCACACAACCGACGTTGACGCAGGTGCCGCCGATGGTGCCGCGCTCAATCAGCGTGACCTGCGCGCCTTGCTCGACGGCCTTCAGTGCTGCCGCCATCGCGGCTCCACCGCTACCAATGACGACGACCTGCAACGGGCGTTCGTTGCCACTGGGCTTATCAGCGGCCCCTATCCAGCCGCGCATCTTGTCGAGCAGGCCGGCGCGGTTGTCCGTCGGTGGCGCATCGGCAAGCGTTGCCTCGTAGCCCAGTCCGGCCACGGCGGTAGTCAGCGCATCCGATGACGTGCCCGCCTCAATGGCGAGTTGCGCTGTGCCCTTCGGATAGGACACCAGCGCCGATTGCACGCCGGGCACTTTCTCCAAGGCTTCCTTGACGTGAGCCGCGCACGAGTCGCAGGTCATCCCGGTGATTTTCAGGGTGGTCATGTATTTTTCCTTTTCTGTGGTGGCTACGGCTGTTGCCGTCAGCCACGTTGTTCTGGCAATTCACAGCTGTCCGGCCCGCAGCGGCGATGTGCTGGCGAGATGAAATCCCAGACCGACACCCCAACCATCAAGGCCAGGCCGACATAGAGCAGTCCACCGCTCTGCCAGCCGTAAGCCCGCATTAAAAACACCGCTGCCAGCACCAAGATCGGGCCTATCGTGCCGAGCGCCGTGCGTCGCCACTGTCGATGATTGAGCCAAGCGATAGCATTGGCGAGTAACGCGATGCCGGCGAACATCGGCAGCAGGATGCCAATGAATAGCCCCTCGTACTGGCTCAAGAAGCCCAGTCCGATGGCCGCGCCAAAGCTGGCGATGGCAGGAAAACAGGCGGCGCAGCCCATCGCGGAAACGACGCTGCCGAGCGCGCCGGTTTTGCCAGCGATGCGCGTGATGAGTCCCATGTGTCGCTCCCGAGTTCGGTTAACGGATCAGCGTTTGAGGCTGGACGGATAGCCCGCGTCCTCGGTCGCCTTGGTCAACTTCTGGACGTTGGTCTTGGCATCGTCGAAGGTGACGACGGCCTGGCGCTTGTCGAAACTTACGTCGGTCTTGCTCACGCCCTCAACCTTGGAAAGCGCGTGCTTGACAGTGATCGGGCAAGAGGCGCAGGTCATGCCAGGCACGGACAGCGTGACGGTCTGGGTGGCGGCCCACACGGGGGCAACAACGGCAGCGAGGGCGAGGGCGGCAAACAGTTTTTTCATGATGAACTCCTGTGATTAATAGAAAAATGGCATGACGTAGGGAAATCCGAGCGAGACCAGGACCAGCGCGGCCACGATCCAGAAAATGAGCTTGTAAGTAGCTCGCACTTGGGGAATCGCGCAGACCTCACCCGGTTTGCAGGCTTGCGCCGGGCGGTAGATGCGCCGCCAGGCGAAAAACAGCGCGACCAGCGCTGCGCCGATGAAGATCGGGCGATAGGGTTCCAGCACCGTCAGGTTGCCGATCCATGCCCCGCTGAACCCCAAGGCGATCAAAACCAGCGGCCCCAGGCAGCAGGCCGACGCAAGAATGGCGGCCAGCCCACCGGCGAAGAGCGCGCCGCGCCCGTTTTGTGGTTCAGACTTTTGTGGTTCAGACTTTTGTGGTTCAGACTTTTGTGGTTCAGACATACGCTTGTCCTTTCAAATTTGGTTTGGATAGCTTAAGCTTACTTCCGTAGTTATGTACGGAGTCAAGCGATATGCAAATTAATTTTGAGAATCTGACCATTGGCGTTTTTGCCAAGGCGGCCGGGGTCAATGTGGAGACCATCCGGTTCTACCAGCGCAAGGGCCTGCTGCCGGAGCCAGACAAGCCCTATGGCAGCATTCGCCGCTATGGCGAGGCGGATGTAACACGAGTGCGGTTCGTGAAATCGGCCCAGCGGCTGGGCTTTAGCCTGGACGAAATCGCCGAGCTACTGCGGCTGGAGGATGGCACCCATTGCGAGGAAGCCAGCGGCCTGGCCGAGCACAAGCTCAAGGATGTGCGCGAGAAGATGGCCGACTTGGCACGCATGGAGGCCGTGCTGTCTGAACTGGTGTGCGCCTGCCATGCGCGGAAAGGGAACGTTTCCTGCCCGCTGATTGCGTCACTGCAAGACGGAACGAAGCTCGCTGCATCGGCGCGGGGGAGTCACGGGGTGACTACGCCTTAGCGTGCTTTATTTTCCGAATTCTGAGACGACCCCTTCAATGGCACACGCTTCGGCCCCTCAGGCGGTATTCAGTCCGGAGCAGGAGGCTCGTATCGGAGAAATCGCTGCCGACTATCTGATCTCCCACCCGGAGATTCTCGTGACGGTCAGTCAAAAGCTGCAGGAACAGCAGGAGGTACGTAAGCAGAAAATGTTTGCACTCAGCGTGATGGAGAATCAGGCGAACCTTCTGCATGATCCGGACACACCGGCTTACGGGCCTGAAAATGCAAAAGTCGCGGTGATTGAATTCTTTGATTACCAGTGCGTGTTCTGCAGCCGCTTTGCGCCGGAGCTGGAGAAGGTTATGAAAGCGCAGCCGGACGTCCGCTACCACTTTAAGGAGTGGCCAATTTTTGGTGGTCGCTGGGAAGCTTCATTTCAGGCAGCACAGCAGGGGCTGACGGTCTGGCAAAAGAAAGGGCCGCAGGCCTATGTCACCTATCACAATGCCATCTACGCCACCGGTCATAATGAAGGCAAACTGACGGCGGAGGATATTCACGGAGCAGCGTCAAAGGCGGGACTGACCACCCCAGCTCCTGGCGACCATACCGCATCCCTGGAGAAAAACAGTAACCTGGCTGAGGCGCTGGGACTCACCGGAACGCCGGGGATCATCGTCATGCCCGTTAGCGGAGCGACTCCTGATACCATCACGGTTTTCCCGGAAGCCGTAACCGCTGAAAGACTCCAGGCAGCAATCCTGAAAGCCACGGCCAGATAGAGGATTTCAATTTCCTGTTTGCTGTGCCAGCCACATATGCAACCAACTTTTTTTAGCATATAGTTAAGTTCAGTAGTAAAATGCAGCGCCTCGTCGAGAGATGATGATTATGGAGTCCGTCGTCGTGAAATTTAAAATCCAGCACTTGCAGGCCGCAGTGGCACTGGTTCTTGCCAGTTTCCAGCCGCAACCCAAAGCGGTTGCGTGTCAGCCTACGATTGTTGAACGGGTTTACGAAATGGGCTCCAGAGTCAACAAAACCGATATCAGCGAGCTCACTGTTGCTCTCAATGACGTAGCTGAAGAATTACGCTCAAGTCGCATTGAGCTGGCCCGGTATGCAGACAGCGATTTCTCCGGCGCTATCAAAGTCGCCAGCGACATCAGAAATCATACTATCCATGTCGCAGGTATCGCAGAGTCCTTTGTTCTGATGTTGCCGGAAAAAAACATCATTCAGTCGTATGACAGGAATTCTGTTGAGTTTGCGTTCTTTAAGGCCATTAAGATGGTCAGTCTTGCGACCAAAAACTACCTTAGTCTGATTGATCAAATCACGCGAACGACAGAAGTGCGTGACTCTGGAATCAACCTCTCGGCCATGAATCACCTGCTGGATTCAGGCGACAGGGCTGCGGCCAAATGGCGTTAACGGCTGAGTACAGTCATGTCACGTGGGATTCGTTTTTCCAGCCCACGTTTGCCGTTTACCCTGAGCTGGAGAGTCAGCTACAGGCAGAGTTCATCACGTATAAATCAACTGGCGCACCGTCGAATCTCCTTGGAAGGGACGCCCCCTTTGATTTCCCGCCATTCGCTGTCGATGCTAACGTCCAGCATATTCACGTTAATCTGCATTTCCAGCTCACCTGGAGTGCCAGACAAGAGAATTACAACCGTACCTCAGATCATTATCTCATTTACACAGAACACATGTGGGATAGCGGCCGCTTTCTGCTGATGGGGCTGATAACACCGGCTCATGAACGTATGCCAGCGAGAGATACCCGGTTACTCAGCTACTTTTCTGAAGTTGCAGAAGATTTTCACGCTTCATAACCCTCAAAATCACATATGGTACCCGGCGAAAGAACGAAAAGGACCGGCCATCCCGCATATCCAAACCACCCCGGTTCAGAAGGGGAAGCAGGATAACCGGCAGACCTACTTTAACGGAAGTTCCACTGTTGAACCATTCGAGAAAATCGCGCAGCCTGCGAGCATCTTTGCACACTATCTTGTTAACTTATCATCTTGGTATGTTATTAAGTTCATATCAGATCCAGACGGTCACGAGCCGTGCGCAGGCGCGCTTCGCCGCGGCGATCGTACTGCTGGGTGGTGGTGACGCTGGCATGCCCCATGGCATCCTTTACAGTGATTAAGTCCTCGCCGTTATCCAGCATGGAGGTCGCAAAGGTTCGCCTTAAATCGTGCGGTGCGCATTTTGCAATCCCAGCCAGGCGCTGGCGCACCTGCAGGACATGGTACACCGTCTGGTCGGTAAGCCGGTCGTTCGTCAGGGTGTCAAAGCGGCGGATACGGGTGAACAGCGGCCCGTCTTTTTCTCCCCGCACGTCATCGATCCACTTTCTGAGCCGCTGCCAGGTGCCCGCCGGCATATAGGCCAGCCTTTCCTTGTTCCCCTTACCCAGTACCCTGAGCGCCCGCTCATCTGTGACAATGTCACACAAATCGAGCCCCACGGCCTCCGAGCGTCGCAGGCCGCAGCCGAGAATGACACCCAGCATCGCCGCATCGCGCACCCCAATGCTGGAGTCATCGGCCTCGCAAGCACCGAACAGCGCCCGGATCTCCTCCGGCGGCAGGGCCCGGCCGCGCGGAAGACGGCTGCCGCGCAGGTTACGGACCGCCCGGATGTGCTGGAAGCTCTCCACGTCCATCAGCCTGAGCATCCAGGCTTCCTTCGCCACGCCCTTGAGTGCCGAAAGATAGGTGTTGACGGTGGCGGTGGCCCGGCCGGTGTCGCGCAGCAGTTCGGTCACGGCCATCACGTGATGGCGCCGCAGGCTGCCCCAGCTGCAGGACTCCAGGGAGGCAGCTCCGAGCATAACGGCGACGATGTTCAGGAACGAGGCCATGGTCTGCCGGCTGCGGTGGGAATTGAGTGAAAGCAGGTAGGCCCGGGCCGGGCTGACCGGGGCATTCTCACCTGACAGCGCCGGCAGGAATTCCTCACTGGCTGCGGGCAGACTCAGCTCCGGTTCGTCATCGGGAATCAGGATCATGTCGGGCTCCGTCCGGCGCGCTGCGTAAAAAATCGGGGGCAAACTTACTGTCAGAGCGTACCGCAGAAAGTCTACTTTTTCAAAGGTACATTTTAATAAGTAGACTTGAAGCACTTGTTCTTAGCTGTACGATTACAACATGCTTTTGATAAGCCAATAGCTTTATCTAAAAGCAATGCAAAAATGGAAGAGGATGATTCTACAATAAGCATCATTAAACTTATTGTGGGATTGATTAGCTTTTACCATTCTGATTTTTATGTTGGCACATATTAAATAATAAATAGTTAATCGAGTTTATCGAACTTCGATTCAAAAAAACGTTATGTCATTTATTCAAGAAATTGGTGAGAAAATAGGGCGCATATAAATAGGCGACTCTTGGCAACCCTCCTCAACCGTCTTCCGGAGCCTGTCATACGCGTAAAACAGCCAGCGCTGGCGCGATTTAGCCCCGACATAGCCCCACTGTTCGTCCATTTCCGCGCAGACGATGACGTCACTGCCCGGC
>NZ_JAKCNS010000070.1 GCF_021440345.1 Kluyvera intermedia
TGACCATAGATTCCGTTTTCCAAGCGGACCCCTATTAGGGCGTTTGAGCAGTTGCCTGGCCTCACGCAGGGAGACTGGATTAACTGACCGCTGACAAAATACCTGACAATGACAGTCCGTTTTGTGCCAGAAGCGGACAAACTAAATGAGCCAGTTCTCAGGAAACTGGTTTACGGGCGTGTCACACAGGACCTGCCGCAGTATGAGTTAAAGCGACTCGGAACCTAGTTACAACATCCATTATTAAAAGCGATGTCTTCCGGCCCTGCGGGCCGGGTGGGGGCGCTTTTCAGTGGTGGGTCGTGGGTTAAGGCCACAGATATGCTCCTTCTGGTTCTGACTCCAGAGGATGTTGTAACTATGCGCGCGGCGGGACCAACTTCCTGCGTTTACCGAACCGGCGCGGACATAGTTCGCTGCAAGGACGGGCGCTGACCACCTGAAAAAGCCCTGTTCGCCATCTTCGGCCTTTAGTTCTTCCTCGACGACCGTTCTGCCGCTAAAGCCCTGATGGATGTCCTGAACCGCTCATACCGTCTCAAAAGCCGCAGGGATAAAGGGAAATTCTCGCGTCCGGTTTATGCGCTGTCCCGTCCCGCGTTCAGTCGCGTTATTCGCAATGAAAGTGCCGCAAAGTGGTTGCGTGAACACCCGTATGTCAGTAGCAGCCTTGTCTGACTGTATGCCCATAATTTACGCCTGTCGCCACCAAACTTGCTGTGGCTCAAGGGGGTCGACCGGAAGCTCTTTTACCCCCTGCACAGTGCAAACACGACCAAAGGGTTTATTGAAGGGGTTGGGATCGTGGCCGTTAACGCATCGCATCCGTCATCGACGTGACAACCTGACGCTCCACGCCGTTAACCTTCCTGCTGATTAGCCGTACGGTGAGTTCATCCGGCAGGCCTTCCCACTGCTTTCTTGCCTGCGGCGAGGTCTTCAGCATTATCAGCTCATCCTGTTTACCCAGCCTGCGCACCACTTCATACTGCGTTCCCTTCTTCAGCGGCAGCAGCCAGTGGCGGTTCTCACCTGTCTGATGCCAGTCATGCAGCAGGCCCGCTGACCAGAAGCCCCGGTCGAACAGCGTCACGCTGTTATCCGGAGCCTGCTTCGCCAGTCCGGCGGCCAGCCGCACTTCACTGACATCATAGCGGTCCATCACGCTGGCCCGCAGCAGATGGCTGCTCAGCTCCATCAGGCACACCATGCGAACCTGCGGACAGCCACGTTCTCCGTACTGATTGCCGGCTTTCGCGAAGGCTGCGGCATTTTCCGGTGTGTCGGGCGTGCGCCAGACCACGCCGTCAACGGCATTGAGCGTCAGACCGTTCCAGTGCGGGTGCCGGGCTTCCTCATGCCAGTGCTGTTGCGTGAGCCCGAACAGCACCCGGATGGCATCCTCACCCAGGGTTTTACGGCGGGCAATCACGGAGCTGGGTGCGGTGAATGGTCAACCGGTCCGGTCAACAATGTCCATCAGGTTGACGATATGGGACAGGGGTTTGTTGTTGAATATCGCCATGCCAATAACCAGCCAGACCATGAACTCAAGGGGAAGCTTGCGCTTACGCAACGTCACCGTGTCAGTGAG
Organism: Kluyvera intermedia; assembly: GCF_021440345.1. Classification (GTDB taxonomy): domain Bacteria; phylum Pseudomonadota; class Gammaproteobacteria; order Enterobacterales; family Enterobacteriaceae; genus Kluyvera; species Kluyvera intermedia_A. Next base: position 1,595 of record NZ_JAKCNS010000070.1, read on the forward strand.
GGAAAAGGCCTGCTGAATAAGGTCGGGAGGAAGGAGGTCGGCAAGACTCTGGACCTCTTCGGGGGCGGTGAGATTGATAATGCCGAGGGCCTGGGAAAGTTCCATTTAAAAAGGGCTCCATGATGAACATGGAACCCTTTTTACACCAGCCACCGGATCGGTCAACCGATCCTTAAACGATCGGCATTAACCTTCGGGTGCCTTTTTTTATTAAACTTCCAGCCAAGCTTTCACCCCCTGCAGGTGTAACCACTTCAATATGTCGATCACATCACTGGCAGAGTACACGCCATAGTTCTGGTGCGTTTGCTCCCCTTTACATTCAGTCACCATAATGGTGTCCAGTGTCACAGGTGACGTAAGGAATTAGGTAATGCTGTCAACCTGTTGATGACTATTTTAATCTGTAGTCATTCAATCCTTGTAACATCAGGATGATCCTGGTGTCAGTGAAAATACGAAATCAACACGTTGGTATCATTACCCACCTGTGAACTGACGTCGGCATTTTGAATCTCACTTCGGCGTGCCCCCTCCGAATGGCGCAAAACATTTCGTGGTATGGCATGATAGCACCCGAAGAGAGTCAATTCAGGGTGGTAAATGTGAAACCAGTAACGCTATACGATGTCGCAGAGTATGCCGGTGTCTCTTATCAGACCGTTTCCCGCGTGATGAACCAGGCCAGCCACGTCTCTGCGAAAACGCGGGAAAAGGTGGAAGCGGCGATGGCGCAGCTGAACTACATTCCCAACCGCGTGGCACAACAACTGGCGGGCAAACAGTCGTTGCTGATTGGCGTTGCTACCTCCAGTCTGGCCCTGCACGCGCCGTCGCAAATTGTCGCGGCGATTAAATCTCGCGCCGATCAACTGGGTGCCAGCGTGGTGGTGTCGATGGTAGAACGAAGCAGCGTCGAAGCCTGTAAAGCGGCTGTACATAACCTTCTCGCGCAACGCGTCAGTGGTCTGATCATTAACTATCCGCTGGATGACGAGGATGCCATTGCTGTGGAAGCTGCCTGCGCTAATGTTCCGGCCCTATTTCTTGATGTCTCTGACCAGACTCCCATCAACAGTATTATTTTTTCCCATGAAGACGGTACGCGACTGGGCGTGGAGCATCTGATCGCATTGGGTCACCAGCAAATCGCGTTGTTAGCCGGTCCATTAAGTTCTGTCTCGGCGCGTCTGCGTCTGGCGGACTGGCATAAATATCTCACACGCAATCAAATTCATCCGATAGCGGAACGGGAAGGCGACTGGAGTGCCATGTCCGGTTTTCAACAAACTATGCAAATGCTGAATGAGGGCATCGTTCCCACTGCGATGCTGGTTGCCAACGATCAGATGGCGCTGGGCGCAATGCGCGCTATTACCGAGTCCGGGCTGCGCGTTGGTGCGGATATCTCGGTAGTGGGATACGACGATACCGAAGACAGCTCGTGTTATATCCCGCCGTTAACCACCATCAAACAGGATTTTCGCCTGCTGGGGAAAACTAGCGTGGACCGCTTGCTGAAACTCTCTCAGGGCCAGGCGGTGAAGAGCAATCAGCTGTTGCCCGTCTCACTGGTGAAAAGAAAAACCACCCTACCGCCCAATACGCAAACCACCTCTCCCCGCACGTTGGCAGATTCCTTAATGCAGCTGGCACGACAAGTTTCCCGACTTGAAAGCGGGCAGTGAGCGCAACGCAATTAATGTGAGTCAGCTCACTCATTAGGCACCCCAGGCTTTACACTCATGTGTCCGGCTCGTATGTTATGCGAAAATGTGAGCGGATAACAATTCACACAGGATACAACTATGACAATGATTACGGATTCACTGGCCGTCGTATTACAACGTCGTGACTGGGAAAACCCTGGCGTTACCCAACTTAATCGCCTTGCGGCACATCCCCCTTTCGCCAGCTGGCGTAATAGCGAAGAGGCTCGCACCGATCGCCCTTCCCAAGAGTCGCGCAGCCTGAATGGTGAATGGCGCTTTGCCTGGTTTCCGGCACCAGAAGCGGTACCAGAAAGCTGGCTGGAGCGCGATCTTCCTGACGCCGATACTGTCATCGTCCCCTCAAACTGGCAGATGCACGGTTACGATGCGCCTATCTACACCAACGTGACCTATCCCATTGCGGTCAATCCACCGTATGTTCCCACGGAGAATCCGACGGGTTGTTACTCGCTCACATTTAATATTGATGAAAGCTGGCTACAGGAAGGCCAGACGCGAATTATTTTTGATGGTGTTAACTCGGCGTTTCATTTGTGGTGCAACGGGCGCTGGGTCGGTTACGGACAGGACAGTCGTTTGCCGTCTGAATTTGACCTGAGCGCATTTTTACACGCCGGAGAAAACCGCCTCGCGGTGATGGTGCTGCGCTGGAGTAACGGCAATTATCTGGAAGATCAGGATATGTGGCGGATGAGCGGCATTTTCCGTGACGTCTCGTTGCTGCACAAACCGACCACACAAATCAGCGATTTCCATGTTGTTACTCACTTTAATGATGATTTCAGCCGCGCTGTACTGGAGGCAAAAGTTCAGATGTACGGCGTGCTGCGCGATGAGCTGAGGGTGACGGTTTCTTTGTGGCAGGGTGAAACACAGGTCGCCAGCGGCACCGCGCCTTTCGGCGGTGAAATTATCGATGAGCGTGGCGGTTATGCCAATCGCGTCACGCTACGTCTGAACGTCGAAAACCCGGCGCTGTGGAGCGCCGAAATCCCGAATCTCTACCGTGCGGTGATTGAACTGCACACCGCCGACGGCATGCTGATTGAAGCAGAAGCCTGCGATGTCGGTTTCCGCGAGGTGCGGATTGAAAATGGCCTGCTGCTGCTGAACGGCAAGCCGTTGTTGATTCGCGGTGTTAACCGTCACGAGCATCATCCTCTGCATGGTCAGGTCATGGATGAGCAGACGATGGTGCAGGATATCCTGCTGATGAAGCAGAACAACTTTAACGCCGTGCGCTGTTCGCATTATCCGAATCATCCGCTGTGGTACACGTTGTGCGACCGCTACGGCCTGTACGTGGTGGATGAAGCCAATATTGAAACCCACGGCATGGTGCCAATGAATCGTCTGACCGATGATCCGCTCTGGCTACCCGCGATGAGCGAACGCGTAACGCGAATGGTGCAGCGCGATCGTAATCACCCGAGTGTGATCATCTGGTCGCTGGGGAATGAATCAGGCCACGGTGCTAATCACGATGCGCTCTATCGCTGGATTAAATCTGTCGATCCTTCCCGCCCGGTACAGTATGAAGGCGGCGGAGCCGACACCTCCGCAACCGATATTATTTGCCCGATGTACGCGCGTGTGGATGAAGACCAGCCCTTCCCGGCTGTGCCGAAATGGTCCATCAAAAAATGGCTTTCGCTGCCTGGAGAACTGCGTCCGCTGATCCTTTGCGAATATGCCCACGCAATGGGTAACAGTCTTGGTGGCTTCGCTAAATACTGGCAGGCGTTTCGTCAATACCCCCGTTTACAGGGCGGCTTCGTCTGGGACTGGGTCGATCAATCACTGATTAAATATGATGAAAACGGCAACCCGTGGTCGGCTTACGGCGGTGATTTTGGCGATACGCCGAACGATCGCCAGTTCTGCATGAACGGTCTGGTCTTTGCAGACCGCACGCCGCATCCAGCGCTGACAGAAGCAAAACACCAGCAGCAGTTTTTCCAGTTCCGTTTATCCGGGCAAACCATCGAAGTGACCAGCGAATACCTGTTCCGTCATAGCGATAACGAGCTCCTGCGCTGGATGGTGGCGCTGGATGGCAAGCTGCTGACAAGCGGTGAAGTGCCTCTGGATGTCGCTCCACAAGGAAAACAGTTGATTGAACTGCCTGAACTACCGCAGCCGGAGAGCACCGGGCAACTCTGGCTAACGGTTCACGTAGTGCAACCGAACGCGACCACATGGTCAGCAGCCGGGCACATCAGCGCCTGGCAGCAATGGCGTCTGGCGGAAAACCTCAGCGTGACACAACCCTCCGCGCCCCACGCCATCCCGCAACTGACCACCAGCGAAACGGATTTTTGCATCGAACTTGGTAATAAGCGTTGGCAATTTAACCGGTTGTCAGGTCTTCTTTCACAAATGTGGATCGGCGATGAAAAACAACTGCTGACGCCGCTGCGCGATCAATTCACCCGTGCACCGCTGGATAATGACATTGGCGTAAGTGAAACGACCCGCATTGACCCTAACGCCTGGGTCGAACGCTGGAAGGCGGCGGGCCATTACCAGGCCGAAGCAGCGTTGTTGCAGTGCACGGCAGATACACTTGCCGACGCGGTGCTGATTACCACGGTCCACGCGTGGCAGCATCAGGGGAAAACCTTATTTATCAGCCGGAAAACCTACCGGATTGATGGAAGTGGTCAAATGGCGATTACCGTTGATGTTGAAGTGGCGAGCAATACGCCACATCCGGCGCGGATTGGCCTGACCTGCCAGCTGGCGCAGGTAGCAGAGCGGGTAAACTGGCTCGGATTAGGGCCGCAAGAAAACTATCCCGACCGCCTTACTGCGGCCTGTTTTGACCGCTGGGATCTGCCATTGTCAGACATGTATACCCCGTACGTCTTCCCGAGCGAAAACGGTCTGCGCTGCGGGACGCGCGAATTGAATTATGGCCCACACCAGTGGCGCGGCGACTTCCAGTTCAACATCAGCCGCTACAGTCAACAGCAACTGATGGAAACCAGCCATCGCCATCTGCTGCACGCGGAAGAAGGCACATGGCTGAATATCGACGGTTTCCATATGGGGATTGGTGGCGACGACTCCTGGAGCCCGTCAGTGTCGGCGGAATTCCAGCTTAGCGCCGGTCGCTACCATTACCAGTTGCTCTGGTGTCAAAAATAATAATAACCGGGCAGGCCATGTCTGCCCGTATTTCGCGTAAGGAAATCCATTATGTACTATTTAAAAAACACAAACTTTTGGATGTTCGGTTTATTCTTTTTCTTTTACTTTTTTATCATGGGAGCCTACTTCCCGTTTTTCCCGATTTGGCTACATGACATCAACCATATCAGCAAAAGTGATACGGGTATTATTTTTGCCGCTATTTCTCTGTTCTCGCTATTATTCCAACCGCTGTTTGGTCTGCTTTCTGACAAACTCGGGCTGCGCAAATACCTGCTGTGGATTATTACCGGCATGTTAGTGATGTTTGCGCCGTTCTTTATTTTTATCTTCGGGCCACTGTTACAATACAACATTTTAGTAGGATCGATTGTTGGTGGTATTTATCTAGGCTTTTGTTTTAACGCCGGTGCGCCAGCAGTAGAGGCATTTATCGAGAAAGTCAGCCGTCGCAGTAATTTCGAATTTGGTCGCGCGCGGATGTTTGGCTGTGTTGGCTGGGCGCTGTGTGCCTCGATTGTCGGCATCATGTTCACCATCAATAATCAGTTTGTTTTCTGGCTGGGTTCTGGCTGTGCATTCATCCTCGCCGTTTTACTCTTTTTCGCCAAAACGGATGCGCCCTCTTCTGCCACGGTTGCCAATGCGGTAGGTGCCAACCATTCGGCATTTAGCCTTAAGCTGGCGCTGGAACTGTTCAGACAGCCAAAACTGTGGTTTTTGTCACTGTATGTTATTGGCGTTTCCTGCACCTACGATGTTTTTGACCAACAGTTTGCTAATTTCTTTACTTCGTTCTTTGCTACCGGTGAACAGGGTACGCGGGTATTTGGCTACGTAACGACAATGGGCGAATTACTTAACGCCTCGATTATGTTTTTTGCGCCACTGATCATTAATCGCATCGGTGGGAAAAACGCCCTGCTGCTGGCTGGCACTATTATGTCAGTACGTATTATTGGCTCATCGTTCGCTACCTCAGCACTGGAAGTGGTTATTCTGAAAACGCTGCATATGTTTGAAGTACCGTTCCTGCTGGTGGGCTGCTTTAAATATATTACCAGCCAGTTTGAAGTGCGTTTTTCAGCGACGATTTATCTGGTCAGTTTCTGCTTCTTTAAGCAACTGGCGATGATTTTTATGTCTATTCTGGCGGGCAATATGTATGAAAGCATCGGTTTCCAGGGCGCTTACCTGGTGCTGGGTCTGGTGGCGCTGGGCTTCACCTTAATTTCCGTGTTCACGCTTAGCGGCCCCGGCCCACTTTCCCTGCTGCGTCGCAAGGTGAATGAAGTCGCTTAAGAAATTAATGTCGGATACGGCGCGAGCGCCTTATCCGACCAACTTATCAGGACGGAATGTTAAAAATGAACATGTCGATGACAGAAAAAATAAAAGCAGGCAAGCTATTTACCGATATGTGCGAAGGCTTACCTGAAAAAAGACTTCGTGGGAAAACATTAATGTATGAGTTCAATCACTCGCATCCATCAGAAGTTGAAAAAAGGGTAATGACTCCAACTTA
>NZ_JAKCNS010000071.1 GCF_021440345.1 Kluyvera intermedia
CCGTTTTCTGAAGCGACCCCTATTAAAGAGCTAATGATTTGATTAATACAATAGCGCTTATAAGTTGGGTATTCAATAAGATTATAACTTATAGTATCGATTTAAGAATGATTCCAATTTTTAGGACTTTTTCAGCAGTGTAAAATGTTGGAGATGTTTGAAAAAATTGAAAAAAAATACTGGCAGGATAAAATCAAGAAAATCTCCAAATTCAGAGTAATAAAAATGCAAGATCTCGATGATGCAAAAGTGATAGAGGTACTGGCGAAGGTATTGACCAAAAAAGGTATTTCCAAGGTAAAGCACAATAGTTACATAAGTAAGGTGCTACAGATCACTACATCAGCGGGCTATAAGAAGTTGAATGGTGCGACCAAGTGGGAGGTTCAGCAACTCATAAAAGTAGTCCAATCCGTTGGCATGGATATGATTGAGTTTTTCCGTATTTATTATGAGGATAATAAAGAAATTCAAGATGCGATCTGGAACGATGGCCGCAGTGAACACTCTTGTAAGGTATGCCTCTATCCTGAAGGTTCGGAAGTAAACACAGAATACTCAGCACTGAAAGTAGCTGACCAATGGAACATTTTTCCGACAAATGATTTAAAAGATGAACTGCTTTATGAATCAAAACGAAGCATAGAAAGTATTGTCATAAATCCAAAGGTAATTAGCAGCACTAAGTATCGAATTGCACTACTTGATGACGATGCTAATATCACCGAAAGCTTAAAAGAAATCCTTTCGAACGATTATTATCAAGTAGATACTTATGATAACTTGAAAAAACTTACTCAAGCTGTCGCAACAAATCCGTATGACGCATATGTTTTGGACTGGATCATCGGTGATGAAACAAGCTTTAAGTTGGTTAAAGCTATAAGGTCGTCAAAAAATAAAAATGCAATGATAATCGTTCTTACAGGTCAACTATCTGGTATAAAAGATGATGAAATTGTAAAGTCAATTCATGATTATGACATTGTGGGACCATACGAAAAGCCGATTAAATCAGGCATCATCAAATCTAACATTGAAAAATATTTCGCCAGATAGATTATGAGAAATTTACTTGAATATTCCGGTAGCTTGATAAGTAACGATAGTTTGATCGTAGCACCTTACGATTATCAGAAGCTAAGCTATGAAAATATTTTACCATTAAACAATGGTCTTATAAAAAACTGGAATATACAAAAATTCTCAAGTGATTATTCTGAAATAGAACACCTAAATGTGATCAATGGCATGGGAGTGACATTAGGTGATTCTATCGTCGGGATTTCTGTGCTGTCAGCAATCAAAAAAAAGAATCCCAAGATTAAAATTAAGCTTATTCGACCGGAGACTGCACCGTCATATGTTGAGGAACTGTATGAATTAGCATCCTCGGTTATAGATGAGCTTCATTACATGCCTTTTCATATTCAGAAATTGCCTTGTACTGCATTGAATATTGATGTGGGAAATCAGCTATATTCTCCAGATTTCCATATTATGGAAATGCATGATTATTTTATCCAAGGTCTTGGCGTGAAACTTGATGATGTTAACCATAATGAGCTATCTAATAAATGGTTAGGCAATATTGATCTCGGAGCGCCAGTTTTTGAAAACTACACACTTTTTGCACCTATTGCTAGCACAAAAATAAGAAGTATACCGTCGAAGTTCTATTATGACATAGTTGATATGCTTTCTAGGCGCGAAGGAAAAACGGTACTAGGTTTCGTGGATGTGAATCATAAAAATTATATTAACATATCAAAGTATTCACCCCATACGAAAGATTTCATAGCGCTAATTAAGTATGCTAGCAACGTTTATACTTGTGACTCCTCTGCATTGCATATAGCCGCTGGATTTGGTGTACCTACTGAATGCGTGTTTAATACAATACCGCCAGAATTAAGAACAAAGTATTACAGTAATTGTAAGTCGATTTATGTTGGGAATAAAAGATTAGAAAAAATTCAGAGTAGTGAAGATTTCCAACTGGTTAAAATGGTGGAAAATAATTACAGGGAGTATCTTTATGGTTAAAATAATATCATTCTTATCCCTAATGCTTTTGTCAATTAGTGCATATAGCAATATTGGGGATATAGTTATAGATGGTTCAATCGCTAATGCTAACAGTGATAAAGGTTATGTGATTACTGAAAAGCAGTTTGATTCGTTCCCACGGGATACCATCGTAACGACAACACCTTGGACGCCAACCGGTAAAAAAGTAAAATTCAAGGGCGTCGACCTAAGTTATGTTTTAAAACTCGCTGGCGCTAATGGAGCAAAGCTAAAATTCCATGCTCTGAATAATTATGAAATCATTGTAGACATGAATGACGTTGAAAAATATAACATTTTATTGGCTACAGAAATGGATGGAAAAAGGCTTCAAATAAGGGATTTTGGACCTTATTTTTTGGTATATCCTTTAGATGAACATTATATTGAGCTTAACACGCCACACTATCTTGCACGGTTCATTTGGCAGATAGACAAAATTACGGTGCTCAAATGAAAAAAAATTTCTTTATCATTTTGGTTGCTCTGCTTTTGTTGATAGCATTCACTGTGTCTAGTGTTGTTAAGTACACCAGTCTTTTATCGGAGAAAAATTTATACACCGTCGCTGGCACCCAAGAAAACTACGGTTTCTCAGTGGCAAAATTCATTATACAGTTGAATGAGCTTTACACGCTAATCAATAGCGATAATACTATTGACGATGTTAGGCTTAAATTCGATATCCTTTATTCTCGTTTGAATGTTATTTATGTAAAGAGTGAGGCGACTGCACCTCTATATAAACAGCAAGGCTATGAAGAAACAATTGATTCGATAAACAAAAAGCTTGAAGACATAGACGGGCTGCTTTCGCATAATCACCCTGATTATAAAAAAATAAGTACAATCATAGCTGATATAAAACCGCTAACTAAAACCGTTACAAATCTTGCTGATATGGCTGAAATAGCACAAAGGAATGACGCTCTTAAAGATTTCAGGAGCAAACGTCAGCAGTTATGGACTCTGCTTTTTATTACAGGTGGGTTGATTTCCTTACTTCTTTTTGTCCTATTTATTTACATAAGTAAAATTAACCGATTGTTACTATCAGAACGGGCTGCTTTTGCCAGTAAAAATGCATTTTTAGGTATGGTAGGCCATGAACTCAGAACATCTTTACAGGCAATAGTGTCTATCATTGATGTCGTAACCAATAATCTGAGTGGAGGGATTAAATCTGGTCAGATAGAACGACTTGAAACTGCTGTTTCGAAAATGGAGCGCCAGTTAAATGATTTGGCTGAATTTGCAAAAATTGACAACGGATCTGTAGAGATAAAAAACACCTATAATAGCTTGCAAGCAATTGTTACTAACGCTGTGCAGGATTGCATTGCTATTTATGAAAAAAAGGATGTCACAGTTAAAATAAAAAACAATAATGATGCAGTGATTTTTACAGATGCTCTACGCCTTAATCAAGTAATTGAAAACTTAACCAGTAATGCTATTAAGTACACTGAGCGCGGGGAAGTTAATGTAGATTACTTTATAGAAAAAGGTAAGGTATTAAATATTGTCATTTCTGATACCGGAAAGGGAATCCCTAAAGACAAACTAAAGTTCATATTTAAACCATTTACACGAGTTGTAGATTCGAAATCCACTGTACCTGGATTTGGGATGGGACTTGCTATTGTTGCAGGGATAATCAGACTATTAAAAGGTACTATTCATATATCTAGTGAAGTAAATGTAGGTACAACTGTTACAGTGAGAATACCTATCAAGTTGGGAGATAGCAGCCTTGCAACAGCTGAGGTATCTGCTTCAGCTCCCGGAGATGTCTTCGGCGTTCTTAGCTTGCTTGTTATTGATGATAATGAAATGGCCTGTTCGTCTCTTTCCAGTCTGCTTACTAATGCTGGATACATTGTCGAGGCTACAACCTCGCCTGAACGAGCCCTGGAAAAGCTTCTGCGTAAACCTTATGACGTTGTCCTGAGTGATTTACAAATGCCAGGCATGACAGGTGATGAGCTGTATGCAACTGTTAGTAGCAGTCAGAATCCTAATCGATCCACGCCTTTCATATTCATCAGCGCATACAGTGATGCACACTCTATCGGACAGGCTCCTTTGTTAACTAAACCTGTCAGGTTAAAAGATATAAACCTTAAAATACATGAGGTTATGTCAAATCAAGGACGAGTCAAAAGTGAGTAGGCATTGTCGTAATATTTGCGATTATAGCTTTGGTGTTCTCGATCGTTGCGAATTTTGAAAATTTGAGTAGAATGCGAAGTTAAGCCGGTTAACCGGTGAGGGAAAGAGCTTGATATGCTTCTGGTATCGCTCTAAAAACAAAGCCCCGATAATCACTCTTCTGTTTGGCGACGCGAGTGTGATTAACGGGGCTAGGCATAAAACCTATGTAGGATTATACCCTATCATGCGCACATTTCAACCCTACAGACTCGCCATAAGGGCGGGGTCTGGTGACTGAACAAAAACGTTCAAGTAAAGCCCGGCCATCACCGGCTGGCGTACCAAATCAAAATCCTTGTTATAACGTTGCTTCGCGTAAGCGTCGGCGGTTTTTATCGCGCTGGATTCGTGTACTTACCACTCCTGCAGGTCGTCTCAAAATTCACCGCGAGTTACGCAGGCGTATCCGTAATTGCCGGTTTTGGGTAAATGATCCGAATAAGTACGGCCTTGAATCTCTCTGTGAACTGATGCTGGCCATACTCGATGATCTGGATTTTCGTACCTGGCAAACCAGGCACAATCTGGCAATCCTCGCAGAACGGGCAGGGTTAATGACCAGCGGCAAGTTTATATCTCTTGCTAGCCGTGGATGTGACCGTCTCTACTGGTTAGATTTGATCATCACCGATAAAGCAAAATTTAACCCTTATGATGCGAAATGTGCCTGTAAGCAAATTGAAGTTACAGAGAGCTTTTTTGCTGCGCTGGGGATGCCGCTAAAGTTGGTTTATCGGGAGCGTGCGCGCCTGTTAAATGAAGACCCTAACGAAGTGATCTTGACCCTCCAT
>NZ_JAKCNS010000072.1 GCF_021440345.1 Kluyvera intermedia
TAATTGATTTAAATCAATTAATGAGTTATATCGAAAAAACACTTAGATTGATCTGATGCGAGTTATCATAAATAACATAGCCATTTATAGGTAATAACCTATTCTGATAGATACCCTACAGAGAGTATGGGAAGCACCTGGCGGCAGGAAAATAGGTTGGAAGGTAAGTTCAGAACGAAAAAAGAGACAGCATGCATGTCTGCGATACTGCCTCTTCTAGTGATAAAGAAAAGCCCATTTGTCTGGCCCCGCGAGTCAGTTGTTAACAACTCAAGCCTCGCAGGTGATAACGCACGGTTACGCCTTGCTGATGATAACCGGTACGCTCTTATAGGCAGGCGTCAGGCTTTGCGTATCCACGGCATCCAGCGACAGTAATACGTTAGCCTCCGGCAGGTAGGCACCGATTGACCCGGCGGCCATGCTGTAAACCACCACCGTCAGCCCGTACATGGCGCGCCTGGAATCCGGCTGGCCGTTATCATCCAGCGCCAGAAGATTAATCACATCCCCTTCAACCAGACCCCGTGCATCGGTTTCCGCCCGGCTTAAAAACACCACGTCGCGACGACCGGTGATCCCGCGATAGCGATCGTTCATCCCGTAAATCGTGGTGTTGTACTGATCGTGGCTACGCAGCGTAGCCAGCACCAGCGCATCGGCAGGCTGTTTATCGCGTTCAACGGCATGCTGGCGACTCACCACGAAATTGGCTTTACCGGTAGCGGTATGCCACTCGCGGCGTGAAGCTGGGATATCCATACGAAAACCACCCGGTTTATCAATCCGCGCATTGTAGTTCGCGAATGCCGGAATCACATCGGCGATGGCCTCGCGAATCAAAGCGTAGTTACCGCTCATCACCTCCCAGTTAACGGGGGAATTCGGCAACGTGGCGCGAGCCATTTCGGCCACAATCGCCGGTTCTGATTTCAGCCACGCTGACGCGGGTTTCAACGCCCCGCAGGAGGCATGCACCATCGACATGGAATCCTCAACGGTGACCGACTGGATCCCGCTGGTCTGCATGTCGCGTTCGGTACGTCCCAGCGCCGGCAGTAGATAGTTGTGCTTCGCCAGTAGCAGGTGCGAACGATTAAGCTTGGTGGCAACATGAACCTGTAAATCGAGCTTTTTCATCGCTTCAAAGGTACGCTGCGGCTGCGGCATCGCCACCGCCAGATTGCCGCCCATACAGATAAGCGCTTTCGCCTCTTCCCGTTCGATAGCGCGAATACTTTCAACGCTTGAGCGCCCGTGTTTGCGCGGTACGTTGATATTAAAGCGGGCTTCGAGACGCAGCAGAAACTCTTCCGAAGCGGCTTCATTAATCCCCACCGAGCGATCGCCCTGCACGTTGGAGTGGCCGCGCAGCGGACAAATACCGGCACCGCGCTTGCCCATATTGCCTTTCAGCAGCAGCAGGTTAACCAGCTGCTGAACATTCTCGGTGCCGTTTTTATGCTGGGTGATCCCCAGACCATAGCAGACGATCGTCGCCTTCGATTTATCGTAGCGGTACGCCAAATCTTCCATCTGACTGCGCGTCAGCCCGGAATCATTCTCCAGATCCGGCCAGCGGCACTGGTGCAGATCGTCGTACAGCGCTTGATATCCTTGGGTGTGCTCAGCCAGAAATGCGCGGTCGAGGCACGGCTCCTCTCCCAGCAAAATTCTGGCCTCATCCATCTCAATCAGCGCTTTCATCACCCCTTTGAGCAGCGAGCTATCGCCGCCCATTTTGAGCTGGTAGTAATCGTTGCTCAGAACGGTGGACTGCCCTTTGAGCATATCGGTGGGGCTTTGCGGGAAGCTAAAGCGCTCAAGCCCACGCTCCGCCAGCGGATTGATGGAAATAATACGCGCGCCGCGCTGCGCCACTTCCCGAAGCGTCGTGAGCATACGCGGGTGGTTGGTACCCGGATTATGGCCGATACAAATCACCAGATCGCAGTGCTCAAAATCCTCGAGTTCAACGGTACCTTTACCCATCCCGATGGACTGAGTCAGCCCAGCGCTGGTTGGCCCGTGACACATGTTGGAGCAGTCGGGAAAGTTGTTGCTGCCGTATTCGCGGGCAAACAGCTGATAGAGGAATGCCGCTTCGTTGGAGGTACGTCCGGAGGTATAAAACTCTACCTGTTCCGGGGAATCATAGCTGCGCAGACGCTCGCCGATTTCCGCAAACGCCTGCTGCCACTCCACCGCCTGCCAGCGGTCGGTCGCGCGGTCATACTTCATTGGATGCGTCAGGCGGCCGATATTTTCCAGCTCATAGTCGCTGTAATTCCAGAGTTCGGCCACCGAATGCTGGCGGAAAAACGCTGGCGATGCTTTCTTACTGGTGGTCTCCCAGGAGACCGCCTTAACACCGTTTTCGCAAAGCTCCATCGACGAACGATGCTCAGGGTCAGGCCACGCGCAGCCTGGGCAGTCAAAACCTTTTACCTGGTTCATCCTGAACATGGCGATAATATCGCGCGCAACGGCCTTTTGTGAAAATACCGACGCCGTCACTGCTTTGACCGCACCCCATCCACCTGCCGGCCCTTGATAGCCGTTTACACCCTGAACACCCTGACTCATTTTTACCGCTTATTCTGTAGGCTATTTCAATGATGAATACGGTAGCAATTTCGTTGGGCTAAAGATTTCCTCTTCACGGAGTACGCGGGCTCTACGCTGTACGGGTTAGAGAACCGCTCCCTGCAGGTGGCATATCTCATCACCCAAAGCACGCGAGACACAGGCGCTCCCACACGAAAAAAGGGGTTGATCTGATACGAACAACCTCTTATTTTCATCGCTGATTTTTCACCTGGGCCCTACGATGTCGACGATGAGTAAAGCGCACGCGGTAGTGAACAGCAGAATAATAAGAACAATAAGCTGAGGAATTTGTTATGTGGTTATTTATTGGTACTGCGGCTGTCGCCATTCTGGCAACGCTGATGCTGGTTTGGCTTGACGACAGAATTGCCGATCCGGAATAAAAACGGATAAGGTTCCGCGCCAGTGGATGGCGCGGAACATAGAGTATTACAGCGACTTCGCCAGACGTTCTACGGCAGTCACCAGCCCTTCTTCAGAGACGGTCGAGTAGGATAAACGCAGGGTGCGGGTATCCGGATTATCGTTATAGAACGCTTCGCCCGGCACGTACACCACGCCATTTTCCAGCGTCTTATTCAGCCACTGCATGGTATCGAACGGATAGCGGAAGCGCGCCCACAGGAACATCCCGCCTTTCGGTCGGCTAAATTCCAGATGCTCGCCCAGACGGGTTTCCAGCGCGTTAGCCAGCGCATCACACTTCTTACGATAGTCTTCACGGATAAGCGCAATCTGGTTTTCCAGGCGATTCATACCCAGATACTCAGTAGTAATCACCTGCGACAACATATTGGTATGCAGATCGGCGGCCTGTTTGACGATCACCGTCTGCTGCGCCAGCCAGTCCGGCATGACGATCCAGCCAATACGCATCCCCGGCGCGAGGATCTTGGAGAAGGTCGAGGTGTAAACCACCTGATCTTCACAGCCCAATTCAACAGCGTGCTGATACAGCGGGCGCTGTACTTCATCGGTAAAGCTGATTTCGCCGTACGGATCGTCTTCGATGATCACAAAGTCATGCTGTTTTGCCAGCTCGACCAGCCGACGACGACGATCGTCGCTCAGGGTTTTTCCGCCCGGATTACCGAAAGTCGGTACCAGATAGACCGCTTTGACGGTGGTGGTAGTCAGCAGCTCGGCGAGCTGTTCCACCAGCATGCCGTGGTCATCGGTATCAACGCTGAGAATATTAGCCTGTGCCAGCTGGAAAACCTGCAGCGCCGCCAGATAGGTTGGACGCTCAACTACAATCGCATCGCCCGGATCGAGCAACGTGCGCGCCACGATATCCAGCGACTGCTGTGAACCGGAAGTGATGTACACATGACTTGCCTGGCAGGCCACGCCGCGCGCCTGGCACAGCTCGCTGACCGCCTGACGCAGCGGCGGATAGCCCTCGGTCAAACCATACTGGAACGCGTCGTTGAAGCGCTCGCTCATCACCTTCTGCACCGCCAGCTCAAGCCCTTCGGTATCAAAAAGCTCCGGGGCCGGAATACCGCCGCCAAGAGAAATCACACCGGGTAATTTACTGTGCTTTAAGAGTTCGCGGACGGCGGAGGGTTTGAGTTCACCCGCGCGGACGGCAAGGCGCCGATCGTGCATAGTATTTTCCTTTTCTGTCTTGTTGTTGTGTTTATTGCCAGCGGATTTTTAAAAGTAGCCCGGTCGAACGCAGCGACGTCGGGCTACTCATCCGCCTTTACTCGTTATCTTTTATGACGATCAGCGGTTCGATATCGCTCTCTTTTTTAATCACCAGAGAGTCATCGCCCCGCAGGCAGGTGCCGCCATAGTTACCGCCAACGGTAAAAGTACATACCTGAATATATTTTCCCGCCACGTTTGGCAAGCACCAAAGTTGCTGGTAAATATTTTTCCGGTCGACAAACTTACCGCTGGTTTGATCCAGCAGTTGATCATGGCCGCTAACCAGATCGATGTTGCTGCCGCAGCGGCCGGAAATCGGCTTCACGGCGTAGCCGGTTTTCGCCAGATGCTCACTGACTTCAAAATCGGTATCCAGCAGATACGGGTGGTTCGGGAACAGCGACCACAGCACCGGCAGAATCGCTTTGTTGCCAGGGATCACCGTCCACAGCGGTTCAAAGACCATCACTTCCGGGCGCAGCAGCACGTCAATCAGGCGCACTTCATTATCCGGATGACCGGTACGGATAGGCACCGCCGCGTACTCGCTTTCGCTGACTTCACGCACCTGCTCAATGGCAGTTTCCCACGCCCAGGTTTTCCACACGCAGTTGACCAGGCGGCCATCGCCATCAATCAACTGGCCTGCGGCATCCCAGCGCAGCTCGTCAAGGCCGTAGAGAATTTTGCACTCAAAGCCCGCCTGGGTCAGCGCACGCTGCATAAACTGGGAGTGATAGTTCTCTTCGAGATCTTTGTCCTGCATGATGTGCACGAACGGTCTGGCCAGGCTGTGTTTCCACGCCCCCACCAGCTCGCTGAGCAGCTCTTCCGCCGGGTTATGGCCGCTGCCCTGATAGCCGGTTTTCAGCCACTGTTCGAGGATCAGACCACCTTCAGTATGGCAGGACGCGGAGTCGGCGTTGTATTCATAAACCTTCAGCCCGCGCTCATCCATGCAGAAATCCATCCGCCCGGTGATCATGTCATGGCGACGGCGCTGCCATGACAGACGCAGACGCGGCCAGAGGATTTTTGGAATATC
The DNA here is from genome assembly GCF_021440345.1 of Kluyvera intermedia. Taxonomy (GTDB): domain Bacteria; phylum Pseudomonadota; class Gammaproteobacteria; order Enterobacterales; family Enterobacteriaceae; genus Kluyvera; species Kluyvera intermedia_A. The sequence continues at coordinate 5,312 of NZ_JAKCNS010000072.1, forward strand.
GAACAGCGCCAGCAGATTGTCGTCACGCATCACTTTGTCGGTGGCGTGGAGATACATCAGGTGCATCTCGTTGGTTGCTTTAATCAGCTCCTGCTCTGCGCTTTCCGTCATGGTGAAGTACTGATACGGGTCGCGGTTAATCACGTGGCCGTTTGCGGCGACGTACGCTTTTTGCAGCGAGTCGCGCTCGTCGAGCCAATCGCCATCGAACTGGCCGTGATTGTCGAGACGTGCTCCGCCCAGTTTCAGCGCCTCACCGGCAATGGCGGGCTGCGGCAGGCTAAAGCGCGCGTCGTCGGTCTGGATCATCCAGCCAAGAATCGTGGTGTCGTCAAAGGTATCATGCAGAATGTAGTGGCCGTCTTTGACTTCAAGCGTCAGTTCGCGGGTCCACTGTTGGCCTGCCGGCAGCGGCGAGTGCAGCACGTTCTGTTCGGCGATGCGCACCTTGTTGCCAAGCAGCTGAGTGATCACCGCAACGTGGCCGGTTTCGTTAAACTCACCGCCCTTCTGCCAGATAAGCAGCGAGCCGACGAGCGGCGGACGACGGGAACCGTTGGCGAAAGCCTGTAAAGGTAGAATGGCGTCATTCACCACCTGGCGCAGGTAGCGCAGGGAAAAGATCTCGTAGGCCATGCCGACGTCGGTGAAGACAAATCCGTAGGTGATAAACAGGAAGCGGCGGGCAAACTCCACGCATTGCCACTTGTAGCCCATGTATTCGTTGTCGATGTAGCTGCGAAACGATGCGTCGTCAGGCATGTCGCCTGGCTTTAAACTGCTGTAATTCGAAGAGTAAATGGCTACGCCACCCGGCGCATACCCCAACAACGTGCCAAATGGGGCGTCACTATTGGTACTTCCCGTATTCATGAACCTTCCTCAAACATACCGTGCGATTTACTCGCCTGAACGTTGAAATTTATCCGACAAAAGTGGATTAATCATACACCCGAGTATGCGAGGATGACCTATCGCAGGGAAAAATAATCCTCCGAAAAATCGACATCAATGACATCAGGAGTCCGCATGAGTTTACAGGCACAGCCGCTGGTTTGGGGCCATGGAGCGCGCACGTTCGAGGTGTTTCTGGAACCCACCTGCCCATTTTCCGTAAAGACTTTCAATAAGCTGGACGCGCTGTTGGCGCTGGCCGGTGAAGATAAGATCAGCGTAAAAATTCGTTTGCAGTCGCAGCCGTGGCATCTGTTTTCCGGTGTTATTGTTCGCTGCATTCTTGCCGCATCAACCCTGGCGGACGGCAAAGCCGCCGCGCATAAGGTGATGCAAGCGGTCGCCGACCATCGCGAGGAATTTGAATTTACCGATCACTGCAGCGGCCCCAATATGCAGGCCACGCCGCAGGAGATTATTGAGCGCCTGGAACGCTACAGCGGCGTGCCGTTGGCAGAGGCGTTTGCCCTGCCCGAGCTGCAAAAAGAGATCAAATGGCACGCCCGCTATGCCCGGCAGAACGGTGTTCACGTCTCGCCAACCTTTATGGTTAACGGTCTGGTGCAGCCGGATTTAGGCAGCGGCGATGACGTCAGCGTCTGGGCAGCACGGCTTTTTGCCTGAGGCTGCTACACTTTCCCCCTCAACACATCATCAAAATAAGGCGAGCGATTATGTCAGAGAACACCTATCAGCCACCCAAAGTCTGGGAGTGGACGCAAAGCAGCGGCGGCGCATTCGCCAATATCAACCGCCCAATTTCCGGCGCCACCCACGAGCAGGCGCTGCCGGTGGGCCATCACCCGCTCCAGCTCTATTCGCTGGGCACACCTAACGGCCAGAAAGTTACCATCATGCTGGAAGAGCTGCTGGCGGTAGGCGTCACGGAGGCAGAGTATGATGCGTGGTTAATCCGCATTGGCGAGGGCGATCAGTTCTCCAGCGGTTTTGTCGAAGTGAATCCAAACTCAAAAATCCCCGCATTGAGCGACCACTCCACCACGCCGCCAACCCGCGTGTTCGAGTCCGGTAACATTCTGCTTTATCTGGCGGAAAAATTCGGTCACTTCCTGCCAAAAGACCCGGCAGGACGTACCGAAACCCTGAACTGGCTGTTCTGGCTACAGGGCTCCGCCCCGTTCCTCGGCGGCGGTTTCGGCCACTTTTATAACTATGCGCCGGTCAAAATCGAGTACGCAATCAACCGCTTCACCATGGAAGCTAAGCGTCAGCTCGACGTGCTGGACAAGCAGCTGGCACGCGGCCGCTATGTGGCAGGAGAAGAGTACACCATCGCCGATATGGCTATCTGGCCGTGGTACGGCAACGTGGTGCTGGGGAATGTGTATGGCGCGGACGAGTTCCTCGACGCGCAGAGCTATAAAAACGTGATGCGCTGGGCGCAGGATATTGCCAGCCGTCCAGGCGTGAAGCGCGGTCGTATCGTCAACCGCACCAATGGCCCGTTGAATGAGCAGCTGCATGAGCGTCATGACGCCCGCGATTTTGACACCAATACCGAAGATAAACGTCAGAAGTAAGCCTATATCGCCGGGTGCCTGGCACCCGGTTTTACTGCCCTTCCAGACGGTAGCCCGCCATAAAGTAGCGTACGGTGGTGCTGGAGTCGTGCTCTTTAAAGAAATCCATCACCATCTCTTTATCCAGCCCGTAGCGGCGCGTCAGAATACCCGCTTCCCAGGCGCTGAGCTGGCGATCGCCGGTTTTCTCAAACATGCGGTGCGAAAAACCCAGCACGAAGCCGCGCTTGTAGTCCGCGCAAAATCCGACCACTTTCTGCGCACTATCGGCATAAGGCGCCTTCATTCCCGCAATCAGCCCCTTACCAAAATGGTTGTCCATCGTTCCCCTCCCCAATCGTTATATATAAAATTATATAGCGATATTTTGAGCGATGGCTAGCGCTATTTACCCGCTACCCATAAAGAGGCACAACGCTGGCTTTTTCTGCGCATGTGATCGAGCCAACGGGCATTCATATCGAAACAACGTATTGTGGAAACAGCGTTTCAAAAAAAAGAAAGGAGAAGTTATGGCCTGGCAAGCAAACCCAGCCCGTTATGAAAGTATGCAGTATCGCTACTGTGGCCGCAGCGGCCTCCAGCTTCCTGCACTATCCCTCGGCCTATGGCACAGCTTTGGCCACATCCACGCGCTCGATGAACAGCGCGCGCTGCTGCGCAAAGCCTTTGACTGCGGTATCACCCACTTCGACCTCGCCAATAACTACGGTCCACCACCGGGCAGCGCTGAAGAGAATTTCGGCCGTCTGTTACGTGACGATTTTGCCAGCTACCGCGACGAACTGATCATCTCCACCAAAGCGGGCTATGACATGTGGTCAGGGCCTTACGGTTCCGGCGGTTCGCGTAAATATCTACTGGCCAGCCTCGATCAGAGCCTCAAGCGTATGGGGCTGGAGTATGTCGATATCTTCTACTCTCACCGGGTTGATGAAAAAACGCCGATGGAAGAGACCGCCGCCGCGCTGGCGCAGGCGGTACAGAGCGGCAAAGCGCTGTATGTGGGCATCTCTTCCTATTCGACCGAGCGCACCCAGGCAATGGTTGAACTGCTGCGCGAATGGAAAATCCCGTTACTCATCCACCAGCCGTCTTATAACCTGCTAAACCGCTGGGTCGATAAGAGCGGTCTGCTCGATGCCCTTGAACACAACGGCGTCGGCTGTATTGCCTTTACCCCACTGGCGCAAGGGCTGCTGACCGGTAAATACCTCAACGGTATTCCCGACGGTTCACGCATGCAAACAGAAGGTAAAAAGGCACGAGGCCTAACGGAAAACATGCTGAGCGAAAGCAACCTGAGCAGCCTACGCTTGCTCAATGAGATGGCGCAGCAGCGTGGACAGTCGATGGCACAAATGGCGCTGAGCTGGCTGCTTAAAGACCAACGCGTGACGTCGGTCCTGATTGGCGCAAGCCGTCCTGAGCAGATAGAAGAGAACGTGAAAGCGTTGGATAATCTGCATTTCTCGCCTGAAGAGCTGGCGCAGATAGATAAACACGTGGCGGATGGGCAGCTAAATCTCTGGCAGGCGTCGTCTGATAAATAGAGGGTCTGCGTATCAGCAGGCCGGATAACACCTTATCCGGCCTGCAATATATTCACGGGGAATACGCTAAAGTCAGCCTTTTTTCGCGCGGGTCACGCTATCGAGGTAGCCCATCACAAATGCAGAGAGAACAAAGGTCAGGTGGATAATCACATACCACATCAGCTTGTTATCCGGGACGTTTTTAGCATCCATAAACACTCGCAGCAGGTGAATAGACGAGATAGCCACAATTGATGCCGCCACTTTATTTTTCAGCGAGGTGGCATCCATTTTACCCAGCCAGTTCAGTTTCTCTTTGTGGGCGCTGATATCCAGCTGCGAGACGAAGTTCTCATAGCCGGAAAACATCACCATCACCAGCAGTCCGCCGACCAGCGTCATGTCCACCAGCGACAGCAGGGTCAGTATCAGATCCGCCTCAGCCAGGCTGAAGATATTGGGCAGAACATGAAAGATCTCCTGAAAGAACTTGATGGCTAAAGCCAGCAGCCCCAGCGAAAGACCAAAATAAACCGGGGCCAGAATCCAGCGCGATGCATACATCATATTCTCAAGAAAGCGTTCCATAGTGTCCTGTTGATAAGTCAAATTCGGCTGAGAGTATATCGCAACTACGCAACATAATATCAACAGCTAAAATCACACATCATGGGGGCGAATAAACGGCCGTTGATAGTCTGGCCATACCAACGCAACCAGCTCGGGATAGGCTTCCTGAGCAAATTCCCGGTAGCACTGCTGAAGACTTGTCACCACCGGATCGCCCAGCGTGACCTGTTCGCCCTTGAGGCAGCGTCGTTTGATCTCGTCGTAATACTCATAGACGGCACCATTGAGGTCACGACAGCGCTCCTGCGCTTCAAAAAGGCCGGGCGTTTCTTTTAATTCATCAATCGACATGCGCTTAATCGTGGACTGGAGAAAATCGATATACTCATGATTAATACGCCAGTACCATGGCGGGGTAATGGTACTCATCAGCCCGGCGAAATGGTTTTCACCTTCATCTTTGTTCAGCGGTGCAGCTTCTGTAGGTGCCGCCTTTTCATTATCAGTATCAGATGTTTCGTTATTTTGACCGTACATGAAAAATAAAATAATGACGGTGAGTAACAGCAACACCATCACAAAATAAATAATACCGCTCATGGTTTTCTCCACTTTTTTTGATTTTAAAAGTGCTCCATGATAATGTCAACGAACCTCACTATAATAAAAACTACGCTCCTGCCAATCGAATGATGATGCCTATATGATAGCTGAAACCCTTATCCCAGCTCGCTTTTGTATCTCAGCCGTAGACGCTGAGAGCAGTGATGTGAAGCCGCTTCAGCTCGTCGAGCCGGAGAAAGCTTCGCTCGCCGATTGGCAAGATGAGATATTGATAAGCGGCGGTCAGTCCCGTAACCCATTACTCGAAGAGCGCGATCGTCATATTAAAGATAGATTATATCGGGTGGCTAAAATTGAAGCCTTTGCCCTTATGCTAAATAACCTGGTCGTACAGGGGGAGATCTCCGCGCTGGAGTTAAGTCAAATTATAGAGTTAAAAACCCAGGACATTAATGAAGACGGTAATAAAATCTGGCTTAATTTAATGACCCAGGAAAGAGCTGCTCCGCTGTTTTATAATCTGACGGAAAAGTAGTATGAAACTTGTCGATGTTACTGAGGCTAATATAACGTTAAGCCCGCAGATAAGTGATGAAACTCTTCTCCAGAGAAATCTTCAGGCGTTACGCGATGAAAAAAACGCCGAAGGTCGTCGCATCTCTAGCCCTTCTGCGCCCATTCCCGCGGCGTTAGTCAAAATGAAGTGGCAAAACCGCCGTGAAATCTATGCTTATCAGGTCAAAGAGGAAATCTTTGGCTCCGCGCTCTGTGAAGTGATGGCGCGTTATCCCCACCTGCGGGACAAAATCCTGGCGCATACGGAAGCCTGCTATCAGCACGTCCTCAGCCGGGAGACCGCGACTCTCGAGATCAGTCGCGGCCTGGCCGACGGGGATTATCGGACGTCTAATGTCATCCTGAAAATAGAAAAGGATGACGAAAAAAAACCGGATCAGCCGATAATATCCAGAGCAAAATGATCGAACGCGCAGGAGCCGCCCGCTATCGTTGATTCCAGTGATAGCGCCAGCAGCCCTACTTTTGCCCCAACCCATTTCCCTTTCCCTGCGGCAAAGGATTGCGGGATAGACCGCCAATCACCGCCCTCCTGACGCCAGGCAAAGCGGCAGATGCCCCCTAAGGAAACGTCTACCTTCATCTCGCAGGTTGCGGCATCCACATGCGCTATCGCCTCGCGAGTTTCACGTACGACTCCCGCATCGCTCATCCAGCCCGTCACCCACAGCAGCCGCTGCCTATCACCGACGTTTTCCAGCAGCAGTGCAGCATAACGTTCACCGTAGACAATCAGCCCACCGGCGTCACCGGACGTCGCCGCATTTAGCGCCAACGAAGTCTGAGCGGAGAATTGCCAGGCCGGAAATTTTTGCAACAGCAGATTAGGTAGCCAGTAGAAATTATGCTTATTTTCTATCTGCGGTAGCGCGCAACAGCGAAGGTTCAACTGATGCTTTCCCGCTAGCAGCCACGCGGGATTGGGGTTGGCCTGCCACTGCCATTGCAGGCCGGGCTTACCATCAGAAAAATCATCGCTCGTTTGCGGTAACACACGTGGGGATAGCGGCAGGCTTGCCGGGCGCGGCCCACGCATTATAGGTTGCCCTTCACCATCCTCACCCAGCGGTTCCCCAATGCGTGGCCAGTCGTCGGCCTCCCAGCGCATCGGCTGTAGGTGCACAATGCGCCCGTACAAATGCGCATCCTGGAAATGGACAAACCAACATTCGCCATCGTCCAACTCAACCCACCCGCCCTGGTGCGGACCATTGACCGGCGTATTCCCCTGGAACAGAACGTTTTTCGCTACCCACGGGCCCGTCATCTTTTTGGCACGTAGCACCGTTTCCCACCCGGTTTCCACACTGCCCGCTGGGGCAAAGATGTAATACCACTCGCCGCGTTTATAGACTTTTGGCCCTTCTAGCGTGGGCTGATCGCAGCTACCGTCATAGATAATGCGCCCTTCCCCCAAAAGCTGTTTACCGTCAGGTGACATAGCGAATAGCTGCAGTTGGTGTTTAATCCCACTGCGGCTGTGGGCGAACGCGTGTACCAGCCATGTTTCACCGTTGTCATCCCAAAACGGACATGGGTCGATCCATCCTTTAGCCGCTTGCACACAGTGCGGTGGGCTCCACTCCCCCCATGGGGAGTCAGTGTGACACATGAAAATCCCTTCATCCGGGGTACTGAAAAACACCCACAGCTTATTATCATGCCAGCGAATCGACGGCGCCCAGACGCCTTTGCCCGGCTGGTATTCATCAAACCCTGCCAGCGGTAAAGCGTTAAAAACATGATTGATGATTTTCCAGTTCACCAGGTCAGTCGAATGTAGAATCGGCAATGCTGGCATATGGTTAAAGCTGGAGGAAACCATAAAGAAATCATCGCCCACCCGCACGATATCCGGGTCTGAATAGTCAGCGCAGAGGATCGGATTCTGATAGTCATTTGATGTCATCTCGCCCTCCTTAGGCCTTGTGCAGTAAGCCTGTCACGGCTTCTGGTTTGGCATCGTTTAGCGCTAAATTTGCCTGCTGGCGGGCCGACAAATCACGTTGAATCGTTGCCATCGCCTGATCATCAAGTTTATAAAAGCGCGACAACCACCACAGCACCAGATAGGAGAGCGATGGCCCCAGGGTCAGCAGCCCAACAATCCCCATTGTCGCCATCGGCGTTTGTACCGATACGCCCGCCTGATAACCAAACAATCCCAGCGAGAAGCCCACGACCGCACCGGCAACCGCCATCCCCATTTTCAGCGCAAACAGATTGCCAGAGTAAGACAGCCCGGTAATGCGACGACCAAATTTCCACTCGCCGTAGTCAGCGGCATTAGCCATCATGTTCCATTTAAACGGTTGATACATCTGGTGGAAGAAGCCAACGAGGAAATACAGCGGGAACACTACCGGCAGCCAGGTCGGCGGCACGAAGAACATCACCACGCCGACCACAACCAACAGCAGGTTAATGTTTTTAAACAGCGACACTGCGCGATAGCGCTTTGCCAGCCAGCCTGCGGCGATACTGCCGATAATAGTGCCCACCACGCTGGTTGAAATAAACGCCGACTTCATCGCCGTCCCGGCTGCGGACTCGACGCCGCCCATCATCAGGTAGGTGGCGTAGTACAAGGTCGCCGCACCGCGCATGACTCCCGCCATACTGGAGAAAAAGGTGATGATCGCCACGATCCGCCACTGATCGTTTGCCAACAGCGAACGCAGATCCTCCCGAATACTACTTTGCTGTTCCACCGCTGGCGCAACACGCTCTTTGGTCGAGAAGAAACAGAACAGGAGCATCACAATGGCTATCACCCCCATGATCCCCATGGTGGCCTGAAAACCGAACTGCTTATCGTCCTTACCCAGATAATCGACGAGGAACAAGGTCGCCACAGAGACCATCAGCCCGGCAACGGAAGAGATAGTAAACCGGTAGGATTGCGCCGACAGGCGGTCTTTTTCATCACGGGTAATGACACCGCCAAGCGCACAGTAGGGAATATTGATAAAGGTGTAACACAGCATTAGCAAGGTGTATGTCAGGTAGGCATATACCAACTTACCGGATTCACTAAAGGCTGGCGTAGTGAAGGTCATTACCGCCAGCACGGCGTAAGGAACGGCAAACCAGATAAGCCACGGGCGGAAGTGGCCCCAGCGGGTTTTTACCCGGTCGGCAACGATGCCGGTGAGCGGGTCGGTTATCGCATCAAGTACACGAGTCACCAGGAACATGACCCCCACAGCGGCTGCCGAGAGGCCGTAAATATCGGTGTAAAACCAGGTCAAAAACATCGTTACCGAAGAGTAGACGATGCCGCAAGCGGCGTCGCCCATGCCGTATCCCAGCTTTTCTGAAATAGACAATTTTGAATCGTTTGCCACGAGGTAATCCCCTTTAATTGAAGAGGCTTCAATGTAGGAGGATGAAAAAAACAATCCTATTGTCTTTTTTCGTACTGGTATTACGTTTTATAGCAACTGCGGAAGCTGTCACACATCTTGATCATTTATCATACAGCTTTCATTTTTGTGACTTTACACCGGGCTAAATGCTGAAACACCCGGCTACGGTTCCCCGGCATGCTAATGCCTGAACCGATGCGGGTGCTTATATTATTGTTAGCATTCAGAATTAATCGCAGAAAGGTTAATACTATATTCCGCGAATTAAATCGTACTAAATAACACTTAATTTTTGATTGTATTTAGAGATTCAAAATAGGACTTAAGGGAAATATTCAGCGCGGCAGGAGAGCATAAAAACGAATGGCGCAGAGTGCGCCATTCGGGATGATTATTTTTTGGCGACGGTCTCTTCGCCGACCAGGCCAATCTTCAGATAGCCTGCCTGATGTAGGGTGTCCATCACCTTCATCATCGTTTCGTAATCGACCGTCTTATCAGCACGGAAGAAGACGGTGGTATCTTTCTTACCTTCCGTCAGCGTTTCCAGTGCGGAAACCATGTTGTCTTCGGTAATGGGGTCATTGCCGAGGAACATGGATTTATCCGCTTTCACCGACAGATAAATCGGTTTTTCCGGACGCGGCTGTGGCTGGCTTGAAGAAGCCGGCAGGTTGACTTTAACATCAACGGTTGCCAGCGGTGCCGCCACCATGAAGATAATCAGCAGTACCAACATAACGTCGATAAACGGCGTTACGTTGATGTCATGCATTTCGCCGGTATCGTCCAGATTTTCATTAAGACGCATTGCCATGGGGCATTAACCTACTCGTAATTTCTGGGCGGTACGAACCGGATGCACGCCGCTGGCGCTGAGATCCAGGTCACGGCTCTGCAGCAGCAGCACCTGCGCTGCAACGTCGCTGAGACTCGCTTTAAAACCGCCGATAAGACGTGCGAAGACGTTATAGATAACCACCGCAGGGATCGCAGCGAACAGACCAATCGCGGTCGCCAGCAGCGCTTCTGCAATACCCGGGGCCACGACCGCCAGGTTGGTGGTTTGCGTCTGGGCAATACCGATGAAGCTGTTCATGATGCCCCATACGGTACCAAACAGACCGACGAACGGGGAGATTGCACCGATGGTCGCGAGGAAGCCATTACCACGGCCCATGTGACGTCCAACCGCCGCCACGCGACGCTCAAGACGGAAACCGGTACGCTCTTTAATGCCTTCGTTATCTTCCGAACCCGCAGAGAGCTCCAGCTCGTTCTGCGCTTCGTTGATTAATTGGCTGCTGAGGCTGCGGGCATCAAATGCCGTTGCCACTTCACTCGCCTGGTTAAGAGAACGAACGTCCCCTAACAGTTTTTGTTCGCGCTTGAGGCGGCGCTTATGGGAGAGAAGCTCTGCACCCTTGCTGAAGAAGATGGCCCAGGTGACGACGGATGCCAAAATCAGGCCGATCATGACCACTTTAACCACGATGTCGGCATGATGATACATACCCCAAACGGAGAGATCCGCCTGCATCAAATTATTACCCACTGTGTATCTCCAGGACATAAATCACAAAATCTGAGCACAATAATATCAAAAAAACGTCGAATTGATAGTAGTTCTCATTAGTATTTGCATATTGACCTAAATCACACTTATTTTCCTTGCGCTTACGCAGTAAAAAAGTTTTCTCCGGCGGATAAGGCAAAATTTTCTGCTGTATGCGCAGGAAACGCTATACCCAGCTGACAATCGTGATAGTTTAGACGTCCAGACGTATAAAAACAGGTATGACAGACATGGCAGAGAAGCACCTCGATACCGCGCTGGTTAACGCCGGACGCAGCAAAAAATATACCCAGGGTTCGGTCAATAGCGTGATTCAGCGGGCTTCTTCGCTGGTCTTTGAAACGGTAGCCGCCAAGAAACACGCGACCCATAACCGCGCCAACGGCGAGTTGTTTTACGGGCGTCGCGGAACGCTGACCCACTTCTCATTGCAGGAAGCAATGTGCGAACTGGAAGGCGGCGCGGGCTGCGCCCTTTTCCCGTGCGGTGCGGCGGCTGTCGCCAATACCATTCTGGCGTTCGTCGAACAGGGCGATCACGTGCTGATGACCAACACCGCCTATGAGCCAAGCCAGGACTTCTGCACTAAAATTCTGGCCAAGCTCGGCGTCACCACCAGCTGGTTCGATCCGCTGATTGGCGAAGAGATTGCCACGCTGATTCAGCCCAATACCAAAGTGGTGTTCCTTGAATCTCCGGGCTCCATCACCATGGAAGTCCACGACGTCCCGGCCATTGTTGCCGCCGTTCGTCGCGTTGCGCCTGACGCCATCATCATGATCGATAACACCTGGGCCGCCGGTATTTTGTTTAAAGCGCTGGATTTCGGTATCGATATTTCCATTCAGGCGGGCACCAAATACCTGATTGGCCACTCTGACGCGATGGTCGGCACGGCGGTCTCTAACGAACGCTGCTGGCCGCAGCTGCGCGAGAACGCCTATCTGATGGGCCAAATGCTCGACGCCGATACCGCCTATATGACCAGCCGCGGCCTGCGTACGTTAGGCGTGCGTTTACGTCAGCACCATGAAAGTAGCCTGAAAATCGCCGAATGGCTGGCGCAGCAACCGCAGGTCGAGCGCGTCAACCACCCCGCGTTGCCAGGTAGTAAAGGCCATGAATTCTGGAAGCGTGATTTTACCGGCAGCAGCGGCCTGTTCTCCTTCGTGCTGAAAAAGCATCTGACCCCGGACGAACTGGCAACCTACCTCGATAACTTCTCGCTATTCAGCATGGCGTACTCGTGGGGCGGTTTTGAGTCGTTGATTCTGGCGAACCAGCCGGAGGAACTTGCCAGCATTCGCCCTGACGGTAAAATCGATTTCAGCGGCACGTTAATTCGCGTCCATATCGGTTTAGAAAACATTGACGATCTGATTGAGGATTTAGCGGCAGGATTTTCCCGCATCGTGTAACATAGCCACTGCCCGGCGGCGTAAGGGGTCGGGCAGGTTAACTTATTTTTTGGGCGCTCCGAGTGGCGCCTCAACGATGTTGAGAGCAGTCGTCTCCCGAATCGATACACCCACATCGGGCGTAAACAAATTACGCGTTGTTGTCAGAAAATCAGAACAACGCCGCTTCATTTGTTGCGTATGCGATCAAGGTGTTCTTAATCATTCGGGCGTACAATGTGTGAAAACGCTGTTCCACAGGAATGTTCATGGTCGTTATTCAAGAGATTGTCGCCGCGCTTTGGCAGCACGATTTTGCTGCTCTGGCGAATCCGCACGTCGTGGGGATCGTTTACCTGGTCATGTTTGCCACTCTGTTTCTGGAAAATGGCCTGCTTCCTGCCTCATTCTTACCCGGTGATAGCCTGCTGCTATTGGCGGGGGCGCTCATTGCTAAGGGCGTGATGGGCTACGTCCCGACTCTTGTGATCCTCACCACCGCTGCAAGCCTTGGCTGTTGGCTGAGCTACATTCAAGGTCGCTGGCTTGGCAACACTCGCGTGGTGAAAGGCTGGCTGTCGCAGCTGCCGGATAAATATCATCAACGTGCAACCTGCATGTTTGACCGCCACGGTCTGCTGGCCCTGCTGGCCGGGCGCTTCCTGGCGTTTGTGCGTACCCTGCTGCCAACAATGGCGGGTATTTCCGGTTTGCCAAATCGCCGCTTCCAGCTGTTTAACTGGCTGAGCGCGCTGCTTTGGGTTGGCGTGGTGACTAGCCTCGGCTATGCCCTGAGCATGATCCCCTTCGTTAAACGCCATGAAGATCAGGTCATGACCTTCCTGATGATTCTGCCAATATTCCTGCTGGTTGCCGGCCTTTTGGGTACGGTCATTGTGGTGATTAAGAAGAAGTACTGCGACGCCTGATTGGCGTATTCACCTGCGCGCTTTTATCGCGCGCATCTTGTGAATTATCTGAAACCCGGCAAATACCTAACATCGTTAGTTTAAGATTGAGATACCCGGGGCGACCGCCGGGTTTGGCGTCCCTCCGGGAACCAAATCCCGGCGTTTCCCCTAATCGCTTTGCTTAAGTGAACAGTGTTAGGTATTTGCCGGGTTTTCTGTTTTTACATTCCGCGCAAACGCGCCGCATCCTCTCCCGGCGTGATGCCGAAATAACGCTTAAACTCCCGGCTAAACTGCGACGCGCTCTCGTATCCCACCTGCATTGCCGCCGCGCTGGCCTTCAGACCATCATGTACCATCATCATTCTGGCTTTATGCAGGCGATAGGCTTTCAGGTACTGCAGCGGTGAGGTGCTGGTGACCGACTTAAAGTTATGATGGAACGCGGACAGGCTCATATTCGCCTCCGCCGCCAGTTGGTCCACGCTCAGGGTTTCGGTGTACTGACTCTCAATACGTTTGAGCACCCGGCTAATCTGGCTGAAGTGAGTCTGGCGGCTAACCAGCGCCATCAGCGCACCGCCGCGCGGCCCCAACAGCACGTGGTAAAGCATTTCGCGGATAATCTGTTTCCCCAGGATACGCGCATCCAACGGTCGCTCCATCACGTCCAGCAGGCGTTCTGCGGCGCAGAGGATTTCATCCGACAAGGTGGCGGAGTTAATTCCGCTTTCCGCCATCGCCGGGCGAAACAGCGCATCCTCGCCAATGTCCATCAGCAGCTCCTGCAGCTGTAAAACATCGACGTCGAGGCGAAATCCCGCCAGCGGTGCCTCTTCGGTCGCAAAAGTTTCACATTCGAAGGGTAAAGGTACGGTGAGCAACAGATATTCGTTGGCATCGTAACGAAAGGTGCGCTCGTTGATGTAACCGATTTTATAACCGGAAAAGAGAAACACGATGCCCGGCCGGTACATCACCGGCGTGCGGCCGCTTGGCTGAGTGCCGTAGATCAGTTGAATATCAGGCAGTACGGCCCTTAAGCTTTGTTCTTTACTTTTCAGCTGCTTAGTCTTTTCTGTCAGCAGCGCACAGATCTCTTCACGGTTCATCAACGAACGCTCCAGGTACCTTTTCCGACGCAATCATTGTGGACATGATTGATGCATTTCTCCAGCCTTATGGAGAAATGGGCAAGACAATCGCAGAAATGTGCATTGAGCGCTTTGTCGGTGAAGACCACAATGATGTCATTCGGCAGCGACCTTCGCCGCCCTGTTTTTCCACCCATAAAGAAGGGAACGAGCAATGTTTAATTTCGATCTTCACACCCCGACCCGCATTCTGTTCGGTAAAGGCGCAATTGAAAATCTGCGCGCTCAGATCCCCGCAGACGCTCGCGTTCTGGTGACCTACGGCGGCGGTAGCGTGAAAAAAACCGGCGTTCTGGATCAGGTTCTGGATGCGCTGAAAGGCCTCGACGTAATGGAATTCGGCGGTATCGAGCCAAACCCATCCTACGAAACGCTGATGAACGCGGTGAAAATTGCCCGTGAGCAGAAAGTGACTTTCCTGCTGGCGGTTGGCGGCGGTTCGGTGCTGGATGGCACTAAATTTATCGCGGCAGCAGCCCACTACGATATCAACGTCGATCCTTGGGAAATTCTGGAAACCTACGGCAGCAACGTCACCAGCGCGATCCCGATGGGCTCCGTGCTGACGCTGCCGGCAACCGGTTCTGAATCCAACAAAGGTGCCGTCGTATCACGTAAAACGACCGGTGATAAACGTGCCTTTATGTCGCCGCACGTGCAGCCGGTGTTCGCCATTCTCGACCCGGTTTACACCTACACTCTGCCACCGCGCCAGGTCGCTAACGGCGTCGTTGACGCCTTCGTGCATACCGTAGAACAGTACGTCACCTACCCGGTTGACGGTAAAATTCAGGATCGCTTCGCGGAAGGTATTCTGCTGACGCTCATTGAAGACGGCCCGAAAGCGCTGAAAGAACCAGAAAACTACGCCGTGCGTGCCAACATCATGTGGGCAGCCACTCAGGCATTGAACGGTCTGATTGGTGCGGGCGTTCCGCAGGACTGGGCGACCCATATGCTGGGTCATGAACTGACGGCCATGCACGGTCTGGATCACGCGCAAACGCTGGCTATCGTTCTGCCATCCCTGTGGAATGAAAAACGCGACACCAAACGCGCCAAACTGCTGCAGTACGCCGAACGTGTGTGGAACATTACCGAAGGCTCTGACGATGTGCGTATCGATGCCGCCATCGCCGCGACCCGCAGCTTCTTCGAGCAGATGGGCGTACCAACCCGCTTCTCCGACTACGGTCTGGACGGTAGCTCCATCCCAGCGCTGTTGAAAAAACTTGAAGAGCACGGCATGACCAAACTGGGAGAAAATCAGGATATTACCCTGGACGTGAGCCGTCGTATTTACGAAGCCGCACGCTAATTTTCGCCCAATCAATCGCGGCGCCTACGCCGCTTTTCCCCGCCACCGACGTAAGAACGTGGCGGGGAAAACTCAACGCAGATAACGCATCTGCAATTTGAAATACGACAACTTTAGCTGTCGTTTTTGCGTTTATAGACCAGACTTGATCCTACAAACCTTACCAGGGCATGCCCTGATAAGCTGTAAAAAAGGAGAAATGCATGACACATCCAACCGTGATTAAACTGCACGATGGCAATGTAATGCCGCAGTTGGGCCTGGGCGTTTGGCAGGCTAGCAACGAAGAGGTCGTCACCGCGATCCATAAGGCTATCGAGGTCGGCTACCGGTCTATTGATACCGCCGCCGCGTACAAAAACGAGTCGGGAGTCGGTAAAGCTATCAGCAGCGCAGGTGTGCCTCGCGAAGATCTGTTCATCACCTCTAAGCTTTGGAATGACGCCCATCAGCGGCCCGCAGAAGCGCTACAGGAAAGTCTGGAACACCTTCAGCTCGACTATCTCGATCTGTATCTGATCCACTGGCCGGTTCCGGCGATTGACCATTACGTCGAGGCCTGGAAGGGACTGATTGAGCTGCAAAAACAGGGGCTGGTGAAGAGCATCGGCGTCTGTAACTTCCAGGTTCCGCACCTGCAACGGCTGATTGATGAGACCGGTATCGCACCGATGATTAACCAGATTGAGCTTCATCCCCTGCTACAGCAGCGCCAGCTCAATACCTGGAATGCAATGCATAAAATCCAGACCGAATCCTGGAGCCCGCTGGCTCAGGGCGGCGCAGGCGTGTTCGATCAGAAAATTATCCATCAGTTGGCGGATAAATACGGCAAAACCCCGGCGCAGATCGTCATTCGCTGGCACCTGGACAGCGGTCTGGTGGTGATCCCGAAATCGGTGACGCCATCGCGTATCACCGAGAACTTCAACGTTTGGGATTTCCGTCTGGATAAAGAGGAATTGAGTGCAATCACCAAGCTGGACCAGAACAAGCGTTTGGGCCCAGACCCGGATCAGTTCGGCGGGTAATCCTTCCTGCTCCGTCAGTTTATGGCGGAGCATTTCTTATTCACCCCGGAGCGGCCAAACGCCAACTCCGGGGCCTGTAGCAGCTTAACGCGATGCCGGTTTAGGGCGTTTTTTCCCTTTGTTATCCGCAGGCGTCTGGCGTTGATGCGCCACCGGCGTGTGCTTGGTCAGCGCCGGACGAGTATTGCGGTTTTGACGACGCGCTTCGCGCATTTCATCAATAGTCGGCGCCGGTACCAGACAGTCTCGACGGCTGCCGATCAGGTGCTTTTTACCCATCGTTTCCAGCGCCTGACGAATCAACGGCCAGTTAGCCGGATCGTGATAGCGCAGCAACGCTTTATGCAGACGACGTTGTTTGTCACCTTTCGGGATCACCACGTCTTCACTCTTATAGCCAATCTTGCCCAGCGGGTTCTTGCCGGTGTAATACATGGTGGTCGAGTTGGCCAGCGGAGATGGATAGAAGTTCTGCACCTGATCGAGGCGGAAACGACGCTGCTTCAGCCACAGCGCCAGATTCACCATGTCTTCATCACGCGTACCCGGGTGCGCGGAGATAAAGTACGGGATCAGATACTGTTCTTTACCCGCCTGTTTTGAGTAGGTATCAAACAGCTCTTTAAAGCGGTCATAGGTGCCCATGCCCGGCTTCATCATCTTCGACAGCGGCCCTTCTTCGGTATGCTCCGGCGCTATCTTCAGGTAGCCGCCCACGTGGTGGGTCGCCAGCTCTTTGATATAGCGTGGATCTTCAACCGCAATATCATAACGAACGCCGGAGGCGATGAGGATTTTCTTGATGCCTTTGAGCTCACGAGCGCGGCGATAGAGATTGATCGTCGGCTCGTGGTTGGTATCCATATGTGGGCAGATGTCTGGATACACGCACGACAGGCGACGACAGGTCTGCTCCGCGCGCGGTGACTTGCAGCGCAACATATACATGTTGGCGGTAGGGCCTCCGAGGTCGGAGATAATCCCGGTAAAACCGGGAACCGTGTCGCGAATCGCTTCGATTTCATTAACAATCGAATCTTCCGAACGGCTCTGAATAATACGTCCTTCGTGCTCGGTGATAGAACAGAACGAACATCCGCCGAAGCAACCGCGCATGATGTTAATCGAGAAACGAATCATATCGTACGCCGGGATACGGGCGTCGCCGTATGACGGATGCGGAATACGCTGATACGGCAGCGCGAATACGCTGTCCATCTCTTCGGTCGACAGCGGGATAGCCGGGGGGTTAACCCAGATATAGCGCTCGCCGTGTTTTTGCATCAGCGCACGGGCGCAGCCCGGGTTGGTTTCATGATGCAGAATACGCGAAGCGTGCGCATAGAGAACTTTGTCGCCTTTTACCTTCTCGAAGGACGGCAGCAGAACGTAGGTCTTTTCCCACGGCTTCGGTCGCGGCGGCTGTACGGTAACACGCTTGGCTTCTTGCTTTGGCGGTGCCACGGTTTTGTTATCCGCGCACGGCAGGTCTTCACCGTACGGATGCGGAATCGGGTCGATTTTGCCCGGCGTGTCGAGGCGCGTGGAGTCAACACCGCTCCAGCCCGGCAGCGCTTCTTTCACCATGATAGCAGTGTTACGCACATCGCGAATTTGGGCGATAGGCTCGCCGGCGGCCAGACGGTGCGCAACTTCCACCAGCGGGCGCTCGCCGTTGCCGAACATCAGCATATCGGCTTTCGAGTCGACCAGCACCGAGCGGCGAACGGTATCGGACCAGTAGTCGTAATGCGCGGTGCGGCGCAGGCTTGCTTCAATGCCGCCAAGAATGACCGGCACATCTTTCCACGCTTCTTTACAGCGTTGGGTATACACCAGCGTCGCGCGGTCCGGGCGTTTCCCGGCGACGTTACCCGCCGTGTAGGCATCGTCATGGCGCAGCTTGCGGTCTGCGGTGTAGCGGTTAATCATCGAGTCCATGTTGCCAGCGGTCACGCCGAAGAACAGGTTTGGTTTGCCCAGACGCATAAAGTCGTCTTTGCTGTTCCAGTCCGGCTGAGCGATGATCCCCACGCGGAAGCCCTGGGCTTCCAGCATACGGCCACAAATTGCCATCCCAAAGCTTGGGTGGTCTACGTAGGCGTCGCCGGTTACCAGAATAATGTCGCAGCTATCCCAGCCAAGTTGATCCATCTCTTCACGTGACATCGGCAAAAATGGAGCCGACCCAAAGCAGGCGGCCCAGTACTGCGGCCAGGAGAAAAGGTCGCGATCCGGTTGGATCAGGGAGATAGCGCTCATTATGCTTCCAAAAAAATGGTAAAAAAATAATCAAAGGCCGGGGATTATAAGCCCGAATGGCCTATGAATGAAGTGGGATTAATAACGAAGTTATCACCCCGGCGTTGCGGCGCGCTGCCGGGGGCATCGATATGGGGCGATTTACCGGCAGGCCATGAACGCCGCCGCCGGGATTTTATTTAATTATGGCGCGGGGTTAACCAGAATTTGACCAATTGAGCCACGGTCCGCCAGTTCCAGCGTCTGGCTGGAATACTGGAACGGGAAGTGCGGCCATGACGGCTGCGCGTAATACACCAGCAGCTCCACCTGACCATCAACCCACACGGTGTCTTTCCAGCCCCGGTCTTCCGGCATTGGCGTCGCACCGTTGACGTTACGAACCTGGAACGTCACCCCTTCAATATGGAATGACTGCGGTGCATCGGCGCGAACGGTCCAGCGCTCCCACGTCCCTTGTTGGGCCGTGATATCAATACGTTGTGGATCCCAGCGCTGACCATTAATCCCCGGATCGTCACCCAAGAGAATATCGCGGCTACGAATCGGGGTACCGCTAAGCACGTCCGTCGGCAGTATGCGCATCGGTAAGTTATCGGTCACTAACGGTAACAGGCCCGTAGGACGTAGGGTAAGTACCAGCGTGGAGATCAGAATGCTCGATGGTTCAAAGAAACCACGGATACGTTCCATGATGCTGGCTGACTCGCCGCAGGTAATCGACACTTCATCGCCGTTGGTCATATCCACCAGGATTTCCCGACGCTCGCCCGGCGCCAGCGAAATCTGCTTGGCTGAAACCGGTGCGGGCAAGAAGCCCTGATCGCTGGAGATCACGTGCAACGGGCGACCGTCGCTCATCTGCAGTAAATAACGACGCGAGTTGGAGGCGTTGAGCAGACGCAGACGGACCCAGCCGCGTGAGACTTCGACATAAGGACTCTGTACGCCATTCACCAGCAGCGTATCGCCAACGAAGCCGCCGCTGCCCGGTTCGTCGTACACCGGCGTACCAAAGTTATCCAGACGTTTATCCTGGATGATGACCGGGAAATCATCTACACCGTAGTGGTTGGGGAAAGGTAAGGACTTACTAACTTCATCTTCCACCAGCCACATGCCCGCCAGGCCGTTGTAAACCTGCTGCGCCGTATGGTTCGGCGTATTGGCCTGATACCACAGGGTTGCCGCGTTCTGACGAATCGGCAGCACTGGAGCCCAGTCGGCGTTTGGCGTCATCATACGCGCGGCACCGCCAATCAGCGGGCCAGGAACCTGCAGGCCACGAACGGTCATGGCAACATTTTCAGTCAGTCGGTTGCTGTAGATGAGCTTAACATCATCGCCTTTCCAGACGCGGATCGTCGGCCCAAGATAACGGCCATTGATGCCCCAGACGTTCGCGCGGGTGCCTTCAGCAAAGGACCAATGCGTACGCTGCATCGTTAAGAAAAGGGGGTGTCCGCGGCGGGACTCCAACAGCGGTGGAACCGGCAATGGGAGTTGCTTTCCTGCGGCCTGCGCTCTCAGCGGCACGGCGCCCGCACAAAGCGCAACGCCCGAAGCCTGAATAAACTGACGCCGACTGAGTGACATATAAGCTCCATCAAAACTGACAAATCAAAAATGGGAAATCAATTTCCCAACAGCAAAACGACACAGGATGCGGGCGATAACCCGCATCACTATGCAATATTACACTTTACCGGCAGACTCACGCTGAGCGACTTCACGATCCAGCTCGTCAATTTTTGCCTTCATCACTTCACGACAATGTTTCGCCAAATCACGCACCTGGTCTTTATTCCACGCACTGGTATCGATTGGCGGCAGCATTTCCACGATCACTAAACCGTTATTCCAGCGGTTGAGATTAATCTTGTTCGACGTATTTGAAACGCAGACCGGAATAATCGGCACGCCCGCCGCAAGCGCCGCATGAAACGCGCCGGTTTTAAACGGTAACAGACCGCGACCGCGGCTGCGGGTCCCTTCCGGGAACATCCAGAAAGAGATTTTGCGTTTATTAAACGAATTCACCACTTCCGCAATAGTGCTGTGCGCAGCGGCACGGTTATTACGGTCGATGAGCAGGTTGCCCGTCAGCCAGTAAATCTGACCAAAGAACGGGATCCACACCAGACTCTTTTTACCAACGGTTACGGTTGGCGGCTGCACGATGTTCGCGGCCGTCACCATATCGTAGTTATTCTGGTGGTTGGCGATATAGATGGCGTTGCCATAGCTCTCAGCATCAGCAGGCTTGCGGGTCTCGACCTTTAAGCCAAAAACTGGCGCCATACGACCAAACATGCGACCAAAAGTGGAAACATGTTTTGGGTTGCGCGGGCTGAACAGGCAGTAGATACAGCCAAAGATGCATACCAAGATGCAATAAATAACAACAATAATGACACGTAAAATTAATAGCATAGCGTCCTCTGAACCCTGAACCGCTTAGAATTATACCCGTCAGATTGAATGATGGCGTGCGCAATACGCACCAGCACCACAGACAACTCACGGGGCATATAAACACGTTATCTTTCAAGCCACTTGCCCCTTTGGGACCCGCGCTAGCGCGGCACAAAACGCGAACGCGTTGCGTGATGCCTCTTGAATGATGATGTGTATAGATCGGACAAGGCTTTGTTACTTGCAGACCCCTGCAAAAGGGTATTGTTAATCGCAACGGCTGAATTAACAACGATTTTATGTATTCCGTCATGTCCCCCGCCTGACGACGGGGGAATAAGATTACTCTTCGCTGTCGCCCGCCGAAGCGCGCTGCGGCGAATCAATCTCTACGCGGTCAATTTTCTGCAGACCGCGCATCAGCGTACCGCGACGACCGCGCTCACCGGTGACTTTCTGCAGCTCTTCCGGACGCAGTTTGATCTTACGCTTGCCCACGTGGAAGGTCAGCGTACTTTGCGGCGGCAGAACGTAGAGATGCGCCAGGCTATCAACACCGCTCGCCGCTTCCGCCGACGGGATGTTGATAATCTTGTTGCCTTTCCCTTTCGACAGCTGCGGCAGATCGCTTAGCGGGAACATCAGCATACGACCTGCGCTGGTAATAGCCAGCAGCATATCCGACTCATCTTCCACCACCAGCGGCGGCATAACTTGCGCATTTTCCGGCAGCGAAATCAGCGTCTTACCTGCACGGTTACGAGCCACCAAATCGTTGAAGGTACACAGGAAACCGTAGCCAGCATCGGAAGCCATCAGCAGTTTCCGATCGTCGTTTTCCATCAGCATATGCTCAACCGTGGCACCCGGCGGCAGCGTCAGCTTACCGGTTAACGGTTCGCCCTGCCCGCGCGCGGACGGTAGCGTAATCGGATCGATGGCGTAGCTACGCCCGGTGGTATCGACAAACACCACCGGTTGATTGCTCTTACCTTTCACCGAGGCTTTCCAGCTATCGCCGGATTTATAGCTGAGCCCCTGCGCATCAATATCGTGGCCTTTGGCGCTACGCACCCAGCCCATCTGCGACAGAACGATAGTGACCGGTTCAGATGGCAGCATGTCATGGTCGCTCATGGCCTTCGCTTCTTCGCGCTCGCGCAGCGGAGAACGACGGTCATCGCCAAAGGCGTCGGAGTCGGCCTGCAGCTCTTTCTTCAGCAGGTTGCTCATCTTGCGCTCAGACGCGAGGATGGCCTGCAGCTGATCGCGCTCTTTCGCCAAATCATCCTGCTCACCGCGGATTTTCACCTCTTCCAGCTTGGCGAGATGACGCAGTTTCAGCTCAAGAATGGCTTCCGCCTGGGTTTCGCTGATACCAAAGCGCGACATCAGCGCAGGCTTCGGTTCATCTTCCGTACGGATTATCTCAATCACTTCATCAATGTTGAGGAACGCCACCAGCAAACCTTCGAGGATATGCAGGCGCTTAAGCACTTTTTCCAGACGGTAATTCAGGCGACGACGTACGGTATCACGACGGAATGCCAGCCATTCGGTGAGGATCTCCAGCAGATTTTTCACCGCCGGACGCCCATCGAGGCCAATCATATTGAGGTTGATACGGTAGCTTTTTTCCAGGTCGGTGGTGACGAACAGGTGATTCATCACCGGCTCCATATCCACGCGGTTGGAGCGCGGCACAATCACCAGACGCGTCGGGTTTTCGTGGTCAGACTCATCGCGCAGGTCATCAACCATCGGCAGCTTTTTATTGCGCATCTGGGCTGCAATCTGCTCCAGCACTTTTGCGCCGGAAACCTGATGCGGCAGCGCGGTAATCACCACCGCACCGTCTTCCTTATGCCACACCGCACGCATGCGCACGGAGCCGCGGCCGTTCTGGTAGATTTTGCGGATTTCCGAGCGAGGGGTAATAATTTCCGCTTCCGTCGGGTAATCCGGCCCCTGCACGATATCCAGCACTTCATCGAGCGTCGTCTGCGGTTTTTCAATTAAGGTGATTGCCGCTTTGGCCACTTCACGCAGGTTGTGCGGCGGAATATCCGTCGCCATACCGACGGCAATACCGGTGGTACCGTTCAGCAGAATATTCGGCAGACGCGCAGGCAGCATCTTCGGCTCCTGCATCGTACCATCGAAGTTCGGCGCCCAATCAGCCGTGCCTTGACCCAGTTCGCTTAACAGCAGATCGGCGTACTTAGACAAACGGGATTCGGTGTAACGCATTGCCGCGAACGATTTCGGATCGTCCGGCGCCCCCCAGTTACCCTGCCCGTCAACCAACGGATAACGGTAAGAGAACGGCTGCGCCATCAACACCATCGCTTCGTAACAGGCGCTATCGCCGTGCGGATGGTACTTACCCAATACGTCACCCACGGTACGGGCGGATTTTTTAAATTTGGCACTGGCGTTAAGCCCCAGCTCCGACATCGCATAGACGATGCGACGCTGTACCGGCTTTAAGCCATCACCGATAAACGGCAACGCCCTGTCCATGATGACGTACATGGAATAGTTTAAGTAGGCGTTTTCCGTGAATTCATGTAGCGCAAGGCGCTCTGCCATATCGCTCATTAACTGGGGATCCTCAATCTGCATGCTGACCGTACGGACGGCAATATTGCCGCAGATAATACCCTATCTCACGTTCTGAGTCACAGCCCGTGAGAGAGGTTGCAGGATGGTTAACGCAGCGGCAAATAAATATCGGTTTCTAGCTCGTGCTCCGGCACATCGTTAATGAAATTGAGGTAGTGGAAAAACACCGGGGCATCGCGCAGGGTCTCGCCGCTGCCCGGTAGCCAGTTGCGGAACATCGCCCACACCGTCTGGGAAATATTGTCCAGCGAACCGTTGTGCCGCCCAACGGCATAGCGTCCACCGGCAATTTCACCGTTGATCACACCAAAATCATTCTCCGGGATAGCTGCCGAAACGCTGCCGCAGATATCGAAGCGGAAGGCTTCAGCAGAGGTAGTGGCCGGATCGTCCCAGGCGATACCCAATGTTTTGCTGTCACGCACGGGTGATAAGCCGGTGCTTTTACGCCACGCGATAAAGGTCGCGGCGCTGTCGTTAACGAGTTCCGGACTACCACGGTGTTGCAGCATCGCCACCTGAGTGTGTGGGAAATCGACAATATTCACTTCCATCGTTTGCGGCTCCTGTGAGGCTATTTTCGGGACGCGCTGGTGCCAGTCCAGCCAGTCCGGCCGTTGGCGGAACTGGCTTGGGCTTTTACCGAACGCGGTTCTGAAGGCGCGGCTGAACGATTCAGGGCTCTGAAACCCGGCATCAAGCGCAATATCGATAACCTTATCCTGCGGATTAAACGCCAGCCGCCAGGAAGCCCGGCGCAGGCGCAGCCACTGAATATAGCGATACAGCGGCTGGCCGCTGAAGGCCAGAAACTGGCGATGGAAATGATAAGATGAACAGCAGGCCAGCGCGCTGAGTTTCTCAAGCGTTAGCACTTCATCCAGATGGCGGGCGATATAGTCGCACACCATTGAGAAGCGCTCGCGGTACGCCGTTGTGATTGCATCGTTCATAGCATCCTCCTGATGACCTACTTTGCCTTCCCGGTCGGCAACAATCCTGACCGATCTTGCGCAATGCAGTCGAAAGCAAGGAGCTGCAGCGGGCGTTAGTTGCTGACTTTACGGATCTGCTTCACATCAATTTCGACTGAGTTCCAGTCTTTGTCCACTTCACCCTGAATTTCAACCAAATCCTGTGGCGTGATGGTCTGACCGTTCCAGCGTTTATGGTCGATATCGACGTTCACAGTGCCGCTCGAATCTTTGAAAATATACAGATCGTCGGAGACGCGCTCGATAATGTTCCCGCGCAGAGTGACCCAGGTATCGTCACGCATCGATTTGGCATTTGCCGCCGTGGTGACGGTACCGTTTGGACCGACGAAACCGCCGGCTTGTGAAATGGTGGTGCTGGTTGGGCCGGAAAAACCGCCCTGATTAGCAGCGAAAGCCGGTGCAGAGGCCAGTGCCAGAATGGCGGCGATAGCAGCAAGTTTCTTCATAATATGTTCTCCCTTATTGGTTTCTGACGCCTATTACACATGCCAATTCTTAACAACTTCTTAAGGAAAAAAAAGATTTTTTATTGCTGTACAGCAGCCGTAAAGGCGCGGTTTACTTGGCTTATAGGGCAGCAGGCAAGGAGTGGCAAATGCGAATTCTATTAGTAGAAGATGACAAGCTGATTGGCGACGGCATCAAAACCGGGCTCGGCAAAATGGGCTTTAGCATCGACTGGTTTACCCGTGGTGAAGAGGGCAAAATTGCACTCTACAGCGCGCCGTATGATGCGGTGATCCTCGACCTGACGCTTCCCGGTATCGACGGGCTGGATATTCTGCGCGAGTGGCGCGAAAAATCCCACCGCGAGCCGGTGCTGATCCTGACCGCACGCGATGCCCTGAGCCAGCGCGTGGAAGGACTCCGTCTTGGTGCCGACGACTACCTGTGCAAACCTTTCGCCCTGATTGAAGTCGCGGCGCGGCTGGAAGCATTGATTCGTCGGGCGCATGGGCAAACCAGCAGCGTGCTGCGCCACGGCGGCGTCGAACTCAGTCCGGGAAAACTGGTTGCCACCCTCGACGGTGAACCGCTGGCGCTAAAGCCGAAAGAGTTTGCGCTACTGGAGCTATTGCTGCGTAACGCCGGGCGCGTACTGCCGCGTAAGCTGATTGAAGAGAAACTCTATAGCTGGGATGAAGAAGTCACCAGCAACGCCATTGAAGTCCACGTCCACCATCTACGCCGCAAGCTCGGCAGCCATTTTATCCGTACCGTCCACGGTATCGGCTACACCCTGGGTGAACAATGAATCTGCTCCGCCGCCTGAGTTTACGCTTTCGCCTAACGCTGCTATTTATGCTCCTCGCCGCCGTGGCATGGTGTTTTGCCAGCGCCATCGCCTGGGAGCAGACCACGAATAAACTCGACAAGCTGTTCGATACCCAGCAGATGCTGTTTGCCAAACGCATCAGCGCCATGGACTTTGCCGACCTGCCGACCTCCCGCCAGTGGATTCGTGCGCCCAAGAAGGTCAAACACGGGCATCTGGATGACGATGCGCTGGCGTTTGCTATCTATACCGTCGACGGTCAAATGGTGCTTCATGATGGCGAGAACGGGCCGTATATTCCGTACCATTATCGTCGGGAAGGCTTTGATGACGGCCGGCTGAGCAATGATGACGATCGCTGGCGTTTTCTGTGGCTCACTACCGCCGATAAAAAATACCGCATCGTGGTCGGCCAGGAGTGGGACTACCGCCGCGAGATGGCGCTCGACATCATTACCGGCCAGCTCACGCCGTGGCTGATTGCCCTGCCGGTGATGTTTTTACTGTTGATTTTATTATTGAGCCGCGAGCTGGCACCGCTGAAAAAGCTGACCCGAACCCTGCGTCAGCGCGATCCTGACGCCAGCGACCCGCTCGATACTAAAGGCGTGCCAAGTGAAGTCCGGCCGCTGCTGGATGCTCTGAATCACCTGTTCCGCCGCACTCAGGACATGATGACCCGCGAGCGTCGCTTTACCTCAGACGCCGCCCACGAGCTACGCAGCCCGCTGACCGCGCTGCGGGTACAGGCGGAAGTGGCGCAAATGTCGCAGGACGACCCGGAAAGCCAAAGCAAAGCGCTCGTACAGCTGCACGCCGGGATCGATCGCGCCACCCGCCTGGTAGAACAGCTTCTTACCCTCTCCCGCCTCGACTCGCTGGAGCAGTTAGCCGACGTGCAGACGGTGAATCTCGACGATTTACTGCAATCTTCGGTGATGGATATCTACCACTCGGCGCAAAAATCCGGGATTGAGATCCGCCTGCATCTGCACGCCCAGCGGGTCAGCCGCACCGCCCAGCCGCTGCTGCTTAGCCTGCTGGTCCGCAACCTGCTGGATAACGCCGTGCGCTACAGCCCGGCAGGCAGCGTGGTCGACGTCACGCTTGAGCGCAGCGGTTTCAGCGTCCGCGATAACGGGCCGGGTATTAGCCCAGAGGCGTTAGCCCGTATCGGCGAACGCTTCTATCGTCCCCCGGGGCAAGATGAAACGGGCAGTGGGTTGGGGTTATCGATTGTGCAGCGCATTGCAGCACTGCATCAGATGTCGGTCAACTTTAGCAATGCACCGGGCGGCGGTTTTCAGGTCGAAATTCACTGGTAATCATATTATTGCGATTTCAGCAAAAGACTTTGCACATTTTGTACATTTAACCGCTTAACGGAGCCGAGTATCATTGCTGACAAACGCAATTTCCTGAGGACAAATAATGAGCAACATCCTGATCGTCAACGGCGCAAAAAAATTCGGTCACTCTAACGGCCAACTCAACGACACCCTGACTGAAGTCGCGGAGACCTATCTGCGCGACCTCGGGCATGATGTTAAAGTCGTTCGTGCCGATGGCGACTACGACGTGAAAGCAGAAGTGCAGAATTTCCTGTGGGCCGATACCGTTATCTGGCAGATGCCAGGCTGGTGGATGGGCGCACCGTGGACCGTGAAAAAATACATCGATGACGTGTTCACCGAAGGTCATGGTTCTCTGTACGCCAGCGATGGCCGCACCCGTTCCGACGCCAGCAAAAAATATGGCTCCGGCGGTCTGATTCAGGGCAAAACCTATATGCTGTCCCTGACCTGGAACGCACCGATGGAAGCCTTCACCGATAAAGAACAGTTCTTCCACGGCGTGGGCGTTGACGGTGTATATCTGCCATTCCACAAAGCTAACCAGTTCCTGGGAATGGAAGCGCTGCCAACCTTCATCACCAATGACGTTATCAAAATGCCGGACGTTCCACGTTATGTTGCAGAATACCGCGAGCATCTTGGGAAGATTTTTGCTTAACTGGTAGGCTGGAATTAGAAGGAGTTAATCATGTTGACCGTTATTGCTGAAATCCGTACTCGTCCAGGCCAACACCACCGTCAGGCGGTGCTGGAACAGTTTACGAAAATTATCCCTACCGTTCTCAAAGAAGACGGTTGCCACGGCTACGCGCCGCTGGTTGATAACGCCGCTGGCGTAAGTTTCCAGACGACTGCACCGGACTCTATCGTGATGGTAGAAGTGTGGGAAAGCGTTGCCCACCTTGAAGCACACCTGCAAACCCCGCACATGAAAGCCTGGGGCGAAGCGGTGAAAGGCGACGTGCTGGATACCACTATTCGTATCCTGGAACCGGGCGTTTAAGCGTTCGTTTCATACGGTGATTAACCGGGTTGCATTACGTTGACCCGGTGATATGACATACCCGGAGTCGGCGCTCACGCACCTCGTCCGGGTAATTAACTGCCGTTACCAGTACAGTTTCCAGCTCTGCGTCATGCGCACCAGCGCTTCTACATAGAAGTAATCCCCCCAGCTACAGCACTCATCCACGCCTTTATCGCTGGCGAAATGATAAACCGAATGTTTCAGCACGCCGGTACTCGGCTCGTCCACGCCCACCAGATAGTGTTTAGACAGCGATGACATCATGCCCATCGCCCACTGCTGATAGCGATCGCGATCGGGATCGGTTGTCGGCAGATATTTCACCAGCTCCAACAGGCCGCAGACCGCAATCGCCGCAGATGACGAATCGCGCAGCGCGTCGGTCCCCACCAGCGCCAGATCCCAATGGCAAATAGCATCTTCCGGCAGACGGTTGAGGAAGTAATTTGCCAGCTTTTTCGACAGGCTAATCAACTCCTTATCGCCGGTGTAGATAAAGCTCAGCATAAAGCCATAAATTCCCCACGCCTGCCCACGCGACCAGCACGAATCATCCGCGTAGCCCTGCTGCGTTTTGCCAAAGCGCGGTGCACCGGTCTGCACATCCATATAGTAGGTGTGATAGGTCGACGCATCGTCGCGCACCAGGTATTTCGCCGACTGGCGGACATGCGCCCGCGCCGCATCAGCAAAGCGCGGGTCGCCGGTTTGCTCGGTCGCCCAGTAGAGCAGCGGCAGGTTCATGGTGCAGTCGATAATCATACGTCCCGCCTGCTCCGGATCGCTCAGCACACCCCAGGCCTGGATAATTTCGGCTTTGCGGTGGAAACGTTCTAACAGTGCTTCCGCCGCCTGCAGCGAAAACCCTCGCGCATCACGATTGCCGGTCAGACGCCACGCCGATACGCAAGAGAGCGTATACAGGAAGCCCAAATCGTGAGTATTGGTATCGTGCCGCCCGGCGATGCGCAGACCAAACGAGCGGACATGCTTCTCAGCCAGCGCACGGTATTTTTCATCCCCGGTCATCTCCCATGCCAGCCACAGCTGACCGGTCCAGAAACTGGTGGTCCATTCCACGTTTTCCGTTAACGGGTAGTAGCCATTGACGCAGGCTTCTGCTGGGAATTTATCACCGAAATCCGTTAAATGGCGGCTAATCAGCTTAAGGACATGGCTACGTGCCGAGCAGAGCTCATCGTTAAACGTCTGGAGATTAACGGGGGCACCCGGATATTCGCGCAGTTTTTCCAGAGTGATATGGTTTAACATTTTCGGTTCCTTCATTCAGTAGAGCTTATTTAGAAATACCGTTTTCAGCCACATCCAGCGCTGGCTGGCGATGATTCTGGCGTTTACAAGCGGATAAAGTGAAGGCGGAGACAAGCGTGAAGAACAGTGCAATGCCGCCCATAATCATATAGGTCTTCTCAAAACCAATACGGTCGTACAATAATCCAGCTGGCGAGGAAACGACCACGTTACCGATATACAGCATGGCCTGATAGCCCAGTAAATACATGGTGGCGTTGACGCGCTTATCGAAATGCTCGGCAATATATTTAAAGACCGATACCAGCAGCAGGCAAATTTCCAGACCGTACATCGGCTTAATCACTGAAATAAGCAGGTGAGAATCGCACATTCCGGAAATAATCAACCGTGCGCCGACTAAAGCACCAACAATCAGCAGACCGCGTTTTGCGCCGATATAGTTCACGAACATCGGCATAAAGATATACATGACGAATTCAGTACCGGACTGTACCGTTCCCAGCAGACCAAATACCGTGTTACCTTCATGCACATCGTTAAAGAAGGTTACGAAGTAGCGCGAGAACTGCTGCTCGGCGACAAACATCATCCATGCGACGCCCGCCACGTAAAGACAGAAGGCCCAGAACTTGCCGCTTTTCAGCAGGTCAAAAACATCCTTCAGGACAATTTTATCTTTCGAGATTACCGCGTCGGCATTACTGTTTTGCGTATCCACCTTCAGGCTCATCAGCACGGCCAGCATCACCAGCGATGCCACGCTGCCCATAATGAAGTTATAGGCCGGTGAGATATTAAATAACAGGCCGGAGAATGAAGATGCGACGGCCCAACCCAGTGAGCCCCACATACGAATCTGACCAAACTCCATGCTATTAAGGCGGCTATAACGGTCGGCATAGGATTCACAGGCGGCAACGCCCGCGTACCAGGCAAAGCTCAGATAAATCGCCCCGACCACAATCCCCACCATGGTGTGGGACAGCAGCAGCGGCTGGTAGACATAAATAAAGAACGGTGCCATCAGGGCCGACATCACCACCACAAAATAGAGCAAATATTTACTCATACCGATTTTATCGAGGATATAGCCATATATTGGCTTGAGGATCACCGAGAATATCCCGTTAACGGCAAATACGGTACCAATCACCGCCCCGCTCAATTCGGCTTTCTGCCCTAACCAAATGGCAAATAAACCAATACTGGCAGACCAGGTAAAAAAGTATAAAAAGATAAAAGAACTTATTTTGTAATATTCCAGCCTGTTTTGAGACGATATCTTTTCCATACAGTCCTCGACAAAACGTTGTAGGGTGCACGCTCTAAATATTTATTTCAGAGCGCGCCAGAGGTTTTTTTATTAATGACTACTTTTAAATATGCAGAGAAAGAGTTTTCCCGCAGGTGTTATCCGTCACGCGCAGCGTATTATTATCAATGAGCAACGTTGGCAATACCGGTTGTGGCGCAGTGCGATCGCCGCTGGCGGCCACCGCGCAGCACAGCCAATGTTTACCGGGTTCAATTTCGCCGGTTAAGGTCGGGATAACCGCACACTCAGCAAACATCACGCTGCTGTTAGGTGGCGTCACCACGCTATCGCCCTGACGGACGCCAGCCTGCGGCGTAATATCCGCAATCACGCTGACGCCGTTGTCGGCACGCACCCGACTTAACTGCGCACGGGATTCGACGTCTGCTTTCATCACCGCAAAACCGCCTTCCACCGTCTGTAGTCGTCTTGCGGTATTCACGCGGTGTACGCGCACATGCCACTCACCGCACGGAATAAGCCAGGTATCAATCTGAACGTCGTGCCACGGCAGCCAACGGGAATAGATGGCGCCATCCAGCATCTCAACGCTGTCGCACTCACGGCGGCCGCGCCAGTAGTTGTCGTTGTCCGATAGCAGCAGCATTGAGTCACAGGCCGCATGTTTGATGCCGTAGCGCCCCCGCTCAATGGTGAAACCGAAACGGGTGGAGTAGGCAAACTTGGTATATTTCGCCTCGGTGTTAACGTAGTTGTTCAGCTCCAGCTGGCCGGAGGTCAGCATCACCACGTGCTGCGAGTTTTCGTGGTGCTGCAAAATCTGCTGGGCCGGGACAATCGGATGCACCGCAGCCAGTTCCGGTAGCGGCAACTCTTGTGCCTGCCAAAAATCGCTATCCGCCGGCAGTGCCAGAATCAGGAACACCTTCAGCGCCCAGTACGGCGACCCCGGCGCGTTATAGTCTTCGCACATCGCCAGATTCGGATAAGCAAAGCCCAGGGTTAAGATTCCGTCGCGGTCGAAAATCGGCTGTTCCAGCCACCAGCGCAAGTGGCGCAGGATAATGCCCTTCACTACGCCAGGCGAGAAAACATCCAGCCCAGCAAAAGCCACGCCGCTCCAGAATGCGACCATCGCAAAACGGTAAGTCAGGCTGCGGCCAAACGGTACCGATGCACCATCGGCGGCAGAGAGATAGATAAAGTCTTTTGCGAACAGGCTGGCCCGTTCGCGCAGCGTCGCCGCACGAGCGGGATCGTCATTCGCACTCAGGGTGGCGTAAATCAGACCGTAGAAATGGAATGCCATCGAGATGTAGTAATCTTTTGGCCGACCGGGGCCGTCAGAGTACCAGCCGTCGCCGAGGTAATACGCTTCCATCATATTGAAACGACGGTCGATAGCCGCCTGGTCGTATGGCATTCCAGCGCGTTTAAAACCGAGCTGCACGATGATGGCAAAATAGTTCCAGTTGCTGTCAGGCATCTGCGCGTCGGTGATTTGATTCAGCCAACGGTGCAGGTTCTTCAGCTCCGTTTCACTGAAATGGTTGGTTAAGGTGTCCTGCATCAGCGCCAGACCCAGACCGTAGGCCGCCATCTCAACCAATCGCTGGTCATACGGCCCGGTTTCACCCCAGTAAGATGGGCTTTGCGGGTCAGTGCCAAGCTTAATCGCGGTGATGTATTTATCACTCAACGGCACCTCTGCCCCACCCGCCAACAGCGGGAACAGGCCCCAGAGCGCTCTCGATAAGCCCTCCATCTCCGCAATGTCCGTGCTGTAGTGCGTACAGGTTTTACCCAGCGAGAACTGCGCTACGCCTGCGGGGAATTGTTTATCGAGAGCGTTCAGCATCGTCATCAGCGTTTGCGTCACATCTTCTCGTGATGACAATATTTTTGATATTTTCGCCACTGTGCTGCCCCTTTATTTAACCATCCTCGAAAGTGGCTAAAGCATAGAGAGTCCGGGGGTTGGAGAAATGTTAACCAGGTCACAACTGATGGCAATGCTTGAACCGCTGCTTGATAAAATTTAAAACAGTGGTTTAGTAGTAAGATTAATGTCGGGAAAATTTAAATCTATTGCACATGACTTCATCCTTGAATGCCGAGCATCTGGAGCTGATCACTCTCAATGACACCGTGGCGTCATTCAGCCGGCTTTTCGCCAATAGCGTACGCTACCACCACTGGCATCAATGTCTGGAAATTCTCTACGTTGAAGAGGGCTTCGGCGTGGTCATCGTCGATAATCGCCAGTACACCATGCGACCCGGCAGGCTGTTTTTCTTCCCACCGTTTACGCTGCATAAAATTATGGTCGATGAGAAAGCCGAAGATAGCTATCGCCGAACCATTATTCATGTCGATCAGCACGCTATTGCCAAACTTCTCCAGCATTTCCCCGACAATCACCGCCGTTTGCAGGCACTTTCCGCACGCGGTCGTCCGGCATTTGTTGCCGATTTAGCTGATGCCCATTCACATATCGACCATCTGTTTAGCCTCTACGCCAGCGCGGCAACAACCTCCGGGCTCAGCACCGAGCAAATAGCCAATATGCTGATGACGCTCTTCAGTATGCTGCCGCCGGTGCAGGAAAAAATGACCGAGTCGGCGCAGGGTATTGCCACCCCGGTGATGTTCTGGATTGAAGAGAATTACCGGCAGAAATTCAGCCTCGACGCACTAGCGGCAGAATTGGGGAAATCACGCAGCTACCTGTCGCGCCGTTTCCATGCGGAAACCGGCGAGCATATTCACAATTATCTCAATACTCTTCGCCTACGCCGCGCTTGCGAACTGCTGCGGCATAGCGCGCTGCCGGTGAACGAAATTGCCGGGCAGGTGGGGTTTTCCGAAGTGACCTACTTTATCAGTTCATTTAAAAAGGGGATCGGTGAGACCCCCTTGCAGTACCGTAAAAATCACCTTGGCGTCAATAAGTTAGTGAAAAACTGACGGTAACCATAACGAAATAATCGGCACGTAGGTAATGACGACAAGCACGGCAAACAATGCCAGATAGAACGGCAGCATTGATTTCACGACTTGTTCAATTTTGACGCCACTGACGGCGCTGGCAACAAACAATACCGAGCCAACGGGCGGCGTAATCAGACCAATGCCCAGATTAGTCATCATAATAATGCCAAAGTGCACCGGGTTAATTCCCAACTGTACCGCGACGGGCAGTAAAATAGGCGTCAAAATAAGAATCAGCGGTGCCATATCCATCAGGCAGCCCAGCAGCAGCAGCAAAATATTGATAATCAGCAGGATGACGTATTTGTTATCGGACAACGTCAGCAGTGCCGCTGATATCTGCTGCGGCAGATCAACCAGCATCATCACCGAACCAAAGGCAGCAGCAAAGGCAATCAAGACCATCACCATGGTGACCGTTTTGATGGTGCGATGAATCAGCTTAGGAAAATCTCTGAACTTATATTCACGATAGACAAAGAAGGTGACGAACATTGCCCAAATACAGGCAATAGCGCCTGACTCCGTCGGCGTGA
Organism: Kluyvera intermedia; assembly: GCF_021440345.1. Lineage (GTDB taxonomy): Bacteria > Pseudomonadota > Gammaproteobacteria > Enterobacterales > Enterobacteriaceae > Kluyvera > Kluyvera intermedia_A. The sequence continues at coordinate 39,843 of NZ_JAKCNS010000072.1, forward strand.
AGAACCCCGAAAGAATCCCTCCGGAAATAATAACAATGGTGATAAGCCCCCAAATCGCATCCAGGGCAATTTTAACCTTGCGACGGAATTCAATTTTGGCCTCTTTCGGGTAGTTATTCTTACGCGCTGAGAATAGGCACAGCACAATCAATGTCCCGCAGAGCACAAACGTGGGAATTATCCCGGCAAGGAACATCGCGGGAATGGTCACGGCGGCGGTATTCGCGACGATGGCAAACAACACCGAATTATGGCTCGGCGGTACCAGAATGGCCTGTACCGAGGCACTCGCCGTTAGCACCGCACCAAACGTTCGCGGGTAGCCTTTGCGCTCCATTTCCGGGATCAGCACCGAGCCAATCGATGCGGTATCCGCGACCGATGACCCCGAGATCGCGCCAAACAGCGTGGAGGCCAGAATGTTTACCAGTGCCAGGCCACCTCGAATCCAACCAACGAACAGCCCGGCAAAATCCACCAGCCTTCGCGCCATCCCCCCTTCAGCCATAATTGCCCCAGCGAAAACAAAGAACGGGACCGTCAACAGGTTCACGTTATCCGTGCTGTGGAAAATGGTAATAATCAGGCCATCAAGGGAGAAGTCCGCATACACTGTCACTATCGCTGCGGTAAGGCCAACGGCATAAGCCACCGGCATTCCTATCGCCATGAGCACGACAAAGGTCACGACAAAAACCAGCAACGTCATATCCATAATGATCGCTCCTTAATGGCCAACCGTCGGCGAGCCGTACTGCACCAGTTTTCGGTGCGTTTGCGGCCCACAGAATAATTTTTCAATGACGAACAACAGCGTAAAGAACGACCCTAGCGGAATCGGTAAATGAGTAATACCGGAGGTCAGTAACGGCAGCGATGGCACGATATCTTCCCAGGCATCCATGCAGCCTAAAATTCCCCATCGGATAATATATAAGCAGGTCACTAACATCGCTAAATCGACAACAATCCGTAACCCTTTTTTGGCACTTGCTGGAATATTATCCACCAGCATGGTGATCGCAATATGTCCGCCCGCACGATAGGCAGCCGCTGCACCAACGAAGGAGAAAGTGATCATACATATTTGCGACAACGGTTCCGGCCAACTGGTTGAAGCATGCGGTAAAAAATCGAGCCAGCCGGGAAAGTCTGGGCGAAAGCGGGCATAAATACCCACCAGATAAATAAACGTCATAAATAGCAGGCTGATTCCCGATAGCCAGATACAGACGCGGTAAACCCCATCCATAAGTAGAATGTATAAATTCTTCATATGTTCTCCGCAAAAAGGGCAGGTCAATAAAAAGAGCCTGCTAAATAATCACTTGGTGTTTTGAATTTCTTGCATCAGTGAGCTGAACTGCTGGCTATATTTTTCGCGGACGGGAGCCGTTGCATCAATAAACGGCTGTTTATCAACCTCAATAAACTGAACGCCCTGTTCCTGAAGTTTTTTGGTAGATTTATCCACATATTGTGCCCACAGCACGCGTTCTTCCGCCTGAGCCTCTTTCGCCAGTTTGACAATTAATGCCTGATCATCAGACGACAACTTTGCCCATTTCTTTTTCGAGAACACAAAAACTTCTGGAATCATAAAATGTTCGGTTCTGTCGAAATATTTGGTCCCTGATACGACATAGTTTTCTGTGTCAAACGTCGGTTCATTATTTTCAGCGGCATCTATAACCCCCGTTTGCAGACTGGCAAAAACATCGCCTACCGCCAGCACGACAGGGTTAGCACCCATGGCTTTGAAGGAATCGAGACCAATCGGATTATTCTGCAGACGAATTTTCACCCCTTTTAGATCAGCCAGCGTTTTCACCGGTTTTTTGGTAATCAGACTGCGCGATCCGGCATCCATCCAGCCAAGAAACACCAGCCCAAGGTTGCTGGCGGTAATTTTCTGCCCCAACTGCGTACCCACATCGCCGTCGAGAACGTGGTGCAGGTGGTCAGTATCACGAAACACAAACGGCATGTTGAAGACGCTGACTTCCGGAAGAATACCACCTACGGGAGCCATGGAAACACGAAGAATATCAATCGCGCCGGCACGCGTTTTTTCAAGCGTGGCACCCTCATCGCCCATTTGTCCATTTGGAAACATCTTGATTGAAAGGCGGCCATCGGTTTGGGTACTGAGCTTTTCCCCCATATGGATAACCGCTGCCGTTGTCGGGTAATCAGCCGGATGCACATCGGAAGCAATAAAAACCGTTTTCGCCATCGACATTGATGATGCCATTAATAGAGAAAGCGAAATAATCCCTGAAATAACATTTATTTTTTTCATGGTTCACCTATCAATTATATTTATCAGATATGAGTTATTGGTATGCCAGCCTATTCTTCCGCACATAACGTTATGCAAACCAACAAAAACTTTCTGTGATAGACAACCAAAAAGAAAAAGGATTTCAAATAAATAAAAAACATGTTTGAGATAATTATTTTATATTTATTTAGATTGAATTATTTATTCTATAAATGGGTGATGCTGCCAAC
>NZ_JAKCNS010000073.1 GCF_021440345.1 Kluyvera intermedia
CACAGATTGTCTGATGAAAATTAGCAGTAAAATCTCTGCAGGCTTGTAGCTCAGGTGGTTAGAGCGCACCCCTGATAAGGGTGAGGTCGGTGGTTCAAGTCCACTCAGGCCTACCAAATTCTTCCTGAAGAATTGTCGGTACAGAGATTCGTTTTTGCGATGGGGTTATAGCTCAGCTGGGAGAGCGCCTGCCTTGCACGCAGGAGGTCTGCGGTTCGATCCCGCATAGCTCCACCATCTTCTTTACTGCGAAAAATACAAGAAAACTTCAGAGTGTACCTGAAAAGGTTCACTGCGAAGTTTTGCTCTTTAAAAA